>NZ_CAJHOF010000005.1 GCF_905120465.1 Campylobacter majalis
CTGTGATAGAGCGAGATATAGGAAATAGTTTGGCTGCGAGTTGGTACATTTTGATCCTTTTAATTGCCGTAATTATATCCAAAAAAGTATTGATTGTGAAATTTATTCAAAAAACTCAGCGTTAAATTTATCTATATTAAAATTACCATCCAAGTAGGCTACTATATGCTCTAAATCGCTTTTTGCTGTTGCAAAGCAACTTGTTGCACCAGGGCTTGGTGTCATGTTAAATATAATGCCGTCATTTGTGACTATTTTACCCTCGCCAAATTCCAACTTTCCGCTATTTTTATCGATCACTTGCGGACGAATACCACCAAAATTTTTAGCATATTTTATATCTTCGATCCTTAGGCTTGGGACTATTTTTCGTGCTTCTTTTACAAAAGCATGTTTGTTGATAAAAGGAATTTCATATAAGAAATTTTTAATTAAATAGTTTGCAATATCACGGTCTTTTAATAAATCGATAAAAATTTTAGCTATTTTTTTATCAAATTTTAAACACTCAAAAAAATCATAAAAGCTATCCATGCCATGGTATCGCTCAAGCTTTGGCATAACAAGAGCCGTTGGACCAAATCTAGTAAGCTCATTTGCTAGTATATCCGGATCGCCGTGTAGGGCAGCAAATGGAAGCTTGTCATTTTGCACCATATAAACTTTGCCGTTAAGTAGCTTTTTGTTTGCAAAATAAAAGCTTCCAGCTACAGGTAGTGTGCTAAGGTGTTGTGCGTAACCCATTTGATGAGCTAAAAATAACGAGTAGCTACCAGCATTTACGACGACACATGAAGCTGTTATTACGCTATCGTTAGTTTTTAAATAGAACTTATCGCCGATTTTTTTAATCTCTTTTACATTGCAATTTAAATGCAGCTCATAATCATCCTTGCTTATTGTTTTAGCGTTATTTACTAGACTAACACTCATCGCGCCAAAATCTATCGTCGTGTATTGTCCTACTCTAGCACCCATGGCTAAAATTTTCTCACTTCGTTCGCTTTTATGATCTTTAAAAACGACGTTTGGCTCTATACTTTTTAGCTCGTTTTTATCAAAAAGCTCTAAATACGGATAAATTTCTTTAAAAATTTCAAAACGACTTTGTATTAAGTCGCACTCTTTTTCGCCTACACCAAGAACCATTTTTTGATGAGAGAACATAAATTTGTTCTCATAATTGTATTTTAGTGCATATTTAATTGGCATTTGAGCAATTTTTGCGACTGATTTTGCCTTATCAAATGAGTAATTTGTCTCAATATCGCCTGAGTGAATTGTTTGGGAATTGCACTCGCCCTTTGAGTTTAAAGGTGCTATGGTGTCATATTTTTCAAGCAAAGCTACACTTTTGATATCAGTAAAATTGGCTAGACAATACATTAAAGCCGAACCACTGATGCCGCCACCTATAATTACAACTTCGTAGTGCTTTTGTGACATTTTTGCCCTTTATTTATACGTTCTTGTAAAGGTATTATCGATCAGGTCATACTCTTTTAGCTCAGACATCATTTGTATAACAAAATTTGGATTTGCTAAAATTGCACGAGAATACGCAACCAAATCACACACATCTCCAAGCAACAACGCTTCGCTCTCACCAGCTGTTTTTATAAGTCCAACTGCGATAACTGGTATATTTACAGCTTGTTTTATAGCTTTTGCATATTTTGCCTGATATAATGGGGCTATTGTTGGTGCGTCATTTGTTTGAAAATACACTCCGCCAGATGATATGTGTAAATAGCAAATGCCTAATTTTTCAAGCTCTTTTGATAGCGTAACTATATCATTTACACTATAATCATCATCTTGCCACGTATATGCACTAAGTCTTACGCCTACTTCGATATCCACAGCATTTTTTATCTCTGTAATTATTTGCTTTAACAGCAATGTTTTATCTTTGCCATATTCATCATCTCTATCGTTTATTTTCTTGCTTAAAAATTGATTTAGTAAGTATCCGTGAGCTGCATGAATTTCTACCAAGTCATATCCAGCTTTTTTGGCTCTTATGGCTGCTGATACGAAATTTTGCTTAATTTGTAAAATTTCATCTAAGCTTAATTTTTTTGGTATTTTTGAATTTGGCGAAAATGCTTGTGTGCTTGGTGCTACTGCTTCAGAGTCTGTGCATTCGCTTTTTCTACCAGCGTGAGCTAGTTGAACCCCGATTTGTGAGCCTAGAGATTTTACTAATCTTGTTATGTTTTGATGTGCGGAGATTTGCTCATCGTTGTATAGACCTAAATCGTTGTTTGTTATCCTGCCGCGAGACTCAACCGCTGTTGCTTCAACTATGATAAGTCCGACGCTACCGATTGCTCTTGCACCGTAGTGTGTTTGATGATACTCGTTTGGTTTGCCGTCGTTGTTTTTGACTTTATAAGTGCAACTTGGCGCAAAAACCGTGCGATTTGCTAGTGTTAAATTGCCTAGTTTAAATTTTGAAAAAAGTAGCGACATTTTATCTCCTTATTTTAGTTGTTATTTAAATTAATCGACTTAGTATTCTCTTAATTGCTTTTGTATCTCGTTTAGTGCAGCTATTCTATCGCTTGTTTTTGGATGTGTGCGAAAAAGTGCTGATAGTGTTTGTTTGACTGAACCAAATGGATTTATTATAAACATATGTGCTGTTTGTTCGTTTGCCTGGTGCATCGCATAATTTTTAGAGTAGTTTTCTAGTTTAGATAGTGCTGATGCTAGATGTTGCGGTTTGCCAGTCATCAACGCTGCACCTTTATCTGCTTTAAATTCTCTCTCTCTTGAGATTGCCATTTGTATAATTGAAGCTGCTAAAGGCATTACAACAGCTGCGATTAGTAGCAAAACAGCATTATTTTTATTTTGTCTTGCATTGCCACTCATTGCACCAAATTTTGCAAAATTTGCAAGCATAGCAATTGCACCAGCGATTACAGCAGCGATTGTGCCTGTTAAAATATCGTAGTGTCTTACGTGGCTTAGTTCGTGTGCTATTACGCCTTCTATTTCATCTTTGTTTAAAATTTCAAGCAATCTTTCTGTTACGGCAACGGCTGCATTGTTTGGATTGCGACCAGTGGCAAATGCGTTTGGAACGCGCTCTGGTATGATATATACAGCTGGGACTGGAATGTTTGCGTTAAGGCAGAGAGTTTTTACGATATCAAGCAGTCCTTTTGCGTTGTTTTCATCTACTTTTACGGCTCTGTAGCGTTTTAAGACAATTTTGTCGCTAAAAAAATATGAAAAAAAGTTCATGCCAAGTGCAACCACAAATGCGATAATCATACCTTGCTCACCGCCCAATGCTGCACCAGCAAACATAAACATTATCATTAAAATACTCATCAAAATTATCGTTTTAAAAAGCTCCATTTTCTATCCCTTTTTTATAAATTGCTGTATCAACTTTTGTGTTAGCTAGTTTTGATAGCTGACTTTCATCGTCGATAACACATGCTATTTTTGCATCAAACATATAAAAATTTGCCAACTCACTAAAGGCTAGTGCGTCTTTTTGTTCGCATATGATATATTTTGCACCAACGGCATTTGCTATGATGGCTTGGGTTATATCGCTACATATTAGGCTAAACTCATGGCCTTTTTGCTTTGAAATTTTGATTAAATCTCTGTCGTATCTGTATAAGCAATTTTGACAAATTTCGCTCTCATGCGTGATATAAACTAATGGTTTATATGGTATTAACTCATCGCCTATTATTTGCATTTTATCCCTTTATACACTCTTTACAAATATATTTGCCACTGCTTAGTATAGCTTCATCTAATGATATAAAAGTCCCACATTTATCGCATTGAACAAAACTTTGAACATCTCTTTGCTCGTCTTTTTTTCTACTTTTAAAAAATACTATATATATAATTAACAAAATTACAACAAGTGTTAAAATTTTCCCTAGCATACCTTATCCATTAAAATATAATTTCTATTGTGTTTATTAAGCACTTTTGCGTTAAATCCATTTAATTCTTCGGTTACGCTTGAGCCTTTGTATAGTAAAAATTTTGTATTTTCATTAAAAAATCCACGTGAAATTTTAACCAAATCAGCTACTTTCATCAATGCTCTTGATGTGATTAAATCAACTATAAATTTATCTCCATCTTGTAATTTTGTGCTATGAATTATTACGTTTTCTAACCCTAATTCAATCTTTGCAAGGGTCAAAAATGCTGATTTTTTATGATTTGGCTCATACAGATGCCACTCGCACTCATTAAGCTTCATCGCCAAAAACAGTGCAGGAAATCCAGCTCCACTACCGATATCTATGGCTTTGTTGGCTGAGATTTCGATCATGTCAAGTATGGCTATGCTATCATTTATCTGCTCGTCAAAATTTTTATAATTTGTTAGACTATGGATTTTGTTATATCTGTTTAAAATTTCAGAAAATTTCTCGCATTTTTGTTTAAAATCACTCATCTTTTAGCATGTGTCCCATTTGCTCTTGTTTTACTTTTAGATAGTCTTTGTTGTGTTTGTTTGGCGTGATTACGATAGGTATTCGTGAGACAATTTGCACACATTTTAGTCCGCCCAATTTTTCTGGATTATTTGTAAGAAGATTTATTTTTGTAATGCCAAAATCTTTTAAAATAATATCAACTATTTCATATGTTCTTTCGTCTGCTTTAAAACCCAATTGATGATTTGCTTGTATGGTATCAAGTCCCTTATCTTGCAAACTATATGCGTTTATTTTGTTTAATAGCCCTATATTTCGCCCTTCTTGACGTAAATAAATCACCATGCCACCGTGCTTTTCTATATAATCTAAACTCGCTTCTAGCTGATCTCTACAATCGCACTTTAAGCTTCCTATTGCATCGCCAGTTAAGCATTCTGAATGAATACGCACATTTACAATCTCGCCAAACGGCTCTTTAAATATGGCTAGATGCTCTTTTTCATTCTCTTTGAAGGCTTTAAGTTTGTAATTGCCAAAACGTGAGGGTAGATTTGCTATGTTTGAAATTTCTATTTTCATACTAAATTAACTCCATTTGTGATACACTTATGGCGATATTTTAGCAAAAAAAGGCAAATTTATGTTTAAACGTTTTAGACGACTTAGAATAAATGAAAATTTTAGGCAGATGATTAGACAAACTCATCTTAGTGTTGATGATTTTATATATCCGCTATTTGTTGTGCCTGGTGTCGGCGTGAGAAAAGAGATTGTTTCGATGCCAGAAGTGTATCAGCTAAGCCTTGATGAAATTTTAAAAGAGTGTGATGAAATTTTAAAACTTGGGATTAAATCGATTATATTGTTTGGCATACCTAGCACTAAAGACAGTATAGGCTCAGACGCTTTGAGTAATGATGGCATTATCGCTACGGCATTAAGGGCTATAAAGTCAAAATTTCCAGAGCTTTTTGTTATAACCGATCTTTGTTTTTGTGAATATACAGACCATGGGCATTGCGGGATATTAGATCACGTTCATCAAACCGTAGATAACGATGCAACACTTGAAATTTCAGCTCGTCAAGCCATCATACACGCTAGAAATGGAGCCGATATGATAGCTCCAAGTGGTATGATGGACGGCATAATAACAACTTTAAGAAAAGCTTTAGATGAAAACGGTTATGAAAATTTACCCATTATGAGTTACTCTACAAAATTTGCTTCAGCCTATTATGGACCATTTCGTGATGTGGCTGAATCAGCGCCGAGTTTTGGCGATAGAAAAACATACCAAATGGATAGTGCAAATCGGTTTGAAGCGATAAATGAGAGCTTAGAAGATGAAAAGCAGGGTGCTGATATACTCATGGTAAAACCGGCTTTGGCGTATCTGGATATAATACGTGATATTAAAGAGCGTTCGTTGCTTCCGCTTTGTGTGTATAATGTGAGCGGAGAGTATGCTATGCTGCAAGCTGCGGCAAAAGCTGGTGTTATAGATTATGACAAGGTTATGTTAGAGACGCTTTTGGCATTTAAAAGAGCTGGTGCAGATTTAATCATCACGTATCATGCAAAACAAGCGGCAAAGTTGCTACGAAAGTAGTGAAAATTAAGCAAAAATATAACATAATACATTTATAAAATTTTGGTTATAAAACAAAATAAGGAGAAGCAGATGCGACATTTTCTTACATTAAATGATTTTACAAAAGATGAAATTTTAGAAATTTTAGATCTAGCTAAAAGCATTAAAGCCGAGACAAAATCTAAAAATTTCACCAAATATTTACAAAATCAAACACTAGCTATGATATTTGAAAAAAGCTCAACAAGAACAAGGGTGAGTTTTGAAGTTGGCATGTATCAGCTTGGTGGTCACGCTCTGTTTTTGTCTAAAAATGATATTCAAATCGGACGCGGTGAGCCTATACGTGACACGGCTAGAGTGATAAGTAGAATGTGTGATATGGCTATGCTTAGGGTTGATAAGCATGAGACTTTAGAAGAATTTGCAAAATACTCATCTGTGCCAGTTATAAATGGACTAAGCGATCTTTATCATCCTGTTCAGTTAATGGCTGATTATCTAACCATGATAGAGCACAATGCTGGTGATGTTGTGGCTTATGTTGGCGATGGAAATAACATGACTGGCTCGTGGCTCATGCTTGCTTCAAAGTTAGGGCTTGATCTTAGAATAGCCACACCAAAAGGGTATGAACCAGAAGAGACTATTGTAAAACAAGCTTATGAAAATGCAAAAGTCTCAGGTGCAAAAATTTTAATCACAAACGATATAAAACAAGCTGTAAAAGATGCTAGTGTCGTGACTACTGATACTTGGGTATCAATGGGACAAGAGCGTGAAAAAGAGCAAAGAATAAGCTATTTTGATGGATTTATGGTAAATGATAGTGTTATGCAACTAGCAAAAGAGGGTGCGATGTTTTTACACTGCTTACCAGCATATAGGGGGTATGAAGTGAGCGAAAGTGTGTTTGAAGCACATGCTAATGAGATATTTGACGAGGCTGAAAATAGACTTCATGCACAAAAAGCGATAATGGTTTGGCTTGATAGACATAGAAATTCTTAAGGAGCTTTGATGAGTGAGTGCAAAAACACTCTTGAATGTGTAAATAAAAAAATAGACGAAATAAGCGGTGGGCTTGGCATAAGTGCCGAAGATAGAACAATATTTCAAATTGTTTCTACTACAAATGAAAATGAAAAATTTCTAAGTTTAAAAAGTGGTTCATGGGATGGCGACGAGCCGTGGTTTGGTATTGATGAAGATAATAATATCCATGCAATGGTATCGATAAAATCAATATCAGCATTGATACAAGCTTATAAAAATAGCGAGAGAGAAAATTTCAATCTAAGGCTTGAAAAGACAATATGGCAAAATATTCCTGTTGATTTTAATGATGTTTGGGTTGTGGCTATGGATGAGATTAAAAAGATAGCCAAGGAAAAAGAAGAAAAGGCATTTAGCGTTGATTTAGATAAGCTTTTACGTGGGATTAAGCGATCTCATCCAAATCTTTTTGTTGATATATCGCAGATGATGAGAGCAAGGGGGATTGAAAATGATTGATTTTGATGCATATGTGAAGTATTCACGCCCTGGTCCTCGCTACACTAGCTATCCGACGGCTCCTGAGTTTGGAGAGCATTTTGGATATGATGAATATGTAAATGAGCTAAAAAATCGCGATAAATCACGACCTTTGTCGTTGTATTTTCATTTGCCATTTTGTAGATCCGCCTGTTATTTTTGTGGCTGCAATGTGATTTATACAAGCAAAGACGACAAAAAAGAACGCTATATAGATTATTTACAAAAAGAGCTTGAAATTTTATCAACACATCTTGATACATCTGTGCCTATTTTACAGATGCATTTTGGTGGTGGCACGCCAACGTTTTATAGCGCTACTCAACTTGATAGAATTATAAACTTAATAAAAAATAAATTTTCAAACTTTATGATAGATGCCGAGATATCGTGCGAGATTGATCCTAGATTTTTAAACGAAGAACAAATTCAGGTTCTTACTTCACATGGTTTTAATCGTATAAGTTATGGCGTTCAGGATTTTAACGATAAAGTTCAAACTGAGATACACCGCATACAACCATATGAAGTGACAAAAAATGCAGTTGATTTGGCACGTAAATACGGAATAAATTCTATAAATATGGATCTTATTTATGGTTTGCCGTATCAAACATTAAAAAGCTTTAAAGATACGCTTGACAAGGCTTTGACGCTTGATCCTGATAGACTAGCTGTGTTTAATTATGCTCATGTTCCATGGATTAAGAAAAATATGAGAAAATTTGATGAAACAACGCTACCTAGTCCAAAAACAAAGCTTGAAATTTTAAAATATACGATTGAATTTTTTACATCAAATGGTTATAAAATGATAGGCATGGATCACTTTGCTAAGCCAAATGATGAGCTGTTTGCTGCACTTAAAAATGGCACATTGCATAGGAATTTTCAAGGATATACGACAAAGGGTGGCACAGATTTGATTGGCATTGGAGTAACAAGCATAGGTGAGTGCAAACGCCATTATGCTCAAAATTTTAAAGACCTGGCTGAGTATGAAAAAGCCATAGATGCTGGACGTTTGCCGTATAGTAAAGGCATATATTTAAGCGATGAAGATTTGCTTAGAAAGTCTGTTATAATGAGCTTGATGAGTAATTTTATGCTTGATATTAAAGCAGTTGAGCAAGAATTTAATATAGATTTTTTTACTCATTTTAAAGATGAATTAAAAGAGCTTGATAGTCTTAGAGAATTTGTAGAGATTACATCCAATAAAATAGAAGTAAATCAAACAGGTTCAATGCTAGTGCGAAATATTGCTATGTGCTTTGACGAGTATTTAAAGAAGATTCCAGAAAATTTACGTAGATTTTCTAAAACTATTTAATTTGTTGTTGGCTTAATCCATACTTAATAAGACTTTTAATTTCTTATAAAGCTTAGCAATATCATTGTATTTAAATAGTAAGCAAAGCGATGGCTAGTAAAGGGTTTGTTAAATACTTAAGTCTAAATAAAAGATATGGTCATGAGTAAAGCAAAAGTGGGTATTTAGTCTAAATAATGAGAGTATCAAGAAAGACCAAGTAATAACAACATTTATAAAACTCTTTAAAATACTTTAAATTTTGTTTTTTAAATTCTTATTGTAATAAAGATTGTTTTATTTGTTTAAAATGATTTAATAATATTAATTTTTAAGAATAATGTCTATTTTTACTTTAATTTTTTTATTTTGAGCAGAAATTTGATTTTTTGGTATATTGTTTTAAAGACTTGAGTAAGTCTTGATTTTAATGCTTAAAAGTAATATTTTGGTGACAATTTTTTTATAATTATTATTAAATTTTACTCATAATTAATAAATAATTTAATTTTTAAGAAACTCATTTAATTTTTGTAAATATTTTTGTTATATAATGGCGACCAAAATTTATTTTTAAAGGAAAAGGATTTTCAAAATGAAAAGGGTGTTATCTACTAGTATTTTAGCGGCTTTATGTATTGCTTCAGCAAACGCTGATGGACTAGTTCACAGGATATATGTAGGCACATTTACACAGGGTAAAAATGATGCAGGTGTTGATATGGTTGCAAAAAAACTTCAAGATAGCATTGAGGGTATTTCAGATTTAGTTGAAGTAGATAGATATATTTCTGATAAAAAAGAAATTGTTTTGTTTGTTGATACAAAGCCTGTTAGTGTAACTCAGGCTCGTGAGCTATTAAAAACAATTAGACAATTTCCAAATCATGATGATGCTTTTATGAAAATAAAAACAAAGCGTGATTATGAGATTGTAACCGAAAACATGAAAGCTAGAGGCGAGACTGCTTCTGCAGTTGTTGAAGATACGTTGGCAGAGCCTATTGCTGAAACAAGTATGACACCAGAACCTAGTTTTGTTAAGCCTGTATCAAATGCCAATCAAGAGCCACTAAGCTTAAACAGTGTCATTAAAACAGTTTTAAGTGAAAATCCAAATCTAAAAGCCAGTGAATATAACTATTTGCAAGTTGGCAAAGATTTAAAAATAGCTAAAAATGCTTACTATCCTACATTAGACGCGATGGCATATTTTGGACATGAAAATAAACGATTAGATAATGGCATAACCACAAACACTGGTTCAGGTAGAATTGGTGGTGCAAATATAACTTTGGTTGAAAATTTATATAATGGCGGTGCTGATGCAAATAGAATTAAATCACAAAGCCATAGACTTGATTCGGCTGCTTATTCTGTTGCTCAGACCGCAGATAGACTAGCACTACAAATGGTTGATGCATATCTAGCATTGGTTGAGGCAAAAAGAATCCTTGATATAGAAAACGAAAATGTTGTAAATCATGAAAATATTCATACTCAAATTAGAGATAGAGCACAATCTGGCTTTGGTGTTGCCTCTGAAGAGAGACAAGCCGGTTCACGCTATACCTTGGCTCAATCAAATCTGATTGCGGCACAGAATAACTATGATGATGCAATAGCGACATTTGAAAAATTATATGGGCATAAAATAAACCCTGAAAATTTACATATGCCAGAATTTAATATCAATCTTCCGGCAACAGAAAAAGAAGTATATGATAAAGCTATGCTTTGTAATCCATCTTTATTGGTTCAAAGATCAAATATAGCAATGTCTGAATCTGTTGTAAAAGAGAAAAATGCTCCATTTAGACCTAAGCTTGATTTGGAAGTTTCTGGTAACTATGAGCATACTGATGTTTTAGATAATAACAAAGAAGAGGCTACATTTGATACGCTAGTAAGACTTAGATACAATCTTTACAATAAAGGAATAGATAAGCTTGAAAAAGAAAAAAGCAAGTTAGCAGTGTCTCAAGAACAACAAAATCTTGATGTTTTGATGAGAGATTTGACAGAGAGCTTGAAATTTTCATGGCAAAATTATGTATTGGAAGAAAAAAGAATGGCATATTTATTGCAGCACGTTGAGTATGCCAAAGCTACACTTGATTCATATCAGGACGAGTTTAGGATAGGTCGCAGAGACTTAATTAATTTGCTTGATGCAGAAACGGAATATAATTCAGCACTAAAAGAGATAACAAGCAATGAAAGAGCGTTGCTTTATGCAAAATATAGGCTACTTGATAACATGGGTCTGATTTCAGATAGCTTTGAGCCTGGTTTTGCAAAGAGATATATTCAAGGTGCATGCAGCATAGAAAACGACCTTAAGTAATATATATGACCCTGTATCTAGGGATGTTAAAAAGGGCAAAAAATTTTGCCCTTTCTGTGTTTTTGGTAATTGTCCTAGCAAATGATTTCATAAAATCATCTGATATTTCGCAAATGCAAAAGCAGTATGGTGATAGTGCAAGACGACGTTTGGTGGCATTAAATTCTCTAATGGTTTCACTTAAAGATGCAAGCGAACAAGAAAAGTTAAAAAAAGTAAATGATTTTTTTAATTCATTTAGATGGGTTGATGATATGCAAATATGGGGAGTAAAGGATTACTGGGCTACTAGGATGGAATTTATAGGCAAGGGTGCTGGAGATTGTGAAGATTATGTTATTGCTAAATACTTTACATTAAAGCAACTTGGTGTGCCAACAAACAAGCTATATTTTACATATGTAAAAGCACTTAAATACAATCAAGCTCATATGGTTTTGTCTTACTATGAAACTCCAAAATCAATACCTTTAGTTCTTGATAATATAAACGGACAGATTAAAATAGCAACACAAAGAAACGATTTATTACCAGTTTATAGTTTTAATGGTGATTCTTTATTTTTAGCAAAACAAGAGGGATTGGGGCAGATCGTGCCTGGCGGAAATAAAAAACAAAATCCAAAATGGATAGAATTAGTAGATAGAATGAAAAAAGAGGGACTATGACATTATTTAGACAGATTATGATAGCTATTGTATTTTTTGGCTTGATTGTATTTAGTGTTGTTGGGTATTTAAATTTTAATAGTTTAAATAACTACATAAATGATCAGCTTGGCACGAACGCTAGACATACAGCAAATTCTCTTGGCTTATCAATAAAATCCGTTGCTGATATGGATGATTTGTCCATGGTTGAAACTATGATGAATTCTATATTTGATAGCGGTTATTATCAAATGATACGTTTAGATGACATAGATGATAAGGTATTGCTTGAAAATTCTCAAGAGATAAATGTTGATGCTATACCTGATTGGTTTATAAATATGATTAGGTTAAATGCACCAATTCAAAGCAGTGAGATAATGACTGGTTGGGCAAAATTTGGAACACTCTATGTTCAAGGAAATACAGGTTTAGCGTATTATCAGCTATATAATGGCATGAAGGATATTTTTTACGCACTTTTGGCTATGTTTATAGCCATGCTTATATGTACATATTTTGCATTAAAAGCGATATTTAGACCTTTAAACGAAGTTCGAAAACAAGCCGAGGCGATACGAGATAGTAATTTTATAATTCAAGAACGCATACCTTATACTAAAGATTTAAAAGATATAGTTGTAGCCATGAATTCAATGGTTTATAAAGTAAAAGCCATATTTGATAAAGAGTCAGATACATTTAATAAATATCAAGAGATACTATATAAAGACAGCCTAAGTGGGCTTTATAATAGGCGATATTTTCAAACAAAGGTGTCTGAGTATATAAATACTGAGGAGTATTCAAGTGGTACTATAATGCTGCTTGGTTTTAAGGATTTTATTGCCCTTAAGAAGAGTTTGGGCTTTGAAAAATGGCAAAGTTTGACAATTAAAATATCTCATATACTACAAGAAAAGATTGATACTAGTAAATACTTTGGTTTTGCATCAAAGCTAAATGATAACGATTTTTCTGTTTTGCTTGTGGGCACTAGTTCAAAGCAACTTAGTGAAATGTCGAAATTTATAATGAATGAAATAAAAAATAGCTTTAAAATTTTTGGTATAGACGAGAATGAAAATTTAGTCAATATGGCTTTGGTTGATTATCATCCAAAAACAGATATGAGATCGCTGATGACTATTGCTGATGTTACTTTAGCAAATGCTAGAATGGACGGAAATTTCTGCATACGCGAGTATAACTTAAATACAAATTCAATCTTGCTTGGCAAAGAAAAATATCGTGAATTAATCATGAAATCTATGCAAAACGATATGTTTAAATTTGCTGGACAAAATGTTATTGATGGCGATAAAATAGAACATACTGAGATATATTTAAGACTTGTTGATGAGTATGGCAAATGGCAAATGGCATCATATTTTATGCCAATGGTTAGTGAGCTTGAGCTTGGAGCTACACTTGATTTACATGTGCTAGAGCGTGCATCAAATATGATAATAAATCAAAATATAAACAATGCAATAGCTATAAATTTAGGCAAGGATATAATTACATCTGATGTAAATTTCATAAAATTATGTGCCTTGTTTAAAAAAATTGGCTCAAATTTAAAAAACAAAGTGTATATTGAAATTCCAAACAAGGACGATATTGCCATTGGAAGCATAGTTAAATTAACAAATGCAATGAAAGAATTTGGATTAAAATTAGGGCTTGATCATTTTGAATTTAATCAAAGTGGAACAAATAGACTTAAACAAATCAATCCAAGTTATGTGAAAATACGTGCAGCAAATTTGACTGAATTTTTTGATGGCAAAGATATTGATGAAGTAAAAAAGAGTCTAGATATTATTATGGGATTAAGGAATATTAAGATAATAGGAATAGGTGTTGAAAGTCAAGAGCAAAAAGATAGACTGCTAGAGTTTGGCATAACAAGTATGCAAGGAATTTACATAGATGAGACTAAAAATATCGGATAAAATATGGTAGGCGATAAAAAAGATGAATTACTAGAGTGTTTGGTAATTTTTACTAAACTACATAATAACCCATATAGTGCTGACGCATTAACAATTGGTTTGCCAGTAAAAGATGGTGAAGAGGTCGAGCTTTTTTCTTTAAGTGGCTCAAAATCTTTGTTCTCGCGTGCGGCATTAAGAGCTGGATTTGCTTCTAGTTTGGTTAGGAAAAATTTAGATCAAATATCTCCACTTGTGCTTCCATGCATACTTATGCTAAGAGGCAAAAAAGCATGTATTTTACAAAGCATAAGCACAGATAGACGCACTGCAAACATCATTGTGCCTGATATTGCAAATGGTTCAAGCACGATAGATTTGGATAAATTAAATCAAGAGTATCTAGGTTATGCATACTATTTAAAGCGTGAATTTGCTCCAGATGAGCGAGAAGCCTCGCATTTACTTGAAAATACAAAAGAGCATTGGTTTTGGGGGACTTTGAAAAAATCTAAGAAAATTTATATCGATGTTATTGTCGCTAGTGTGATTATTAATTTATTTGTTTTAGCTAGTCCGCTATTTACTATGAATGTTTATGATAGAGTTGTTCCAAACAATGCAACTGAAACGCTTTGGGTGCTTGCAATTGGTGTTTTGGTTGTGTATTTGATAGATTTTTTCTTGAAATTTACAAGGTCGTATTTTTTAGAAATCGCTGGCAAAAAGAGCGATATTATTATGAGTTCTATGCTTTTTGAAAGAGTTATGGATCTAAAACTTACAAATCGTCCAAAATCCGTTGGCTCATTTGCCTCAAATTTGCGAGAATTTGATACTATAAGAAATTTTTTCTCATCAGCCTCTTTGGCTGCCATTGTTGATTTGCCGTTTGCTATTATATTTTTGATTACTGTTTATTTTATTGGTGGATACTTAGTTGTTGTTCCAATAGTTACAATGATAATTATTTTGATCTATACTTTATCTATAAAAAATCCACTTCAAAATGCTATCAAAAGCACATTTGAAGCAAGTGCTGCTAAAAATGGCATTTTAATAGAGAGTCTAAATGGATTAGAGACCATAAAAACACTTGGTGCTAGTGGAAATGTCCAGTGGAACTGGGAAGAAGCTACTGGCGAAATTTCAAACAGAAGTATAAAATCAAAAATGATAACCACCTCTATTACAACAGTAACGGCATTTTTGGTACATATTAATACAGTTGCTTTGGTTGTGCTTGGTGTATATATGATAAAAGATACTGCACTAACTATGGGTGGTTTGATAGCCACGGTTATATTAGCGGGTCGTGCTATAGCACCTATGGGTCAGGTTGCATCTTTGATAGCAAATTACGAGCAGACGAAAACTGCTTATAAAGGCATTGACAATATAATGAATATGCCAGTAGAACGTCCAGAAGGCAAAAAATTTGTAAGGCGAAATACGTTTGATGGCAAAATAGAATTTAAAAATGTCAGTTTTACTTATCCAGAAACTGTCAAAGGATCGCTTGATAGGGTTAGCTTTACAATACAAGCCGGAGAAAAGGTCGGTATAATAGGGCGTAATGGTTCTGGTAAAACAACTATACAAAAGCTTATGTTAGGGTTATATTCTCCAACTGAAGGTTCAGTTTTGATAGATGGTATAGATATAAACCAAATAGACCCAGCAGATTTGCGTAGAAACATAGGGTATGTTCCACAAGATGTGCTATTATTTAAAGGAACTGTGCGTGAAAACATAGTGCAAAAAGCACCTTATGCTGACGATATGCAAATAATTAGAGCAGCAAAAATCAGTGGTGTGGATGAGTATGTTAATATGCATCCACTTGGTTTTGACATGCCGGTTCTTGAAAGAGGTGATGGCATAAGTGGTGGGCAGCGACAAAGTATCGCATTGGCTAGAGCATTTTTACTTGACAGTCCAATTGTATTACTAGATGAGCCTACAAACTCACTAGATAATACAATAGAAAATAAGCTAAAAGCAAATTTAAAGACAAGTATTGCAAATAAAACAATGGTATTAATTACTCATAAAACATCAATGCTTGATTTGGTTGATAGACTTATAGTGATTGATAATGGTAAAATTTTACTAGATGGCAAACGTGATGACGTTTTGGCAAAATTGAGTGGGAAATAATATGGGCGATATAAAACAAAATAGTAACGATAATCAGATTGTGCAAGTAGCACAAGATGATACCAAAACAACAATTAGCACAGAAGAGCAAAAAAGTATTAGTAATAAAATTTATGCAGACGCCAAAGATATAAGGCAGAAAATTCAAAATCAAAACTATGATGCATATGATATTCGTTTTATGTCGAGTTTGTCTGAGGCTGTTTTGGCAAAAGCTCCTTCTAATTCTAGGAAAATTTTGTATGCTATATTTATTACTGTGGCATGGTTGATGATATGGGCATCATATGCAAAAATAGACGAAATAACAAGAGGAACTGGCAAGATTATACCATCTGGCAAAAATCAAACGGTTCAAAATTTAGAGGGCGGTATTGTTCAAGAAATTTTAATCAAAGAGGGTGATGAGGTTAAAAAAGATCAAATTATTTTAAAAATAGATAATAAAAATTTCTCAAGTAGCTATGGAGAATCACAACTCAGATTGCAAGAGCTACATGCTAAATTTTTAAGACTTGATGCAGAAGCAAATGATAAAGTTTTTGATTTTAATGAAACTCGTGATATAAATAATTCAAAAGCTATAATGTATGAGCTTAGTCTTTATGACTCAAACAAGGCTCAATTAAATGAGCAAATTAGAATTTTAAATGAACAACTAAGGCAAAGAGAGAGTGAATTAAACGAGCTAAGAAATAAAATTTCTCAAACTCAAACAAGTTACCAACTTGCAGTAAAAGAGAGGGATATTATGGAGCCACTCTTTAAAAAGAGTTTGGTTAGTGAGGTTGAATTCTTGCAGTTACAAAGACGCCTAAATGACTTAAGAGGCGAGTTGGAAGCAGCTAGATTATCTGTGCCTAGAGTTCAATCAACCATAAATGAGGTTCAAAACAAAATAACAGAAGCAAAACTTGCATTTACTAATAATGCAAAAAAAGAGCTAAATGAAGTATCGGCTGAAATGGCTAGAATAAACGAATCTCAAATAAATTTAAGCGATAGAGTTGAAAGAACTTACGTCCGATCTCCAGTTGATGGAATAGTTAGTAAATTGATGATTCATACAATATCTGGCGTAATTAAGCCTGGCGAAAGTATAGCAGAGATAGTGCCACTTGATGATAAATTGGTAGCCGAGGTTAAAGTTGTGCCGGCTGATGTTGCGTTTTTACGAACTGGTCTTCCGGCTAAAGTTAAATTTACGGCGTATGATTTTAGTATATATGGTGGTTTAGATGGCAATGTAACGCTTATAAGTGCCGATACTGAGACTAATGAAAAAACTGGAGAGAGCCACTATTTAGTGCGTGTAGAAACCGATAAGAACTATCTTGGCACTGAAGATAAACCGCTTCGTATAAAGGTTGGTATGGTGGTTAGTGCAGATATTATCACTGGTAAAAAGACCATACTTGATTATCTTTTAAAACCAATATTAAAAGCGAAAAATAACGCACTAACAGAGAGATGATGCAAACAATAGTTTATGATAAAAATTTTGAAGAATATGAAATTTTATCGTTTTTAGATCGTGATTTGATTGTTGTAAAGGGTAGTGATGTCTGCGATGTTGTTAATAGTGATGTTAGCACACTTGTTTTTGCTAATGTTGAAAAGCAATATAGTCAATTAAGTGAATATAAAAATCAAATCAGGAATTTTTATTTACCTAAAGAGATTAAAATAAACAAAGATAATATAACGATAGTTAAAATTGTAATACTTGGATATGATGAGAGATTTGACAGAGTTGAGTTTAATACACAAATTTTAAATTTAAAAACTGCATATAAATACTCAATAACAAGTAATAGTATTGAGTTGATATTTGTTGTTGATTGTAGTAGTATGATAGTTGCTGAGTTTTTAGGTAGTGTTTTGTATGAGTATTGCATTGATGAGTATAGTCAAAACAAGCAAATTTTTGTTTATGCAGATGGAGATTTGTTGTTTAATAAGAGATTAACAATCATGGAGGAATAGATTGAAAACTGTTTTGTTTACAAAAAATAATTCACTTTATAATCTTTGGAGTGGTTATAAATTTAAACACGATGTTAATATAACTTCTGGAAAAGCAGAATTTTTAAAGCAATTAAATAACAAGGATGTAATACTAGGCATAGATGTTGATGCCGTGGATAATATAGTAGAGTTTGTTAAAAAAACATTGCAAGATTTTCAAGATAGTAAAATTTTTATTCTTGCTAATCAGCCTAATTTTGTTCAAGGCAAAGTACTGGTGTCTTTGGGTGTAAAAGCTTATGCTAACTCTCACATGCAAGAGATCCATTTTAATGATGCCATTACTACCATAAAAAACGGCAATATCTGGCTGTATCCAGAATTTATTCAAAGCATGATACAAGAAATTGTTTTTGACTCTGACGTTGTTAAAAGTAATCAAAATGACATATATGATACTTTAAGCTCTCGCGAAAAACAAATAACTACTTTAATACAGCAAGGATTGAGCAATAAGGATATCTCAGAAAAACTTGGCATAACACAAAGAACAGTTAAGGCTCACGCAACATCAATATATGCCAAAATGGGTGTAAAAGACAGGTTATCATTGGTTTTAGCTATACAAAATTTAAATGTTTAAAATTTTGTTTATATTTTTACTCGTAGCTTTTTTAAACGCTAAAAGTTATGAACTTTCAGATGAAAATTTAGCAAAATGCGACAATCAAATATGCAAAAATATATTAAATCACTATGCAAATTTTATGCAAAAAATTAGTACTGAAAATTTTGAACGAAAACTAGAGCTTGTAAATTCATATATAAACACTATGCGTCCTCGTCATGATGATTACTATAATAAAAATATTGATATTTGGAGCACTAGGGCAGAGTTTTTACGTAGTGCGGGAGGTGATTGTGAAGAGTATGCTATCAGTAAGTTAAAAAGCCTTAGAGATTTAGGTGTAAAAAATCAAGCTTGTTTATTGGTTGTAAAAGAAAAAATCATTGGTGGTTATCACATGGTTCTTGCCCTATGGAAAAAACAAGGTAGCGAACCAGTTATATTAGACAATCTTAGTTTTAAAATTTTGCCAATCTCTGCTAGATATGATTTAGAGCCAAAATATTGTTTAATGGACGGTAAATACTACAGACTTAAAGATAATGGCAAAAACCTAGAGACATTAAATATCCGTATGGATGCTTATGAAAAATATCTGCAAAAAGAGCAAAGTGAAAAATTTTGGAAACGTTAATCTTCTAAGTCAATGTCTATTTTATTAATATGTTTGGCGTTTTTTTCAATGTTATACTTATTTTTTTCTATTAGCAGTCTATTTTGTTCTATTAATTCTTTATTTTGTTGAATATGTCTATCATTTTGTTCTATCATTTTAGATAAAAGTGTTAATTTTTTTTCATATCTGTTTATTAACATAAACACTGTATATATTAAAATTACAATGATTATCCATGGCAAAAAATGCATATTATCCCCCTTAAATTAAAAACAATTATAATTTTATAGATTTTAAATTTCAATAAAATTTATAAAAAATTATTTTATTTTTTAAAACTCTTGACATTTAATTTTTTTTGAGCTATAATTCAGGCTTCAAATCAAGGGTGCTGGTGTAGCTCAGATGGTAGAGCTACTGCCTTGTAAGCAGTAGGTCGGCGGTTCGATTCCGTTCACCAGCTCCATTTTACTTTAACAGTGTTTGACCAGAAATACCAAGCATAACATTTATCAAGGTGAGATACTCAAGTGGCCAACGAGGGCAGACTGTAAATCTGCTGACTATGTCTTCCGTGGTTCGAATCCACGTCTCACCACCATGCTATTGCGGGAGTAGCTCAGTTGGCTAGAGCATCAGCCTTCCAAGCTGAGGGTCGCGGGTTCGAGTCCCGTTTCCCGCTCCAAAAAGATTTTGGATACTAAACTGGGAGCTGTATATTATACTTAATTTGTATATGCATTCAGTTATATCCACTATTAGTTGAAATTTATATTGTTGTGATAATCGTCTCTGCCAAGAGTTTTCACGCTCATATGGCTCAGAGGTAGAGCACTTCCTTGGTAAGGAAGAGGTCGCGGGTTCAAGTCCCGCTATGAGCTCCACGGTTTATGCGATTTAGGTTATAATATAAATTTTTAGTTTATGTCATATATATCATAATGGAGGACAAGATGGCTAAAGAAAAATTTTCACGTAACAAGCCACACGTAAATATCGGTACTATTGGTCACGTTGATCATGGTAAAACTACACTAACAGCTGCAATTTCTGCTGTTCTTTCAAGAAGAGGTCTTGCTGAGCTTAAAGACTATGATAACATAGACAACGCTCCAGAAGAGAAAGAGCGTGGTATTACTATTGCTACTTCACACATTGAGTATGAAACAGAAAACCGCCACTACGCTCACGTTGACTGCCCAGGTCACGCCGACTATGTTAAGAATATGATTACAGGTGCTGCTCAAATGGACGGTGCTATCCTAGTTGTTTCTGCTGCTGATGGTCCAATGCCACAAACAAGAGAGCACATTTTGCTATCTCGCCAAGTTGGTGTTCCATATATCGTTGTTTTCATGAACAAAGCCGATATGGTTGATGATGCTGAACTTCTTGAGTTAGTTGAAATGGAAATTCGCGAACTACTAAGCACTTATGACTTCCCAGGCGATGATACTCCAATCGTTGCTGGTTCAGCACTACAAGCTTTAAATGAAGCTAAAGACGGTGTTGATGGTGAGTGGTCAGCAAAAGTACTTGAGCTTATGGCACAAGTAGATGCTTATATCCCAACTCCACAACGTGCTACTGACAAAGATCTTCTTATGCCTATTGAGGACGTTTTCTCAATTTCAGGTCGTGGTACAGTTGTAACTGGTAGAATTGAAAAAGGTATTGTTAAGGTTGGTGATACTATCGAAATCGTTGGTATTCGCGATACTCAAACAACAACAGTTACTGGTGTTGAAATGTTTAGAAAAGAGATGGATCAAGGTGAAGCTGGCGATAACGTTGGTGTTTTACTTCGTGGCACTAAGAAAGAAGATGTTGAGCGTGGCATGGTTCTTGCTAAGCCAAAATCAATCACTCCTCATACAAAATTTGAAGGCGAAGTTTATATTCTAACAAAAGAAGAGGGTGGTCGCCATACTCCATTCTTTAATAACTATAGACCACAGTTTTATGTTAGAACTACTGACGTTACAGGCTCTATAACACTTCCAGAGGGAACTGAAATGGTTATGCCAGGCGATAACCTAAAAATTTCAGTTGAGCTTATAGCTCCAGTTGCTCTTGAAGAGGGAACACGTTTTGCGATCCGCGAGGGTGGCAGAACAGTTGGTTCAGGTGTTGTTTCTAAAATACTTGCGTAATTAACTATTTGAGTGAGAAAATTCTCACTCAAAATTTTAAGGATATTTGATGAGAATTAAAATAGGTTTAAAGTGTGCTGAAAGTGGTGATATTAACTATAGCACAACAAAAAATAGTAAAACTATGACAGAAAAGCTAGAGCTTAGAAAGTATTGCCCTAGACTTAAAAAACACACTATTCACAAAGAAGTTAAGCTAAAGAGCTAGTGGGTTTATGCCATTAGGGCAATAGCTCCAACGGTAGAGCGCTGGATTCCAAATCCAATGGTTGGGGGTTCGAATCCCTCTTGCCCTGCCACATTTAAGGTTAAAAATGGAAAAGATAATAAATTATATTAAGCAATCAAAACTTGAAATTTCAAAGGTTATATTTCCAACGAAAGAACAAGTTAGAAATGCATTTATTACCGTTTTTATTGTTGTTACTGTGGTATCACTATTTTTAGCGATAGTTGATGCTCTTATGTCTTTTACATTATCTAGTTTAATATAACGAGGTAAAATATGGCACATAAATGGTATGCTATACAAACTTATGCTGGAAGTGAGATGGCTGTTAAAAGAGGCATTGAAAATCTGGTAAAAGATCATGGGATAGAAGAACAGCTTAAAGAAGTTATTGTCCCAACAGAAGATGTTATAGAGATAAAAAACGGAAAACAAAAAATAAATGAAAGAACTCTTTATCCAGGGTATGCGTTTGCACATCTTGATTTAGATACTGCCTTATGGCACAAGATTCAATCATTGCCAAAAGTTGGCAGATTTATTGGTGAGGCAAAAAAACCAACACCTTTAACAGATAAAGACATTAATACAATTTTGGAAAAAGTACAAAAACGTGCTGCCCCTAAGCCGAAAATTTTCTTTGAAGATGGCGAGAGCGTACGTATAATAGATGGTCCTTTTGCGAACTTTACTGGTATCGTAGAGGAGTATGATATGGTTCATGGCAAACTTCGCCTTAATGTTTCAATATTTGGCAGAAGTACCCCAGTTGATATTTTGTATTCACAAGTTGAGAAGATAATTTAAGGAGAAAGTTTATGGCTAAGAAGGTTATAGGCGAAATAAAATTGCAAATCGCTGCAACTAAAGCAAATCCAAGTCCGCCGGTTGGTCCAGCACTAGGTCAGCAAGGCGTGAATATAATGGAATTTTGTAAAGCGTTTAACGAAAGAACAAAAGATATGGCAGGTTATAATATCCCTGTTGTTATTACTGTTTATGCCGATAGAAGCTTTACATTTATCACTAAGCAACCACCTGCAACCGATTTAATTAAAAAAGCAGCAGGTATTACAAAAGGAACAGATAATCCTCTAAAAAATAAAGTTGCGAAAATTACAAAAGCTCAGGTTCTAGAAATAGTTGAGAGAAAAATTGTAGATTTAAATACAAATGACAAAGAGCAAGCTGCTAAGATTATAGCTGGTTCTGCTCGTTCAATGGGTGTTGAAATAATCGACTAATAACCTATACCGCCAGGTTGAGATTCTAAAGGCGGAAGCAATATAGATGCGGAGAAATTAATGGGAAAGACTACAAAAAGATTTCAAGATCTTCTTAAGAAAATTGATGAAAATAAAGTTTATAGTATAAGTGAAGGTATAGATACAGTTAAAACTCTATCAAGTGCAAAATTTGTTGAAACTGTCGAAATAGCACTAAAACTTAATGTTGATCCACGCCATGCCGATCAAATGGTTCGTGGCTCAGTTATTCTACCTGCTGGCACTGGCAAGAAGGTTCGTGTAGCCGTTATGGCAAAAGATGCTAAGGCAGATGAGGCAAAGGCAGCTGGTGCTGATATAGTTGGTGATGATGATTTGGTTGAGGATATTCAAAAAGGTATCATAAATTTTGATGTATTAATTGCTACTCCAAATTTAATGGGATTAGTTGGTAAAGTTGGTAGAATTTTAGGTCCAAAAGGCTTAATGCCAAACCCTAAAACGGGAACTGTTACAATGGATGTAGCTCAAGCAGTTAATAATGCCAAGAGTGGTCAAGTAAATTTCCGTGTTGATAAGCAGGGGAACATTCATGCTGGTGTGGGCAAAGTTAATTTTACAAAAGAGCAATTATTAGATAATGTCTCAGCGTTTATTAAGGCTATAAATAAGCACAAGCCAGCAGCAGCTAAAGGCAGATATGTCAAAAATGCTACTTTGGCACTTACGATGAGTCCATCAGTTACGCTTGATACTCAAGAGGTAATGGATTTAAAATAATTTATAAATTAAAAAATGAAGAGATATTTGTCTCTTCGTTTTTTAAGATAAAAATGTGAATTTACATTGAATTTAGATTTTTATCTTAGATTGGAGATAGCGGAGGCTTATAAGGCTTAATTGAACCGACTCGCTCTGCTTGAAATCACTGGTCGGAAAGGAGAAAATGTGACAAGAAGTGAAAAATCTGCAGTTGTAGCTAAACTAGAAGCTGAGTTTAGAGAAGCTGGTGCTATTATAGTTTGTGATTATCGTGGATTGAATGTAAAAAAGCTTGAAGTTTTAAGAAATACTGCTCGTGAGCAAGGTATTAAAGTTCAGGTTGTTAAAAATACTCTAGCCAACATCGCACTTAAAAATGTCGATAAAGATGGCATGGAGTTAAAAGATACAAATATTTACATTTGGGGCGAAGATCAATTAGCTGTAACTAAAGTTGTTGCTAAATTTGAAGAAACTAATGATTTATTTAGTATCAAAACAGCACATATTGATGGTGAAGTTGCTAGTGTTGAAAAAGTTAGAGCTCTTTCTAAAATGCCAAGTCGTGATGAGCTTATTGCAATGCTACTACAAGTATGGAATGCGCCAATCCAAAATTTTACAATTGGTTTAAATGCGCTTAAAGAAAAAAAAGAACAAACAGCATAATAAAAGGATAATAAAATGGCAATTACTAAAGAAGATGTATTAGAGTTTATATCTAATCTATCAGTTTTAGAACTAAGTGAATTAGTTAAAGAATTTGAAGAGAAATTTGGCGTTAGTGCTGCTCCTGTAATGGTAGCTGGTGCTGTGGCTGGTGGTGCAGCTGAAGCTGCAGAAGAAAAAACTGAATTTAACGTTGTGCTACTAGATGGCGGCGATAAGAAAATCAACGTTATTAAAGTTGTTCGTGCATTAACTGGTCTAGGTCTTAAAGAGGCTAAAGATGCAGTTGAGCAAACTCCTTCTGTTCTTAAAGAAGGTATTAGTAAAGATGAAGCTGAAGCTGCTAAAAAAGAGCTTGAAGAAGCTGGTGCTAAAGTCGAACTTAAGTAATTTCAGTTTTCTGAAATTTTCAAAACTTGTAGAGAGGGCTAATGCTCTCTCTTTTTTAAATTTAGATGCCTTTTATAAGGCTCAATACTTTTCTTTCAAAATTACCACGAGGTAGATGCAATGTTAAATAGCTTATACTCAGGAAATCGCTTAAGAGTTGATTTCTCAAACGTTGTTAAAGAGATAGACGTTCCAAATTTATTACAATTACAAAAAAAGAGCTTTGATAACTTTTTAAACATAGATAATTCACAATCTGAAAGCGGTATAGAAAAAGTTTTTAAGTCTATATTTCCTATACATGATGTTCAAAACCGCTTGAGTTTAGAGTATGTTAGTTCTGAGATAACAAAGCCACGATATACTATAAGAGAGTGTATAGAAAGAGGACTTACATATTCTGTTAATCTAAAAATGAAAATCAGATTAATTGTTCATGAAAAAGATGAAAAGACTGGCGAAAAAGTTGGTGTTAAAGATATAAAAGAGCAAGAAATTTTTATACGTGAAATTCCACTCATGACGGATAGAATTTCATTTATTATCAACGGTGTTGAGCGTGTTGTTGTTAATCAATTACACAGAAGTCCTGGTGTTATATTTAAACAAGAAGAAAGCTCAACTGTTGTAAATAAACTAATATATACAGCACAAATTATACCAGATCGCGGATCATGGTTATACTTTGAATACGATACAAAAGATGTCCTTTATGTTCGTATTAATAAACGCAGGAAAGTGCCTGTGACAATACTTTTTAGAGCATTGGGATATAAAAAACAAGATATTATAAAATTATTTTATCCTATTCAGACTTTATATATTCAAAAAAATAAATTTCTTACTAAATTTAATCCAGATGACTACATTGGCAGGGTAGAATATGATATAAAAGACAAAGATGGCAAAGTCCTACATGAAGCCGGAAAAAGATTAACTAAGAAAAAAGCCGATAAACTAATAGAAGATGGTATAGATATGGTTGAATACCCTATTGAATCGCTTCTAAATAGATATCTTGCTAGTCCTCTTGTGGATAATGAGAGTGGCGAAGTTATTTATGACACATTAACTCAACTTGATGAGAATAAATTAATAAAATTGGTAAATGATTATAAAGAGATTGAGATAGTAAATAACTCTGCACTTGGTGTTGATGATGCGATAATAAACTCCTTTATAGCTGATGCTGAAACATTAAAAATTTTAAAACAAACAGAAGGTGTTGAAGATGAAAATGATCTATCAGCAATCAGAATTTATAAAGTAATGCGTCCTGGTGAGCCTGTTGTAAAAGAGGCCGCACGAGCATTTGTTAATGATATATTCTTTAATCCAGAAAGATATGATTTGACTAATGTTGGTCGTATGAAGATGAATCATAAGCTTGGTTTAGAAGTGCCTGAGTATGTTAGCGTTTTAACAAACGAAGACATTATAAAAACAGCAAAATATCTTATCAAAGTCAAAAATGGTCAGGGACATATTGATGATCGCGATCATCTAGGAAATCGTCGTATTCGTTCTATTGGCGAACTTTTAGCCAACGAGCTTCATCTTGGTTTTGTTAAAATGCAAAAGGCAATTAGGGATAAATTTACAGCACTTAGTAGCAATATTGATGAAGTTATGCCATATGATTTAATAAATCCTAAGATGATAACTGCGACAATAATGGAGTTTTTTACTGGTGGTCAGCTAAGTCAATTTATGGATCAGACTAATCCACTAAGTGAAGTTACTCATAAGCGTCGTCTTTCAGCACTTGGTGAGGGTGGATTAGTTAAAGAAAGAGCTGGATTTGAGGTGCGTGACGTTCATCCTACTCATTATGGACGAATTTGCCCTGTTGAAACTCCAGAAGGTCAAAACATCGGTTTGATTAATACGCTTTCAACGTATGCGAAAGTAAATGAGTTGGGTTTTGTTGAAGCTCCTTATAAAAAAGTTATTGATGGTAAAGTTATGGATGAGATAGTTTATCTAACAGCTACTCAGGAAGAAAACAATGTAATTGCACCTGCTTCGACTTTACTAGATGAAAATGGCGTGATAATTGAGGATTTGCTAGAAGTTAGACGTGATGGTGAAATGGTGCTTGCACGTAGAGAGGATGTAACTTTAATAGATCTTTGTTCTGGTATGATAGCTGGTGTTGCTGCTTCTCTTATTCCATTTTTAGAGCACGACGATGCAAACCGTGCATTAATGGGCTCAAACATGCAGCGACAAGCAGTTCCATTACTAAAAGCTACTGCTCCTATAGTTGGAACAGGTATGGAGAGTGTGATCGCTCGTGATGCTTGGGAAAGCGTTAAGGCTAAACGTAGCGGTATAGTAGAAAAGGTTGATAATAAAAATATCTTTATTTTAGGCGAAGATGAAAATGGACCATTTATAGATCATTATAGTCTAGAAAAAAATATGCGAACAAACCAAAATACGACATTTTCACAGCATCCAATTGTAAAAAAGGGCGATAAGATTAAAGCTAGTCAAATTATTGCAGATGGTCCAAGTATGGAGCGTGGAGAATTAGCCATTGGTAAAAATGCCTTAATAGCCTTTATGCCTTGGAATGGATATAATTACGAAGATGCTATTGTTATAAACGAAAGAATGATTCGCGAAGATGCCTTTACGAGTGTGCATATCTATGAAAAAGAGATAGAAGCGCGTGAGTTAAAAGATGGTGTTGAAGAGATAACTAAAGATATACCAAACGTAAAAGAAGAAGAGCTTATGCATCTTGATGAGAGTGGTATAGTTAAGATCGGTACAGAGATTAAGCCAGGTATGATTTTGGTAGGCAAAGTCTCTCCAAAAGGTGAGGTAAAACCAACACCTGAAGAGAGACTTCTTCGTGCAATATTTGGAGAAAAAGCTGGTCACGTGGTAAATAAATCACTTTATGCAACTGCTTCTATGGAAGGTGTTGTCGTTGATGTGAAAATTTTTACTAAAAAAGGATATGAAAAAGATGCTCGTGCCACCATAACATATGAGCAAGAAAAAAATGAATTAGAAAAAGAGCATCACGATAGACTTTTAATACTAGATAGAGAGGAGATGCTTAAAATAACGTCACTTCTTTCTAAAAACCAACTTGCTTTAGATGCAGAAGTAAATGGTAAAAAATACAAAAAGGGTGCAAACGTTGATGTAAATGACTTAGAGCAAGTTAATCGCTTCACGATTAATTCAGTTGTTAAAGCATTTTCAAAAGATGTGCAGAAAAAATACGATGAGATTAAGCTACATTTTCAAAATGAAAAACGTAAGCTAAAAGAAGAGCATGACGTTAAGATTGAAATTTTAAGCAAAGATGATATATTGCCAAGTGGTGTTGTTAAGCTTGTTAAGGTTTATATAGCTACTAAACGTAAGTTAAAAGTTGGCGATAAGATGGCTGGACGTCATGGCAACAAGGGTATCGTTTCAAATATTGTTCCAGAAGTTGATATGCCGTATTTGCCAAGTGGTCAGATAGTCGATATCGTCTTAAATCCGCTAGGCGTTCCAAGTCGTATGAATATCGGACAAATTTTAGAAAGTCACCTTGGTTTAGTTGGTTACCGCCTTGGTGAGCAAATAGCTGAAATTTTCGAAGAGAAAAAGGGCGAATGGATAAAAGAGCTTCGTGCTAAGATGATAGAGATAGCTAGTGTTTCAAGATTAATGGATGCTAAAAAGGCTCTAACACAAATGAGTGATGAACAGTTGCTTGATTATGCAAAAGACTGGAGTAATGGTGTAAGATTTGCTACACCAATATTTGAAGGCGTAAAACCTGAAGAATTTGCTAAATTATTTGAAATGGCAAAAGTGGATAATGATGGTAAAACTGAATTGTATGATGGTAGGACTGGTTCAAAAATAAGAGAACGCGTAAATGTGGGATGTATGTATATGTTAAAACTTCACCACTTGGTTGATGAAAAGGTTCATGCAAGAAGCACTGGACCATACAGCCTAGTTACTCAGCAGCCAGTCGGCGGTAAGGCACTATTTGGTGGTCAAAGATTTGGAGAGATGGAAGTTTGGGCATTAGAAGCATATGGTGCAGCTCATACACTTCGAGAGATGTTAACTGTTAAATCCGATGATGTTGAAGGTAGGCTTTCTGCTTATAAAGCACTTACACGTGGCGAAAATGTGCCAGAAACTGGCATTCCTGAGACTTTCTTCGTTCTTACAAACGAACTTAAGTCACTAGCACTTGATGTTGAGATATATGATGAGGGTGAAATAAATGAGTAGTTTAAATTTAAAACCTGTTGAGATAAAAGAAGAGCAAAGACCACGCGATTTTGAAGCTTTTCAGCTTCGCCTTGCAAGTCCTGATAGAATAAAATCATGGAGTTATGGTGAGGTTAAAAAACCTGAAACAATAAACTACCGTACGCTTAAACCAGAGCGCGATGGTTTGTTTTGTGCTAAAATTTTTGGACCAATTCGTGACTATGAGTGTCTTTGTGGAAAATATAAAAAGATGCGCTATAAGGGTATCAAGTGTGAAAAGTGTGGTGTTGAGGTAACTAGTTCAAAAGTTCGTCGTTCTCGTATGGGACACATTGAGCTTGTAACTCCAGTTGCTCATATTTGGTATGTAAATTCATTGCCAAGTCGCATAGGGACACTTCTTGGTATAAAAATGAAAGATTTAGAGCGTGTGCTTTACTATGAAGCGTATATCGTAGAGAGTGCTGGAGATGCTTTTTATGATAATGAAAATTCTAAAAAAGTAGAAAAATATGATGTTTTAAATGAAGAGCAATACCAGCAGCTAGTCTCAAGATATGAAAATAATGGTTTTGTAGCAAGAATGGGTGGCGAAGTTATCAATGATATGCTTGCTGAGCTTGATTTGATGGATATTTTAGTAAATTTAAAATCTGAAATGGAGCAAACTAACTCAGAAGCCAAGAAAAAAACCATAGTTAAGCGTTTAAAGGTAGTTGAGAGCTTCTTAAACTCAGGTAATCGTCCAGAGTGGATGATGATAACGAACTTGCCAGTGCTTCCACCTGATTTACGTCCGCTTGTTAGCCTTGATGGTGGTAAATTTGCGGTATCTGATGTAAATGATCTTTATCGCCGTGTTATAAACAGAAATAGCCGTTTAAAACGTCTTTTAGAGCTTGATGCACCTGAGATTATTATCCGAAACGAAAAGCGTATGCTTCAAGAAGCGGTTGATGCACTGTTTGACAATGGACGCCGTGCAAATGCTGTAAAAGGTGCAAACAAGCGTCCATTAAAATCGCTTTCAGAGATTATTAAAGGTAAGCAGGGACGCTTCCGTCAAAACCTACTTGGAAAGCGTGTTGATTTCTCTGGTCGTTCAGTTATCGTTGTTGGTCCAAAACTAAGAATGGATCAGTGCGGACTTCCAAAGAAAATGGCACTTGAGCTATTTAAGCCACACCTTCTTGCACGTCTTGAAGAAAAGGGCTATGCAACAACCGTTAAACAAGCCAAAAAGATGATAGAAGATAAGACAAACGAAGTTTGGGAGTGCTTAGAAGAGGTAGTTAAAGATCATCCTGTTATGCTAAACCGTGCTCCAACGCTTCACAAATTATCTATTCAGGCGTTTCACCCTGTGCTAGTTGAAGGCAAGGCTATCCAGCTTCATCCGCTAGTTTGTGCTGCATTTAATGCTGACTTTGACGGTGATCAGATGGCGGTTCACGTTCCACTTAGTCAAGAAGCTATCGCTGAGTGTAAAATTTTAATGCTTAGCTCGATGAATATCTTGCTTCCAGCCAGTGGTAAGGCGATAACTGTGCCGTCTCAAGATATGGTTTTGGGAATTTATTATCTAAGCTTAGAGCGAACTGATGAGATTGGTGCAAATAAAATTTTTGCCTCAGTTGATGAGGTTATGATCGCTGAAGAAGCACACTCTTTGGGACTTCATGCTAAGATAAAAACAATGATTGATGGTCGTGCGATATTTACTACGGCTGGTCGATTGATACTTCGCTCTATCATACCTGATTTTGTGCCAGAAAATTATTGGAATAAGATTATGAAGAAAAAAGACATTTCAAATCTTGTTGATTATGTCTATAAAAATGGTGGCTTAGAAGTAACGGCTGAGTTTTTAGATAAGCTTAAAAACTTAGGCTTTAGATATGCTACAAAAGCTGGTATTTCGATCTCTATTGCCGATATCATCGTACCTGAAAATAAACAAAAGCATATCGATGACGCCAAGAAAAAAGTGCGTGAGATTCAGCGTCAATATGGGGGTGGTTTATTAACCGATAGCGAACGTTATAATAAAATTGTTGATATTTGGACAGATACAAACAACTCTGTTGCTAGTGAGATGATGAAGCTTGTTCAAAACGATAAGGGTGGTTTTAACTCAATTTATATGATGGCGGATTCTGGTGCAAGGGGTTCGGCAGCTCAGATTCGTCAGCTTGCTGGTATGCGTGGTTTGATGGCTAAGCCGGATGGTTCGATTATTGAGACTCCGATTGTTTCAAATTTCCGTGAAGGACTAAATATGATGGAGTATTTCATCTCAACTCACGGTGCAAGAAAGGGTCTAGCAGATACTGCTCTTAAAACAGCTAACGCCGGTTATCTAACAAGAAAACTAATTGATGTTGCACAAAATGTTAAAGTTACTATGCATGATTGTGGCACTCACGAGGGCGTTGAGATAACAGAGATAACAGAAAATGGTGAATTAATCGAGAGTTTAGAAGAAAGAGTATTAGGAAGAGTTTTGGCAGATGATGTTATTGATCCTATTACTAATGAAATTCTATTCTCAGAAGGCACTTTGATAGATGAAGAAAAAGCAAGAGTGCTTAGTGAAAGCAGTATAAAATCAGTAAGTATTCGCACACCTATTACTTGCAAGGCGGCAAAAGGTGTTTGTGCTAAGTGCTATGGCGTGAATTTGGGCGAAGGTAAATTAGTTAAGCCAGGCGAGGCTGTTGGCATCATCTCGGCTCAGTCAATTGGTGAGCCAGGAACCCAGCTAACGCTTAGGACATTCCATATTGGTGGCACCGCATCAACTGAACAGCAAGATCGTCAAGTTGTAGCAACTAAAGAGGGTTTTATACGCTATTACAACTTAAATACTTATGAAAATGGTGGCAAGACAATTGTTGCAAATCGTAGAAGTGCAGCTGTGCTTTTGGTTGAGCCAAAAATAAAATCAACAATAAATGGTAAAATTTCAATCGAAATCGCTCACGAAGATGTTAATATTAGCATTAAAAATGACAAAGAAGAGACAAAATACACTATAAGACGTGGTGATTTAGCTAAACCAAACGAGTTGGCTGGTGTAAGTGGCAAGATAGAGGGTAAATTTTTCATCCCATACGCAAATGGTGACATGGTAAGTGAAAATGAAAGTATTGTTGAGGTAATAAAAGAGGGTTGGAATGTCCCAAATCGTATTCCGTTTGCTAGTGAGTTAAAAATAGCTGATGGTGAGCCTGTAACTCAAAAAATCGTCGCAAATGCGACTGGTGTAGCTAAATTTTTCATATTAAAAGGCGATTATTTAGAGCGTTTAAAAGATGTTAAAAAGGGCTATAAGGTAACTGAAAAAGGTCTTTTTGTTGTTGTTTCTGACAAAGATAATAGAGAGGCTGTGCGTCATTATATACCAAGAAATTCTATTATAGAGCTAGATGATAATGCGGCTGTTAAGCTAAATAGTGTAATTGCTATGCCTGAGAGTAATGACAAGCTTGTAGTGGCTGAATGGGATCCATACTCAACTCCAATAATTGCAGAGGAAGCTGGTGTGGTAAGCTTTGAGGATATCGAGCCTGGCTATAGCGTGGCTGAACAGTTTGATGAAGCAACTGGTCAAAGTAGGCTTGTTGTAAATGAATACTTGCCAAGCGGAGTAAAGCCTACAATTATAATTGCTACATCAAACGGCGGTTTAATAAGATATCAGCTTGAGCCAAAAACGGCAATTTTTGTAAGCGATGGTGCCAGAGTTAAACAAGCTGATACATTGGCTAAAACACCAAAAGCAGTAGCCAAATCAAAAGACATCACCGGTGGTTTGCCAAGGGTTTCTGAGTTATTTGAAGCCAGAAAACCAAAAAATACAGCTGTTGTTGCTGAGATCGATGGTATAGTTAGATTTGATAAACCGCTTCGTTCAAAAGAGCGTTTGATAATCGAGGCAGAAGATGGAAGCGTGGCTGAATATCTGATAGATAAAACACGTCAAATTCAAGTAAGAAGTGGCGAGTTTGTTCATGCTGGTGAGAAATTAACAGATGGACTTATCTCAAGCCATGATATATTAAGAATTTTGGGTGAAAAAGCACTTCATTATTATTTGATAAGTGAAATTCAGCAAGTTTATCGTCGTCAAGGTGTTGCGATTGCTGACAAGCACATTGAAATCATTGTTTCGCAAATGCTTCGTCAGGTTAAGATTATTGATAGCGGAAATACAAATTTCATTGTTGGAGATATGATATCACGCACGAAATTTAAAGAAGAGAACGAGCGTATCATGAAAATGGGTGGCGAACCAGCGATTGCTGAGCCGATACTTCTTGGTGTTACAAGAGCTGCTATTGGAAGTGACAGCGTTATCTCAGCTGCATCGTTCCAAGAGACTACAAAAGTCCTTACTGAAGCTTCAATTGCAGCAAAATTTGACTATCTTGAAGATCTTAAAGAAAACGTTATTTTGGGTCGCATGATTCCTGTTGGAACTGGTTTGTATAAAGACCATAACGTAAAAATTAAAGCTCTTTAATCTATTTTAACCCCTGGATTTCAGGGGTTAGTTTTTGCTTTGTAAAAACTAAACGCAATATTAATTGCTATTTTATATAACTATTTGTAGGCGTTTTATTGATTTTAGTAAATTGTGCCTAACTTTTACGTAACTTTTTAAGAAATACTATTAATTAAATTATTATATTGTAGTTGTAGATGGATAAATTGTAAAATTTTAAATCACTATAACCACAAAGCATTAGCAAGCAAAATATCGCTACTAAATTTAAATAATTAATTATTTAAAAGCCAATTTGTTTAAATATTTTTAATAGTTGTTTGAAATTTTATCTTTATCATTTCAATTAATGTCAAAACAAGCGAAGCGCTCACGAAGTGATGTTTCTTCAAAACAAGCGAAGCGCTTTTTGCAAAGCAAAAATGTTTCCCTGAAAACAAGTGTAACGCTCGGCGTAGTCGAGTTTGAGTAAAACTTCTCAAGCCCAAAAAAAGGGAGAGATGACGACAGCGACCGAAGCCAAGCCAAGCAATGGCGAGTGAAACGAGATAGGTTTGCTTAATTAAGTCCAAAAAACAAGGATAATGACAGCAAAGAAGGCGGTGCAAGGTAACCCAAAGCAGGTTTGTTAAAACAAGTATTTAAGAGCAAATCTAGATGCTATAAATTTCATAATGAGCTTATAGTTTTTGCTTAATTTGTTTGTAATTGTAAGCAGATCATACAAAGACTTGTTATTGTCTGAAACATTGTAAAAGTTGGTTTTAATAAAATTGCGTAATATAATATATAAAATTTTATACTTAACTTTATTTATTGTTTTTAAAGCATTGCCAAATCATAGCTTTTTGTGTTTGTTGCTCTTTTGGGTTCTTGGCTTGGTTGGTCAAAAACTATTCTTAGGCACTAAAAACCTTAAGCTAAATTTACCATTTTTATCACTATTTTATTAAAAATTTATTAAAATATAAAAAATTAATTTAGGAAATTTTATGTTTGGTCTAGATCTTATGCCATTTTATTTATCTTTAAAACTTTCACTTATAACTACAATTATCTTGTTTTTATTAACATTGCCATTGGCATATCTTTTTGCTAGAAAAAATTTCATATTCAAGCCATTTTTTGAAGCGATAATTTCACTTCCATTGGTTTTGCCACCTAGTGTTTTAGGATTTTATTTGCTTATTTTTTTGTCGCCATACTCTACAATTGGTGCGTTTTTACAACAAAATTTTGATGTTAGACTGGTTTTTAATTTTACTGGTCTTGTTGTTGCTAGTTGTATCTATTCGTTGCCATTTATGTTTTCTCCACTTAAGTCAGGATTGCAAAGTTTAAATAAGAATTTATTTGAGGCTAGTTATTCGCTTGGAAAATCAGAATTTACAACGCTTTTTAAAGTAGCACTACCAAATATTCGTCCAGCAATCCTAAGTGCCATTGTGATTAGTTTTGCTCATACTATGGGTGAGTTTGGTGTTGTTTTAATGATAGGTGGTAGCGTCGCGGATGAAACTAGGGTAGCTAGTATAGCGATATTTGAAGCGGTTGAAATGCTTGACTTTACTAAAGCTCATATTTATGCTGGACTTATGCTGATTTTTAGCTTTTGTGTGCTATTTTTGCTGTTTTTATTTAACTCAAAAAGGAACATATTATGATAAGAGATGCAAGTGGTAGTGAGTTTTATTTTTATAATTTTATAAAACAAAATAGATGTGTTTTGTTTTTTTATCCAAAAATGGGTAAAAATGGTGAGTATTTAAGTGACGAACTAAAGAACACAAAAGGGCTTACGGGATGCACTTTGCAAGCAAAAGGTTATGTAAATTTGACCGATGAATATTTAAAGTTAGGTTATAAAATTTTAGCTGTTGGCACTCAAACACCACAAGATCAAGAAAAGTTTAAAAATGATATTGGTGGAGATATTTTATTTATCAATGATGAGAAATTTTTACTCGCTCACGATCTTAATCTTAGCGAGTTTAGCACGTTAAATGGCGTTAGATTTTATCATAGGCAGACCTTAATCATTGACAAGGGCGAAATTTTACATCGCCATATAGTTACAGATGTACAAAATGACGCAATAAATACGCTAGAAATTTTAAAAAAACTAGTTTAAAAAGTTAGTTATTTTTCCAATTGTTAGTAGATAATTTATCTCATTGCTAACAAGTATCTGTTTGTGATTTATAAATTTCTTGGCTAGATTTTGCTCTAGCCAGAAGTTTATTTTGCAAAAATACTCTTTTAATACCTTGTTTTTATTCACACTTTTGCCATCTTTGTGATAGGTTATATTTGTTTGAACTTTGCCACACTTTACGCTATGCGTATTTTCAAAATATAAAGAATTTGATAAGTATATAACTGGTGCATCTATATCGCTAAATGCCATAAAATCACCATCTACATACATGTTAATATCTCCAAAAAAATCATGATACAAATAGCAATTTAAACGCCCATCTTCGCTTATAAACTCATATAAATCATTGGTTTTATACACCTTTTTGTCTCGCATAATTAGATAACTAAACTCATTGATTTGCAAAAATTCAAAAAATCTCTCTTGTGTATTTAGATCCATTAAAAAATCTGTTCTCAAAATTTACCTTTTATAAAATTTTAGCTATCATTTTATAAATAAAATACTTAAAAAGGGTAAAAATGGCAAAAAGTTATATATGTGTGTTTGATTGTGAAACGATCCCTGATGCTTCGTTGCTAAGACGTATTTATGGATATGATGGCGACGATATGGATGTTAGTTTGCAAGCATTTGAGGCACAAAAGCAAGTTAGTGGCAGTGAGTTTTTACCCATAATTTATCATAGAGTTGTTGCTATATCGGCTGTTATGGCTGATGAGTATGGTAGATTTTTGCGAGTTAGCACGATGAAGGGTGAAAATGAGCGAGAAATTTTAACAAAATTTATAACTTTTATAAATGAGCATAATCCACGTTTAGTTAGTTTTAATGGTAGAGGATTTGATTTGCCGATGATTATGGCAAGAGCAATGAGATACAATATCAGTGCTAGTGCGTATTATGAGACTGACAATAAAGAGCTAAACAAGGATAAATGGAAAAATTATAGATCGCGTTATGATGGGCGTTTTCATCTTGATTTGCTTGATCATATTAGTGATTTTGGTGCAGTTAGAGGCCTTAAACTCGATGCTCTTTGTGCGTCATTAAATATCCCTGGTAAATATGATGTGAGTGGGGATCAGGTTTTGGAGCTATTTTATCAAAATGAGATAGAAAAAATTAATGAATACTGCGAATCAGACGTGTTAAATACGTATTGGGTGTTTTTGAAGTTTGAGCTTTTGCAGGGCAATATACTTTTAAGTGATTATGCAAATTGTTTATCAATTATGAGTGAATATCTTGATAAAAATTGTCAAAATCGTGGATATGTTGGCGTTTTTTGTGAGTATATTTCAAAAGAGATTGATAGGCTTTCTGGCAATGCTTCTTACGAAGATGAGCAAGCAGATTATAAATATGATGAAGATTTTCAAAAAGTGGATATTAAAAATATAGACGAACATTTGGCTAAATCAGGACTTGATGGGCTTTTGCAAAAAGGTGTGAATGCACCGTTAAAATCAAAACCAAAGGCAGTTTTGACAGAATTAAACTTACCAGAGATTGATTTGGATGCAGAGTAGTAATTAAATAGTATTAAATCAAACAAGGAGAACAATATGCGTAAAAAGATAAAATTTAGACATATTTTTTATATAATTTTGATATTGATTATAGGATATTTTATAAAGTTACCAACAAAATACGAAACACCAAGCCCAAGCATTGACAAAGAGCTTGATGTAAGCACAAAGGGTAATGTGTATGATTTTAATATATCTATAAGAGATAGTGAATTTTATGAATTTACATTAGCAATTGCATCAAAAGATGTCAATGAAGAAAAAAGACTATTTGAGCTAGTTAGTCAAAAAAAACAAGAGTTAAAAGAACAAGGAGTTGATTATAACTTGGATGATATATATTGCCAGATTGTGCCTCAATTTAAGATAGCTGGTTCGCACTACTCGAGCAAAGAAGAGTGCAAGGGTGCAAATATACTTTTAAAGCTTAAAATTCACTCTATAAATAAACATTTTAAGTATAAGTATCTAACTGGTGATGATTTAAGAATGCGTTGGTATGAAGGAGATGATGACTTTGAGATAGTAGCTGATATGTCTAAGATAGAAATATCTTCTAGGGCACAATCTCCTAATGGTTCGTGGGCAAAACGCAAAAGAATAGCTGCTGTTGGGCTATATAAGGGGGATTATCAAATAAGGCTAGAAGTGCTAAATGACACACCTTTAGCAAAAGAGGCAGGAATATATCTAAAAATAAATAGATATCGTATAGGTAAATTTGGAGAGCTTAAATTTGAACTTGATTAAAGGAGAATAATATGCCAAAATATACACTTACAGTAAATATAGAAGAGCGTGGCACTATGCATACAGATAGGGATAAAAATACAACCAATCCATCTATGGCTGGGCATATGTGGCTAGGTGCTAGTGATGAGGTTAATAAGCCACTTGAGTTTGGCTTTGCAAGCAGAAATAGTATGCCGTTTGATATAGGAGTGCTAAAAGATGATGATAACTCATCGTATGCTGGTGAGCCAAGATACTCAAAAACGACTGAGATAACAAAAGAGCAGTTTGATAGATTTAGAGACATTCATGAGAATAGAGCATTGTCAAATTTTGATTTTAATAATTATAATGCTATTACTAATAACTGCGTTGCTCACACTTGGTCAGTTTTGAATGAGATAGGCATAGAAACCGGTGGATTTTTGGGCGAATTGATGCCAAATAAGTAACGCTAAATATATAGATGAACTTTTTGATAATCACAAAGGCTTTTTGGATAATGTAGGCTCATACAAAGATAGTGCAAAAAGTATAAATCACTGGAGAGACTATTGGGATAGCAAAAAGCTTGAGTATCCATACCCTGATGATTTAAACGATCCTTTTAACTTTGATAGTTGTAAAAAGGGGTATTGTGAGGTAAATTTAGATAGGTTTAGAGTTATAGATACGAATAGTGCTAAGGATAAGTTTATAGGTTGGAATGGCTCTACACTAAAAGAATCTCTTGAATATATTTTAGATGGTGCAATATGGAAGGCTGTAGGAGATGATGATGAGCCAAAGATAGTTATTGACTATACGCCAAGCATTAAGGATTTAGAGCAATTAAAAGATAGTCTTGTAGCGGATGATCCTTGCGGCACATTTGACAAAATTATAAGAGATATAGATTTAGCGATATCAAGTAGCGAAGTTTGCAGTGTTTTTAACTCTAGATTTGGCTATAGTGATCTTGATATGGCTAATAATTTGTCGGATTTTAGAACAAGAATTCTTATTGTTAAAAATTAAATAAAGGAGCAAAAGCTCCTTTGTATGACTTACGTTTTAAATTTCATCAATACCTGATTTATTTTTTCGCCAGTATGTTCTAGATGCTCAGCTGCAGTTGCGATCTCTTCAGTGTTTCGCATATTAACAGAGCTAATTTGGTTAATTTGTTCGATGCGCTTAAGTAGCTCATTTATATCGTTGCTTACACGTTTGAAATCATTTGCACTATTGTTTGACTGAGTTTCGCATTGTGCCATTGATGAGTTTGCGTTATCGACGCTTTGCATTGTTTTATCGGCAATTTGTGTTAGTTCATTGATGCTTGCTACATTGCGTTGCATTTTATTTGTAGCCTCGTCCATTGCCATACCGACGGCATTAACTGTCGCATTTATTTCATTTAGGCTATCTTGTGTGCGTTCGGCCAGTTTTCTCACCTCATCAGCAACTACTGCAAAACCACGTCCTTGTTCTCCTGCACGTGCTGCTTCAATAGCTGCATTTAGTGCCAATAAATTAGTTTGATCGGCAATATCTGAGATGACATTTAAAACATTTTTGATTTCGTCTGTATTTTGAGATAAAGTTTTAATGTCATTTGATAGCTCAATTTCGTTACTTGAGGTGGCATTTATATACTCTGTTATTTGAGCTATATCGTTTTTGGTGCTAGAAAGCTGACTTGAAGCAGTGGCTAAAATTTCGCTTGTTTCAAGCACATTTTGGATAGATACTTGGATTTGTTCATTCATTTTGTTTGACATCTCAAAAGTATTTTGTATAGTTTGAGCCGTTTCTTCGACGCTTTTTCCAACCACTGCAGCGGTTGATGATAGTTCGTTTGAGATAGATGCATTTTCGCTACTAGCATCTTTTGCCATTGCTACTGTTAGCCTTACTTTTTCAATAAATTTATTAAACTCATGTGCGGTTTCTCCAACTTCATCAAGGCTATTTACAGGAATTTTACGCGTTAAGTCACCGTCGCCTACAGCTAATTCGTTGGCGTGATTTTTAAGCTCGTTAATTGGATTTACAACGCTAAATTTTATGATAATTGATATAATTAAAATAATAACAAGCACGACTACTGCCATTACTATCATTTGTGTAATAATTCCTGATTTTGCTGTTTGGATGTCGTGATAGACGTGAGTGTTTGTATCGGCAATAAATACTTGACCTATGTTTTTGCCTGTGTAATCTAGTAGATCAAGTGTTGTTACGAAGTAATTTTGTGTTGAAAACATTGAGTTGTGTAAATTTTTATCGCTTACGTTTTTAAGCTCTTGTATTAAATTTTCATTTGCATTTTTTATATCTTGTGCTATTACGTATTGAGATTGCACGATTTTAGGAGCATCCTTAAGTCCATCAGCGATATTTAAAAGTGAGCTGTTTATAGCGATGATAACGTCAGCGTTTTCATCAGTTTTTAAATCTTTTACGATCGATTCAAACGATTGAATGATTTCTACTGAGCCGATATAGTCGGTGTCTTTTGCAAATATTGGTGCAAGACCACGAAGCGCAAGACCAGCTTTGCCCACTTCAATACCAGCTAATGGTCTTTTGGTATTTTTAACGTGAGTTATAGTGTGACGAAACGAGCTTAGGTCGTCGCCTGATTTGTTATTCCAGTGTCTTAGGAAGCTTTTTACATCATGAGTGTGAATATGTACTTTTAAATTTTTATATTCAGAAGCTTCTCTGGCTACATCCATGAGTTTTGATAGCTCTTTTTGTGCGATTGTTTTATCATTTTGAATTAGTGCCTCAGTGACGTAACGATTTTCAGCGATGTTTATTGCACTTAGTAAGCCTACTTGTGTTTTGCCAACTAATTTTTCTTTAAACATTGATGCAAATTGTTTTTGCTTGTCTTTTAACACGCTTTGTTCTATCTGTGTAACGCTATTGTTATAAAAATAAAACATAACAATTGCCGCAATGACCGCAAGGGCAACTAATGGAATGTAAATTTTGTTTTGAATAGAAATGTTTTTCAATTCTACACCTTTCCTTAAGATAAAATTTCACTTATTTCAAAATTAAGTAAAAATTAAATTTTGCTTAATTTGATAAATAAGTATTATATTTTTATACCGTAAATGTAAAGTAAATTTTATTTTATTATAGGAAATAGTGCAGAAATTATTGCGTTTGCTCCTTGTTCGGTTAGTTTTTTGAAAAATTTTTCTATTTGAGGCGTTTGTTTCCACTCTGCTTTATCTACTTGTGCTAAAATTTCTAGCTGTGATCTTGCATCATAATAGCCACCAATATCGTCAATTAGCCCAACATTTAACGCATCATTTGCCAAGAAAACTCTAGCGTTTGCCCATTCGTTTGCCATTGAAATTTCAAGATTTCTAGCACTTGCAACATCTGTGATAAACAGCTCATATGATCTGTTTGCTATCTCTTGCAAGGCATCTTTTTCTAGCTTAGACCAAGTTCTAGTGTATGTGCCCATCTCTTTATACTCTCCAGCCTTTACAACTTGTTCGCTAATGCCGATTTTAGTGGCTAGTTCGCTTATGTTTGGCACTTGCATTATTACGCCTATAGAGCCTATCATGGAGCCTTTGTTTGCAATTATTTTATTTGCATTTACTCCAGCATAATAGCTACCACTTGTCATATTGCCAGCTGCATATGCCACAACTGGCTTACTTTGGCTTAGGCGTTTGACTTGCTCTGCTAACTCTACGCTAGGGCTTAACGCACCACCTGGACTATCGATATTTAAAAGCACACCTTTTATATTTTCATCAATCCTAGCCTCTTCTAGTTGAGATAAAATTTCATCCGCACTAAAAATAGCACCTTTTATATCGATTTGAACTAAATTTGGGGTGCTTAATTCGCCTTTTGGCGTAAAGACAACAAAAACTATCAGTAAAAACAGCATGGCTTTAAAGTAGTTGTTTATAAATTTTAACACCGCTATGATTGGATTAAAAATTGATTTTATAAATTGCATATTTTTCCTTTTATTATTAGATTTTTTACATTTTTTGTATGAAGAATTAGTTGTGTTAGCATATCGTTATTATCGCATTTTAAGGCTTTTAATACCATAATATCGGCACTTTTACCTTGTTTTAAAACCCCATTATTTGTCTTTAATGCATTTGCGCCGCCTAAAGTTGCAGCACGAAACAGAACTTTGATTAAAGAATTTAGTTTATATTGTTGATGTGTAAAGATTGCGTTTCTTAGCTCGTCAAACATATTTAGGCTTAAATTTGAGCTTAAGCCGTCTGTGCCGATACTTAAGTTGATTTTATGTTTTTGTATTTGGCGTAAATTTAGTGCCTTTTTGCCAAGTAGCCTATTTGAACTGGGGCAATGTGTTATGCTGTGATGGGTCTTAAAGTCTTTAAAATTTTGTGCATAAACGCAGTGAGTAAAGAGTGTGTTGTGATTATTAAATAGCTTAAAATACTCATCTGGGCTAAAATTTGGCTTTGGATCTTTTGTGAAATTTAAAAGATGTTTTTTAAAATCTCCACTTGCACTCTCTAGCCACTGTTTTTCATGATGGCTTTCCATGAAGTGAGTTGAGATTATTAAATTGTTTTCTTTTGCAAAATTTAATGCGAGTTTGGCTAGTTTTGGATGTATAGAGTAGGGCGAGTGAAGCGATATTGCTGGTGTAAAACGCTCATTTTGATACAATTTGCTTTTGCTAAATCTCTCTTTAAAAGCATTGAAATTTTGCTCTATCATTGCTTCGTTTGAGCCTAAAATTTCATTAAAATGCACGACGTTTAGTGGCGATGTGGCTAGTATGTCGGTATCACGCCCAAAGCTAGATATCGCACCGATTGTTGCTATGCCGCTTTTTAGCATGTCATTTATGGCTTTTTGCATGATTTTATCTGTGCATTTTTGGCTTAGTTTTTTTGAGTTTTTTATCACTGAGCCTAGCCACGCGATAAAATCGCCATATTTTAGTGTTGTTTTGTTTGCACTAAACTCAAGATGTGCGTGAGTATTTACAAATGCTGGAGCTAAAACGCTGTTTTTATAGTCTATAAAAGTGGTGTAATTTTTCTCTTTTAAAAGTTTTGAAATTTTATCAATTTTTATGATTTTATCACTCATTAAAATGCCATAATTTTCTAAAATTTCAAGATTTTCATCAATTAAAAATTTTGCCGTTATTAGTTTCATTTTTTGCCTTAATATAGCTTTGTTTATGTCTATTTTTCTTTTATTTTGGCAAAATTATAGCTTTAATTTATCAAAAACTCAATACAAAACTCGCTATAACTTTTTGGCTCTGAGTTAATTGTAATTTTTGCGTTGTGAAGTCTTGCTATTTGTGCGGACATAAATAGCCCTAGTCCGTTTCCGCTATTTTGCATTTTGTTTCGTGAAGCTTCAACTTGATAAAATTTATTAAAAATTTTATCAAACTCGCTTTTTTCTATGCCTTCGCCATCATCTTTTATGCTTAGTTTTGCTACACTATTATCGATTTTTAAATTTACTTCTATTTTTGAGCGTGAGAATTTAAGTGCATTATCTAAGATGTTATTTATGGCACGTTCTAGTAGCGTAATATCGGCATTTATATATATGTTTGGATCTATTTTTGTAATTAGTTTTTTGTTTGAAATTTTATCAAAATCATTTAAAATTGATTGCAAAATTTCACTTAAACACACTCGTTTCATTTTGATATTTGTTAGGTTTTCGATCTTTGAAATTTGTAGTATTTGATTGGTTAGTTCAGCCATTTTTTTTGATTGTTTTTGGATAACTTGCAAGCATTGTTTTGCTTCATCTAATGTATCGGCGTGCTGTATGGCGTATTGGGCTTGTGATAAAATTACTGAAATTGGAGTTTTTAATTCGTGCGATATATCTGATGTAAGTTGTTTTTCGTTTTGAAATTTAATCTGAAGCGTTTGTAGCATTTCGTTTATTACGCTACTTAATTTTGCCAATTCGTCATTATTGTTTGATGTTTTTACGCGCTTGCTAAAATCAGCACTTTGACTGATGGTTTGTGCGGTTTTGCTGATTTGATTTATTGGGGCTAGGGCATTTTTTGCCAATTTGTATCCGACAAAAATCGCAATTACAAATAATATGGGTGCTATAAGTGCTATGGCAAAAAATAGCGATCCTAGTATGCTTTGGGTATTATCTGCTAAGATTATCGCACGTATTATTGTGTCTTTTTGTTTTTTTATTGGTCTGTCATAGTAATAAAATTTCGTCTTATTATTTTCATAAAATCCTATTTTTGAGCCAGAAAAACGCTGTTTTGGGTCAAAATTTTTAGGATATTGTCCCTTTATAACGCCCTTTTGTCTTTGCAAAATGATTAAAAAGACTCCATCGTCATACTCTTCGTATTTGTTTATATCGTGTGATATTTGCTCCACTTTATTAATTAGCTTTTTGTGTGTTTCGTATTTTGCGACTTTATTTGCTATAAATAATGATAAACTTATGGTTATGATAACTAAAATCAACATAAAAACACTATACCATAGTGTGATTTTGTGAGAAATTTCTATATTTTTAAGCTTTGATAACATAGCCTTGATTTCGCCTTGTTTGGATAAAATCACTAAGTCCAGCATTTTCTAGCTTTTTGCGGATATTTTTCACTAATACCTCCAAGACATTTGAACTGCTTTCATTGCTGAAATCATAAATACTCTCTTTTATCATCTCTTTGCTTACGATTTTATCTTGATTTAGCATTAGTATCTCAAGTATCTCATACTCTTTTGCGGTTAAATCTATTAAAATGTCATCATATTTTACGCTTTTTTGAGCCATATTTAAAGTTAGCCCATGTGCTAAAATTTCGTTATTACTTTTGTGATTGCTTCGTCTTATTATGCTTCGTAGTCTAGCCTTTAGCTCATCTATATCAAATGGTTTTGATAAATAATCATCAGCACCCATGTCAAGTGCATTTACTATATCTTGCTTGTCGCTTTTTGCAGTTAGCATTAGCACTGGTGTCTTATCGTTTTTGCTTCTAAGTTTAGACAAAAAACTAAAACCATCCATTATCGGCATCATCACATCAAGCACTATAGCATCATAAGTGGCTACATCGATATACTCTAATCCTTCTGCCCCATTATAAGCACAATCGACATTGTATCCACCCTTTTTTAAGTGCTTTGCGATGATGTCGTTTAGATCAATTTCATCTTCGATGATTAAAATTTTCACACACGTCCTTTTTGGACATTATACTTAAAATTTACTGTTTTTGCTCTTGCTTTACTTTGTCCTTGGCTCTGTTTTTATCGCATTTTTTATTGCTGCGATTATTTTTATCTTTTTTATTAAATTCTTTAACATCAATGATTTTGCCATCATTTTTGTCTATTTGGACTTCTATAAATTTGTCATCTTTTATAGATTTTACCTTATAAAACTCACCAGCTCTATCTTTGGCTAACACTATGCCTTTTATTTCGGCACCCGTTTTATCTTGTGCTATCTTTGCTGCCTGGTCAAACCCAATCGCTCCAAAAGCTGTGCTTACTCCTAACATTAAAGCTAGGGTAAAAATACCTTTTTTCATCTTATTCTCCTTGTGATTTTTTGCTTGAGTATTATCAAGTTTGCAAATTGTAAAATATTTAAATGAAGCTAGTATGAATAAAATTAAAAATTTAGAAATAAAAATGTATAATCAAAACACATTTTAAACCAAAAAGGAAAATAATGGATAAATTTAAAGTAATGGTGATTCAAGGACCAAATCTTAATATGTTAGGTTTGCGTGAGCCAAACGTGTATGGCTCTATGAGATTGCAAGATATTCATCAGCAAATGAAAGTTGTAGCAGATCAATACGGTGCTGAGATAGAGTTTTTCCAAAGTAATTTTGAAGGCGAGATAGTAGATAAGATTCAAGAGTGCTTAGGTGAAGTAGATGGTATCATCATAAATGCGGCTGCTTATACTCACACATCAGTTGCTATTCGTGATGCTATAAGTGCTATAAATTTACCAACAATTGAAGTGCATATTAGCAATGTATATCGCAGAGAAGAGTTTCGTCAAAAAAGCCTAATTGCACCTGTTTGTGCTGGTGTAATAGTCGGCTTTGGACCAGTTGGCTACCATCTAGCAATGATAGGAATGCTTCAAATTTTTGATCAAATTAAAGCCGTTAAAAACGCACAACAAGCAGACAAAGAGTAAGATGAAAAACTATATCCTAAGAGATGAAAACGCTGTATTTTTTGAGTGCGGATATAGCTGTGATAATGAAATTTTGCTAGTTTTGGGTGATAATAAATTTTTTATCACAGATGCAAGATACGGCATAGAGGCAAGTGAGCTAGTAAAGCCAAACGTAAATGTTGTTGTGGCAGATAAAAGCCTGATAGCTCACACAAGGATGCTTTTGCGTAAATTTTCACCAAAAAGCATCGTGTATGACCCAAATGATTTTAGTGTGGCGGCTTTTAGTGAAATTTCAAAAAATCTTAGGATAAATTTTATAAAAAAAGCATATTTTTCAAAACAAAAACGCGTCATTAAATCTAAAGACGAGCTTGAGATTTTAAGGGCAGCAGCGAGATTTGGTGCTGAGTGTTTTGATGAGTTTGCTCAGTTTGTTAGAAAAAATGGTGAAGGCATGAGCGAAAAAGAGCTGCATTACAACGCAACGCTGATTTTTAAGCGTAAAAATACGCTTGGGCTTAGCTTTGATCCCATTGTAGCGATAAATGAAAATGCAGCTAAAGCACATGCATTACCAAGTGAGAAAAAGTTAAAATTTGGTGATTTGCTTTTGCTTGATGCTGGTGTAAAATACCAAAGATATTGCTCAGATCGAACCAGAACGACTTGTTTTGATGAGAATTTTAATTTTTCTAAAAAACAAAATTTTAAAACAGCAAAACAAAATGAGATATATGCTATCGTTTTAAAAGCACAAGAGTTAGCTATAGATGCCATAAAAATCGGAGCAAGTGCTAAAGATGTTGATTTGGCGGCTAGGGATTATATAGCTAGTTGCGGTTATGCAAAGGAGTTTTTTCACTCTACTGGACACGGCGTGGGCGTTGATATACATGAGTTGCCAAATATAAATGCAAGAAGTAACGTTGTGCTTGAAAAAGGTATGGTGTTTAGTGTAGAGCCAGGAATTTACATAGCAAATGAGTTTGGTGTGCGTATAGAAGATGTTGTGGTGGTTGGCGAAAATGGAGCTGAGATATTATGAGACTTGATGGCGTGATTAATGTCAGCAAAAGTCGCTATTTTGGTAGAAATTTTGGCAAAGCTAGTGATTATAAATATCACGCATATATAGGTGTTGGTGGGAATTTAGGCAATGTTAAAAAAAGATTTGACAATCTTATAAGAGCGTTTAAAAATGATAAGAGATTGTGGGTTGAAAAGACTTCACCAATCATTAAAAACAAAGCATTTGGATATACAAATCAGCCTGATTTTTTAAATGCTGTTATAAGTTTGCAAACTAGTATGAGCTCAAATATGCTTTTAAAAATAATGCAACATTATGAGGTTAAATTTAAACGACAAAGAAGTTTTAAAAATGCACCAAGAACGCTTGATTTAGATATTTTGTATTATTCTAAAAAAGTTAGAAAATCAGCGAGATTAATGGTGCCACACGTAGGCGCAAGTGATAGATTAAGTGTAATAGTGCCACTTGGTATGATGATAAAATAAAGGGATTATTTAATGGCGTTAAAACATTATGCAGTAACTGGTGAAACTAGCATAGAGGCTTTGAAAAAAGCAAGAGAGTTGTATGGTGATGAGGCGATACATATTACTACAAAGCAGATACAGCCAAAGACGATAAACAAAAAAGCAATCTATGAAGTAATGGTAGCGGTTGAAGAAAAGGATGAAAAACGTCCTAATTCAAAAGCCATGAATTATGAAAACGCTGTTTCAAAATTTAATCAAAACTACGATGTTGTCAAGTCAAAAACTCCAAAAATCGAAGAAGTAGCAAGAGCAAATGACACAAGAGAAAATAGTGCAAATGAACGCAATGAAAGGTTAAATTTTAGAATAGATGAGATAAAAAGCAATACAAAGCAGAGCGTAAGTGATGAAGATGTATTTTTAAGCATATCAAGTGCTGCAAAAGAGATAGGAAAGATAGTTAATATAGATGAAATAACGCCTGAAATTTCAAATGTATCAACTAAAAAGATAGACGATGTAGCAAAGCAAGTAAATAATCTGCGTGAAAAAGTTGATCTAATAACTGATATGTTTTGGGAGGAAAAATCAGCTCACAGAAATAATTTAGCTATACCGCCTGAGTTTGCTACGATATATAAAAGTGCAAAATCAAGTGGCATGAAAGAGGAGCATTTAGAGGCGATTATGCAAGCAACTTATGCGAATATGCCAAGCTCTATGAAGACAAATCCAACGGCAGTTAAGCGCTATTTTTACTCATTTTTAAGAAATATGCTTCCTTGCAGAAAGGAAAAAACTAAGCAAAAACAGCGTATAATTATGCTGGTTGGTCCAACTGGAGTTGGCAAAACTACAACTTTAGCTAAATTGGCTGCTCGTTTTGCATATAGCTCAGAAAAACGATACACCACTGGCATTATTACGCTTGATACTTATCGTATTGGTGCAGTTGAGCAGCTATTTCAATATGCTAAAATGATGAAACTGCCTATCCTTGATGTTATTGAAGTAGATGAGTTTAAAGATGCTATAAAAAAACTAAATCATTGCGATGTGATACTAGTAGATACTACTGGAAATTCTCAATATGATAGAGAAAAGCTTGATAAGCTAGATAGGTTTTTAAGGGCAAGTGGAGCTGATATAGATGTTAGTTTAGTGCTTAGTGCTGGTAGTAAAGTCGAAGATTTGATAGAAATTTATAATGGTTTTTCGTTTTTGGATATTGATACTTTAATCGTTACAAAATTTGATGAAACAAAGGTTTTTGGCAATGTTTTTTCACTCATATACGAGACAAACACGCCAGTTAGTTATTTTTGTGTAGGGCAAGAGGTTCCTGATGATTTGATTGAGGCAAATTCTGAGTTTTTGGTAACTTGTGTGCTTGATGGCTACAAAAAGGACAAGTTGTGATAACGCAAGCTAGCAAACTAAAACAGATGGTTGATGGACAAAAACAGACGCAAAAACGAACGCATTTTATTGCTGTAACGAGCGGAAAAGGCGGCGTTGGCAAAAGCACAATAAGTGCAAATATCGCAAATATTTTAGCGCTTGATGGTTATAAAGTCGCACTTCTTGATGCTGATATAGGACTTGCAAATTTAGACGTGATTTTAAATGTTAAAATGGGTAAAAATTTACTTCATGTTTTAAAGGGTGAGTGCGGATTAGCTGAAATTTTAATACCAGTTAAGAAAAATTTAATTCTAATTCCAGGAGAGAGTGGCGATGAGATTTTAAAATTTAACAACCAATTTTTATATGAAAGATTTTTAGAAGAAGCAAATGAGCTAGACGAGCTTGATTTTATGATAATTGATACTGGTGCTGGGATTGGCGGAAGCACACAGATGTTTTTAGAAGCGGCAGATGAGGTTGTGGTTGTCACGGTGCCAGATCCAGCTGCAATAACTGACGCATATGCTGTGATTAAAATTTTATCACGTTTTAAAAATAATCCAATGCTTCTTTTAAACATGGTTAAAAATGAAAACGAAGCAGTTCGCATATATGAAAATATAAAACGCGTTGCAAATGCAAACATAAAAGAGCCATTAAATTTAGAATTAGCTGGATATATCATGTCTGATAAATCCGTTTCAAAAAGTATAAAGCAGCGAACTTTAGTGAGTGATGATGCACCGTATTCGATACCAACAGCACAATTAAAAGATATAACATCTAAAATTTTATATAGATTGGAACGAAAAGTGCTTACAAACAAAAATGATACTTTTGGTAGTTTTTTCAAACGCCTGATAGAGCAGTTTTAAAGGGATTTAATGAGAGCTGAGAATTATATAGCATTTTTTACAGTTTGTGGATTTTTTGTTGGTGTTTCATGGACTTTAATGCGTGCAACAGATCCGCTTGATATTCTTGTTTATACGGCACTTATAACGTTTTTTTTCTATCTTGTTGTGCATATTGTAATTATGAATTATGTTGATGTAAAAGTTGTTATCAAAAAATTTTTTGATAAAGAAAAGCATGAAGAAGTGGCTGATTATTTGCTAAGTGAATTAGCAATACGTGAAAAACGCATTGAGAATTTATTACAAAAAGTTGATGAGCAAACTAGCAAAAAGCCGTTAGGTAAAACAAATGCAAAACTCAAAGCCAAAGCAGCCTAATCCGTATCAAAGTGCAATTAAAAAAGAACAAGATGAGGTGGTGTTAAGCTATATGCCAGCTCTAAAAGCTATGGCGTATAGACTAAAAGAGCGATTGCCTGCTAATATAGATGTAAATGATTTAGTTAGCATGGGCACGATTGAGATGATAAAGCTAAGTAAGACTTATAACAAAGAGCAAAATGATTCGTTTTGGGGATATGCTAAAAAGCGAGTATATGGCTCAATGCTTGATTATTTGCGTTCGTTGGATGTATTAAGTCGCACTGATAGAAAGTTGTTAAAAGAGATAAATTTATTAATTGATAGTTATTTTAATGAGCATGAATATGAGCCAGATGATGAATATTTGGCTAATGCATTAAGTGTAGATTTGCAAAAAATAAGAGAAGCTAGAAGTGCTGGTGCAATAGCTTCTGTTTTATCTCTTGATGAGAGAGTGGATATACAAAGTGAGCATAATACTGAAGAATTTGTAATAAGATCTGAGCTATTAGAGCGGATTGAGAACGTTTTAAATGAATTTTCGCAAAGAGATCAGCTTGTAATGCAGCTTTATTATTATGAAGAGCTTAGTTTAAGAGAGATTGCTGAAATTTTAAATATAAGCGAAGGAAGAGTGAGTCAGATACACGCAAGATTGCTTAAAAAAATTAGGGAGAATTTAGAAGTTAATGGCTGATATTTTAAGTCAAGAAGAGATAGATGCACTGCTTGAAGTGGTTGATGGAGATGGTGATACTGACGATATACAGGCACATTCAAGTGAAAGTGGCGAACAAAAACAAATAATCATATATGACTTTAAGCGTCCAAATCGCGTTAGCAAAGAGCAACTTCGTGCGATAAAGGGCATACACGATAAACTTGCACGTAACCTAGCTAGTCAAATTTCAAGCGTTATGCGCAGTATCGTTGAGATCCGTCTTCACTCAGTCGATCAGATGACATATGGTGAGTTTTTGATGAGTTTGCCAAGTCCTACTAGCTTTAACGTTTTTTCTATAAAACCGCTTGATGGCAACTGCGTATTAGAGATTAATCCAAGTATTGCATTTCCGATGATAGATAGGCTTCTTGGCGGACTTGGTGAAAATTTTGAAACAAGTAGGGAGCTTACTGATATCGAGATAAATTTACTTGATGCTGTGCTTAGAATGATCATGCAACGCCTTAAAGAGAGCTGGAGTATGATAACCGATATGTATCCAAATGTCGAAGCCAAAGAGAGTAGCCCAAACGTCGTTCAGATAGTAAGCCAAAACGAGATCGTGATAATGGTCGTTATGGAGATCATCGTTGGTAACTCAAGCGGCATGATAAATATCTGCTATCCAGTTATCTATCTTGAGCCGATTTTAAGCCGTCTTGCAAACCGCGATATAATGCTTGGTGAAACGAGTGCAAAAAAGAGCCGCAATAAAGAGCTAAAAACGCTTATCGGACGAGCGGAAATTTTATACGAAGCCATACTTGGTAAGGCTGTGATAAGTGTAAATGAGTTTTTAAATTTAAAAGAGGGTGATATCTTGCGACTAGATCGTGGTGCTGATGATAAAGCGATAGTTTCCATAGATAAAAAAGAGGTATTTTTGGCTGAGGTTGGTTTGCATAGATATAGAAAATCAATCAAGATTGAGCAATTAATACGCTCTGATAAAGATGAGATTAAAAATATACTAGAAAAATATGAAGAAGAAAGAAAGGCTAAGCTGTTAGCATACGAAGAGCAGGAACAAGAACAAAACGAGGAAGATGAATATTATGATGAATGAGTTGTTTAATATATTTGTAAGTGAGCTAAAGGCGACTATTGAAGGGCTTACAGGTAGAGTGCCTGAGGTTGGTGAAAGAAATGATTTTGAAGCAACATCACAAACTGGCATAAAGCCGCCATTTGTGCTAGCAAATGTCGCAGTTAAGGGCGACAATGATGCAAAATGTCTGCTTGTATGCACACCTGTATTGATGACAGCGGTTGGTGAGTGGATGATGGGAGAAGAGGAAATTTCTCATAATGACAAGCTTGGTGAAGATGATTTAGACGCAGCCAAGGAGATATTTTCTAACTTTTTGGGTGCTGTAAATACATCGGTTGGAGCACAAAAAAGTTTTGCAAAGTTAAATTTTGAAGTAGTTGGCGTAAATTTCATTGATGAAGGCGGTGAGTTTAATTTTAATGAATTTGCAAAACTTTATTTGTTTAACGTAAAAATCGAAGATTTAGATGAGTATATAGGTTTTGTTTCAGATACTCAGTTTGAAGAGATTTTTAATCCTAAACCAAAAGAGGAAAATACACCAAAAGATACACAAAAAACAGCTGATTTTAGTGCTGATGAGATGAGAAATATCGGACTTATCATGGATGTTAGGCTTCCGATACGCGTTAGAATAGGTTCAAAAAGAATGCTTTTAAAAGATGTTTTAAATATGGATATTGGCTCAGTGATAGAACTAAATCAGCTTGCAAATGATCCGCTTGAAATTTTAATTGGAGATAAGGTTATTGCATATGGCGAGGTTGTGATAGTTGATGGTAATTTCGGTATTCAAATTACTCAAATTGGTTCAAGACGGGAAAGATTAGAGCAGTTAAAGTGAAATTTTTAGATGAGTTTGTAGCCTATAAAAATGGGCTAAATTTAGATAGCAAGTGCGTGACATTTTTTGGTTCGGCAAGGTTTAAAGATGATAATGAGTATTGTTTGGCTGCTCATAATTTAGCATATCGCCTTAGTGAAAATGGCATAAGTATAATAACTGGTGGTGGCGACGGCATTATGAAAGCTGCAAATAAAGGTGCCTTTATAAGTGGTAAATCTCAAAGCGTAGGATTTAATATACAGTTGCCATTTGAGCAAAATTCAAACAGTTTTTTAACAAACAGTTTTTTGTTTAGTAATTTTTTCCCCAGAAAATACGCACTTATTCAAAGTTCATCCGCATTTGTTGTATTTCCTGGTGGGTATGGCACTCTTGATGAGTTGTTTGAAGTTTTGACATTATCTCAAACCGGCATGAATAAATTTAAAATATATCTATACTCGTCTAAATTTTGGAGCGGATTAGATGATTTTATAAAAACAACTTTATTAAACGAGCAAACTATAGACGACCAAAGTCTAAAAGTATATGAAATCACTGATGACATAGACAAGATAGTAAATGAAATAATAATGCTTTGAAAGCTTGTTTATATTTCTGAGATTTATTTTAAAAATTTATATTTGCTTTTAAATTTTAATTGGTAAAAAATAAATATATTATATAATTGACATAAAATTTACAAAATAACTTCTTTAAATGATAATAAACCTAATAAAGCTACTGATTTATGCCAAAATTTTATTGCTTGCATAAATTTTGTAATTAAAGCGAGTATTTGTAAATTTTAAGTTTTAAACTAAAAGGAAGTCACAATGAAAATAATGGTTGCTATGAGTGGTGGCGTTGATAGCACAATGACGGCTAAGACGCTACAAGAAGCAGGGCATGAGATAGTGGGGTGTTATATGATGCTTCACGATAAACCAGGATATCACGAAGAAAATATAAGAAAGGTAAAAAAAGTAGGTGATTTTTTAGGTATTAATGTCCATATACTAGATCTTAGAGAGAGATTTAATGAGTTTGTTTATAATCCATTTGTAAATGAATATAAAGCTGGTAAAACACCAAATCCATGTGCTTTATGTAATAAATTTATAAAACTTGGAGCATTGCTTGATTTTGCTAAAGAGCAAGGTTGTGATAAGCTAGCCACAGGACACTATGTGCAAGTTATAGATGGTTTTATCAGTGTTGCAGTAGATCCTAGCAAAGATCAGAGTTATTTTCTAGCGCAGGTTCCAAAAGCGTTATTAAATGATGTTATATTCCCGCTTGGCGATAAGTATAAAACCGATATAAAAGCCTTGGCTGCACAAATTCCAGTGCTTGAAGAATTCGCTACTCAGGCTGAAAGTAGTGAGATATGTTTTGTTGAAAAAACGTATGTTGATGTATTAAATAAGCACTACAATACCGATATGCCGGGCAATGTTGTTGATAAAAATGGTAAAATTATCGGTTCTCATCAAGGATATATGCACTACACTATTGGCAAACGTCGCGGTTTTGAGGTGCATGGGGCTCACGAGCCACACTTTGTGCTTCGTATAAATGCTGATAAAAACGAGATAGTTGTTGGCACCAAGGATGATTTAAAAGAAAAAATCGTTAAACTTGAAAGTGTTAATATGTTTATAGATGATGATGAGTTTGATGGTGAGGTTAAAATCCGATACCGAAGCCCAAAAATAGATGCAAAAATTAAAGTAGATAAGTCAGAAAATACAGCCGTAATAACGCTAAGCGATGCCGCATATGGTGTAGCAAAAGGGCAGTTGTGCGTTGTTTATAGGGGCGATAGGGTTATTGCAAGTGGATTTATAGTATAAATTTTAACTTCATAAAGATTTAAACTTTTTGTAAATTAAAAAGCTAAGAATTTGATTTTATTAAGCAAATTGCAAATCCTTAGCTTTATATTTTGGTTTGCTTATATGTTTGTAAATATCTCTTTAGGTAAAACCTATAAGGTTTTTTAAGCCCAGTTTTATATACTACAAACAAGTAAAGCTTTTATATATTATTTTGTATTTAACAAAATATCTAAATTATTTAAAACTTGCCTTAAGCTATACATAATATTAATTTTACTTTTAGTATTCAATTTTTTGTGATAAGTAAATAGCAACAAATAAAACTAAAATTTTTAATGTTGTTTGTGTGACTTTTATCTGTTTATTGTAACGAGCGAAGCGAAGTTCTTCATAGGGATAGCGACTTAAGCTATCATCTTGTAACGAGCGAAGCGAAGTTAAAAACCAAACCATCAAAAACATACCCATCATTTAAGAATTCCCAAAACAAATTTAAAGAATTTTAAAACATTTTGCTTTTCAAAAAGTGCTTGGCTGATTTAAAAGCTGCAAAATTTTTAAGCAACTCTGCATTAATGGCAAAAGAGCGTGAAAAAGCAAGTAAATTTTTAGCAAAGAATTAAAATTGATAAAGCTATTTTAAAGCAAATAATGCGTGATAAAGATGTCACGCAGATAGTAGCAAACAAGCTGTATTTGCTCTGTTTCATGCTGTCGCACTCAAGAAGCCTATTTTACTGCGTTTATCATCGCTTGGCTTTGGTTGCTACTCTTATTCTTTGAGTTTGAGAGACTAAAACACAAAAACAAACATCGGCTATGCTGAGCACTTCGCTTGTTTTCAGGGAAACATTTTTGCTTTGCAAAAAGTGCTTCGCTTGTTTTCTCAAAGAGAGTGCTAAAACACAAGAAACAAACCTATCTTGTTTTACTTGCCACTACCACAAAATTGATAGTTGTTTTTAGAATTTTGCACTTGTGTTGGCAAATTTTGTAAAGAGCATCATGGCATCTTTGAAGTTAATTTTAGATGATTAGGTATAAAAAGGGGATTAACCCTTTTTATATGCTTAGATAATGATTTATTTGCTCTTTTTTAAGAATTCTCATAAAGTTCGTGCTACCCTCTACTCCGGTTGGAAAACCCGCTGTAACTAGATAGGTTTTTTCTATGTCAATTATGCCGTTTTTGACAGCTTGTTTTATCATTTTAGTTAGTAATTCTGAGATAGTGTCGCATTTTGGTAGAGTAAAATTTACAGAATTTACCCCCCAAGCAAGTGCTAGTGAACCAGCAATTTGCGGATCATGAGTTACGGCAAATATATCTATATTAGCTCTGTTTCTAGCTATTTTTATGGCTGATTTTCCAGAGCCTGTTATGGCTATTATCCCATCTGCTTTAATGCGATATGCTAATGCTGCTGCTGATGATGCTACCATGTCTGTCTCATCGAAGAATTCAAACTCATCAAATTTATTATATGGATATATTTTTTGTGCTTGAATGATTGTGTTATTCATGGCTTGTACAACTGCTACAGGATTGATGCCAACGGCACTTTCTTCGCTTAACATAACAGCATCTGCTCCGTCTAAAACGGCGTTTGCCACGTCAGATATCTCTGCTCTTGTAGCACTTTCATTCTCTGCCATCGAAAGCATCATTTGTGTTGCTGTTATGACTGGTTTGCTTTTTGCGTTGGCTTTTTTGATGATTAGCTTTTGTATAGTTGGTACCTCGTAATATGGCACTTCAATGCCCAAATCGCCACGAGCTACCATGATAGCATCGCTTACATCTATTATGCTATCTATATTTTCGACTGCATCAAATTTTTCTATTTTGGCAATTATCCTTGCTTTTGAATTTAGCTCATTAAGGATTTTTTTGGCTTTTAATATATCGTTTGCATCTTGAACGAAACTAATAGCCACGTAATCAACCAAATGTTTAGCTCCAAATTCCATATCTAGTTTGTCTTTTTGTGTTATTACCTCTATGCCGATTTTGGTATTTGGGAAATTTACGCCTTTATTTGAGCTTAATATTCCATTATTTTCTATGACAGTTTGCACCATATCTTGCTCTGTTTTTACCACTTTGGCACGGATTTTGCCATCGTATAGATATACGTATTCGCCAACTTTTAGCATTGGTATGATTTGCGGTTGATTTATGCATGTTTTATAGTGTGCTTGGCTTAGTTGTTCGCCATCTATTTGCTCACTATGTATATCTAGTCTATCGCCCATTTTTAATTCAAAAGGTGTTTGTATCTTGCCAACTCGAATCTTGGGTCCGCAAATATCTTGCAATATACCCACACGCACACCAGTTTGTGCTTGTGCCTCTCTGATTTTGGCTATGTTTTGTGCATGATATTCGTGTGTGCCATGACTAAAATTTAAGCGAAATACATTAACCCCAGCATTTATTAAATTTTTAATTATTTCTATATTATCACTTGCTGGTCCTATGGTTGCTACGATTTTGATTCGTTTTTGCATATTTAATCCTTTTTGAATTTTACAACTAAAAATTATAACAAAAATTAGATTAAAAATTTAAAAAATAAGATGAAATAACTATTATGCATTTCAGGAATATTTAAGTTTAAATTAAAAAAAATATTTGATTTTTTTAGCCTTGAAAATGCTAAGTAAAAATTGGATAGAGTTTATCCAAATTAGCTTAGAATACACCATTTTATGGCTATTTAGTGATATTTTAATAAATATTTAAAATAAGGAGCAAAAATGCATGAAAACAATGACATAAGTGTGCTAAATGCCAGAAAAATATACTATTTAATGTTTTCAAAATTTTTTGCATTTACATATGATATCACTAGATTTAATGACGCTAAAGAGATGCTTGAGCTTATAAATTCTCAGCCTCTTGACGAGCTCTCACAAATATCTTGTCAAAATTTACTTGCAAATTTTAATCCACAAGAAATTTCAGATGAATATGACGATATTTTTCATGCACCACCAAGACCTATGCATAATACTTTTTCATATTACGATGAGGGCTATAGTGCTGGTAGAATGGTTGTGATGATAAAAAAACTTATTCACAATACAGATATTAGACGTGATGAGAATGTGTTTAAGGAAAACGAGGACAATATAGGTTTTGTTTTTGCTTTAATGGCGGATTTTATTGATAGGCAAATTAATAATAAACAAGAGTATGAAAGTATAACAAAAGAGTTATTTGCTCAGATTATAAATCCTTACATTGATGAGTTTAATGATATGCTTTATTCTCATGCAAATGCGAAAATTTACAAAGATATATCAAATATCTTAGCAACATTTATTGAGTTTGAAAGATTAAATTACAATCTTTCAAAGCCGGCATATGAAAAACAGACAAAGGCTTATGATGGTATTTCTAGATCTGAGGCTTTAAGACGAGAGATAAATAGAGCCAAAAGAAAAGCTGAAAAAGAGATGCTATCATGAGAAGTATTTATAAATTTAATAAAAATTTAGACGATAAAATTTTGTGTAAATTTTAAGAAAGGTGAGTTGATGCAAACAACAAACAGAAGACAGTTTTTAAAGAAACTAATGGTAGGTGGTGCAGTAAGTGCCGTAGTGGCGACATCTGCTGTAGCTCATGATAAGGGCAAAAAAGCACAAAAAAACAAGGATGTGTTATATGAGAGAACAAAAACATGGGAATTTTATTATAAGCAAGCAAATTAAATTTCATGTAAAATTAAAATTTAGAAAGGAGTTAAAATGAGCGAAGTTTCTAGAAGAACGCACGTTGGAAGACGTTCGTTTTTAAAAATGGCAGCTTTAGGAACGACCGCTGGTGTAATTGGTATCGGTGCTAATTCTCTTACAAGACAAGCTGATAAAAGCGAAATTGCAAAACCATATCCAGGCTCAAAAATGGTTAAGTCTATATGTTCGATATGCTCTGTGGGCTGTGGTGTTATTGGCGAGGTTGTAGATGGTGTATGGGTGCGTCAAGAAGTGGCACAAGATCATCCAGTTAGTGCTGGTGGGCATTGCTGTAAGGGTAGTGATGTAATCGATATGGTTCGCTCACATTGCCGTGTAAAATATCCGATGGTCAAACAAAACGGCAAATGGAAGCGTATAAGTTATGAAGAAGCATTTGACCAAATAGCAACACAGCTTAAAAAATATAGAGACAAAAATCCAGAACAAGTAATGTTTCTAGGCTCTGCCAAAGACAGCAATGAGCAAAGTTACTATATTAGTAAATTTGCTGCGATGTTTGGGACAAACAACTTAGATCATCAAGCTAGAATTTGACATAGTGCAACAGTCGCCGGTGTGGCGAATACATGGGGTTATGGTGCTATGACAAACCATCTTGGAGATATCCAAAACTCAAAGTCTATTTTTATAATTGGGGCAAGCCCAGCAGTAAATCACCCTGTTGGTTTTAGGCATTTTTTAAAAGCAAAAGAGAACAACGGTGCAAAATTAATCGTTGTAGATCCACGCTATACTAGAACCGCAGCAAAGGCTGATTATTACGCATCTATTAGACCAGGCACAGATATACCATTCATGTATGGTATGATGAATATTATATTTGAAAATGGTTGGGAAGACACGAAATTTATAAATGATCGCGTTTATGGCATGGATGAAATTCGTAAAGAAGCATCAAAATGGACGCCAGAAGTAGTGGCTGATGTATGCGGAGTGAGCGAGGATTTGCTTTATGAAATTACAAAAGTTTTTGCCACAAATAAACCAGGCTGTGTTGTATGGGCTATGGGGCTTACTCAGCACACAATAGGTAGCTCAAATACACGTATTGCTTCAATTTTACAGCTCGTAACTGGCAACATGGGCAAAAGTGGCGGAGGATGCAATATCCTTCGTGGGCATGATAATGTCCAAGGTGCTAGCGATATGGCAAATGCACCAGATAGTTTGCCAGGATACTACGCTAAAAACGAAACCACATGGAAGTATTTTGCTAAGATGTGGAAGGTTGATTATGAGTGGTTGCAAGGAAATTTTGTAAAGCCTGAGTGGATGTTTAAGCCAGGATTTACACTTGCTCGTTGGTGGGCTGGTTCGCTAAATGGTAAAGATGGCAATGACGCTATAGAAAATGCTGGAGATAGTCTAAAGGCACTTTTTGTAATTGGCAATGGTATAACTTCAACAGCACAACAAGTTAAAGTTCAAGAGGGTTTAGATGCACTTGAATTGCTTGTTCTGGCTGATCCTTTTGTAAATGAAGCTGGAATTATTACAAATAAAAAAGATAACGTTTATTTGCTACCAGCAACCTCACAGTTTGAAAATAGTGGAACCGTTGTGGCTACAAACAGAAGCGGACAATGGAGAAGTAAAATTTCAAATGCAATGTATGAAAGCAAGCCAGATCATGAAATTTTATTTGAACTTGCCAAAAGACTTGGTTTTTACGATGAACTAACTCGCACAATACGTGATGAAAACGGCAATATAGAGTGGCCAGAAGCCGCTACTCGTGAGATAGCAAGTATAGTAAAATCAATCGGTCTAACAGGCTGGACGCCAGAGCGATTAAAGCGTCATCAAGAACATTGGGATAAATTTGATGAAAAAACACTGCTTGGTAAGCCTGGAACGCCAGTTGAGGGTGAATATTATGGATTGCCTTGGCCTTGCTGGACCCAAAATCATCCAGGAAGTCCTATATTGTATGACATAGACACACCTGTTGTGCGTGGCGGTATGGGTTTTAGAAATCGTTTTGGTTTAGAGCATAATGGTGTTAGTCAATTAGCAGCCAAAGGTAGTGCACCAGTTGATGGGGCGATAAATGATGGCTATCCAGAGATAACAAAAGCTAATATTGAAGCGGTTTTAGGAATCACTCTAACAGATGAAGAGCGCGAGAAAATGGGTGCATCTTGGGCTACAGACGATAGTGGCATAATCGCTGAAAAATGTATGCAAAAAGGCATTGCTCCGTATGGAAATGCAAGAGCTAGAGCGGTTGTTTGGACGTTTGTAGATCAAATTCCGCTTCACAGAGAGCCTATTCATTCGCCACGTCAGGATTTGGTTGAAAAATATCCAAGCTTTGAAGATAAGCCAAATCATTATAGGGTGCATACTCAGTATAAGAGCTTGCAACTAAGTAAAAATTTCTCAAAAGAATTCCCTATAAATTTAGTAACAGCACGTTTGGTAAATATGAGTGGTGCTGGTATGGAAACGCGTGCTAGTAAGTATTTGGCCAGATTGACACCTGAGATGTTTGCTGATATTCATCCAGAGTTAGCCAAACAGCACTTGTTAAATGATGGCGATATGATATGGATACACTCGCCGGAAGGCACAAAAATAAAGGTAAAAGCTCGTATAGTGCCATCTGTTCAGCCTGATATGATATTTTTACCATTTCACTTTACGGGAGTTATGCAGGGCGTGGATATGAGCGGAAATTTCCCAGAAGGAACCAAGCCTTATGCAATAGGTGAGAGTGCAAATACAGTTACAAACTACGGCTATGATATAGTTACACAAATACCTGAAACTAAGGGCGGTTTGTGTAGGATTGAAAAGGCATAATCATGAAAGAAACTATAACGAGATTAAAATTTTATTGCGATGATGATAGGTGTATTGATTGCAACGGTTGTGCAGTAGCTTGTGACGAGGCTCATGAACTACCTATTGGCATACGCCGTCGCCGTGTTATTACTTTAAATGAAGGACAAATTGGCAAGGAAATTTCAACATCAATTGCATGTATGCACTGTGAAGATGCTCCGTGTGCGTTGGTTTGTCCGGTGGATTGTTTTAATATCCGTGCTGATGGAGTTGTGCTTCATGATAAAGACATGTGTATAGGCTGTGGATATTGCTTATATGCTTGTCCTTTTGGTGCTCCGCAATTTCCGCGTGATACGGCTTTTGGTGTTAAGGGCAGTATGGATAAATGCACAATGTGTGCTGGTGGCGTGAATATAGATACAAATTCTCACGACGAGTTTGAAACATATGGGCAAAATCGTATAGCTGAAGGCAAAGTGCCTGTATGTGCTGCGATGTGTTCTACAAAGGCATTGTTAGTTGGCGAAAGTGATATCATCGAAGAAATTTATCAAAATAGGGTCAATGCTAGAGGCTATGGTGTTAAAAATTTAAAAGATACACCAACATGGAAGATAGCATACTATAAAAAGGATAGATTATGAGAGCGATGCTAATATTTTTAAGTTTTTTGAGTGCTTATGGACTTCATTTGCCAGATGGAAAGCCACAATTTGATAGTAATGTATGGGCAAAAGACAGGATAGAAAACATAGCTGGATACGAGGGTGGCTTGGGTGAGTTATGGACGTATTTGCAGGGCAATGACGTCTTTGCATATTGTGTTTTGGGTGCAGTTATAGCAGTAATTATAGCATTTACGCTTCATTTTTTGGCTATTGGACCAAAGCATTTTAGCCATGATGGCAAAAAGGTATATGCTTTTAATATAGTTGAGCGTTTGTCTCACGGACTTGCTGCAGTATCTTGGATGATATTAGTTCCAACAGGTATCATTATGATGTGGGGAGCGACATTTGGTGGGGGTTCATTTGTTCGTTTAGCCAAAGATTCTCACGGTATAGCTACTATTTTGTTTGCCATTTCGGTTTTACCAATGCTTTTTGCATGGACAAAAAGAATGTTGCCGGCTGTTTATGACATAAAATGGATGCTTATAGTTGGCGGATATCTTTCAAAAAAGAAACGCCCTGTTCCAGCTGGTAAATTTAATGCCGGTCAAAAGGCGTGGTATTGGATAGCTATACCAGGCGGTATAGTGATGATAGCTACCGGTGCTGCCATGTATTTTTTAGATTTTAAAGAACCTGCTGTGGCAACTTGGTTTGGGATTTCTCAGATTGATCTACTTCGTCTTTCAGCACTTATTCATAATGTTTTAGGCATACTTTGTGCAGTATTTTTTTTGGTGCATATTTATATGGCAGCCATTGCAATTCACGGTGCAATATGGTCTATGGTGCATGGCTATAAAGAAGAAGAAGAGGTATATATACTGCATCATCATTGGTATAATGAGCTAGTTTCTAAGAATGAAATTGGCGTATCAGAATACGAAAAAGTATATCCAAAACTATAAAATTTAAAGGGCTTTGATTTCAAAGCCCAATTTTTAGGGCAAAAAAATGCAACCAATTTTTACTACTCAAATTACAAAATATAAAGCAGACGAAAATTTTGCTATAGATGATATTTTAGTAAGAGAGATAAAGCTTGAAATTTTACTAAACGATGTCAAAATAGGTGCCATGATGGCAACTCCTACAGATTTGACTGAGCTTGCAATAGGTTATTTATTAAGCGAAAATATTATAACAAATCCAAAAGATATATTAGATGCTTTGTTTGATGAAAAAACTCTAAGCGTAAAAATAATTGCAAAGGCAAACCAAAAAGCACTTAATAATCTAAACTCTGAAGGTATTATTATAAGTGGATGTGGCAGAAGTGTTACAGCAAATATAGACTTGCAAAGCCTAGATGCAAAAAAGATACAAAGTGATATGAAATTTCAAAGACGAGAGATTTCAAAGCAGATGAGTGAGTTTTATACTCAGTGTGATTTGTATGAAAAAACAGGTTGTGTTCATACGGCAAAGCTTTTTATAGGTGATAAATTTTATATTGGCGAAGATATAGCTCAGCATAACACTATAGATAAAGCTATTGGCAAAGCTGTGCTTGGTGGTGCTGATTTAAATAGCGGATTTTTGATGGTTAGCGGTAGGCTTAGCTCTGAAATGGTCGTAAAAGCCGTGATGAACTCTATCCCGCTTTTAGTATCACGCACAGCACCGACTAGTTTGGGTGTGTTGATTGCAAGAAAATTTAATCTTACACTTTGCGGATTTGCTAGAGGTGAAAATTTAAACGTATATAGTGGTGCGGAGCGTATATATGCGTGAAATCATAGCACAAAATATTTTGAAATTTAAGAATAATAAAGGGCGTTTAGATTGTGGAGTTGCGTTTAAAATCGCTAAAAAATTAGGCGTAGATATAGGCTTGGTTGGTGATGTGGCAAATGAATTAAAAGTCAAAATTGATGCTTGTGAGTTGGGGCAATTTGGCAAGTTACCCATTGGTTTTGGCAATTTTGTTACAAGCAAAACATTAAAACAAAAATTAGATGAAAAAGGCAGAATAAGTTGCAAGGATGCAAGAGATATAGCTAACGATGGCATAGGTTTAAAGCAGGTGCGTTCGACACTAAGGGATTATAGTATAGATGTGAAATTTTGCCAACTTGGTTGCTTTAAAGAGAAAAAAGGGAAAAAGATGATTGTAAAAACAAAAACATGGATTGAAAATAACGATGGAGATTTGCTATTTGGCAAGGGAAAAACTGAGGTCCTTGAAGTGATAGCTCAGACTGGCTCTATTTCAAAAGCGGCTGAAATTTTAGGAATGAATTATAAAAAATGTTGGAGTCATTTGCAAATTCTTAGCAAAAATATGGGCGAAGAGCTAACTATGTCAAAGCAAGGTAGCGGAGAGGCGTCAGGCACGACATTAAAACCAAAAGCATATGAACTAATAAATGCATACAAACAACTTCAACGAGATATTGAAGACTATGCTAATAAGCGCTTTAAAGAGCTGTTTTTAGACGGTCAAACGGATAGAGTGCTAGAAAAGTAAATTTATTTAACATGTATTAAAAGCCTTTATTTATATAAAAATATGTATAATTTTAAAAAATTTAAAGGACAGATATGCCACTACTTGATAGTTTTTGCGTAGATCATACTATTATGCCAGCACCAGCTGTGAGACTTGCAAAAGTCATGAAAACACCAAAGGGTGATGATATAAGTGTATTTGATTTAAGGTTTTATAGACCAAATGTATCGATGATGCCAGAAAAAGGCACACACACTTTAGAGCATTTATTTGCTGGTTTTATGAGAGATCATTTAAATGGCTTTGGAGTTGAGATTATTGATATTTCACCGATGGGCTGTAGAACTGGCTTTTATATGAGTTTAATAGGCACACCTGAGCCAGAACGTGTGCGTGATGCATGGATGGCTTCGATGACAGACATATTAAATGTCAAAAGTGAAGCTGATATACCAGAGTTAAATAAGTATCAGTGTGGTTCGTATAAAATGCACTCTTTGTACGAAGCCAAACAGATCGCCATGGATATACAAAATAGCCAAATTGGCATAATGGATAACGAAGCAATTAAGTTAGATATAAAGCAAAAAGGTCTTTAAAATCAAACAATCAGCGAGAAAATCATGATATACAATAATAAAAATCTTACCAAATATGTAAAATCAGCTGGTTGAGCGGCTAAGCTAGACCCGTGTGGTTTAAACAAAACACTTAGTTTGCTTAAAATAAATCATGAAAATTTACTAACTGGCACTAACAATAATGAAGATGCAAGTGTGTTTAAGATAAATGAAACAATAGCGTTGGTTCAGACGCTTGATTTTATCACGCCAGTTGTTGATGATCCGTATATTTATGGGCAAATTGCAGCTGCAAATTCACTTAGTGATGTTTTTGCAATGGGTGCTAAAGTAATAAATGCACTAAATATAGTTGGCTTTGATAGCTGTAATTTTGATAGTGAAATTTTAGACGAGATAATGCAGGGTGGGCTTAGCAAAGTAATTGAGTGTGGTGGTATGATAACTGGAGGTCATAGCATAAAATCGCCTGAGATGTATTATGGGCTAAGTGTAACAGGGGTGGTTAATCCTAATAAATTTTGGGCAAATAATACCGCAAAAGTTGGCGATGTGTTGGTGTTAACTAAGCCACTTGGCACAGGTGTATTAAGCACGGCAATTAAGTCTGATATGCTTGAATTAAGCGAGATAAAACAGGCTGTGGATATAATGTCTCAGTTAAATTTTTATGCTGTTGATGCCATGAGTGATATACAAGTGAATGCTTGCACTGATATAACTGGATTTGGATTTTTGGGGCATCTTAGCGAGATGAGTAGATGTGACATATCTTTTGAAATATATGCTAATGATGTGCCGGTAAATCAAGTGGCAAAAAGATTATCAAGTATGTCAATTATTCCTGGTGGAACTTATAAAAACAAAGAATACACAAGCAATGATGTTAATGGTGATGCGGATATCTTGCTTTATGATGCACAAACATCAGGTGGGCTTTTGTTTGCAATTTGTGAAAGTGATGTGCAGCGTGCAGTATATCGCTTAAAAGACGTTGGATATGAGTTTAGTAGCGTAGTTGGTAGCGTAGTTGAGCGTAAAAAATCGAAAATTACAATAGTATAAAGTTTAAAAAATTTAATTTATATTTACTATTATTTTGTTATAATTGTAACTTGTTTTTACAAAAAATTAAAAAAGAAAGGATTCGCAATGAAAAAGATTGCTATTGCTTTGGTGGCAGCTAGCTCACTATTTGCTGTAGATGCAGCATACAACTATGAGGTTACTCCGACAATTGGTGGAGTTAGAACTGAAGGTAACTTGGATTTTAATAGAGATCAGCTAAATCTAGGTTTAAATGTTGCTAAAAATCTTGAAGGTGTATTTATAGATCAAATTCAACTAGGCGTTGATTATGTTCGCAAAGCAAGAGAAACAGTTGATGGAACAACAAGAAATGGTCGTGCTTTAAGATACCATATCGATGCTGTTAAAAACATTTTTGATTTTACTGATAATCTTGGACTATATGGTTTAGTTGGTGTTGGTTATGAAGACTTAAGTTCAACTTTTGTTGCAAATGAAGATGGTGGTTTTGGTCAGTATGGTCTTGGCTTAAGATATCAAGTAGCTGAGAATTTTGCTCTTAAATTAGAAGCAAGAGACGCTATTAAATTTGAACACGCAGATCACAACTTCTTTTATACACTAGGCTTTGGTATAGGTCTTGGTGCTAAAAATGTAGCTCCAGTAGTTGTAGCTGCTCCAGCTGTAGCAGAAGCACCGGTTTCACTAGATGATGATAATGATGGTGTTGTAAATGAGTTAGATAGATGTCCAAATACTCCAGCTGGTGTGGTTGTTGATGAGCATGGATGTGAAAAAGTTATTGTTCTTAGAGATTTGGGTGTAAATTTTGCATTTGATAGCTACAAAGTTAGTGATGCTTATGCTAAAGAAATCAAAAAAGTAGCTGACTTTATGTCTGAAAACCCAGATTATAGAGTGGTTCTAGCTGGTCACACTGATAGTGTAGGCAAAGAAGCTTATAATCAAAAACTATCTGAAAAAAGAGCTAACGCTGTTGCTGAGACACTAAAAGGCTATGGTGTTGATGCTGATAAAATTAGCACAGTTGGTTACGGTGAATTAAGACCGGTAGCTGATAACAAAACTAAAGAAGGTCGTGCTCTTAATAGACGCGTTGAAGCAACTTTTAGTAAGTAATTTTTTACTAGTAATTGCAGGGCTTTTGCTTTGCAATTACTCTTTCTTGGTTAAATTTTGAAAAAAACTATTCTTTTTGATCTTGATGGAACGATTATAGATGCTAGTGTAGCTATATTGCAAAGCTTTGATTACGCATTTAAATTTCATAACAAACCCCCAGTAAATCACGAATATATCAAGCCGTTGATTGGTTATACTTTAGAAGATATATTTTTAAAAATTGGTGTAGAAAGTCACATGATTGATAGTTATTTTAATGCTTATAGGGATTTTTATCATACTATTTATCTAAAGCACACTACGCTTTTAAAATATGCAAAAGAAGCCATAATAAAGGCAAACGAATTTGCTGATTTGGGAGTAGTTACTACAAAAGGCTCAAAAGTTTTGCCAGATCTTTTGGAGCATTTAGGGATTTTAAAATACTTTAAAACATTGGTTGGAAGACATGATGTTATAAATCCAAAACCACATGCTGAGCCTATAAATTTAGCACTTCGCAATCTAAATAAAGACAATAAAATCTCAAGAGCCAATACTTTTATGATAGGTGACACTACTCTTGATGTTTTGTCGGCTATTAATGCAAATGTTATTCCGCTCTCTGTGCTATGTGGATACAATGATGAAGCTAAGCTATCCAAAGTAAATGATAAAATTTTTAAAAATACCTTTGAAGCCGTAGAATATGCACTGCAATATAAATAAAATTCTAATAAAAAACAATGTATAATCTATCAAAAATTTAAAGGCATTTTTATGAGAAAGATAAATTTTAGTGCAGGACCTACTGGTTTGCCAATTCAGGTGCTTAAAAAGGCACAAGAAGAGTTTGTAAATTATAAAAATGAGGGCTATTCGATAATGGAGATTAGTCATCGCTCAAAAACATATGAAGAGATACATTTTGGTGCGATGGATAAGATACGAAAACTTTACGGCATTGATGATAGTTATGAGATTTTATTTTTACAGGGTGGGGCTCATTTGCAGTTTGCAATGATACCTTACAATCTATATCAAGGCGGAGTGGCTGAGTATGTAAATACTGGTGTTTGGAGCAAAAAAGCTATAAAAGAAGCTAAGCAAATAGGCGTAGATGTTCGTGTAGTATCAACAAGTGAAGATGAAAATTTTACACATATCCCTGATGTAAATTTTAGCGATACGGCAGATTATGCCTACATATGCTCAAATAACACAATATACGGCACACAATACAAAATTTTGCCTAAGACAAAATCTCCGCTTGTTATAGATGCAAGTAGTGATTTTTTCTCAAAACCACTTGATTTTTCAAATATCGCACTTTTATATGGTGGGGCACAAAAAAATGCAGGTCCAAGTGGTGTGACAATTGTGATAATTAAAAAAGAATTAATTGAGCGTGTTATGGATGATAGGGTTCCGACATTTTTACGCTATAAAACTCATGCACAAAACAAAAGCCTATATAATACACCTCCGACTTTTGCAATTTATTTGCTTGATTTAAATATGCAGTGGCTACTTGATAATGGTGGATTAGATAAGATAAATCAGCTAAATATAAAAAAAGCAAATTTGCTTTACGATATTATAGATAACTCACAAGGTTTTTATAAAGGACATGCACAAACTAATCATCGTTCGCTCATGAATGTTAGTTTTAATATCGTAAATTCTAAGCTAGAACAGAGCTTTGTTGATGAAGCGGCTAAAAACAATATGATAGGTTTAAAGGGGCATAGGCTTCTTGGTGGGATTAGGGCTTCAATTTATAATGCTGTAAGTTTAGAAGATGTTGAAAATTTAGCTGATTTTATGAGAGAATTTGCAAAGAAAAATGGCTGAAAATAGAGCATATTTAAAAGAGCAAATTTTAACATATCTTGGCAATAAGCGCACACTTTTAGGATTAATAAACAAGGGTGTGCTTCAGGCAAAAGATGAGCTTAAAAAGGATAGATTAAACACAGTTGATCTGTTTAGTGGCTCTGGTGTAGTTGCTAGGTTTTTAAAGCAACACTCAAGTTTTTTGATTGCAAATGATTTAGAATTTTATTCAAAGGTAATAAATGAGTGCTATTTGGCCAATTCTGATGATGAGTTAAAAAAAAGCTTAAAAATTTTAGCCAAGAGATACGCAAGACACATAAATGAAAATTTAAAACAAGGCTTTATAACTGAGCTTTACGCACCTAAAGATGATGATTGCATCATGCAAGATGAGCGTGTTTTTTATACGCGTAAAAATGCTATGTTTATAGATACTGCTAGAGATTTTATTGATACTCTTTCGCATGATATGCAAAAGTTTTTTTTAGCACCACTTTTATATGAAGCTAGTAGTAAGACAAATACAAGTGGTGTTTTTAAAGGCTTTTATAAAAACAAACAAGGCATAGGTCAGTTTGGTGGAGAGGCAAAAAACGCACTTACTCGCATTACAGCAGATATTACGTTAAAATCTCCTGTTTTTTCAAACTACACTGTGCCTTACGAGATATATCAAGATGATGCAAATGCCCTTGTAAAAAGGCTTGATTTTATGGATTTGGTCTATCTTGATCCACCATATAATCAGCATCCTTATGGTTCAAATTATTTTATGCTAAATTTAATAGCCAAAAATGAACGTCCAAGTGAAATTTCAAAGGTGTCTGGCATATCAAAAGACTGGAATCGTTCTGTGTATAACCAAAAAAAAGAGGCAAAAAATGCATTTTTTGAATTAATTCATGATTTAAAAGCACGTTTTGTGCTTATCTCATTTAATTCAGAAGGCTTTATAAGCGAAGAGAGTTTTATATCAAATTTAAGCAAATTTGGAAATTTAAATGTTTTAAAACAGCGGTATAATACGTTTCGCGGTGGTCGCAATCTTAGCGGACGCAACACGTATGTAAATGAGTTTTTGTATGTTTTAAAAAAAAGATAATTATATGCCGTTAAATACTTAAAATTTCGCTAAAATAACAAAAACAAAAAGGCTTAAGATGTTTGAAGAACGAGAGTATTATAACGAAGCACCGTATTTTTCTGCAGCATTTACAGATAGTTCGCCAATTAGATTAAATGCTATAGGCGAACTTTTAAATCTAAATCCAGCACCTTTGAAAAATGCGAGAATTTTAGAGCTTGGTTGTGCTTATGGTGGCAACATAATGCCATTTGCTTTACATTATCCAGATGCTGATGTTGTCGGGATAGATATATCTGGTGTGCAGGTAAATGGCGGCAACGAGATAGCAAAAAATATAGGACTTACTAATTTTAAACTACTTGAAAAAGATATACTTTCGTTAAATTCTGATGATATCAAAATGCTTGGCAAATTTGATTATATTATCGCACACGGACTTTATAGCTGGGTTAGAGATAATGTTAAAAATAGTATTTTGGCACTCATTAAGGCTGTTTTAAATCCAAATGGAATAGCTTATGTATCATATAATGTAATGCCTGGATGGAGTATCTTTTCTTTGCTTAGGGAGTATATGCTATTTACAAGTAAAGACGAGAAAGCGCCAGGTATTCGTTTGCAAAAAGCAAAAGATGAATTGAAGTTTTTGCAAGATTACTTAAAAACAAATTTGCAAGATAAGCTAGATCCAACGCTAAGAGATACGCAAAAGCTACTTTTAACACAATTAAATTTTTTACAAAATATCACCAAAGACAACAAAAACGACTACTATATCCAGCATGAGTTTTTAGAAACACACAATGATCCTATTTATTTTAAGGATTTTATTAACAAAATTGACAAAGTTGGGCTTTGCTATCTTCTTGATAGTAGTTTAGATGACATTTTTAAAAGTCAAATAGGAGTATATCGCTTTGATGCCCATTTAAATAAGAACTATAAAAAACGAGTTGATAAAGAGCAAATGCTTGATTTTATGTTAAATCGTTCTTTTAGAAAAAGTCTAATCATGCACAAAGATATTCTTGAAGGCGTTGAGGATTTTGATATAGATATAAGCGTAAATGAATTTGCTAAATTAAATTTTATAGCGGACATAAAAAAACAAAACAATAAATTTTATATCAAAGATCGCGAGTTAAATCCTGAGTATTATGATATATATGAGAAAATTTATAGCAAATATCCAGAATCACAAAATATAATGGATTTTAAAGAGTATGATTTGCAAAAAGCTCTATTTGCATTTTTAGAACTTATGCTTGATTTAAATGTTGGGCTAACAACATATGAGCTAAAAGATGTAAAAATCAAAAATGTAAAACTTAAACCAAAAATCAAAGAGTATTTAAAATACTTTTACGAAAATGACAACCCAGCTATTTTAATGGCAAATGAATTAAATCAAAAAATACAGCTAAGCAAAGACGAGATACAAATAGCACTTAAAATAGATGCTGGGCATGAACTAGACATGAGTGATGAGAGAGTTTGTAAAGTTATGAAAATTCTTCAAAAAAACTATTTGCTGATACAAAAATAACCTTAAAAAGGGGCAGGGATGATACGTAAAATTTTAATCGCAAATCGTGGAGAGATAGCGGTTAGAGTGGTTAGGGCTTGTAGGGATTTGCATATACAAAGTGTTGCTATATATACTTTGCCTGATAAGGAGTGTTTGCATGTCAAGGTTGCTGATGAAGCACATATGTTAGGGACTGATCCTATAAAAGGCTATCTTGATGCTAAAAATATAGTAAAAATCGCACTTGATTGTGGAGCAGATGCCATACATCCTGGATATGGTTTTTTGAGTGAAAATTATGAATTTGCAAAGTTGGTTGAAGATAGCGGATTGATATTTATTGGTCCAAAATCTGATGTAATACGCAAAATGGGTGATAAAAATATCGCTAGATATCTTATGAAAAGAAATGGTGTGCCAATAGTTCCTGGTACCGAAAAGTTAAATGATGAAACTATTGAAAAAATAAAAGAACATGCCGCTCGTATCGGCTATCCAGTTATATTAAAGGCAAGTGGTGGAGGTGGTGGACGTGGCATACGCAAGGTCTATCATGAAGATGAGCTTGAAGACGCATACAACTCTTGTAAGCGTGAAGCAAAAGCATATTTTAACAATGATGAAGTTTTTATGGAAAAACTCGTTGTCAATCCTAGACACATTGAGTTTCAAATACTAGGCGATAATTATGGAAACATCATACATCTTTGCGAGCGTGATTGTTCTATCCAGCGACGCCATCAAAAAATTATAGAGATAGCACCTTGTCCTTCTATAAGCGAGGCTTTGCGTAAGGTGATGGGTGTTACGGCTGTTGCGGCAGCAAAGGCTGTTGGATATTCAAATGTTGGAACGATCGAGTTTTTGTTAGATGATGATAATCATTTTTATTTTATGGAGATGAATACTCGCATACAAGTTGAGCATGGGGTTACAGAGGAGATAACTGGTGTTGATTTGGTTGTGCGTCAAATCAGAATGGCTGCTGGTGAAATTTTAGAGTTAAAACAAAGCGACATAAGACCGCAAGGATACGCGATAGAAGCAAGAATTACGGCTGAAAATGTTAGGCAAAATTTTATACCTGCGCCTGGTAAAATCACAGGCTATTATCCTGCACTTGGACCATCTGTTAGAGTGGATAGTCACGCCTATAAAGACTATGAGATACCACCATTTTACGACTCTTTGATTGCAAAGCTCATGGTAAAAGCAACAGATTATGATTTGCTTGTTAATAAATTAGAACGAGCCTTGAAGGAATTTACAATTGAGGGTGTTCAGACAATCATTCCATTTTTATTAGCCATTAGTAAATCGCGTGAGTTTAGGCGTGGATTTTTTGATACAAGCTATGTTGAGAAAAATATGGATAGCATTTTAGCTAATACTCACGATAAATTTATTGAAAATGAAGCCGATGTTAAAAGTGCTATATCTGAAGCAATAACCAAACATAAAAAGATTTATAATTGTTAGTTTAAGTCCGTCTAGGCTATGGCTTTGGCGGATTATTTTAAAATTTTATTTTTTAAAGTTTTTGCTATATTTTCGCCTACTTTTTTATAGCCCTGCCTTGTTAGATGTATATCTTTTTGCGACAAGCCTTGTTCTATCCATTTAGTTTTTGAGCCTGTTTTATTTATGAAATCTTCTATATCATAAAATAGTGTTTTTTCGTCTTTGGCTAATTTTTTTATCATGTTTTTTACATTTGTAAATTTTGGCTTTGGTGTTGGTGGCGGAGAAAGAAGTAAAATTTTAGCATTTTTATTTGCTGATTTTATTATTGTTATTAGCTCTTTTAAATTTTGATAAAATTTAGCTTCGTCAAGATTGTCATTAAAAGCGTCATTTGTGCCATATGCGATTACCACTAAATCGTAGTTTAGATCATTTTTATTGATTTGCCATTTTTTATAAAGCCCTGAACTAGCACCATTTATTCCGCATGAGCTTACGTATATTGGGGTATTTGTCGTGATTTTGTAGTTTGAAATTGTTGTATTTTTTTTGTTTGCTATGATTTTTATAGGAAATTTTAGCTTTAAGCTTTCAGATTTAAAATTTTGTGTGTTATTTGAAATTTTATAGCTTTTTTTGGTGTCATCTATAATGCTTATATCTCCAATAAATGAGATTTGAAAATTAAACAAAGTGTTGAAATTTTTAGCGTCTAGTTCTATACTTGCCCCAGAATCTTTTGCGAGTGCATTTACGCCGCAAAAGCCATATTTTTTCGCATTATTATTGTTTTGTGAATTAAGTATCTCAAATCCATTATTTTGATATGAAATTTCGCTATTTAGATGGTATTTTGGAAGTAGGGCGGTGGCAAAGCCAGGTGAGTTGATTTTGTCAAAAAGTTCGTTTTTAAAACCACTTGCCATATCGTCAGTAGCTATGTGAGAATCACCTAAAAATATGGCTGAAAATGTTTGATTTTGTTTTGGATATGGCAAGATATTACAACCATAAAAAAGCATTAAAATGAGTGCAAAAAATATACTATTTTGTAGAGTTTTCATCTATTCTTATCTTGCTTAATATTTTTTTAGCCACAGCCTTACCGCCTTCATAATTAAGATGTATGCCATCGCCTTCACGCACTTTTATGCTTTTATTATTGTCATTTGTGATGTGTGTGGCGTAGGTTTGTTGTGGGCAAATTATCTCTTTTGTGTTGATGTAATTTTTATTGTGTAGTTTTGCTGAATTTTCAAAGATAATATTTAAAGTAGCCATTTTATCATCAAAATCGCTTTTTTTCATACATGGAACACCAAGCCACAAAACATCTGTTTTATTATTTTTTGCTACGTCATATATCTCTTGTATGCGTTTTTGATAGAGTGCGGTCCATTTTGTTGTATTAAAATCTCGATATTTTCCATCTATTGTTCTACCCCATGTATCGTTTGCACCAAACAAAACAACCATTAGTTTTATATTCTTATTGCTCCTTAGTGCTTCATTGCTTGCACTTTTCCAGTCGTAGTAATTTTTATTGATTAGTCCTGTGCTATGTTTGCTAATGTCAATTGCCTTTATCTCTTTTGTTGCTAAGAATTTCTTAGAAGCAATGGCGATATTTCTCATGATTGAATCGCCTATAAATAGCACTTCATCGCCAATTTTTAGATTGATTTCATCTGGTATTGATACTAAAATTTCATCTTGTTTTGTATTGTTGGTATCTATTTGTATGGTTGAAATTTTAGATGTGCTTTGTTCTGTTTTGTTGGTATCTAGTTTTATTGCTAGTATCTCAGCTGTTTTTTCATTTGAAATTTCTTGTAAAGGCTTAGACGCTTGTTCCGTTGTATTTTCATCGCTTAGTTTTAAATTTTCGTTTTTAAATTTAACCTTAAGATATGAGTAGAACTCATCACCTTTTTTAAACAGAGGGTTTTGCGTGAGTTTTGTTAGTCCAAAGTCATCATTATATTTTTGCCCTAAATACGTTTGTAGTGGTTTTTGCATGATGTAAGATGTGATGATAATCGTAAAAATTATAGTAAAAATAAATCTAAACATCAAAAACTCGAGTATATAAAATCAGGAATTCCATCAGGCATGATGGCAAACACAAATGCTAAAATAAAACTAAAAACTATCGGTTTAAAAATGGCTGGGGTAACGGCTAGAAAATTTATTAAAATCTCTTTTATATTTTTTGTTTTTGGGTAGATAAAAAACAAAATTATTAGTGCAAAAATCAGCATTATGTCGTGGTTTGTTATAGGATGTGTTGTATTAAACATACTTAAGATTACATTGTTTGCTTCGCTTATCTCATCTCTATCAAAATACACCCACGCGATACTTACAAAGCTGTATGTTATAAACATCGACAAATGCGGCATTTTAGATGAGATATTGATGCGAAATTTTTGCATAGTGTTTAGTATGTTTATGCCAACTCCATGCATTAGCCCCCAAATTAGAAAATTTAAACCAACCCCATGCCAAATGCCAGAGAGTGCAAAAGCGATAATTACGTTAATTTGCGTAAAAAAGTAGCCCTTTTTATTGCCTCCTAGTGGGATATATATGTAGTCTTTAATAAATGTGCTTAAGCTTATATGCCACTTAGCCCAAAACTCTTTTAAATTTAGTGAAGCATAAGGCATGTTAAAATTAATCGGCAAGGTAAATCCGATCGCAAGAGCAAGAGCGGTTACAATATCAATATATCCACTAAAATCACAATAAAGCCACACGCCATACAGATATACGGCAGTTATTACTTTTAGCATATTGTGCTCGTTTGGATCGCTAAATACTCCTCCAACATATCCATGTAAATAGTTTGCGATTAAAATTTTTTTAATAATCCCAAAAAATAATAAAACATATATAATGTCGGCATTTTTAAATACTCTTTTTTTCTCAAATTGTGGTAACAAAAACGAAGCTCTAGCAATGGGACCAGCCAAAAGTGTTGCAAAAAATGATAAATAACATGCTAAAGTAATAAATTTAGCTGGTTTAAGCTCTTTTTTTTGTATGCTAACTAAATAAGTGATTGATGCAAATGTGTAAAATGATATGCCTATCGGAAATACTATGTCTAAATTTTTGGCTAGAATTTCAAAGTTTAGAATTTCTAAAATATTTTTAAAATCAGTATATATAAAATCGTAGTATTTAAAAAAGCAAAGATATGTTAATGTGAAAAATAGTGCCGAAAATAGGGCGTTAATAGATTTTTTGTAGTGAATAAATAACCCAAAATACGACACAAAACAGGTTTGAAACAGCACGACGAATGTAAAATATGGACTAAAAGTGTATATTAAGAAGTAATTAAAAAACAAAATCAAATAATTTTGCAAACGAAAGCTGTTTTTAATCAGCCAATATATACAAAAAAAACATAAAAATATGATTGCAAACTCGGCTGAAAAAAATGTCATCTATCACCATAAAATTTTGAATTATAAAAACGCAGATTTTACACAAAATTTCATAAATTTTAAATTAGATTAGTAAATTATCTATAAATAGCAATAAAAATATTGGTGCTTAAAGTGTATTTACTAAGAAGTTATTAAGCTATTTTTAAATAAAATTAGGTCTTTTTTAAATTTAGTTGAAAGGAATTACTGTGCCAACCATAAATCAATTGGTCAGAAAAGAACGCAAGAAAGTGATTGTAAAATCAAAATCCCCTGCGTTAAAAGAGTGTCCTCAAAGAAGAGGAGTTTGCACTAGAGTTTATACAACAACTCCTAAAAAACCAAACTCTGCTTTGAGAAAAGTTGCCAAAGTTAGGCTAACAAGTGGCTTTGAAGTTATTAGTTATATTGGCGGTGAAGGTCACAACCTGCAAGAACACAGCATCGTGCTAGTTCGCGGTGGTAGGGTCAAAGACTTACCAGGTGTTAAATATCACATTGTTCGTGGTGCTTTAGATACTGCTGGTGTCGCAAAAAGAACAGTTTCACGTTCTAAATATGGTGCTAAACGCCCTAAAGAAGCAAAAAAGTAAAATAATAGGTTCGCAGACACGCCCTTGTTTGGTTGTGTTTGAGTAAAATTCTAAGAAATTTGAAGGAAATAAAATGAGAAGAAGAAAAGCCCCTGTAAGGGAAGTTTTACCTGATCCGATTTATGCAAACAAAGTAATAACTAAATTTATTAATTCATTGATGTATGACGGCAAGAAAAGTGTTGCTACAGAGATAATGTATGGTGCTATCAAGGCGATAGAAAAAAAGGGCAATGACATAAAAGGCATAGATGTATTTAATGACGCTATTGAAAATGTAAAGCCAATTCTTGAAGTTAAATCACGTCGTGTTGGTGGTGCCACATATCAAGTTCCGGTTGAAGTCCGCCCAGCACGCCAACAAGCACTTGCTATTCGCTGGATTATAACTTTTGCTAGAAAAAGAAGCGAAAGAACCATGATAGACAGATTAGCAAATGAGCTATTTGATGCTGCAAATTCAAAAGGTGCTTCATTTAAGAAGAAAGAAGATACATACAAAATGGCAGAAGCTAACAAAGCCTTTGCACATTACCGCTGGTAAGAAAGGGCTAAGATGGCAAATAGAAAAACCCCACTACATATGGTGAGAAATATTGGTATTGCAGCTCACATTGATGCTGGTAAGACTACTACGAGTGAAAGAATTTTATTCTTCACTGGTATGAGCCACAAGATTGGCGAGGTGCATGATGGTGCTGCTACTATGGACTGGATGGAGCAAGAAAAAGAGCGTGGCATTACCATCACTTCTGCTGCTACAACTTGTTTTTGGAAAGATCATCAAATTAATCTAATTGACACTCCAGGACACGTTGATTTTACTATCGAAGTTGAGCGTTCTATGCGTGTTCTTGACGGTGCTGTTGCTGTATTTTGTTCAGTTGGTGGCGTTCAGCCTCAATCTGAAACTGTTTGGAGACAAGCAAATAAGTACCGCGTTCCAAGAATGGTTTATGTAAATAAAATGGACAGAATTGGTGCAAATTTTTACAATGTAGAGCAACAAATCAAAGATAGATTAAAAGCAAATCCAGTGCCTATTCAAATCCCTATTGGTGCTGAAGATACTTTTAAAGGTGTAGTTGATTTAGTTACCATGAAAGCACTTGTTTGGGAAGATGAAAGTAAGCCCACAACATTTGTAGAGAGAGAAATTCCAGCTGAGTTAAAAGATAAAGCCGAAGAGTATAGAGCTAAAATGATTGAAGCTATTGCTGAAACAGATGATGCTTTGATGGAAAAATTCTTTGGAGGCGAAGAGCTAACAATTGATGAAATAAAAAAGGGTATTAAAGCTGGTTGTTTATCTATGAGCATTATACCTATGGTTTGTGGTACTTCATTTAAAAACAAGGGTGTTCAGCCACTACTTGATGCGGTAGTTGATTATCTTCCGGCACCTGATGAAGTTGCAGCCATTAGAGGCGAGTATGAAGATGGTACTGAGGTAAATGTTGAGAGCACAGATGATGGTGAATTTGCTGGTCTTGCTTTTAAAATTATGACAGATCCATTTGTTGGACAGTTGACTTTCGTTCGTGTTTATCGTGGTAGCTTAGAGAGTGGTAGCTATGCTTACAACTCAACAAAAGGTAAAAAAGAAAGAATCGGACGTTTGCTAAAAATGCACTCAAACAAGCGTGAGGAAATTTCAATATTGCATGCTGGTGAGATTGGTGCTATAGTTGGTCTTAAAGATACTTTAACTGGCGATACTCTTTCAAGTGAAAAAGATCAAGTGATACTTGAGAGAATGGACTTCCCTGATCCTGTTATTAGCGTTGCAGTTGAGCCAAAAACTAAAGCTGATCAAGAAAAAATGGCAATTGCTTTACAAAAACTAGCACAAGAAGATCCAAGCTTTAGAGTTGGAACAGACGAGGAGAGTGGTCAGACTATTATTTCTGGTATGGGTGAGCTTCATCTTGAGATTATTGTTGATCGTATGCTTCGTGAGTTCAAAGTTGATGCTGAGGTTGGTCAGCCACAAGTTGCTTACCGTGAAACTATACGCAAATCAGTTGAACAAGAGTATAAGTATGCTAAGCAATCAGGTGGTCGTGGTCAGTATGGTCATGTATTCTTACGCATTGAGCCACTTGCACCAGGTGGTGGATTTGAGTTTGTTAATGACATTAAAGGTGGAGTTGTTCCTCGTGAATACATTCCAGCTGTTGAAAAAGGCTGCCAAGAAGCACTTCAAAATGGTATCCTTGCTGGTTATCCGGTTGAAGATGTTAAAGTTACTTTATATGATGGAAGCTACCACGAAGTTGATAGTTCTGAGATGGCGTTTAAATTAGCTGCTTCAATGGGCTTTAAAGAGGGTGCCAAAAAAGCAGGTGCCGTTATACTTGAGCCTATGATGAAGGTTGAGGTTGAAACTCCAGAGGAATATATGGGAGATGTTATTGGTGACCTTAATAAGCGTCGTGGACAAATCAGCTCAATGGATGAAAGAAGTGGTAATAAAATCGTTACAGCATTTTGCCCACTTGCGTCTATGTTTGGTTACTCTACTGATCTTCGTTCTCAAACACAAGGTCGTGCTACATACTCAATGGAGTTTGATCACTACGAAGAAGTTCCAAAGAACGTTAGTGAAGAGATTATCAAGAAAAGAAATGGCTAATAAGCTAAATTTGCCACCCAGAAATTGGGTGGCTTTTTAAATTTAATCACTTTTGCACTTAAATTTTGTCCTCATAGCTCAGCTGGATAGAGCGCAAAATTCCTAATTTTGAGGCCACAGGTTCGAATCCTGTTGGGGACACCACTTAAACTATTTAAATCAATGTATATTTATGTATTTAATCCCTTAAAATAGGGCTTATAGCCTACATTTTGAATTTATATCTTTTTATACTTATGTATATCTATTTAATAAAAAAGTGTATAAAATCTTAAATTTTTATTGAAGTTATACACTAAAATTTGAGCTAAAAACAATATAGTTATATACTAAGGAGTTGCAAAGTGCCTAAAATACTTACTTTAACATAGGTTAGAAATTTAAAACCACTACTTGTTTTGCTTTATTTATTTTGTGAACGCAAGTAATTTTACAAACCATATACAACGAAAGCATACAAGTGTAACACAAGAGAGTGAGTAATATTCATGGTGTAAAATTAGACAATATAGATTAAAAGTATATAATATTAACTAGAAAATACTATTGGGATCAAATAGTCCAACTATGATTTGGATGCAATTTATCTACTTTTTATAGGCTTAAACTTCTAAATATTGTCATTGGTTGAATTTTTAGTGTTACTATTTGTAAAGCATCTAAAATTCTTTAAAATTTAAATAGCTTTTCTTTGGTGTGATTATCTCGCTTTGTGAGCCATTTACGCTATGGTATATTGTTGTATGAAATTTTGTAGCATAGTGTTTTAATAACAAGCTTTGCAAAATCGGTTCCGTTGAGATTATGTTGCCTATTTTAAACCAGCCATTATTTGTGATAGCAAAAACTATTTTTGGATTGTCTTTATAAATGGATTTGTGAGTGGCTTCATAACATATGGCATTGCGTATTTTTATGCCATCTATTTCATATTCACCAATGTCGCTAGCTGCCATGTAATCGCTTGCACCATCAAAAAATACTTTATTTATCCACTTTTTTATGAAATTTGGTAGTGGTATCTCTTCGCCAAATGGCACTAAAATGTGTTTATCAAATCTCTTAAAATCGCCATTTTCAAACAGATATGTTGAGTTAAAGCTTTGTTTGTTTTCGTAAGCCAATCCTCCAGTAATTATTGTGATTTTATGAGATAAATTTTTTAATTCATCCATGAGTTCATTTTCGTGATCTATAAATGTAGGAAATGCACTTTCTGGAAGCAAAATAGCTCTTTTTTTGTTGTTTATTGCGTTGTTTATAAGATCTAAGGTTTCGTTTATAAAATGATTTTTATAATCCCTGTCCCATTTGTGTATCTGTTTTGTGTCTGTGTTTGCAAGTGCTAAATCAAATGGTATAAAATTTGTGTTTGATGAGTTTATTTGTATAGCAAATACAAGTGGCATGATGGCTGTTAGTTTATAAAATTTCTTAAGTCCTAGTAAAAATGCTGATGCAAAAATACAAATAAGCCCAATTTCGTCGGTTCTAAAAACACCTAAAACCAACGTAGCTTCAAGGTTAAACCAATTAAATCCAAACGGTGAAATATAGCTGATTAAAAATAGCATAATTGCACGTAAATATACAAAGCTTGGTATGCTTGCCACTAAAAACATGAGTGCATAAACTAATGCGATACCAAGTATTACAAAAGGCATCAAAAACGCTAAATCATAATAATAAAAACTAAAACTAATCCAATAAAACCATAAAATTCCACTAAAAAATCCAGCCCAAAAATAGCCAAAACGTGGTAAATAAATGATTGTAAAAAGTCCAAAAATTGTAATAAAAGGAGAGATTAAGTTTAAAATTTCGCTTTTAAAAATATAAATATATATAAAATTTGCAAGGCATAAAGCACCAACAAAGGCTTTTATTATAATTTTAATGTTAAAATACGAGCTTAAATTTTTAAAAATAAGGAAAACACATGCAAGACGGAAATTTTCTAGCTTCATTACTACCTCTAGTTGTACTTTTTGCGATATTTTATTTTTTGGTTATCAGACCTCAGCAAAAGCAACAAAAGGCACATCAAGCTATGATTGCAGCCTTGGCAAAAGGTGATAAAATCATAACAAATGGCGGGCTAATTTGTGAGGTAATAAAACCAGAAGAGGATTTTATCAAAGTAAAGCTTAACGATGATGTAATCGTTAGAATTTCACGCGATTTTATCGCTAAAAAAATAGAAGCGTAATATGCGAAGTGGCAAGGTCACATATAGGCTAGTGGTTTTGCTACTAGCTGTTTTGTTTGGTGTATTTTTCTCAGCTCCGTCATTTTTGCAAACACAAAATGGTTCAAAAATTAATTTAGGACTTGATTTACAAGGTGGTTTGTATATGTTGCTTGGTGTTGAGACTGAAGTTGCAATAGAATCAAAGATAAAATCTATAGCAGCAAGTATAAACTACTACACAAAAAAAGAAGATATCTTAATTGATAAGTTAAAATTTAAACAAGACGTTATAGAGTTTAATTTAATAGATCCAGATGAGAGTGTTAAACTTGAAAAAATGCTTTCAGAAATTCAAGGTTTGGTAATTGACAAAAGAGATTTAAGCTATCATATAACCCTAAGTGACGAAGAAAAACAATCAACAATACAATACGCCATAGATCAGGCTGTAGAAACCATAAGAAATCGTTTAGATCAGTTTGGACTAGCTGAACCGACGGTAGCAAAGCAAGGCGAAGATAAAATTTTGGTAGAGCTTCCAGGCATAAAAACACAAGAAGATGAACAACGAGCAAGAGAACTAATAGCAAAAGCGGCACATTTGCAGCTTATGGCTGTTGATGACAAGCGTCAAGATCAAGCCCATACTATGTCAGACGTCCAAGTTCAAGCTTATGGCAACATCATCTATTCTGATGTGAAAAACGAAGAGATAAAATATATGCTAAAAGCTATACCTGTGCTTGATGGCTCTATGCTTACTGATGCTAGAGTTGCATTTTCGCAACAAAATAATCAGCCTATTATAAATTTTTCATTAAATTCTGAAGGTGCTAGAATTTTTGGAGATTTTACTGGTGCAAATGTTGGCAAGAGACTTGCGATTGTTTTGGATGGCAAGGTTTATTCAGCACCTGTGATAAATGAACGAATAGGTGGCGGAAGTGGACAGATAAGCGGTGGATTTAGTGTGCAAGAGGCCCACGATGTAGCAATAGCTTTAAGAAGTGGTGCGTTATTGGCTCCTGTAAAGATGCTAGAAAAGCGTAGCATTGGACCTTCGCTTGGTGCTGAAAGCATTGAAAAATCCATGAATGCACTTGCTTTTGCGGCTGCTATGATAGTTGTTTTTATGCTGCTTTATTATGGTATTTCTGGCGTGTTTGCAAACGTCGCTTTAATAGCAAATGTTATAATTTTAGTTGCAATTATGGCACTATTTGGTGCGACGCTAACGCTTCCTGGCATGGCTGGTATAGTTCTTACTATTGGTATGGCAGTCGATGCGAATGTTGTTATAAATGAGCGCATTAGAGAGCTTTTGCGAGATGGTGCTAGTTTGCGTCAAAGTGTGCAAAAAGGCTATGAAAATGCTATGTCAGCGATTGTTGATGCAAATATTACTACGCTAATTACAGTTATAGCTTTATATGCATATGGCACTGGTCCTGTTAAGGGTTTTGCTGTGACTATGAGTATAGGAATTTTAGTATCAATGCTAACTGCTATACTTGGCACACATGGATTTTTTGATTATTTTATGGAAAAAATTGAAAGAAGTGGCAAAACTGGATTTTGGTTTGGCTACAAAAGAGATTAGGGGCAAACATGCAAATTTTTACAAAAGCACGAGTTTATGATTTTATGAGACTGAAATTTCCAGCTGTGATACTCTCTGCTATATTATTTATTAGTTCTATTTTTTTACTAGCAACAAAGGGTTTAAATTACGGCATAGATTTCTCAGGTGGAACACTTATACAAATAAAATACGAACAAGTACCAAATTTAAACAGTATAAGAGCCGCACTTAGTGCAAATGAAACGTTTAAAAATGCCTCTGTAACAGAATTTGGTTCAGAGTATGAGGTGGTAATACGCTTTTCTGGTTCTAGTTCTGATGTTGGACTAGATATAGGTGAGAGCGTAGGCGAACTATTAAAAGATACTGGAAAATTAGAAATAAGACGTGTTGATATTGTCGGTCCAAAGGTTGGTGATGAATTGCGAAGCAAGGCATTAATGGCAATACTTATTTCATTTGGAGCGGTTCTTATTTATATTGCACTCAGATTTGAATGGAGATTTGCACTTGCGGCAGTTATAACTGAGATACATGATGTCGTTATCACAATGGGTGCGATTAGCCTTTTTGCTATTGATGTTAATCTTGATACACTTGCCGCCATTCTTACTGTGCTTGGATACTCATTAAATGATACGATTATTATATTTGATAGGATTAGAGAGAGTATTGGCACTAGCCGCAAAGATAATATAAATGATATTATAAATGAGTCTGTTTCTGCTACAATGTCTAGGACGATACTGACTTCTGGCACGACATTTATGGTTGTTTTTATACTATATATGTTTGGCGGAGAGATGATAAATGGCTTTAGTTTTGTATTGATGGTTGGTGTGTTAGTAGGCACGTTTAGCTCTGTTTATACAGCAGCTCCATTTTTGGTTTGGCTAAAATTTAGCGTAAATGATTATAGGGCAAAAATGGCTGAAAAACTAAAACTCAAAAAAGAAAAAGAACGCACTAGAGCAATGTTTGAAAAAGGTGTAGTATAAAGGGGAGATAGACATGAATTGGGGTAAGGTTATATATGTATTTTTTGCGTTGATGAGTTTGACGACTGCAGCTGGTTTTTTGTATGATAAAAATGAAATCGCACTTTTTGTTGCTGCTAGTATAAATTTAGTATCTACGTTGCTTAAAATTGGCATTAGAAATGTTTTAGCGGCAGAGCTTTTTGCTAGTTCATTGGTGGCTGATTTGCATTTAATACCTGCATTTGTTATATTGCAAACTAGTACTAATGATACGTTTGTTTATTCACTTGTTATTGGTGCGGTTATAGCAAACATCTTTTCATTGGCACTAGTATTAATCGAATCAAGCAAAACACAGGAAGAATTTTAGGAGAAAAAATGGCTGAAGTTAGTAAATACGAAGCACTAAATATAGAGAAAAAATGGCAAGATTTATGGCAAAAAAGTGGCGAGTTTGAACCAAAAAATGACTATACTCTACCGAAAAAATATATCCTAAGCATGTTTCCATATCCAAGCGGAAGGATTCATATGGGGCATGTTAGAAACTATACTATAGGTGATGCATTAGCTAGATTTTATCGCAAAAAGGGTTACAATGTCCTTCATCCAATAGGCTTTGATAGTTTTGGTATGCCGGCTGAAAATGCAGCAATACAGCATAAAATTCATCCAAAAATTTGGACTTATGAAAATATTGATTATATGAAAAAAGAGCTTGCTACTTTAGGTTTATCATTTTCTAAAAACCGTGAGTTAGCCACTTCTGATCCACTTTATACAAAATGGGAGCAGAGTTTTTTTATAAAAATGTATGAAAAAGGACTGGTTTATCGCAAGAGTGCAATCGTAAATTGGTGCGAGCATGATCAAACAGTTTTAGCAAACGAGCAAGTAGAAGAAGGGTGTTGCTGGAGATGCGGTAATGCCGTAGTTCAGCGTGAACTACCAGGATATTATTTAAAAATCACAGATTATGCGGATGAGCTTTTAAATGATTTGCAAACGCTAAAAGACAAATGGCCGTCGCAAGTTTTAACTATGCAAGAAAACTGGATAGGCAAGAGTTATGGTCTTGAGTTTAAGTTATTTTTGGATAGTCAAAGTATTGAAATTTTGGGTAAAAATTTTGATGGATTTAGTGTATTTACAACACGTCCAGATACTATATATGGCATGAGTTATACAGCACTTGCACCAGAGCATGAAATAGTAAAAGCACTACTTAAGGGCAGTCATTTAAGTGATAGTAAAAAAGCAAAGATTAAAGAAATTTTAAATCAAAGCCCAAGAGAGCGTCAAGCAAGTGCAAAGGATGGCGTTAGTTTAGATATTTATGTAATCCATCCTTTAACAAATGAAAAAATTCCAGTTTGGGTTGCAAATTTTGTGCTTGCTGATTATGGTAGTGGCGCAGTTATGGCAGTTCCAGCTCATGATCAGCGTGATTATGAGTTTGCATCGCAGTTTAATTTAAATATAATTGATGTTGTTAAGCCAGAGAGTGGTGAGTTTGAAAAAGGCAAGGCAAATGCCGAATATGGCATAGCTATAAACTCGCCGTTAATTAATGGCTTAAAAACTGAAGATGCAAAAGAGAGCATTATAAGGTATTTTGAAGATAAAACTTTAGGCAAAAGAGTTACAAACTATAAGCTTCGTGATTGGGGTATATCAAGGCAACGATACTGGGGTGCACCTATCCCAACTATACACTGTCCTAAATGTGGTGTAGTGGCAGAAAAATTGGAAAATTTACCAGTCGCACTTCCTGATGATGTTGAAATAACTGGCGAAGGCAATCCTTTAGATAAGCATCCTACATGGAAACATACGAAATGCCCATGTTGCGGCTGTGATGCTGTGCGTGAGACAGATACTATGGATACATTTTTTCAAAGTTCATGGTATTTTGCAAGATACGCAAGTGATGATAAGACTTGGAATGATGTAGCCTTTGATAGACAAAGTGTTGATTATTGGATGAGTGTTGATCAATACATTGGTGGAATAGAGCATGCCATATTGCACCTACTTTATGCTAGATTTTTCCAAAAAGCACTTAGAGATATGGGGTATTTAAGAGATAGTGAGCCTTTTTCTAATTTGCTAACTCAGGGCATGGTCTTAAAAGACGGCAAAAAAATGAGTAAAAGCAAAGGAAACGTCGTAGATCCGGATGATATTATTAAAAAATACGGTGCAGATACAGCAAGACTTTTTATATTATTTGCTGCTCCGCCACAAAAAGAGTTAGAGTGGAACGATAGTGCAGTTGAGGGTGCATTTAGATTTTTAAATAGGCTTTGGGATAAATCAAAAAGCATCAAAAAGATGGATAAAATTCCAGATATTAATCATGATAGTTTAAGCAAAGATGAAAAATATGCAAGGCTAAAAGTATATGAAGCCCTTAAAAAATCGCATGATGTGTTTAATGAAACATTTGCTTTTAATACGCTAATTGCTGCTTGCATGGAGGCTTTAAATGCCCTAAATGCACAGCAAAATGATGATGTGGATGCAGAGGGTTTTTATATTATATTAAACTTGCTTGAACCTATCGTGCCACACATTGCATGTGAGCTTAGTGAGAAGCTTTTTGGTAGGAAAAATTTTGGCGAAATTTCACTTAAAAGTGAGGTTTTTGTCCAAGATAGCATGACTTTGGCTATTACGGTAAATGGCAAAAAACGTGCCGAGCTTGAAGTGGCAAGTGATATGGTTGAGATGGAAATTTTGTCGGTAGCTAAACAAAAAGTGGCAAAATGGATAGAAGGCAAAGAGATAATAAAAGAAATTTACGTAAAAGGCAAACTTGTAAATTTAGTCATAAAAGGATAGATTGTGAGATTTGTTTTAGGATTTATTTTTACTATATTTGTGATAGGATGTGGATATAAGCCTATATCAAAAATAGCAGATAGTGTGCTAGATGATAGGATTTATGTGGATGTAATCATAGATAAAAGTGAGCCTAAAAATAGTGTTTTTATAAAAGATGCTGTGCGTGAAGGCATAGTAAGCAGACTAAATAAAATTTTAAGCGATAAACAAAATGCTAATACCTTTATAAGCGTATCTACAAAATCGCTTGATTATCAAGCAACGGTCTATGATGAGTATGGCTATATATCGGCATATCGTGCTATATTGAGGTTGGAGTTTAAGACAAAATTTAAAGATGGCAAAACCGAAAACATAACAACAAGTGGAGAGTATGATTTTAGCATAGCTAGACGTGTTCGCAGCACTAGATATGCTGATTCTGTTATAAGTGATGCAGAAAGATACGAAGCGATAAAAGAGGCATCAAAAGAGGCTTTTGATGAATATATTTCAAGACTGGCATTAAAAGGATATAAATATGGCAGCAATTAGTGTGGCACAAATCATTAAAGAAGCATTAAGCGAGATAAAAGTAAGGCAACTTATGCTAACGCCTGAAAACTACACAGAGGTGTATAATGAAATTTCAAGTAAGTATGGTTTTACTACAGAAGAGAAACGTAAAATTGAAAAATACATCTCAAGATTAAGTGGTGATTATAAGTCTCAAGCATCAACTGTTAATATTAATACGGTTGATGAGTTTGTTGCGTTTTTAACGGCTAGAATAAATAGAAGTGCTCAGCAAAATCAAAACTCAAGCATAGATGATGAAAAAGAGTTTAAGTCCTTAAATGCCTTTACTAGACGCATACTTCAAGCCATATCGATGCTTCATAATAAGGAAGCTAAGGCAATGGCAGAAGCAAGTATGCAGCTACTTAGTCGTAAATTTGATGCATCCAAGATAGATGCTATGCGCGAGAAATGGTTTGATATAGTTAGCAATTACAATGATGAGTATTTGGACTTTTTAAAATATTATGGGGTTAGAAATTTTGATGATTTGCAATCAATGATGAGTGAATTGGATAAATTTTTAACTGTTCAAAACGAAAATTCTCCACTATGTGAAATTAGTGATTTAATTGTCTCAATGTTGCAACCATCCATCTCAACTATACTTGAAGATGATATTGAACAAATGGCAAATCAAATTAAACAAAATCCAATTTGTCTAAGTGCTAATGACACTAAAGAAAATATTAAAAAACTTATTGAACGCAGGATAGAGGCTGATAGAGATGAAATAGGTAGCAAAATTTCAAGCTTAAATGGTGTGCTTGTAAGTATAAGTGACAAGATTTCAGATCTTTCTAAAACCTCTCATATTAGCTCACAAAAAGCACATGAGTTAAAGGCTGATATAAAAGATATAAGTTTTGATGCAAGTAGTTTTGAACAAGTGCGAAATATGCTTTTTAATATAGCCTCAACACTTGAGATTGAAAGTCGTGAGCTAGGCGTAGAAATGGATAATAAACAAGCAACTATATCTGAGCTTCAAAATCGTATAACAACGCTTGAAAACGAACTAGCAACCGCAAAGGCCGAAAGTAAAGAGGACTTTTTGACAAAGACTGCAAATAAACGTGCTTTAATGGAGGAGTTGCGTCGCATTGAAGAGGCATACAAGCGATATGGAACTGATTATTCATTATGTTTTATGGATATAGACTTTTTTAAAAAGATAAATGATAATTATGGACATGATGCTGGTGATGCTATACTTGCAACGGTTGCGATGATACTTAGAAAATACTCTAGAGCTGTTGATTTTGTCGGACGATATGGCGGAGAAGAATTTGTTGTACTGCTTCCTAGCGTTAATTTAAATGATGGTGTGAAATTTGCCGATAAGTTACGTAAAATCATTGAAAATTTTAAATTTATGTATAAGGGCGAAAGAATAAATGTAACCATAAGCTCAGGTGTTGCTACAAGAAGCTTAAATATAAATGATAACTTAACGCTTGAAAGTGCCGATAAAATGCTATATGCCGCTAAAAATGGTGGCAGAAATCAAGTAATGCCACAGGTGATAGAAAAATAATGAAACTAAATGATTTTCTGGCTACAAAGCCAATGTTTTATAAAGAGATTGATTACACAAGGATGCCTCGTGCTTGGGCTAGTATAAAGGATAAATTAAGACCGTTTAAAGTCATGCATATAGTTGGAACAAACGGCAAGGGCTCAACTGGACGATTTTTGGCTCAAATTTTAAGCTTAAGTGGCAAATCAGTTGGACACTATACAAGTCCGCATATTTTTTCATTTAATGAGAGATTTTGGCTAAATGGCGAGAATGTAAGTGATGAAAAATTAAATAACGCACACGAAAAACTTCAAGAATTTTTAGATGATGAGTTTAAAATTAAAACTAGCTATTTTGAATATGCTACGCTTTTATCTGCTGTGCTTTTTAGCGAGTGTGATTTTTTTGTTTGTGAGACTGGCATGGGTGGAGAGTATGATGCAACAAATGTTTTTGATAAACTTTTTAGCATTTTTACGCCTATTAGCATAGATCATACTGATGTTTTAGGGAAAGATTTAGTTGAGATTTCAAAGACGAAATTTAAATCTATGCAAAGCGATACACTGGCTTTAATAAGCAACGAGATGAATCCAGAGTGTATAAAAATAGCTTTAGATATAGCGACTAAGCGAAATGTAAGGCTGAGATTTGGTAGTGAAAAAATTAGTGATGAAGAAAGAGAAGAGGCGATAGAGTATATAAAGTCTCAAAATATGCCTGAGTTTTTGGCAAACAACTTTTTATTAGCTTGTGGTGCGGCTAGGACTGCTGTTGGCAAGTTACATATTGTTGGATTAAAACCACTTGATTTACGTGCCAGATGTGAAAAAATAGCTCATAATTTATACGTTGATGTTGGACATAATGAGGCTGCAGCAATGGCTATTTTGCAAAATTTTAAAAACCAAAAAATAACTCTTATTTTTAACTCATTTGCCAATAAGGATTATAAAAAAACGCTTGAAATTTTAAAACCAATAACAAAAAAAGTTTTGATTTATGATTATGATAGCATCAATAGAGCATTGGCTAAAGATGGTTTAAAAAACGCATTAAACGAGCTTAATATCGAGCATGAAAGCTTTAAAAATTTTGATGTTTTAAATGCTGATGATATATTTTTAGTCTTTGGATCATTTTATCTTGTTGAGGCGTTTTTAAGGGCTTATAAAATTGCAAGCTAAAGTTTTTGAGCACTTTAGTGGCAATTTTGACACAGAAATTTTAATCACTGAAGATGATAAAGAGGCTGTTTTAGCTTCCCATGCTGCCGGTTTTGCTGGAGTTGAGTGCTTTGTTTTGCCCGATTTTAGAGCTAGATATGGTGATGATTTACGCTCATTTAGCACTGAGTTATTTGAGCTTAGTAAGCAGCTAAATAAATATCATAAATTTGATGGTAAAAAGCTATTAATATCGCCTTTTCACACGTTGCTTCATAAATTGCCAACAAAAAAACACCTTGAAAATTTTATAATAAATTTTGGCGATAATTTAGATTTAAAAAATTTAGCCCAAACCTTTATGAGATTTGGTTATGAGTGTGTTGATATTGTTGAGAGCGAGGGCGAGTTTAGCATTAGAGCAGATATTGTTGATATCTTTGGCGTTGGCTTTGAACAACCAGTTAGAATATTATTTTTTGATACAGAAGTTGAGAGCATACGCTATTATGATACATCAACCCAACTAAGCAAAAAAGACGAACTTGAAAATGTGTGTATAATGCCAAAAATAGCAAGTTTAACCGCAACCGAGTATGAAAAAGTAAATAAAAATATACAAAATTTTAACTCAGATGCAATAATACGCGACATAAATTCACTTGGATTTTGGGCGATTGATGATTTTGATGATTATCTAAGTATTTATAAAGCTAAGCTTTTAAAAAAGATAGATTTTGATGCTTATGAGATTCAAAGTGATAAATTTAAAGGCTTTGGCATATTAAGCGAAGCTAGTATTTATAGCGATTTACAAGTAAGCCTAAACCCTGATTTTGTCATGTTAAACTCACGAAAAAAAATAGAAATTTTAGCTAGAAATGAGAGTCTTTTTAGGTCATTAAATATAACTGGCGATAATATTATTTTTACACAAAGTCCATTTATTTTAAATATAACTTCAAATAATCACATTATTGTTTCACTTAATAAATTAGAAAAGAAAAAGCGAATAAGTCGCACATCTTTGGTTATTGATGAGCTAAAACCAAATGATTATGTTGTGCATGAAGAATACGGTATAGGTCAGTTTGTTGGGCTTGAGACAATTAGTGTGCTTGGTGCTACTAGAGAGTTTGTTGTCATAAACTATCAAAATAATGATAGATTGTTATTGCCTGTTGAAAATTTAAATATGATTGATAGGTATATCGCTAGCAATGGTTCTACAGCAGTGCTTGATAGGCTTGGTAAGGCAAGTTTTGCAAAACTTAAAGAAAAAGTTCGTGAAAAATTATTTATAATTGCTTCAAAGATTATCGCTATTGCTGCTAAGCGCGAGTTGATAAAGGGCATAATTTTAAGCAAAGACGAGTATGAATATCTTAGGTTTTTAAATAGTGCTGGATTTAGCTACACAATCGATCAGCAAACAGCGATAGACGAAATTTTTACAGATTTAAAAAGTGGCATGGTTATGGATAGGCTGCTAAGTGGAGATGTTGGCTTTGGCAAGACAGAAGTTGCTATGAATGCCATTTTCGCTTGTGTTAAATCAGGATATCAGGCACTATTTTTTGTGCCAACTACGTTGTTGTCAGCCCAGCACTATAAAAGCTTAAAAGATAGATTTAGTTCATTTAATATAGATGTTTATAGACTAGATAGATTTACAAGCACTAAAGAAAAAGCATCGCTTAAAAAAGCGTTAGATGATGGCAAGGCTGTGGTTTGCGTGGGAACTCATGCACTGTTAAATTTAAAAGCATCTAATATCGGGCTTATAGTTGTAGATGAAGAGCATAAATTTGGCGTTAAACAAAAGGAGCAGTTAAAAGAAATATCATCGACATCGCATGTTTTAAGCATGTCTGCTACACCAATTCCTAGAAGCTTAAATATGGCACTTTCAAAGATAAAATCATATTCTAGCCTAAAAACACCACCAAGTTCAAGGCTTGATGTTAGAACTAGCGTGAAAGAATTTGATGACAAGCTTATTAAAGAGGCAATTTTACGTGAAATTAGAAGAGCTGGTCAGATATTTTACATACACAACCATATAGCCGATATGCCTCAAACTGAGAATTTTTTAAAAAAGCTATTGCCAAGTTTAAGAATTCTAACACTGCACTCAAAAATACCAGCTAAAACAACCGAAGAGGAGATGATTAGGTTTGAAAATGGCGAGTATGACGTATTGCTTTGTACTTCAATAGTTGAAAGCGGAATACACTTACCAAATACAAATACGATAATTGTAGAAAACGCAAATAAATTTGGCATGGCTGATTTGCATCAGTTGCGTGGCAGAGTCGGCAGGGGTGACAAGCAGGCTTATTGCTATTTTTTAATAGATGATAAAAGCAATATAAGCGAAGATGCATTGAAACGATTGAATGCATTACAGAGCAATTCAAGTCTTGGTAGTGGTGCTGTTTTGGCATATCATGATTTGGAAATACGTGGCGGTGGCAATATTGTTGGCGAGGCACAAAGTGGTCATATTGAAGCTATTGGATATTCGCTTTATTTAAAGATGCTAGAAGATGAAATAAATAAAATTTTAAATCAAAATGAGCCAAGAGATAGTAAGGTTGAGCTAAAACTTAGTGTAAATGCCTACTTAAATGCACACTTAATACGCGAGGACAGGCTAAGGCTTGAGCTTTATAGGCGTTTAAGTAAATGCGATGATATTAATAAAGTATATGAAATTTCAAGCGAAATCGAGGATAGATTTGGCAAACTTGATATCTATACAAAGCAGTTTTTGGATTTAATAGTGATTAAAATTTTATGCTCTAAGTGTGGTTATAAGGCAATTTCAAATGCTGGTATGAATATCGTTTTAACAGATAAAAATGATGATAAAATTAGATTAAAATCAAGAAGTATGGACGATGATGATATTTTGGCTGAAATTTTAGTTTATCTTAGAAGCAAGGTTAAAGATAAAAATTAGTAAAATACATTAAGTTTAATTCTATGGGGGACAAAATGATAGATTGGACTAGAGAGTATGCTGCTATTTTTCGTGCCGACAAGGGTTTAATTAGCGTTAAGGATATCGATTTTGTCGATATAAATGACTTAGTTGGACTTGATTTTCAAAAGTCAGAACTTATTAAAAACACTAAAGATTTTATTCAAGACAAAGAGGCAAATCATGTGCTTTTATGGGGCGAAATGGGGTGTGGAAAATCAAGTTTAGTCAAAGCCGTATTTACAAAATTTCACGCTGATAATCTAAGATTGATTGAAATTTTCTACGATGATTTAAAGTATTTGCCTTTAATAATTGATGAGTTAAGGGATTGTAAATTTAAGTTTATTATATATTGTGATGATTTAAGCTTCGAAAATGGCTCAAGAGACTATAAATACTTAAAACCGTTGATGCAAGGAAGCATTGCAAAACCGCCAAAAAATATGCTAATTTATGCTACATCAAATCGTCGCCATTTAGTAAGCGAATATAAACATGATAATGATGATGTGTCAGTACTTAACGGCGAGATACACTACGCAGATGCTGTCCAAGAAAAAATATCGCTTTCTGATCGTTTTGGTCTTTGGATATCTTTTTATCAGGGAAATTTTGATGAGTATTTAAAGATAGTGGATTACTATTTTAAGGATGAAAATATAGACAAAAAAGAACTTTATGATATGGCAAAATCTTATGCGACTTTGCGTGCTAGTCGCAGTGGCAGAACGGCTAAACAGTTTTATCTAAGCTATAAAGGCAGGATTAGGCGTAATGCAAACTAGACTTTTTTGTGCTTTGTTTGATGAGTTTAAAAGTGATCTAAATGCATTAAAATGGCCTGGTGAAGGTAGCTTTGAGGTTGTAATAGGGGCTATTTTGGTTCAAAATACAACGTGGAAAAATGTCGAAAAAGCACTTGAAAATTTACGTAAAATAGATGCTATAAACCTAGATAGTATAGCTAATATGCAAATAAACGAACTTGCCTTGATGATTAAGCCAAGCGGATTTTATAACACAAAGGCTAAGCGATTAAGCGGTTTGGCTAAGGCTATTAAAAAAGAATTTTATGATTTTGAAAATTTTAAACAAAATGTAAGTAGAGAGTGGCTGCTTAGTATTAAAGGCGTTGGGGCTGAGACATGTGATGCTATACTTTGTTATGCCTGTGATAGAGATGAGATGGTTGTTGATGCGTATGCTATTAGGATTTTAAGAGTTTTTGGTTATGAGTTTGAAGGCTATGACGAAGCAAAAGAGTGGCTTAGTTGTCTTGATTTTGACAAAATTAAGACAAAATATTTACTTGATGATAATGCCCACGTATTTAAAATTTTTCATGCTACAATAATGGCATTTGCTAAAAAATATAGTAAAGGCAAGATGATAAATGAGAGTGGCAATAGGCTACTTTTGGCTCTTTGTGATTAAATATTTATTATAAAATTTACGCTATATTTACGCAAAAATAAAATTTAAGGAGTTAAGATGATATATGAAAATATCACCAAAACAGTAGGCAATACACCAGTAGTAAAGCTAAAAAGTGAGGCTGGCGAGGCTGATATATACGCCAAAGTAGAGTTTTTTAACCCAGGTGGCTCAGTAAAAGATAGAATTGCGTTAAATATGATAACACAAATGTTGGCTGATGGTAGTTTAAAGCAAGGTGACACCATAGTGGAGCCAACAAGTGGTAATACTGGCGTTGGTATATCAATGATAGCTGCTTCGCTTGGCTTAAAAGTAGTTTTGTGTATGCCAGAAAGCATGAGTATAGAGCGTAGAAAAATTATGGTTGCTTATGGTGCAAAGCTTGTGCTTACAGAAGCGGCAAAGGGTATGAAAGGTGCAATAGCAAAAGCAAATGAGATAATTCAAGCAAATAAAAATCACGTTATGCTAAGTCAGTTTGAAAACAAATACAATCCACAAGCACATGAGCTACACACAGCTAAGGAGATTATGGCTGATTTTGATACGCTTGATGCTTTTGTAGCTGGTGTTGGCACTGGTGGCACGATAAGTGGTGTGGCAAAAGCTTTAAAAGCAAATGGATATGATACGAAATTTATTGCTGTAGAGCCTGAGGCATCGCCTGTATTAAGTGGTGGTAGTCCATCTCCACATAAAATTCAAGGCATAGGTGCTGGGTTTGTGCCAGATACAATGAATGTCGATATGGTAGATGAGATAGAAAAAGTAAGCAATGATGATGCCTTTAATGCTGCTAGAGAGATTGCAAAAACACAAGGGTTATTACTTGGTATAAGTGGTGGTGCCGCACTTGTTGCTGCTAGACGTGCTGCAAAGCGTCTAGGCGAAGGCAAAAAAGTGCTATTTGTCGCACCAGATAACGGCGAGAGATATTTAAGCACGGAGCTATATGGAGTATAAAATATGATAAATGAGATAAAGGAGCTAGTTGCCGTAGTCAGACAAAAAGATCCGTCCGTTGGGAGTTGTTGCTTTTTGGCGATTTTAATAAATACGCCAGGCATACATGCTGTTCTTTTTCATAGGCTATCTCACTCGCTTTATAATAGTGGGCATTTTTTTATAGCTCGCTTTATCTCTCAAATTTCGCGTTTTTTTACAGGCATTGAGATACATCCTGGTGCAAAGATAGGCAAAAGATTTTTTATAGATCATGGCATGGGTGTAGTTATAGGAGAAACGGCTGAGATAGGTGATGATGTCATGCTTTATCATCAAGTTACGCTTGGAGGGACTGGCAAAGAGCGTGGTAAAAGGCATCCAACTCTTAAAAATGGCGTTGTTATATCTGCTGGTGCTAAAGTGCTTGGTGCTATAACGATTGGTGAAAATTCTAAAGTCGGAGCAAACTCAGTCGTTATAAAAGATGTGCCAGAGCAATCAACTGTAGTTGGCATACCTGCACGTGTTGTGCGTGTAGGTGGGCAAATTTTAGAACCAGATTATTATATATAGTTTATTTTAAACAAAAGTACTTGTAAATAATAGTTTTAGAGTGGGCAAATTTTAATTTTGTGATTTGAAAATAAAGCTATCCTAAAAATCATGTTTTAGCTACGATTTTGTCTTATTGTTTGTAGTTTTTAGTAAATTTTACTTCTATTTGCAGTTTTAAAATTTACACTTTAGCGACTTTGCAAAAGTCTTATTTATTTAGTTGTTTTTGCTAACAACAGGGCGTGATTTTGCAACGATTTGATACGATAATTTTTAGCCAAACAAACAATTTATTTTTATATAGGCTTTTGCTTTTTAAACCCATTTTATAAATTTGCAAACAAAACAATGCATGAGCTTATTTTGTTTTGTAACGCTACGAGATATTTTTTAGTTTGTTTTAGGTTTAGAGATTGCAAGTTAAAAGTGTAAAATCAGAGTGAAATTTTATATAATAAAGACAACAAGATAAAATTTATTTTGTTGTCTTATTTTTAATTTATCTAAACTCTGCGATAAATCCATTTTGTAAGGTATTATTTGAGATGTGACTTTCAACATACCTAGCGTTTGAACCAAAGGCGATAATGCTTACAAGGTAATCATTTACGCCTATGGTTGTGCCATGCCAGTGTGCACGAGCTAGCACAGCGATTATCCTATCATTTTCATTAAACTCAATAAAGGCATTATCAAGATTGTTTGAATATGGATTGTTTTTCAGCTCCCAAGTTAGTGGCAAATTATGCGTAAGAGCGGCATTTACATTTGCTTTATACATTCTTACGATATGTTTTTGGGTTTTTGCATTTGCGATAAATGCATTTGCTATTGCATCACGTGACGAATCGTATCGTCTTAGATATTCGTTTCTTGCCTCGTTTAATGTGTGTGAAACACTTCCAAATTTACCAGACATATACTATTCAAACACGATACGCTCATCCTCAATCCTGCTTATGTTGCTTAAATTCGCGTCCAATATATGCCTTGTAAGCTCTGGATAGCTTGAGTTTGCTATGCGTTGCTCTGGAGTTATTTGGCTAAAACATCCAGTAAAAACAAGCATTATAATAAAAACTAAAAGAATGTTTTTCATTATTATTCCTTATAAAAACTTTTTACAAGATCGCTTTTTTTGATATCTTTTTGTGCTTTTACTTCATCTTGTGTCACGCTTAATTCACATCCATGACTCCACCAACCGCTTTGTATCTGAACCAAAACATAGTTGTTTTCATTTGCTTTTAAATCAATCTCAACTAGACAGTTTTCTCCAGTTCCTTGCAAGTTAGTTGAGCCCATGATTCCAGTTTGACCTGGTTTTAGCCCTTTTAATAGCACAAATTCACTTCCAGTTAGTGAGCCTATGCGTTTGCCATTGACATCTAAGTCTATTTTTGCATTCGCTCCCCATGAGCTTGGTCGATAAAGGTATAAATTTGCCTTTTGATCTGTTGGCTTAGCAAACTGTTTTGCTATCGCATCATTTTCTTTGCTCTCGTTTGGCATTCCAACAGTTGCACAACCTACAAAAAATATACCAAAAATTGCAACAAATATCGCACTGCAAATTTTCATTTTTTACCTTTTGTTAGAATTTGTACTTTATGCCAAATGTTGCTTTTAATCCATCATTTACATAAAGTTTTGTACCATTGGTAAGCAGTTCGTCGCTAATTTTTGAATAGCCAACTTTTGCACCAACCGCAAAGTTATCCGTAAAATAATAATCCACTCCAACCACTGCTTCTATACCGCTTGGCTTATATTTTAGTCCGTATCCGTATCCGTTACCCCAGTAGCGACTACCATTGCTACCTTTGCTCCAAGTTCCAGAATAAAGCGCACTTTCATAATACACTCCTGCTGTCAGAGTAAGTCCATCTAGTAAAAGTTTGTCTTTTTGATACTCTATACCACCTTTATAATAGTATGAACTAAAGCTTTTAGAAACATCATTTGTGCCAGATATACCATAAATTCTATAAAAACTATAGTGTCTAAATCCTATACCAGCTGGTATAATACGCAATGCACCTAAACTATCAGCTGTATCGCCAAATTGCCAACCAGCCAAAAACTCGATGTCCCAAAATTTCATGCCACTATTATCTTGGCGGTTGAAATTTAAATCAAGCACAAAGCCATTTGCTTGATAAGTTTTATAGCCAAGCTCAAATGTGCCAGCGTTTTTGCTCTCATTTTTGTTTGCTATATTTTTAGTATTTGCGATACCACCAAATAGACTGACTTCACCTTTTAAATCAGCTGCGTTTAGGCTTACGCCAACTAATGCCACTGCGGCAACGATAGAAAATTTCTTTAAAAGCATTAAAGCTCCTTTTTTTAAAATTCCCATTTTTAAAATGGTTGTTTGCATTTTACAAAAAAAAAACGAAACTGAAAGTAAATGAAAAATAGAAAAATTTATAAAATTTCGTGTATTTTTGATGCTATTTGTAAAAATTTGCAATTGAATTTGGTTTTGTATTTTAAAATTTTATTTTGCTTTTAAATCTCATTATCAAAAAAATTTAAGTATTTAAATAATATAATTCTTATGTTTAATAAACATTAAAAAATTTAGGAGGAAAAATGGAGTTTTTACAACTTTTATTGGTTTTAGTCTCGGTTATAATACTAATCGTAAAACCAGAGCGTGAAAAACTTGCTTTTACTTTAGTGGTTGCCTCGTGGCTATTTATGATAGTGATGTATATTGGTGCAAAATCAAGCAATATACTAAGTCATATGAATTTATAGGAGGCTAAAATGAACGAAATAAATAAAGCAAAGCTTTTTTATACGCTTATGTGTTTGGCTGGATTTTTAATCATCTTGCTTCCAGTTGGCATAGCAAATTTCTACTTCGGATATGTGTTAAAAGATAGTCCTTGCACACTTTGTTGGGGACAAAGAGAGGCTATGATATTTATAGGCGTTATGGCTCTTTTTATCGTTAGATACGGACTTAAAGCAAGATATATCGGCACATTGCTTGTAATGACTGCATTTGGATTGTGGCAATCACTAGCACATTTTGGAAATCATGCTGGAAGAGACCTAGATCAAGGATTTGGTCTAGCTGTCTTTGGCATACATACATATTTTTGGGCTGAGATTGTATTTTGGGCGGTTGTGCTACTTTTGGGTGTGATATTTTTCTTTTTGCCAAAATTTTCAAGTTTTGAAGCAGAGATGAATGGGGATAAATTTAGAAAACTTAACACTGGTGCAAAATTTGCCTTTATAGCGGTTGCTTTAATTATAGCTTCAAATGTGTTTCAGGCATTTGTAAGCACTGGCATACCGCCGTATTATGGACAAGGTGATCCTGTTAGATTTACTTTAGACAAAAAATACATCATATGGGATGATAGCGGATACAAAAAACACTTTAAAACAATATCTTTTTTGGGCAAAAGAGATGTTAGAAATCCAGACTATGCCTTTGCACCAGCTAGTGACAAACTAGGCGTAAAATTTGACAATGATAGTAACAATGCACCGCTAAATATCGATAAAACACTTGAAATTTTAAGCACAAAAGAGCTAGGTATCACAAAGCCATTAAATTCGTTAAATTTAATAAATAACGAATACGTTGCAAGTTCAAAATGGGAAGTGTTTTTCATGGATGAAAATTTAAACCAAACTAGCGATTTTGAGATTGATCCATATTTTTCAGCGACAATTGATCCAATAGTTGGCGTTGTGCCGTTTATGAACGATAAATTTATACTAATAGGATCAAACAAGAGCTATTTAAGATTTGGCAAAAATGATAGTGCCGACGAGGCTTTGCAATATGCTGACTTTTTAAGAGGTGCTGATAAATTTGAAGGTCAAGGCAAAGGTCTTGGTCGCGGTAGAGTAGATACAATTAGAGCTAAATTTCATCATATTATGAGTGTAGCCACAGACGAGAAATATCTATATACAGCCACCGTGCCAAACAACAAAGATAAAAAAAGCTTTGTAATATCAAAAATTTCAACAGCAGATAGAGTGCTTTCGGCTGAATTTACTCCAAAAGCCCTGCTTAAAGATAATAGAAATTTAGGTGAGTTATACGTTACGGCAATGAGCGAGAAAGATGGTGTTTTGTATGCTATTAGCAAAAACTACAATGTGATTGTTTTAATAGACATAAAAAATGAAAGCATTATTGAAACTATAAGCTATCCAAGCGAGATAACAAACGCACGTGCCATTATTTTAAAAGATGGTAATTTTCAAATACTATCGTATCAAAATGGTAAAAATATAGTATTTGACTTAAAATAAAAATGGCGGAAAAACTTCCGCCTTTAAATTAATTTATCAAAACGCTGTTAAATTTAAACTAACTTGATATAATCACAGATTTAAAATTTTAATAGGTGAATATATGAATGAGAGCATAAAAATAACAGGTGCAAAAGAACACAATCTAAAAAATATCAACTTACAAATCCCAAAAAATAAGCTTGTAGTCTTTACAGGACTTAGCGGAAGTGGCAAAAGCACGTTAGCATTTGACACGCTTTACGCCGAAGGGCAGAGGCGGTATATGGAGAGCCTTTCTAGCTACGCAAGGCAGTTTTTAGACCGAGTTGGCAAGCCAGATGTCGATAAGATTGAAGGGCTTACTCCAGCCATCGCCATAGATCAAAAAACGACTTCTAAAAACCCACGCTCAACGGTTGGCACGATCACTGAAATTTATGACTATCTAAGGCTTTTATACGCTCGTGTCGGCACCCAGCACTGCCACAAATGCGGTAAGCCTATCTCGAAGATGTCCGCACAAGATATAATAAATGAAATTTCAAAGCTTCCAGATGAGGCAAAGCTCGTGCTTTATGCACCGCTCGTTCGCGAGAAAAAGGGCACTTGGGCGGATCTGATAGAAAATTTGCGCCAAAAAGGCTATGTCAGAGCTCAAATCGATGGCGTGATGGTGCGACTTGATGAGGAGATAGAGCTAGCAAAGACCAAAAAACACACGATAAAAGTAGTCATCGATAGACTTGTCGTAAATGCCGAAAACAAGGCACGCTTAGCCCAAGATGTCGAAAAGGCACTAAAAGAGAGCTACGGCGAGGTGGAGGTTGAAATTTTAAACGCTGATGAGCTTGGAGTGGCGGAGAAATTTATCCATTACAGCGAGCATTTGGCGTGTTTTGACTGTAAAATTTCATTCACGCCGCTTGAGCCGCTTTCATTTAGCTTTAACAGCCCAAAGGGTGCGTGCGAGAGCTGTGATGGGCTTGGAATTCGTTACAGCCTTGATACGAGCAAGGTTATAGACGAGGAAAAAAGCATAGAAAATGGCGCAGTAAAGCTACTTTATGGCTATAATATGAGCTATTATTATAAATTTATCCTTGCGTTTTGTGAGCAAAATGGCATAGATATCAAAAAGCCGTTTTATGAGCTAGATGACGATGAAAGGCGCCTTGTGATGTATGGCAATGTAAAGCCTGTGGCGTTTTTTTGGAAAAGGCACAAGCTTGAGCGTGTCTTTGAGGGAGTGATAAAAATTTCTCACGGACTTTTAAAAGATTATAGGGATTTTGATGAGTATATGACTGAAAAAAAATGCTCAGACTGTGGTGGACACCGCCTAAAACCGCAGTCTTTGGCAGTAAAAGTCGCAGGGCTTGGCATAGGAGAGATTTTAGATATGAGTATCGAAAATGTAACGAAATTTTTTAGTGAGGCTAAAAATTTCGCCTATTTAAGCGAGCAAGATAAGCTCATCGCCTCGCCCATCTTAAAAGAGATAAACGAGCGACTTTTCTTCTTATATGATGTGGGGCTTGGCTATCTTTCGCTGGGTCGTGACGCACACACGATAAGTGGCGGAGAGGCTCAGCGTATCCGTATCGCAAGCCAGATAGGAAGCGGGCTAAGCGGGGTCATGTATGTGCTAGATGAGCCTAGTATCGGACTTCATGAAAGAGATACGCTAAAACTTATAAAAACGCTTAGAAATTTACAGCAAAAAGGCAACTCTGTAATCGTAGTCGAACACGATAAAAAGACGATAGAGCAGGCGGATTTTGTCGTGGATATAGGACCTGGGGCTGGGAAATTTGGCGGAGAAATAGTATTTGCTGGAGGTGTAACAGATCTGCTAAGAAGCAAAACACAGACAGCCGAGTATCTAAACGGCACAAGAACGATAAACTATCAGCAAAATCGCCCACAAGAAAAGTGGCTAGAAATCTCAAATGTAAATATCAATAATATAAAAAATTTAAGCGTGAAATTTCCGCTTAAAAACCTAGTCGGCATCACTGGCGTAAGCGGCTCTGGCAAAAGCTCACTCGTGCTTCAAACGCTACTGCCAGAGGCACAAGAGCAGCTAAATAGAGCCAGAAAGGTCAAAAAAGTAGCAGGGGTGAGACTGGCTGGACTTGAAAACCTTGATAAAGTCATCTATCTTGATCAAAGCCCTATCGGACGCACTCCACGAAGTAACCCAGCCACATATACTGGCGTGATGGATGAGATTAGAAATTTATTTGCCCAGACCAAGGAGGCTAAGCTAAGGGGCTATAAAATAGGGCGTTTTAGCTTTAATGTCAAAGGTGGTCGCTGCGAAAAGTGCCAAGGCGAGGGCGAGATAAAGATCGAGATGCACTTTTTGCCCGATGTAATGGTCATTTGCGACGCGTGTCATGGCACGAGATATAACGAGCAAACGCTTGAAATTTTATACAAGGGCAAAAGTATCGCCGATGTGCTAAATATGAGTATCGATGAGGCGGTGGAGTTTTTTAAAGCTGTGCCAAAGATAAATCAAAAGCTTACAACATTGCAAGATGTGGGGCTTGGTTATGTAACGCTAGGGCAAAATGCCACGACGCTAAGTGGTGGGGAGGCACAGCGCGTGAAGCTTGCTAAGGAGCTTAGCAGGAGTGATACTGGAAATACGCTATATGTGCTTGATGAGCCGACAACTGGACTTCACTTTGCCGATGTCGATAGGCTAACTCGTGTGCTTCATCATTTGGTTGAGCTTGGAAATTCGGTTTTTGTGATCGAGCATAACCTTGATGTGATTAAAAACTGCGACTATATCATCGACATGGGGCCAGAAGGAGGTGCTGGTGGTGGGCTAGTCATCGCACGGGGCTCGGTTAAAGATGTAGCTAAAAATCACAAAAAAACAGGCAGTTATACGGGGAAATTTTTAGCGGAGGAGCTTGATATGATAAAAAAGGATAAAAAATGATACCTGAAAAATTATATAACATCGTTGAATTTTTAAGAAATCAAAGTCTAAATTTATCAGCAAATTCACGTGATGGCAGGATAAATTCAGCATTTAACGAAGATGAAATTTTTAACCTAATCAATGCAAATTTTAGTGTAAATCGCCCAAATATGCGTGATTGGGTTGATTTTAGTTTTGATGATGGTGGCATATTTTACCCTGTAAATATCAAGGTTAGTACCACGCAAACAGCGGATAATTTAAACTGCAAACTAGGCATTTACTACGCTTTAACTGGCGATTTGCCACCATTTGGAAATGAAGTTGTTTGGGAGCGATATTTTAAGGCTTTGAGTGAAAATTTAAAGCAAAACGATGTGGATTATTATTTTTTAATTATAAATAAAAATGAGCCAAGTGATGTTTTTGCAACATCTTTAAAAGCACTTGAAAATCTCGTTCCAAACGGCAACAACTTGCCATTTCAAGCAAAATAGGATACAAACCGCAACCAAGTGGCAAGAAATTTTAACGAAGCAAAAAGCTTTATTTTAGGCACTTTTGCAAAGTCGCTTAGACTTAGGGCTGATGCGTATTTTCATTTTATAAATTATTTTGATGAATACAAAAATGCTTGATGTTAAAAATTTAGGACAGGTTTTTACGCCACAAAATATTGTGGCTGATATGCTAAATTTGGTAAAAAATGATGGTAGATTTTTAGAGCCAAGTGCTGGAAATGGAGCATTTTATGAAAATTTGCCAGAAAATAAAGTTGGTATCGAGCTTGATAAAAATGTGATAAAAAATCCTGAAATTTTAAATATAGATTTTTTTGCATATGATTTAAGTCAAAAATTTGACACAATAATCGGCAATCCACCTTATGTTAGATATCAAGACATTAGCTATGAAACTAAATTTTTGCTCTCGCCATTTATGCAAAATTTTGATGAGCGAAGCAATCTTTATCTTTTTTTTATTTACAAGGCTATTTTGCATCTAAATGATGGTGGAGAGCTAATTTTCATCACTCCAAGAGACTTTTTAAAAAGCACTTCGAGTGTTTGGCTTAACAACTTCATATTTTTGCAAGGCACGATTACTGATTTTATTGATTTGGGTGATAGGAAAATTTTCGAAAACGCCCAGCCAAATTGTGCGATTTGGCGATTTGAAAAAGCAAATTTTAGCCGTCAAACTCGCTGCTATAGAGAATTTAGCTGTGTAAATGGTGTTATATTTTTTAGCAAAAATCACTATAGTGTGCCATTTAATGAGCTGTTTTTTGTTAAGGTTGGAGCTGTAAGTGGGGATGACAAAATTTTCGCAAATGATAAGTTTGGCAATATGGAATTTGTAGGCTCACAAACGGCTAAAACTGGCAAAACAAAGCGTATGATTTATGGCGAATATGGTAAAGAGTGTGCGTATTTGCTAAATTTTAAAGAAAGGTTAATTAGTCGAAAAATACGCAAATTTGACGAGCAAAACTGGTGGCAGTGGGGGAGAGATTATTTTAAAAGTGAGTTGCCGCGCATTTATGTCAATACAAAAACTCGCAATAAACGCCCATTTTTTACGCATTCTTGTACAGCTTACGATGGCTCGGTTTTGGCAATTTTTCCAAAATTTAAGTGTGATTTAAATGAGTTAAAAATGATTTGTGAAATGCTAAATGATATCGACTGGAATGAGCTTGGGTTTGTTTGTGATGGTAGATTTTTGTTTTCTCAAAGAAGCCTAGAAAACGCAATGCTTGATGATAGATTTATGAAATTTTATAAAAAAGACTAAAATGCGTTTATGGATTTTTCATATTTAGATACTATCAAAGTCTGCAATAAAAGCCCATTAAAAAGTCTTGTAGTGGCTAAAAATCATAAAAAAACGGGCAGTTATACAGGAAAATTTTTAGCCCAGGAGATTTTCTAATAAATATGCTGATATAAATTTATGCATTGGGTGGTTAATTTTGATAGTAAGAAATTGACAATAATTTAAATTTATAAAAACTAAAGACATATTATAAATTTAAAATAAATGCAAAAAACATCGCTTAAAGGTTTTTTTGATAAAATATCACAAACCAAGAAGGAGAAAATATGCAAACACAGCTTAAAAATAGCATAAAAACGCTTCCGCCACTGCCTGAAACATATCATAAAATACAACAAGTAAGCGATGATAGCGGACTTGATGAGATAGCAAAAATAATCGAAAACGATCCGCTTATCGCAGTTGATTTTCTTAAGATGGCAAATTCGCCACTTTATGGTTTTAAGCGTCAGATAAAAACTATACTTCAGGCAGTTAGTTTGTTTGGCAAAACTATGAGCAGATCGCTTGTGATAAGCTCAAGTATTAAAAGTGCCTTAAAAATTGACCTTGGACCATATGGGATAAATACTGAAAAGTTTGCTGAAATTTCAAGCTTACAAGCTGCATTCGCAAAAGAGTGGTTTAAGCTAGAAAATCAGAGCAAATCAGATGATTTGTTTATTGTTGCTCTTCTTCAAGATACGGGTAAAATTTTAATTGCAAATGAACTTGTTAAGATAAATAAGGGCGAGATGTTTGAAGCTGATTTGGCTAAGCTTGATATAGATGAAGTGGAGATAAAATATATGGGCATTACAAGTCCGGCGATAAGTGCTGAGATATTTGAGCATTGGGAGTTTGAGCCAAGTATATCGCAAAATATCATGGATTCAACGCTGCAAACACAAAGCAATGAAATAGCAAATGCCCTAAAAGTCATTAGAGAAATTATAAATATAAAAGAGTGCTTTAGCCAAAAAGGCATACAAAATGCACTAAATTTAGCTAAAATTTTTGGTTTTAGCCAGACAAATTTACTTAATACAATTAAAACTATGCAAGAAAGATAAAGGATAGAATTTTGAAAACGCTTACCATAATAGATACATTTGGATTTTTTTTCAGGCTATTTTATGCTATGCCAGGACTTAAAAATTCTCAAGGAAAGCCAAGCGGTATGGTGAGTGGATTTGTAAATTTTATTGCATCTTTGAAAAACGAGTATAAAAGTGACTATATAATCTTTGCACTAGATAGCAAAGGTCCGACATTAAGACATCAAATAGCAACACAATATAAGGCAAATAGAAACGAACCGCCACAAGAATTAAAACAACAACTTCCAATTTGTATAGATATGATTAGCAAAATGGGGCTTTGTGCGATGAGTCGCGATGGATACGAGGCTGATGATATAATCGCAACAGCTGTAAAATGGGCAAAAGAGCGTGATATTTTTGTGCGAGTTGTAACGCATGATAAGGATTTGTATCAGCTTATAGATGATGGTAAAGTAAGTATTTACAGCCCACAAAGCAAAATAGAACACAATAGGGCAAGTTGTGTAGAAAAATATGGTGTTGTACCTGAAAAGATACGCGATTTTTTAGCATTAACGGGAGATAGCTCTGATAATATCCCAGGCGTCAAAGGCATAGGGGCAAAGGGTGCTAAAAAACTGCTTGATGAGTTTGGCGACATAGATGCGATTTACGCAAATTTGGCTTTAATCGCAAATGAACGCACAAAAAATATGCTAATTGATGGTAAAGATAGTGCATTTCTTAGTAAAAAACTTGTAACGCTTTTTGATAACGCATTTGATGAACTTGATTTAAAAAATGCTGAGTTTCCAAGCATTAATCCACTTTTAAATGTTGTTGAAATTTTGCGCGAATACGAACTAAATAGGGCAATTAAAAATTTAGAAAATGAAGGCGATGAGCGTGAGATAAAGCTTGGATTTAACGCTATTTTGCTAAACGATGAGAGCAAAATAGAAGCGATACTATCAAGTATAACGCCAGAAACATTGGTCGCTTTTGACACTGAAACAACAAGCGTTGAAACAAAAGATGCTAAGTTGGTTGGTTTTAGTTTTTGCTTTAATGAAAACGAGGCCTATTATGTGCCTGTTGGGCATAATTATCTTGGTGTTGGCAAACAAATAAGCCTAGAATACGCAAAGTGGGCAGTTGGACAAATTTATAAAGGCACTTTGATAGGGCAAAATTTAAAGTATGATTTTGATGTAGTTCAAAGAAATTTAGGGTTAAATCCGCCAAGCAATTTTAAAGATACGATGATTTTGGCATGGCTAAGCGAACCAGGCTTAAGTGTCGGTATGGATGCTTTGGCAAAAAGATTATATGAGTATGAGACTATAAAATTTGAAAACATTGTAAAAAAGGGTGAAACATTTGCTAGTGTGGATATTGCAAGTGCGACAAAATACGCTAGTGAAGACGCATGGATAACTTTGAAATTTTACAAAACTTTTTTAAACACACTTGAACCCGAATTGCTCAAACTAGCCGACACGCTTGAGTTTAATTTTATTTTAAGTTTGCTAAAAATGCAAAATGAAGGCATTATGCTTGATGTAGATAAAATGCGTGAATTAATCGCTCAAAATGACACTAAATTAAAAGTATTAACAAGTGAAATTTATGCTCTTTGCGGAGAAAATTTTAATATTAACTCAGTTAAGCAACTAGGTGAAGTTTTGTTTGAAAAGTTGGCATTACCTGCAAAAAAGAAAACCAAAACAGGCTATAGCACTGACGAAGCGGTTTTAAATGAGCTAATACATACGCATCCTGTAATAGAGAAATTGCTAAGCTATAGAGAGCTTTACAAGCTTCAAAGCACCTATTGTGAGCCACTTTTGGCACTTGCATTAAAAGATAAAAATCATAGAATTTACACGAGTTTTTTACAAACTGGCACGAGCACTGGTAGATTATCATCTAAAAATCCAAATTTACAAAATATCCCAGCACGTGGCACGATGGCTAAGGATGTGCGTTCTTGTTTTATTGCTAAAGATGGTTTTAGTCTAGTTGGGCTTGATTATAGTCAAATTGAGCTTAGGTTGCTTGCTCATTTTAGCTGTGACAAGGCTTTGTTAGAAGCGTTTAAAAATGATGAAGATATTCATGCAAGAACGGCTATTTCTATATTTGGAGATTGCGATGATAAAAAAAGAAATATAGCTAAGAGTATAAATTTTGGTTTGATTTACGGCATGGGTGCGAATAAATTAAGTGAGCAACTAGGTATCAGTAAAACACAAGCCAAAGAGTATATACAAAGATATTTTCAAGCATTTGAAAGCATTAAAGATTTTCTAACAAATATAAAAAATGAAGCTAAAAATGATGGATTTGTCACAACGTTGCTCGGTAGAAAGCGATTTTTTGATTTTGCAAATGCAACGCCTATGCAATTAGCCATGTATGAACGCGAAGCTGTAAATACGCGTTTTCAAGGCTCAGCTGCAGACATTATTAAGTTAGCCATGGTTGAAATTTCAAAGATAACTAATGAAAATGCAAAAATGCTACTTCAGATACATGACGAACTTATTTTTGAGGTTAAGGATGAATATGTTGATGAGTTTAGTCATAAGGCGCAAGATATAATGCAGACAATTTATAAACTAAATGTGCCATTAAAAACATCTTTAAATAGTGCAAAAAACTGGGGTGATTTAAAGTAATAGTGCATTTTGCGTATGTTTATTTTGTGGTAAATTGTGCTTTAAACACCTATTTTATTGATAATTTCATAAAATTATAGCAAAGTGTAGCTAAGAGGTCTTTTTGATAATCATAACAATGTTGCATAAAATGCATTAATCAAATTAAACATAGCCTAATTTAACCCAAATAAAATTTATAAAGAATTAAACTAAACTCTATCTTGCTTCATTTGCAAGCAAAACACACTCTTTTAAGCTATTTTTTATCTCTTTCTTAAAGAGTGTAAGCACAAGAAATTTATTTATCAATATGATTTTTATCTAGCTATAGTATATACACAGATTTACTTTAAAATTTTGCATAAACTAAATTCTAAAATTTCACTGATTTTATTAGCTTTTTAAATTTTAAAAAGTATAAATATACTTGTTTTAAATTTACTTTGTTTGTTTCTAAAATAGCATCAATAAATTCATAGTCTCTTGTGCGTTAGCAACTATTAAAAATTTATCATTTAATTTTATCTATGGTTTTATAGCAAACTTAATACTTGCTAAAAGATGATGTTTGTTTAACAAATAAACGCAAAATTATTGATGGATTTTATCAAAAACTTTGATTTTAAATTTATTAATAACGCTATAAGTGCAAAGTTAGATATTATAGATTAGTAGATGCTTGGCATTAGGATAATAAATTACGTTAGACAAATATAAATATTCACCCTGCTTTATTTAGCTTACAAAAAACCCATCTTATTTTACTAGTCATTGCTTTTATCGCTACTATCGCTCTTTGGGTTTTGGATGTTTTAAAGTTTTATAAATTTTAGCATAGCAAAGGCAAATTTCTTATTTCATTTAAAAGAGCGTGAGTTTAAATGGCAAAAGTGCTACAAAATAGCTTTTAAAACTTAGAGTTTAGTTATGTTTGTAGCTTTAATTAAAGTGTCTATGGTAAAAGTGAAATTTTAAAAACCACTAATGCTGTAAAGCTCTTTGTTATCTCTAGTGGAAGTTGTTTTATAAATTGGGGAAGTTGCTATCCCCAAAAATTAAAAACGTCTGCCTATATTAAACTCAAATGTGCTTGTTTCGTCATTGCTAGCAGGATTTAAAGCTTTAGCAAATATTAGTTGAAGCGGTCCAATAGGAGTTATCCACTCTATTCCTACACCAGTTGATTGTCGCTTTATTTCATTTAGTTTGCTATCACCTATCATTCCATAATCATAAAAAAGCACTCCACGCATTTTTACACGTTCAATAATTGGAAAACTAAGCTCTACTGAGTTGTTAAACGAAATCTCACCGCCAGTTTCATACCATTGCTTGTTGCTAGCTTGAATCTTTGGCGAAACTGTCCTGCTGTCATATCCCCTCAGACTTCTTATGCCTCCAAGATATAATTTTTCATTTATAGGAACATAGCCGTTATCCCAAATTTTGCCAAAATCAGCTTTGTATCTAAAAATTAAATCATAGTTAATGTAGTCTTTTAGCCCCTGATAATAGTTAAAGTATGATCTTAATTTTATAAATTTTTCATCTCCGCCAAGTCCAGCAAACTCAGTAGATAGACCAGATAATATGCCACGTCTAGGCAAATAATAATCATCTGTGCTGTTGTAATTAATGGCTGGTATTAACGAGCTTTTTAAATTTCTGCCCTCTTTATAGCCCACCTCGTCAATTAAAATTCTATTCATTCCTGAAATTTTACTTTGCTCTATGACGTAACTTAGCGATGCACTTAAATTTCTAGTTAGTTTTCTACCTAATGTTAAGTTAAAACCATATGATTTTTCTTTGTAGTTATTCCAGTCTCTATCGTTTGCATATAATGTTCCGCCAAGACTATATTCTGAATCGAAAATTCTTGGGTTTGTTAATCCTATTTGACCAGATAATTCATCTTTGCTTCTATCTACGCTAACAACACCTTTCATGCCAGAACCAAATATGTTTGTATCACTTAAACTAGCACTTAATAGTAGTCCGTCTGAGCTTCCATATCCTATGCCGCCACTAATTGAGCCAGTAGAAGCCTCTTTAACATCAACTAGCAAATCAACTGTATTTGCATCAACCATCTCTTCTTTTATTTCTACATCATCAAAGTAACTGGTTCTTTTTAGTGCATCAATTGAATCTTGCAAGTCCGTCCTATTGTATAAATTTCCCTCGGTTAAATAAAGCTCTCGTCTTACTACTCTATCTACCGTTCGTTCATTACCAGATACTTGCACGTTTCTTATATATACTTGTTCGCCCGGCTCGACTTCATACTCAATTTCGACTGTATTATTTTCTTCATGTTTGATTGTGTTTGGATAGACTTTGACAAATGCATATCCTTTATCGGCAACCAAATCATCTAAAATTTTCATATCGCGTCTGATTCGTTCAGAATTTACCCTATCTCCGGCTGAGAGCTTAAAGCTTTTAATAATCTTGTTATTATCAAGCTCTAAATACTCAGGTGCTTTTATACTTACGCTTGATACATCGTATGGTTTTCCTTCTGTGACATAATATGTCAAATCGGCCTTATAATTGTCAAAATATGCATTTAGATATGGCGATGAAACAGTTGCGTCTAAATAGCCTTTTTGAAAATATTTATCTTGAATTCTAAGCGGATCTGTTGGAAGCTCAAAAAGCTTAACTTTCCCATCATTTCTACCCCATAACCATCCCATAAACTCACGACTTTTATTTGCTACAACAGGTTCTATGTCAGAGTAATCAAAAATTTTAGCACCCACTAAATTTACTTTTTGAATTATCATATTTTCACCACGATTGACATTAAGAGTTAAAAATAGTGAGCTATCACTGTTTGCAACGGCTTGTTTTTCTACATCTATAACCGTGTCAAAATAGCCTTTTGATTCGTAATATTGTCTAATTTTCTCTTTTGTGCGTTCTATTGCCAACTCGTCATACATATTGCCAGGCTTTATTGAGATTAAGCTTTGGATTGCTGTTTTGTCGTTTGTTACAACGCCCTTTAAATCAACTCTTGCAATACTTGGTTTTTCTTTTACATTGATGCTTACATTGCCAGAGCCATCACTAGTAATGTAAATGTCATCAAAATAGTTTTGTTTAAAAAGATTAATGATTGCCTTATCAGTATTTTCTCCACTTAGAGTGTCGCCGATTTTTAATCCGCTTATCTCTTTTGCAACCTCATTTGAAAGGTGCAACAAGCCATTAAAATTTATTGAGCGAATTTGTTCAGCACTTAGCCCTGAAAGTCCAAGCAATAGTAAAAATAAACTTTTTTTCATGTTGTTTAACCTAAAATTTTAGTATAAAGTTCGCTATAATATCATATTTTTTTTTAAAATTAACAAAAATTAAAGGAGATAAATGAAAGTCGGTATCATCGGACTTGGGCTTATAGGTGGCTCACTAGGACTTGCATTAAAAGAAGAAAAACTTATATCATTAGTGTCTGGATGTGACTTAAATCCCATGCATGAAACTAAAGCATTAGAGCTTGGTTTAGTGCATGAAATTTTAAGTATCGAAGAGATGAAAAAGCAATGCGATATTATATTTTTGTGTATTCCGGTTGAGGCAATTTTAAAAGTTGTAAATAATTTAACGGATATAAAAGAAAATACAACGATTATTGATTTTGGTTCAACAAAGCAAAAAATTATTGAAAATGTGCCGATTAATATACGTAAAAATTTTATCCCAGCACACCCAATGGCAGGAACTGAATACTCTGGCCCAGAAGCTGCATTTAAAAGCCTGTATAAAGATGCTGTTGTTGTAGTTTGTGATTTTGAAGAGAGTAGCGAGATGCATGTAAAACGTTCAGTTGAATTGTTTTCGCATCTTGGAATGAAGATAGTATTTATGAGTGCTGCTGAGCATGATCATCATGTTGGAATCATATCTCATTTGCCACATGCCATATCATTTTCGTTAGCTAGTGGGGTGTTAAAACAACAAGATAAACGCCATATAATAGCACTTGGAGGCCCTACGTTTAGAGGTATGATACGTGTTGCTAAAAGCTCTCCGGTAATGTGGAGTGATATTTTTAAGCAAAACAAAGACAATATGATACAAGCAATACAAATGTTTAAGTCAGAATTAACAAGATGTGAAAATATAATTAAAAATGAAAATTGGGATGAGCTGCAAGAGTGGATGAAAGATGCACGAAAAATTAGGGAAATTTTATAAAATATTTAGCATTGATTTATTTTTTTATTGTAAATTTACCTGAGATTTTGTAAAATCCGTGTCATTTTTAGATTAGGAAGAATTTTGAAAAAACGTGGAATAAGACCTGGATATTTTATAATTTTAATACTACTTGGAGCAGTTTTGTATGGTGTTTTTGCTATTTTGAACTCAAAAATGCTTGAAAGAAATGCACCAGAAATTTTGATACAAGACAAAATTTATTGGAATTTGCGTACTCCATTAAATATAAAATTTAAAGATGATAGTGGTATAAAATTTATAAGAATTTCAATGAATGATGGCACAAATACATCAAATTTACTAAATCAAGTGATGCAAGAGCCTATAACTGAGCTTGACGTTAATCTTACAATTCCAAAGACAAGCTTTTTTAACCAAAAAGATAGCTATGAGATGCAAATTGAAGCAGTTGATTTTAGCAAGTGGGGCTTTTTTACTGGCAATAAAACACAAAAAAACATCCAAGTTATTTTAGACACAACAAGACCAGATGTAAATGTATTGTCACACTCTTATTCTATATCAAAAGGCGGCTCGGCAATAGTTGTGTTTAAGGCAACGGATAATGATTTAAAAGAAGTTTATGTCAAAACAAACTATGGTAAAAAATTCAAAGCAACTCCTTTTTATAAAGATGGCTATTATGCAAGTTTGGTTGTGTGGCCAGTTGATGTTGAAAATTTTAGTGCAGACGTGATTGCAACCGATAAGGCAGGCAATGAGGGTAGGTCTCATATTAGGTATTTTTTACAAAATGTAAAATATAAAACATCAACTATACCTTTAAAAGATAGTTTTTTAGATGGCAAAATTTCAGAGCTAACTGATCAGTATGCAAAAGATCCGAGTTTGCTATCAAGACTTGACAAGATGAAATTTATTAATGAAACATTAAGAGCAGAGAATGAGGTTTTAATTAAAAATGTTACATCAGGCGTAGATGAAACGAGTATTGAAAATTTTAAAATTTTACCTTTTTATCCTCTTAAAAATGGTAAAAAAGTAGCTGATTTTGCCGATCATAGATACTTCTCATATAATGGCGAGATAGTTAGTGAAAGTTGGCATATGGGAATAGATTTTGCTTCAGTTGCACAAGCTAGTATCGTATCAAGCAATGATGGAGTAGTTGCATATGTCGGCGAAAATGGAATATATGGCTTAAATATAATTATAGATCATGGTTTTGGGTTATATTCATTATACGCTCATTGTTCTAGTGTAAATGTAAATCAGGGTGATATAGTAAAAGCTGGTCAAGTTATTGCAAACACTGGCGTGAGTGGTTTGGCACTTGGCGATCATTTGCATTTTGGCATACTTGTACAATCGCTTGAAGTAAGACCACAGCAGTGGCTAGATAAAAAATGGATAGCCGATAATATAACTAGCGTGTTAGATGCGGCAAAAAAGATAATAGACAAAAAATAGGAAAATAATAATGAAACAGACAACTATAGCAAAGAGAGTAGAGACTGTTGGTATTGGATTGCATAAAGGTGAGCCTATAAAGTTAGTTCTAGAGCCACTTGATGCAGATATGGGGATAGTCTTTTGCAGAAGTGATCTTGGTATTAGTTTTAAAGCTGAGCCAAAAAATGTCATAAACACACAAATGGCAACTGTTATAGGAAATCAAAATGGTTTTGTAAGCACTATAGAGCATTTGCTTGGTGCGATAAATGGTTATGGTATAGATAATATTCGCATAACTTTAGACGCAAACGAAGTGCCTGTAATGGATGGTAGTGCGATTAGTTTTTGCATGTTGCTTGACGAAGCTGGTGTTAGGCACTTAGATAAGCCCAAAAAAGTTATTTTAATCAGAAAAGAAGTGCAAGTAAATATGGGTGAGAAATTTGTTCGCATAAGCCCATCTACTACACCAAAATTTGACTATACCATAAAATTTGCACATCCGGTAATTGGCGAACAAAGATATGTTTTTGAATATACAAAATCAAGCTTCATTAAGGAAATAGCACGTGCTAGAACATTTGGGTTTTTAAAAGATTTACAAAAGCTTCAAGCTCAAAATTTAGCACTTGGGGCTTCGCTTGATAATGCTGTAGCTATAGATGATACTCGTATATTAAATCCAGAAGGATTGAGATTTGAAAATGAGTTTGTAAGGCATAAAATTTTAGATGCAGTTGGTGATTTGAGCCTTATGGGTGCTTCACTTTTGGGCGATTATACGGCATTTGCAGGAAGTCATGAATTAAATCATAAACTAACTCTAGCTATACTAAGTGATGCAAAAAATTATGAAGTAGCGACGATGAATGCAGATCTTGTGCGTGAATTTGGAAAGGTTTTTGCATAAAAAATATCGAAATTCTAGTCATATCTCTTACATCTCCACTTATTGTTGGCGTATATGAAAATGGTGTTTTAATAGATAAAATTTCAAGTCAAGAGCATACAAGCGAGGCATTGATAAATATACTGGATGAAATTTCGTCTAAATACAATATCGCAAAAATAATATACGCTAATACTCCTGGAAGTTTTATGGGGCTAAAGGTAGCATATGTTATACTTAAAACATTTAGTGTAGTTAATGGGTGTGAATTTTATGCCGTTAGTGGGTTTGAACTAAATCAAAATCAACCAATACGGGCAAATAAAACTCTATCTTTTGTAAAACATAATGATGAAATTTTGCTTAAAAAAACAGAACCAAAAGATTTTAGTTTGCCTTTAAATTTAGATAAATTAAATTTAAACTTAGATACACTTCCAAATTACATTGTGGATGCCGTTTAGGAGAAATATTGAAAATTTTAGTACCTGCAACAAGTGCAAATCTTGGTCCTGGCTTTGATGCTTTAGGGCTTGCCGTTAAGCTTTATAATGTCGTTAATATACAAGAGGCAAAATTTAGCTCTGTGTCAATAAGCGGTGAAGGAAGCGACAATATAAGCTTAAAAAGAAATAATTTATTCATAAGCGTCTTTAATGAAATTTTCAAAGAATTAGTGTCAAGTAGTGCAAATTTTAGAATGGTTTTTGAGAATAATATTCCATTTTCGCGTGGTCTTGGTAGCTCATCAGCAGTTATTATCTCTGCTATTGCATCGGCATATGCCATGGCTGGATTTAAAGTAGATAAGCACACTATATTAAATAAAGCTTTAATCTATGAAAATCATCCTGACAATATAACACCAGCTGTTTTTGGTGGCTTTATATCAGCGATTGTGTCAAATAACGTAGTGCATTTTAGTAAATCAGAAATTTCAGATGACATAAGGGCTGTAGTTGTTATACCAGATAAGCCAATGAATACAAACCAATCAAGAGAAATTTTGCCAAAATCATATACACTAAAAGAGTGTGTAAATAATATATCTCATGCCGCATTTTTAGCAACTTGTTTTTTGCAAAAAAAATATGATATGTTAAGACTTGCATCTTTTGATATGTTGCATGAAGATAGGCGTATGGTAGCACTTCCGGAGCTTTTTGATGTAAGAAAAATAGCATATGAAAACGCAGCTTTAATGAGTTGTTTGTCTGGTTCTGGTTCGACATTTTTAAATATTGTCTATAAAAACGATGCGATAAATTTAAAAACTAAATTAAGCAATAAATTTCAAAATTTTAAAGTTGAAATTTTTGACTTTGATAACGATGGTTTTAAACTGTTACAAAGCTAAAAAAAAGAATAATAAAGATATAATGGCTAAAAATATTCCAATTAGAACATGCGTTTGTTGTAGAAATAAACTATCTCAAGCGTCACTTAATAGATTTCGATATATCAATCATGCTCTAGAATATGGCAAGGGCAAAGGCAGAAGCTTTTATCTATGTGATGATTGTATAAAAAAAGATGACAAAATACTAAAAAAGATACTTGATAAGCACACCAAGGGTGCAAATTTAAGTGTATCAAGTTTAAAGGAGAAATTCTTAGATGTCAAATGTTAAAATTTCAGATATTGCAGATGCCTCAGGCTATAAAAACAAAGAGGTGCTAGAAAAGGCACATGAGTTAGGTCTGAGCGTAAAAACGCATAATAGCACAGTGACTCCAGAAGAAGCGGATGCTATATATAAATACATTACTACAGGCGAGATACCTGAGAGTTTCGCAACAAAAAAAGAGCCAACTAAAAAAGAGAGTAAGACAAGAGCAAAATCAACAAAAAAAGATGAAATCAAAACAGAAAAAAAAGATACCAAAAAAGAATCAAAAAATGAAAAAAAAGATGATGATATAGCTCAAAAATCAAGAACACAAACAAAAGATGCAAAAACAGATAAACAAGATGTAGAAGTGATAGATAAGCCACAAGAAGTTGTTGCTCAAGATGTTAAAACAAAAGAAACCTTGGCGGACGTAGGTCTTCAAAAAAGACGAGGCTTGGTAATTGTCAAAAAGAAAAATGAAACTCAACAAGCTTCTGAAAAAACGGTAAATAAAACAGAAAGCATGGTACCAACTAGCCTAGAAAATATGTTTTCAAGTGCTGATAAAAATATTGTTCGCAAAAAGAAAAAAGATAAAAAGCAAACACAAGTCATAAAAAAAGATAATACTGAGAAAATGGACTTGTTGGGTGGGCTTGATTTTAGGGATATTGAGCTAGAAGATGAAAATGAAGTTGTCTTGCCAGATCTAACGTTTAAGGCACCAACGCCAACTGCATATACAAAGACTAAGCAACCAAACGCAATGCGAACAGCTGTAAATAATCAGGCAAATAACTTCTTAGAAGGTGGAATTCAAAGACGCTCACGCAAAAAGCATAAAAAACAAGAGCATAAACAAAATAGCGAAGAGGTCACATCTGTAAATATACCAAAAGAGATACGCGTGTATGAATTTGCTGAGAAATTAAATAAGCAACCAAGTGAGATTATAGGTAAATTATTTATGCTTGGCATGATGACTACTAAAAATGATTTTTTAGATGAAGATGCTATTGAAATTTTAGCCGATGAGTTTAATGTAGAGGTTAATATAATAGACACAGAGGCTGAGTTTGACTATGTAAAAGCATACGAGCAAGAACAAGAAGATGATGAGAATTTGGTTACAAGAGCTCCTGTTATAACCATCATGGGTCACGTAGATCACGGAAAAACATCTTTGCTTGATTATATTCGCAAATCACGCGTAGCAAGTGGCGAAGCTGGTGGTATCACACAACACGTCGGTGCATATATGGTAAATAAAAATGGAAAAAACATAACTTTTATAGATACCCCTGGACACGAAGCATTTACTGCAATGCGTGCTAGAGGTGCTGGTGTAACTGATATTGTAATTATCGTTGTTGCGGCAGATGATGGGGTAAAACCACAAACAAAAGAAGCTATATCTCATGCAAAAGCAGCTGGTGTGCCTATTATAATTGCTATAAATAAAATGGACAAAGAAGCCGCTAATCCTGATTTGGTAAAAACTGGATTAGCCGAGCTTGATATAATGCCTACTGAGTGGGGTGGACAGCATGAATTTGTGCCTATTTCGGCAAAGACTGGTATGGGTATAGATGATTTGCTAGAAATAGTTTTACTTCAGGCTGATTTGCTTGAGCTTAAAGCAAATCCAAAAGCAAATGCAAAAGCAACAGTTGTAGAAAGTAGCTTACAAAAAGGTCGTGGTGCAACTGCAACCATAATAGTTCAAAATGGGACGTTAAAAGTCGGCGATACTATAGTTGCAGGTGTGGCTCATGGTCGCTTAAGAAGCTTACTAGATGATCAAGGCAATACACTAAAATCAATCCGACCAGGAGAGTGTGGTGTGATAGTTGGACTAAGTGAGGTTCCAGAAGCTGGCGAGACGCTAATAAGCGTTAAAACAGACAAAGAAGCACGTGAGTATGCACAGAAAAAAGCTGAGTATCTGCGTCAAAAAGAGTTAAGTAAATCCACTAAAGTTAGCATTGATGAACTTAGTGCGAAGATCGCCGAAGGCGAGTTAAAAACTCTACCTGTTATAATCAAAGCTGATGTTCAAGGTTCGCTTGAGGCACTAAAAGTGAGCTTGGAAAAATTGGCAAACGATGAAATAAAAGTAAATATTATTCATTCAGGTATAGGTGGCATTACTCAAAGTGATATTGCACTAGCAACAGCAAGTAAAGATAGTATTATTCTTGGATTTAACATCCGTCCAACAGGCGAGATAAAAGAAAAAGCGAAAGAGAGTGGCGTAGAGATAAAAACCTATAACGTGATATACAATCTAATCGATGATGTAAAAGCAATTCTTGGTGGTATGATGTCGCCTATTATTAGAGAAGAACAGCTGGGTCAAGCAGTAGTTAGGCAGGTTATTAATGTGCCAAAAGTTGGGGCAATAGCTGGGTGTTTGGTAACCGATGGCACAATAAATAGGGGTGCAAAAATACGACTGATAAGAGATGGTGTGGTTGTTCATGAAGGCACTGTTAGCTCACTTAAACGTTTTAAAGATGATGTAAGAGAGGTTGCTAAAGGGTATGAGTGTGGTGTTGGTATAGATGGATATAACGATATACGCGAAAACGACTACATAGAAAGTTTTAAAGAGATAGAGGAACAAGTTAGTTTATGAATCAAAATGAGATTAAAAGACTAAGAACACAAAGTGTATTAAAAGAGCTTATACCAGAAGCTCTTGCCACACTTGAAGATGAGCTTTTAAAGGGGTTGTGTGTTACTGATGTAGAATGCAAAAAAGGAAGATATGATGCATTTGTTTATCTTGACAAGATGGCTTTTGATGAAAAAGAGCAAAACTACATACTCTCTCACTTAAAACGAATAACAAAACACTTGCAAAATCACTGTATGGCAGCCGAAGGTTGGTATAAAGCTCCAAATTTTCACTTTAAATTTGATGATAGATTAGAGTATCAAAATCGTATGGATAAACTGTTTGATAAAATTTCAAAGGAGTTAAGTAAAAATGGATAATTTAAATCAGCTTGTAAAAGAGTGTGATGTAGAACTCTATGATACAGAAATCGTAAATGAAAATTCACGCACAATCTATAGAGTGTATATTACAAAAAAAGGTGGTGTAAATTTGGATGATTGTGAAAGAGTAAGTAGATTGCTTTCTCCTATTTTTGATGTAACTCCGCCAGTTAGTGGAGAATATACATTAGAAGTCAGTAGCCCTGGAATTGAAAGAAGGCTAGAAAAACCAAAACACTATATATCAAGTATAGGAGAGTTAGTTAGGATAAATACAGCACTATTGTATGTAAGAGGGGAAATTTTATCGGCTGATGATAATTCTGTTACACTTAAAACTGAAGATGGAATTTTAACAATTGATTACATAAATATCAAAAAAGCAAAAACCTATTTGGAGTGGTGATGTTAAGTGATATACAAATAGCAAGACAGGCTAATTTAAAGCCTATTGCAGAGATAGCAAGAGATTTAGGGCTAAGCAATGATGATATAGAGCAGTATGGTAAATATAAAGCAAAAATTGAGCCAAAATTAACAAAATCAAACTCAAAGTTAATTCTTGTAACTGCAACAAATCCAACACCGTATGGAGAGGGCAAAACAACTACATCAATAGGCTTGGCTGATGCATTAAAATTGGCTGGCAAAAATGTATGTTTGGCACTTAGAGAGCCTAGTCTTGGACCAGTTTTTGGCATAAAAGGCGGAGCTGCTGGTGGCGGATACTCTCAAATTGCACCAATGGAGGATCTAAATCTACATTTTACAGGTGATTTTCATGCGATAACATCAGCAAATAACCTAATATCAGCCATAATTGATAATAGTTTATATCAAGATAATCCACTAGATATGCAAGAAATTTTATGGAAACGTTGCATGGATATGAATGATAGAGCGTTACGAAATATCACAATCGGTCAGGGAAGTAAATTTGATGGTATCGAGCGAAAAGATGGCTTTAATATCACAGCAGCAAGTGAAATTATGGCGATATTGTGTTTGGCGACTGATTTGAGTGATTTAAAACAACGTATAGCAAATATCACAGTGGCTTTAAATTCAAAAAAAGAGCCGGTATATGTGCGTGATTTAAAATGTGAAGATGCTGTTACAATCCTACTTAAAGATGCGATTAAGCCAAATCTTTTCCAAACTTTACAAAATACGCCTTGTTTAGTGCATGGAGGACCATTTGCTAATATCGCTCATGGTTGCAATTCAATAATCGCAACCAAAACAGCATTAAATTTAGCTGATTATGTGGTTACTGAGGCTGGTTTTGGCTCAGAGCTTGGTGCGGAAAAATTTATAGACATTAAGTGTAGAGTAGCGGATGTAAATCCTGATGCGGTCGTGCTGGTAAGCACTATTAGATCTATAAAATACAATGGTGGTGCAGACAAGGATAGTATAACAAAGCCTAATGAGCAAGCACTAAAGAGTGGAATAGCAAATTTAGGCGGACATATACGCAATCTAAAAGAGCAATTTAAATTAAATGTAGTAGTTGCACTTAATAAATTTAGTTTTGATACCGATGATGAAATAGCATATGTGCGTTGGTATTGCGATAGTCTTGGCGTAAAAGTAGCAGTTTGTGAAAATTTCGCAAAAGGTGGAGCTGGTGCAAGTGAATTAGCTACACATGTATTAGATGAATTAAATAATCCTGTAAAGCCAAATTTCACGTATGAAATGAGTGATGATATAAAAACAAAAATAGAGAAAATAGCAACTAAGATTTACGCAGCAGGAGAGGTTGTATTTGAAGATAGTGCATTAAAAATGCTAAATGAAATAAAAAGTCAAGCTTTAGATACCTTGCCTGTATGTATTGCTAAAACGCAATACAGCTTTAGCGATGATGCAAAATTGCTCGGAAGACCAGAAGGCTTTAAATTTGTAGTCAAAGATCTTGAGATAAGGACCGGAGCTGGTTTTATAGTTGCCATATGTGGTAAAATAATGCTTATGCCTGGACTTTCTCCAATTCCAGGTGCTTTGAATATGAGCATAGACACCCAAACCGGTATTATTAGTGGACTAGCATAAATTTATAGTAGCCATTTTTTGGCTACTACTTCTCAAATTTTAGTTAATATTTTTTAATTTTTTTTCATATTTTATCAAAATCGCTCGATTTTTTATATCAAATTTAGCTTATTTTTGATATTCTTAAATTCTATTTTATTACCAAAGGAGTAAAAATGGCAGTTAAAATTACAGATATTTGCATAAGCTGTGGCTCATGCATAGATGAGTGCCCAGTAGAGGCTATAGTGGATGATAGCACAAACCCAACTGGTGCTGATGCATACTATGTGTTTGCGGACAAATGTGTAGAGTGTGTAGGACATAATGATGAGCCAGCATGTGCTTCAGCCTGTCCAACCGATGGCTGTATTGTATGGGATGCTCCATATGCAGGTCAGCCATCACGCGACGATATAGGTGCAGATTTACGCAACGGAACTACTCCGGTTGTAGGCTAAAAATAGGCTCTTTGTGAGCCTATTTTGTTTTTTAAGATTTTTTTGCTATAATTTGCGACTTTAAAAACAAGCAAATTTAAGGGCAATTATGCAACAAACACTTTCTATTATCAAACCAGATGCGGTTAAAAAAAATGTAGTAGGCAAGATTATTGATAGATTTGAGTCAAATGGGCTTAGGATAGTCGCTTGTAAGAGATTGTGGTTAAGTAAGGCTGACGCGAAAGCTTTTTATGCTGTTCATAGTCAGAGGCCATTTTTTAATGACTTGGTTGATTTTATGGTAAGTGGTCCAGTTGTTGTAATGGTTTTAGAGGGCGAAAATGCAGTGCTTAAAAACCGAGAATTAATGGGAGCCACTAACCCAAAAGAAGCAGAAAAAGGCACCATTAGAGCTGATTTTGCAGATAGTATCGATGCAAATGCGGTTCATGGAAGCGATAGCATAGAAAATGCTAAAATTGAAATAGACTTTTTCTTTGCAAAAAGAGAAATTTGCTAAAGTTTTTAATTCATGAAAGTTCCTTTTGCTAAAATTTCAACTAACACTCTTGATTTTGATATAGAAAAGGATGGCTTGAAATTTCACGGAATTTTAAAAAGAAAAACTAACACATTGGTTTTATGTAATGCTAAAATTTTAGGCACTACGACACACATTTGTGATAGGTGTGGTATAGATATTAGGCTTACATTGAGCGAGAATGTTGATTTAATGTTGAGTGATGGCGTATACAAAGATTGTGAAAATGAACTTGGTGACGTTATTGAGTTTTTTGACGGATGTATTGATTTAAATGAAATTTTAATAAGTGAAGTAGAAGCTTACAATAGCGACTACTTTTATTGTGATAGCTGTAAAGATATTGATAAAAATTTATAAAGGAGAATAAAATGGCAGTACCTAAGCGAAGAGTGAGTCATGCACGTGCGGCAAAGCGTAGAACACACTATAAAGTGACACTTCCAGTACCAGTAAAAGATAAAGATGGTTCATGGAAAATGCCACATCGTATTAATAAAACAACAGGTGAATACTAATATGATACGCATTGCTGTTGATGCTATGGGTGGTGATTTTGGACCTGAGCCTATTGTAACTGGTGTTATAGAAGCGCTTAAAGAGTATAAATTTCACGCCGTATTGGTTGGCGATAGCAATGCAATTAAACACTATATTCCAAAACAATTTCTTACTTATGTATCTTTTTGTGAATCCAGTGAAGTTATATCCATGGAAGATGGTGCAACAGATGCTTTTAAGCGCAAAGAGTGCAGTATCTACAAGGCAACTGAACTACTAAGGAGCAAAGAAGTTGATGCAATAGTATCTGCTGGACACAGTGGAGCTACTATGAGTTTGGCGACTTTAAGAGTGGGCAGGATAGATGGAGTATTGCGTCCCGCTATAGCTACACTTATGCCAAATACAAACGATAGTTCAACTTTGGTGCTTGATGTTGGAGCGAACGTAGATTGCAAAGCAGAACATTTGTTTCAATTTGCAATAATGGGCGAGGCATATGCCAAAGAGGTATTAAATCGCAAACATCCAAAATTAGGTCTTTTGTCAAATGGAGAGGAAAAATCAAAGGGAAATGAAGTGAGTAAAGAAGCGTTTGCAATGGTGTCTAAACTACCAAGCTTCAAAGGCAATATTGAGGGTAATCATATTTTTGATGGAAGCATTGATGTCGTGGTTTGTGATGGTTTTATTGGCAATATCTTACTAAAAACAAGTGAGGGAGTGGCCGATGCGATAGGTAAAATCATCAAAAAGCATGTCAAAAAATCTCCATTTGCAATGGCTGGTTCGGTGCTTATGAATAAAGTTTTTAAACTACTTAAAAAACAAGTTAGCTATGATGAGTATGGCGGAGCTCCTTTGCTTGGTGTAAATGGCTGTGTTATAATAAGTCATGGAAAAAGCAATACAAAAGCTATTAAAAATGCGATATTTCAAGCTATAAATTTTGCAAATTCCAATATAAACAATACAATAAAGATAGAAATTTCAAAATATAAAACAAATGAATAAAGCTTCACTTATATCTATAGCCTCATATGTTCCGAGTAAAGTCTTAAGTAATTATGACTTAGAAAAGATAGTAGATACCAGCGATGAATGGATAACAAAACGCACAGGCATCAAAGAAAGACATATAGCTCAAAATGAAATAACAAGTGATTTAGGCACAAAAGCAGCCAGAGTGGCTATAAGACGTTCAGGGCTTAAAGAAAGTGAAATTGATGCTATTATTTGTGCTACGCTTAGCCCAGATCATTTTTGTATGCCGTCGACTGCAACAAAAATAGCTAAAAATTTAGAGTTAAATCCAGGTATAATGGCATTTGACATAAGTGCTGCTTGTACTGGTTTTATTTATTTGCTTGAATTAGCAAAATCATTAGTGCAAAGTGGTATTAAAAAAAATGTCTTGATTGTGGGTGCTGAAAAGGTAAGTTCTATTATTGACTATACGGATAGAAGCACTTGTATATTATTTGGCGATGGTGCTGGTGCTGGTGTTGTTAGTTTGAGTGATGAAAATGAGATTATAGACACACATACTGCAAGTGATGGCAGATATGGTGAGTTGCTAATTACTCCGGCTCCAGGTTCATTGTATCCAAGCTCTCAAGAAGTGCTTGACAAAAAGTTAAATTTTCTAAAAATGAGCGGAAATGAAGTCTTTAAAATTGCTGTTCAGACGCTTACAAAAGACGTTTTAGAAATAATGCAAAAAAATAAAATAGCGAGTGAAGAAATTGATCTTTTTATACCTCATCAGGCAAATTTACGCATAATAGAAGCGGTTAAGCAGCGTTTAGATTTTAAAGATGAACAATGCGTTGTAACTATACATAAATACGGCAATACAAGCTCTGCTTCAATACCAATGGCTATGAATGATGCTTATGAAGATGGTAGATTAAAAAATGGCTCATTAATACTTCTTGATGCGTTTGGTGGTGGATTTACTTGGGGTTCAGCACTATTAAAATTTGGTGGAAAAGATTTTAAAGATTTAGAATAAGATGCTAAATTTCATGTGTAATTATAAATAAAATCAATCAGAATTATAAAGAGTGATTTTTGATTATAAAATGACATTAGGTCAATTAAAATTCTTAGGCTATAAAAGCGAAATTTTGTATATTTGTTGATTTTTTAGACAATATAAATTTTATTGCAAACTATGTAAAGGCATTGTTGCTGTTTGCGAGTTATTTTAAAATTTTATTATCTTATGGCTTATTTTACAATTTCCAAAAATTCAAAAAAATATTTAATTAACTCTAAACTTAGTTGTATTTTAGTTGCAACTTTGCAATGATTTTTATTAATTTTGAAATCTCTACCTTGCCATACTTGTGAGCTACAAACAAAGATTTTTGTAAGTTTTAATTTAGATATTCTTTTAAATGTGCAAAAAGAGATAACTTTTTGTTATACTTAAAAGAGTGTGAGTTTAGATTTAAAAATCGCAAAAATCTCTATCAAATTTTATTAAAATTAATAAGAGAAAATAGGATTAAGTTAAATTGACATTATGATTTTATTATTTGCTTATTAAAGCAACAAACAAAGTGAAGTTAAAACAAGTATATTTATACTGTTTAAATTTTAAAAAGCTAATAAAATCAGTGAAATTTTAGAATTTAGTTTATGCAAAATTTTAAAGTAAATCTATGTATATACTACAGCTAGATAAAAGCCTATTAATAAATAAATTTCTTGTGCTTACACTCTTTAAGAAAGAGATAAAAAATAGCTTAAAAGAGTGTGTTTTGCTTACAGCTAAGGACAAAGTAAAAAAAGCATTGCAATAGCAACTCTTATAAAGTTTAAATTTTGCATAGGTTTTATATCTATAATTTTTGCTTTAAATGGCTTTATTTGTTTTGCTTCATGTTACATACAATATTTTTACGTAAGATTTGCTTGGTTTTTAATACTTATTTAAAATACAAAATAGTTTGTGCAAACTAACTTCTAAAATTTCACAAAATTCAAAGATTTTTGCACCTTTTGAATTAGCATGAAAATATTTAAAAATTTAGCAAAGATGCAATAAAGTTATTTTGATGCTAAGATTGCAATAAGTAAATAGTAAATCGTGTTGATGAGATTTAAAATTTTTAAGTTTCTACAAGCACGGACTTAAGTAAATAACAAATATTTCTTAAAAGGTTATAAGCGAAGCGAAGTGATTTAAGCTAAATGTAAATTTACTAAAATTAATTTGCAATTATCAAAACAAAACTGCATGTAAAATATGGTTAAGTTTTGTTTGATTGGTTTATTTTAAAAAGCATTTGTTGATTTTTTGTAAATTTAGACTAACAGAAGAGCTATTTGCTCTTCTTTTTACTTAATTAATGCATGTTTTAGCACGTCTTCTATGGTATCAACTGCGATTATTTTCATATCGTTTTTTACATCATCTGGTATATCTTTTAAATCACGATCGTAGTTTTTACGCGGAATTAGTGCTGTTTTTATCTCGGCTTTGTGTGCTGCAATAAGTTTTTCTTTCAAGCCGCCAATTGGTAACACTCTACCACTTAGCGTGATCTCGCCAGTCATCGCTACATCGTGACGCACTTTTATGTCAGTTAGTATCGAAGCAATCGCTGTTACCATCGTTATGCCAGCACTTGGGCCATCTTTTGGTGTTGCACCCTCTGGCACATGTAAGTGCAAGTCAAAGCGACGATAAACATCGCTAGGCTCAAGTTTTCGCTTGTCATCGTTAAATTTTGGCACGATAGTCATCGGAACTTTTATCTTTTTATTATCGATTAACACTTTAGCTACGCTAAAAGCGATTTGGGCTGACTCTTTCATCACATCACCAAGTTGTCCAGTGATTTGCATACTCCCTTTGCCTTGTATGCGGATAGCCTCAATTCGAAGCACGTCGCCACCTACACTTGTCCAAGCTAGTCCATTTACTTGACCAACCATATCTTTCTTGTCGGCTTGTTCTATCTCAAAAACCTTTTTTTCTAAAAATTCTTTTAAATTTTTAGTATTTACGTTTATCTTGCCTTTGTTTTCAAGCAAGATATTTTTAGCTACTTTTCTTAAAATATCAGCTATACGACGGCGTAAATTTCTCACTCCACTTTCGCGTGTGTATTCGGCGATTATGAGATTTATAGCGTCTTTGCTGATGCTTACATCGCTTGGTTTTAGTCCGTGTTTTTTAAGCTCTTGTGGGATTAGATACTTTTTGGCAATCTCAAATTTCTCTTGTGGGGTGTATGAGCTAAGCTGTATAAACTCCATCCTATCGCGAAGCGGAGCTGGTATCATGCTGACATCATTTGCTGTAGCTATAAAGACTACTTTGCTTAAATCGATATTAAAATTTAAGTAATAATCGCGGAATTTATTATTTTGTTCCGGATCTAAAATCTCAAGCAAAACAGCCGTCGGATCGCCTCTGTAGCTCCTGCCAACCTTATCAATCTCATCAAGCACTACAACTGGATTCATTTGCTTGGCTTCAATTAGCCCTTGCACGATTCTACCAGGCATCGCTCCGATGTAGGTGCGACGATGCCCACGAAGCTCATTTACATCCTCAAGCCCACCAAGTGCAATACGCACAAGCTCACGCTTTAAGGCTTTTGCGATAGAGTTTGCAAGGCTAGTTTTGCCAACGCCAGGAGGTCCAGCAAAGCACAAAATCGCACCGTTATTTACCTTTTCGCTAATACCACGAAGCTCTAAAAGCTCACGCAAAGCAAAATATTCTTCAATACGCTCTTTTGGCTTTTCAAGGCCGTGATGATCGGTGTTTAGGTGTTTGCTAACTTCAGCGATTGATGATTTTTTCTTTGCTATGTTTTCAAAAGGCACTTCAAGCACCCAGTCAAGATAGCTCTGGATAGTATTTGCATCGGCACTATCTGGATGCATACGACCTAGCTTGTCTATTTGTTTTTTTATCTCTTTTTGAGCATCTTCGCCCATAAATTTCTTTTTGTTTTCAAGCTTTTTGCGATACTCTTGTATCTCTTCGTCGCGACTTGTATCAGTGCCAAGTTCTGCTTGAATTTGTTTTAATTGCTCTTTTAAAAAATACTCTTTATTGTGCTTGTCTATCTTGGAATGAACTTTGTTTTTTATCTCTTTTTGTAGCTTGTTTGCCTCTATCTCTTCGATAATGTAATCAATCAGCTTTAAAAGTCTTTGTTCTAAATCTTCTTCGATAAAAAAGCTATAAGCTATCTGTTTTTTAAGACGCAACGCACTTGAGATAAGATCGCAAACCCTAACAGCCTCAACACTTTCTTCTATTGTACGCAATAAATCTGGCGTAAAATAGTGACTACTTGTGCTTAACTCACGTGCTTTTTCGCGTAAAACAGTCAATAAAGCATCTGTTTTGACGGGACTTGGACGCTTGATGTGTAGTGTATCTACAAGGGCTAGTAGTGGGCTTGTGTCTATTTTTTTTATTATTTTTGCTTTTTGTGTGCCTTGAAATAATATTTTAACTCTTCCATCAGGAAGTGGAATTTTACGCATGATGTTTCCAACAACACCAGCATCATAAACGCTATCAAAATCACGATTTCCGTCATTTTGCGGTTTTGTGGTAACAACTAACACCGGCGTTTCGTTTTGTAATGCCAAATCTAAAGCTCTTATGTTTTCATCATCGCTTAAAAAAAGTGGCGTTATCATAAACGGATATAAAAAAAGCTCATCTTCTACAATGACTGGAATTTCAGCTGGAAACAATCTAGTGTCATTTATTTGCATTATCTCTCCTATTCAAACATTTTTCTATACCATGGCAAATCAGGCTTTATAAGCTCAGCATCTTTTAGTGGGGATTTGCTTAATTTTTCTTCATATATTTCAGCCGAAACATCTTTGCCAGTGCGTCTATACAAATCAGCTATTTGCATATTTAAATGATATAGTGCGAGTTTGAATTTTATCAGCATTGTTTCAATCAAAGGTTTAAAATCGGTAAATGGATATGTATAAAGGAATTTTTCAATCTCATTTATGCTATCTTGCATGAGCTTTTGGTTGCGATTTGGTAAAACAAATGAATCAAAATTTGCCTTTATTTTAAGAAATTGTGCAAATTCTGTTTTTTTGCCATTATCTCCGTAACGCTTAATGTATTCATCTAAATAATAATTTGCCAACACATACTCTTCATCATCTGCATGAGCCTGTGCTAAAATTAGTAAAATTTGCTCTAAAAGTGGACTTGCAACATGCTCACTTGCCATTGATACGTAGTGTTTATCGGCTGATTCTAGATCACGTGCTTTTATATCTGCTATGATTTGTTCATACCATTCATCGGGTGTTAAATTGTATAGCTCCGTGTATTTTTCAGCACATCCGCTAAATAATAAGAACATAAAAGTTGCTAGTAAAATTTTAACTATTTTCATCGTCATTATCCTTTAAAGGTCAAAAATAAAGCATTATTTTACATTTTTTGCGATTATTTTAATATAAATTTATAAAATTTTATGCGAAACATGCTACAATAGCAACATTTTACCATTAGGAGAAACAGTATGATTTTTGAGGTTAAAAGTCCAATTTTAGGCTTTGAGCACATTAAAAAAATGGAGCTAATTGAACTTGATAAATTTTTCGTAAAACTAAAAAGTTTAGATGATAATACGTCATTTACCATGATAAATCCATACGCATTACGTAATTATGAGTTTGAAATTCCTACATACTATGAAGAACTAATGCAAATAAATGACAACTCAGAGCTAAGGGTTTATAATATACTAATTGTAGCACTTCCACTTGAAAAATCAAGTGTAAATTTTGTTGCTCCGATAGTGTGCAATATGACAAATATGACCTTATCTCAAGTTGTGTTGGATGTGGCAAAATATCCAGAATACGGACAGGCTGAAATAATAGAAAATTTTATACAAAAATAACTTTACTAAATAATAAAGATTTAATTTATGCGTATTTTTAGTTTAGTGTGTTGTTGTTTAATCAGTTTGTTTGCTATGGATGGTATTTTGATAAAATACTATGACAAAAGCGGCGAAGAGATATGCAACACTCAGACTAAAAATAGCTATACTACTCAAGACAGAAAGAGTGTTAGTGAAAGGCTTTTAAAATATAATAATTATTGCTACTATCAAAGCGATAATTTAGAAAACTATTGGCATAAAAACGCTCCTTCTTTGGCTACATTGCGTACTTCTCAGTTGGCTGGTTGTTCGGATGCATTTGTATCGTCAAAATCTAATCTTGATCCGATAGGATCGCCTTTGTTTATCGATCCAGATGATTGGGATAAGGCAAATTTTACTACTAGCATTACGTTAAATCAACAAAGAAGCATAAGTGTAGTCGTGCCAAAAACCAAAGATGACAAGTGCCCTACGACGTGTCCTTTGTCTGTTAATATAAAAGTTACGGATTATTACTATAACCGTCAGTATAATATTTTGGGTATTAACTGCGATAAAAATGCAAATTACAGCGACATAGCAGGCATAAAAGAGTCAAATTTTGGCACTAGCTATAATAATAGCAAAAAGGGTTTTTGTGAAATTCCATTGGGCACCTATGGCATTTATGACAAGCTTGATATAGAGATAGATTATAATGCCAAAGATACGCCAAAAGACGAGAGAGGTATTATACTAGCTTGGAAAAAATATGGATGCAATCTTGTGCCAATACCAGCAAATTATTATACATATAAAGAGCCAAGAGTGCAAAAAGAGTATAGGGTAGTAGATGAGGTCTATGCTAATATGGTTAAAAATAATAAAAAGGATATAAATTGGCTTTGGAGATCGCCAATTAGGACAAAAACAGCTGGAGTTAGCAATAGATTTTGCGTTGTTGCTAGCATAAAAAACAGCGACGGAAAACGAGAGCAAGTCTATCCAAATGAAGCTATAATTAGGTTTAACTATCAAGTGTTAAAAGGCGAACAAAGTCAAGTCGATGGTAAATATATTAGAAACAGAACAATAAGTTTTGGACAAAATGCAGCTTCTGGTTATGCAGATAGATTATATAGAATAAAAACAAATGAGCTATTTAATTGCTTTAGGCTTGGTAATAATATGGAGGACATGCTAACTCCAGATGCCTTTATACAAGTGTTTGAAACAATAAATCATGTTGTTCCAAGTGATGCTTACAATATCTCAAAAGGCACTAAAAATTCAGATAATTATGCTGTTGTTCCAGCGGCTTTTAGATTATATTTTAAAGAGCAAAAGACACAAGATTATGAAAATTTCATAAACAAAGAGATAAATCCTAGTTTTGAAATTTTAAAAGAAAGTAGCGATGATAATTCTACTAAATATAATCAAGACAAAGATACTTTGTATTTGCGAGCAGGTAGGACATACACTCCAAAAATTGATTTATTGCAAATAGATGAAAAAAACAAACGATATAAAAAAATACCAATTCACACAGGTGCTGTGATAAATTATGGAACATATACGTCGGTTTTAGGTAAATATTATAAAGAGTTTAATAAGCCATTTATGCTGCCATTAATAAACGACAAGGAGTGCGAATACCACGCTGATGCTCTTCCTAGTGCAAATGGTGTTAAATTTAATGTTATAGATAACATAGCAAACAACATACAAAATATTACTTATGATGACGTTATGAGATATGAAGTAAGCATACAAGATGACGACTGGACGCTTGTTGATCAGCCTTTAAAAAATCCAACCCAACAAGACAAAGAGTATATCAAAGAGTATGGCTATCAATGCAAGGGTATTGAGATTGCTGGATTACACGATGTGCCTTTTTATGATGAGAATTTAACGCATTGTCATATTAAGACTACAAGCCCACGATATATTGAGTTTATACCTGATAAATTTCAATTTGATTTTGATAAAGTAAGTAATCAAAACATGACAGACAAAAATGATTTTACCTACACCGGAGGATTAGACACGGATAAAAATATAAGCAAGATGTATGCTAGTGTAAATTTTGATGTAACAGCACTTAATCTAGCAAAGCAGCCGCTTAAGAATTTTACAAATGAGTGCTATGCTAGTGATTTATATCTAAAACTAAGTTACAATGATGATGTAAAAAGTATTTATCAAAGCAAAAAAGATCATTTTGCAAAAAATTTAAAATTAAAAGATGATATTAAATTTGTATCTGATTTAAATATTAGTTTTGATGAAAGAGCAGACACATATGATAGCCAAAAGCTTGTAAATTCTTATGTTTATCACGATAGTAACATACCAATAAAAATAAATAAAGAAAATTTTACAAAAGATATAAAAAATGTAAAAGTTGGCTTTAATTACAAAAAAGATGAGCTTTTGCCACATAATCCTTTTGTTGTTATTACGCCAGAATTTAATATAGACGAAGTTGGGCTTGGTTTGCAACACTATGTTATGAATTTTTACGATGAGTATCCTAAAAACAGCACTCAACTATACAAAGATCAGCATTTTTTCAAAGAGTATAAAGATATTTTTACAGATACTATAAACGCTAATGTTGCAACATTTTTATATGGCAATGTCCAAGCACCACTACATGTTGGGCCAGCGAATGCTGATGGTTTTGATGGCATGATTTATTATACATTTTATTGTAGTGATTGCAATATTTCAGCACTTCCTTCATATACGCTAAAAACATCTGTCCCATATCCTGGAAGTGGCACATGGTATATAAACACAGCTCATAACTTAATACGCGAAGGTCACTTTGATAACTATGAGTCGCAAATGGCTACAAATTTTACATATTATTTAGAAAGTATTGATGCAATTAAAAGCGGCAGACAAAAGGTAAAATTTCAAAATAACATCTCAGGACTTGATACGATATTGCTCGATTTAGAAAAATACGGCTTTTGGTTAAGATATGGCGCAAATAAATATAAAAATAAAATACAAGTTAAGTTTGAAGATCACAAATCTGGTGGTTGGGGCGGATATGGTTATGATATTGATGGATACAAAGATGGCAAAACACCAAATGTAATTATGCAGTTTCAAGAAGATAATGCAAAAACCAAAAAAAGCAAAAGAATACAATGGTGAGATTAAAATCAGCATTTAGTCTAATTGAGCTTGTCTTATCAATCATAATAATGGGAATTGTTAGTGTGTCTGTGCCGATGATTATTAAAATTTCATCAAAAGCTACGCAAGATGCTCTTGTGGCTGAGCCAATAACAAACGCAAAAATGATTATTGATTTAGTAAATAATGCTTCATTTGCATGCAAATATGTAGATGATATAAAAAGCTTTGGCATACCAAGATACATTTTAAAAAATGATGTTAGCGATTTAAATTATGAAGTAAATAATCAAAATGTCATTAGTAAAAATTTCTACACAAAATATAATATTGACGGAACAAATAGGCGAAAATTTGAATTAATATCTAATTTGCAACCAGTTGTTGATAGCTCATGTAATGATTCTGTAATGCAATACAACAACTACAGCAAAGAATTTAAAACAGCACAAGACGCAAATAGGGATTTTATACTAGATGCTGAGTATAAAATAAATGTAAAAGATACATTAAATTCTAATGTCTTAAGTCAAACTTGTATGAAGCTTGATAATGTTGAAAAGCATGATGTGAAAGTAATAAGGCTAAATGTTTCGTCATTTGGCAAAGAGATCTCTTTTTGTTCTATGGTATTTAATATAGGCGAAAGCCCAGAAGTAAAAGTATTAACATGGCAGTAAAAAAAGCATTTAGTTTAGTTGAACTCACAATAGTAATTGTTGTATTGGCTATAGTTTTTGGTATAAGCATAAATGCGTCTTTTAACATATATAAAAACTATATTCAAACGCAAACCTTTGAAAGAGTTTCGAGCGAGGCAGAAAGAGCACTTGATGTTCTTACTTTTTTCTTAAGTCAAAGAGCCAAACAAAGTGTAATAGCTAGAAAAGATAGTGAAAATTTTCTACCAATAGATGATGAGGGTGTAAATGATGGCTATGATACAATTGAATACGTAGCATATGATTTGGAGTTATTCAATGATGGTTTTTATAGTGCAATTGTAGATTTAAATGCAAGTTCGCACAATAATGGCTTAGTATCTCCTGGTAGTAAATTTCAGCAACTTATTGATTATTATTCATGGAATAGCAGCGGACCGTCAGATGACGAACAAGAGCTAGATGATGATGCTCAAGCAGATCAAGGCAAAGTGCAATTTGATAAAAATTTTGATGTTATAGCTGTATTTTCTGGAGTTAATTACTCGGTAAATGACTTTGGTTACAATGGAGCCAAGCCAAACATAACAAAAGTAAAATATAAAGATAACGAACGGCTACAATTAGAAAAACAAGGCGTTAAAGTATCTGAGTTTTATCATTTATCATATACTGCTCAAGCTATTAAAATCATAGACAATGAAACAACCGGGATAAATAAAGACACGGATTTGGTTATATATCATAATTATCGTCCATGGAATGGCGAAAATTACACGCAAGGCGAGATGGACATCATAGCTAGACATGTTAGCTCATTTAGGTTTAAGGCTCAAAACGGCTCTATAATGTTAAAAATATGCTTAAGAGACAATCAGGATGAATTTTATACTCTTGGCAAAAATAAAAATTTTGACTTTACTGTATGCAGAAGTAGGATTGTAATGTGAAAAAGCGTGGTTTTGGACTAATTATGGCAATCATTTTTGTGATGCTTGTTTCTAGTCTTGGCATACTTGGACTAAATCTAGCTACAAGCAAAACAACTACAACAGTAAATAGATATTTGCATACACAAGCTGAGATATATGCTAAAAATTTTACAGAATACGTCATATTAAGGACATTAAAGCATGATTATACACTTGGATGCTTAGATGATTTAAATGCAACAAATGAAATTTTTGGCTTTGGAGCGATACTAACTCATGTGGGAAATATAGGCTCTTGCAAAGGAAAAATTCAACTAAGCAACCCAAAAGATGGTGGGATTTTGATAATTGATGTGTTTGTATGGGCTTTAGATAATAATCAAGATGATGAGCCGATACAACATAATGTGAAATTTCACAAAAGAACTTTGCAAAAACTATAATCTTTCAAGTTTAAATTTTAATAAACGCAATTAAATACGAAATATTTTTAGCTTTTTATTGTTTGTTTGAATTTATTTTAATTTTGATTAAACAAAATCTGGCTTTTAATCATCTTTTTTCTGCTTTTGTGTTATAATAAACTCGACTTTTAAGCAAGGAGGATACTATGAATACAAGTATCGTAGGAAAACAATTTGAACTAACTGATGCCATTAAGAGCTATGTAGAAAATGCGTTTGATACGCTTAGTAAGTATCAGCTTGATATTATATCAGCAAGATGTGTGTTATCAGCAGACGAAAAGCAGGGCAAAAAGGGCTTTAGTGTAGAGTTTGCACTAAATTTAGCTCGTAAAAATACTATTGTGATAAGACAAAAAGATAAAGATTTGTATGCGGCTATAGATTTGACTGTGGAGCGTGCATCAAAAGTGTTAAGGCGTGAGCATGATAAAATGACAACAGTCAAAGGCAAGGCTGATGACAAAGCACAACGTCAGCAGATCGGAGAAGAGGCTGTTGAGGGTGTGGATGAGATTGTGCCTACCGAGCTTGAGCTTTATAAGCCACTTGAAATTGAAGAGGCACTAAATGAGCTTAAAAATAGTGATAGGCAATTTTATGTGTTTAATGACATAGACGCCAGAATGCGCGTGATATACAAAAGAACCGACGGCAAATTTGGACTATATTAATACAAAGGGGTTATATCCCCTTTGCTTTATGTATTTTTTATTAACTTATTAAAATTTTAAATCAGACAAGCAAAATGGGTTTTGCTGGGTTTAATAAATGCAGATTTTATCAACGACCTTATTAATCAAAGCTATTTTTAATTTTGATACTACAATAAAATAAATTAGGCTCAATTTAACCTAACCCTATTTTCTCTTATCAATTTTAATAAAATTTAATAGAGATTGTCATGGTTATTAAATCTAAATTCACACTCTTTTAAGTGTAACAAAAAGTTATCTCTTTTTACAC
>NZ_CAJHOF010000006.1 GCF_905120465.1 Campylobacter majalis
TTTCAAAATTCTTTAAATTTGGCTTCTTAAATTAATAACGATAAATATACTTGTTTTTCATCAGTAAAATCATAACTTAAAGCAAATAAAATGAGCTTTAAGTTAAATTGATCCTTTGTTTTTTGTTTTGATTTGGAAAGCTACGAGCGAAGCGAAGTAGAAAACAGCTCCAAAATTTAACCATTTTTCAAAAATCATAAAAACAAATTTACATTCGCTACACTCATTGCTTTATAAAAACACAACTATAATCTAACTTCTAGTGCTTTATTTTACTAAAATTTAAGCTAGGTTAATCTAAATTTTGTCCTAATATTACTAAATTCTTAGCATTGCTTCTTGCATTAGGGAATACACACCAATTTTAAATAGCCCCTCTTCTAAACACAAAAGTCTCATTTATATCACCAAAGCTATCGTCTTGTTTTATTAAATTTCGTTTTTTTAGCTCTGCCAATAAGTCTTGTGATGCATTTATTGTAGTTTGTATGTCAGCATTTAATCCACCAGCCACAGAAAAAATCCAATATTTATGTATCTCAACCCACTCTAGTAGCTTATTTATTTTTTGCTCTACTGTTTCGCTAGGTGCAACGGCAATCTTAGCTAGTTCTAGCTCTTGAAAGAATACTGAAATTGAAAGGATATTTTCTGCATATCTCATATTTTTTTTAGTAGAGAAGAAATCTTTTAACCGATCTATTTCTTCACTTATACTCACCAACTCATCAAAATGCGTTTCGTTAATTTTGGACTCTTTTTTTAGCTCCAAAAGTCTATCGATTTTTGGCGTTAGCTTTAAAAATACCTTTTCGCATTTTGCCTTGCACTTATTTTGTACAGATAATTTTGTCTTTATGTATTTATAAGACGTTAGTAAATTTTTATCTATTTCTTTTTGATTTGCCTTTTTGATGTGCTTTAGTTTTTTTGGTTTTTTGCTACTTAAAATTTCATCAACGATTTCATTAAACGGCTTTTCTATACAACCATTTATTCTTGCTCCACCTTCAGTACAATTATAGGTTTTAACATCATTTGTATTTGCTTCTTCTACATCTTTTTCATACTGATTTTTAAATAGTTTCCATGCGTATGTAGTCCTTACTTCACCCTCGCCACCATATGCCGTAACATACAAAAATTCATCTTGTTGAATAAATGCATGACCTTCGGCATGACTAGCACCATCCTTGCCAAATGCCAAATCTTGCCCTATTAAAACTATATTTTCATGTTCTAAAACATAGGCTAATTGATATGCTTGATTTGCCGTACTATGACCAATACCCAAAAACCCATACTTATCAATCTTCATTCTTAGCTCTTCTTGAGATGGTCTCATTGTTAAAACAAGTCTTCGTGGTAAAATTTTCTCAACAGTTTTAGGATGAGTAAGTGAAGCAACGATAAAATATATATCTTTGTCAAATTTTTCATCTTTGTGATCAAAAAATGTCGAAGTTAGTTCAACTCTCTCTATAGATGTAACATAATCAGGCTTTATACCATGCTTTAAAAGTATCGGATATGACGCATCCACGCTTATTACACTTACATAAGGTGCTATCTTTTTTAATAGTGGAAGTTGTTTAGTTAGCGATGGTCCAGTGGCTACGATAACTGCTGTTTTTACTTTCTTATGCCTTGCCCTAATTAGATCTTTATAGGCATAACCCTTTATCATTTTGGTTAAATTTCGAAAATGCTGATCAACGCCTTGTAAATTATCATCTATGCTATTGCCATGAGATGCAAACATGTGGGCAATAGCTCTTGCGATATTTTGATTTACCTCGATTATGTCATCGGCAAAATTTTCTTCGTAAAACGGCGTATGAATATGAAGTTCATAAAGTTTTGAATAAGACTTTATCTCTTTTTTGGTGACAAGCATTACAAAATGTGCATATTTTGCAAAATCAGAATAAAACAGCGTAAGTCTCTCACTAGCCAACTCTTGCGTTAGATCAATCATGTTTAAAGCTATATAAATAATCTCAAGATCGGGTTCTATTACAACAATTCTTTGATGCGTTTTATTAGCCAAAAGTGCCTTATAAAACACCCCATTCCCCAACCCATAAAAATACATAATAGGATAGCGTTTATATTCTCGCTCAGTATTTTCTAGCATATTTTGTATATCTTTTGCTGGATTTTCATACATGTATTGTAAAGTCTCTTTATTGATTATGTTTATGTCAATAGGATCATTTTGATTTACAAAAACATCATATTTACTGTTTTCATTGATATTAAAAAGTCTAGCGGCTAAAATTTCATCTTGCTGAAAAAGTGCTTGTAAATTTCGTTTAAATAAGTCATTACCTTGCATTACTTACTCCTTTAAATCACTCATTATTATTCTTTCTCCACGCCCAATATCACGCTTTGATATATTTTTAAATAGCTCTTGCTTGTACTTTGGTGCCAAACCATACCCTGGACGTATGCTTTTTACATTTTCATCACTAAATTTATCGCCTTTTTTAATATCACTAACGGCATATAGCGATCTTGCAAATCTCATATTTTGTATGCTTTTCTCGTCTAACTCATAGCTTACCTTGCCAAGCAGTGCTTCTGTGTCGCGAACAGCTTTTACCATCTCGCTAAATTCACGTTCATCTAAGCTAAACGCATCATCTGGACTTTTAACACTCTTATCAAGAATAAAGTGCTTCTCAATCACTCTAGCCCCTAAACTAACAGCAACAACAGGAGCTACGATACCAAGAGTATGATCTGAAAAGCCAATCTCGGCACCAAATTGTCCCCTCATATCAGCAATGGTAGCCAAGTTCATATCAGACAGTTTAGCTGGATAGCTTGAAGTGCATTTTAAAAGCATGATTTCATCGTTGCCAACATCTTTGCAAACACCAACAATATCTAAAATTTCCTGCTTTGTTACTATGCCTGTTGAGATGATGATTGGGCGATTTTTACTAGCGACATATCTTATAAAATCATAGTCATTTGCCTCAAAACTAGCAATCTTATACGCTGGGGGATTAAACTGCTCCAAAAAATCCACATCGTCTTTGCAAAATGGTGTAGAAAAACAAATAAGCCCTTCGCTTTTTGCTACATCAAAAAGCTCTTTATGCCACTGTTTTGGCGTCATAGCTTCAGCGTAAAGCTCATACAAACGCCTACCATGCCACAATGTGCCATTGATTAAAAAATCATCTTTATCACAATCAATAGTTATGCTATCTGGCGTATAAGTTTGCAATTTTATCGCATCTGCACCAGCCCTTTTTGCTGCCTTTATCGTCTCTATTGCAGTTTGCAAACTCCCACTGTGATTTGCTGAAAGCTCAGCTATAATAAAGACCTTTTTGTCTGTGTCAAAGTTGCCTATTTTCATTTTTTATCCCAAATATTTTTATAAACTCCAAAAATCGTCTTGCCATATCAAATATGGTGCAACATAGCCTTTAAAACCAAATTCTCAATATTTTCGCTTTGAAATTTCACTAATTTGCAGTATCTGCAATAAAAATCACAAAGCGAGTAAATCAAAATATTATCTCTAAATTTTCAACCCACACCCTGTCATCAGCAGCAATAAAGTCAAAAATCTCCCTAAAATTGCCGTCAAAATGCCTACTAAATTTACTATTTTTAGGCATTTTTTACCAAAGCTATAAGTTTCAAGTCGCTCTTGCCAATACGGCACATACCAATTTGCACTTGCGAACTTATCTCGTTCGTTTCTTGCACTATAGCCAACTATAACTATCAGCATTTTAGCAATAAATAACTTGAGTTTATCTATGAAATCTCACTTGCACTAAACGCTAAAGTCTGTATCCTAGCCACTTTGGATTTCATATTTTGTAAATTATAGCAAAATTATGGTATAAATCTATAAAAATTTCAAGGCAAAAAAATGAAGCAAAATATCGTCATAGCCACAATCAAAAGTGTCAATATCCAAAATTTCCGCCAACTTTGCGATGAGCGATACAACTTCATACTAATCACGCAAAAAGATGAGCTAAATGCGCAAAATTTAAACCACTTAAAGCCAGAGTTTATCTTTTTCCCACACTGGTCGTGGATTATCCCACCTGAGATTTACGAAAATTTTAATTGCGTAATATTTCACACATCAGATTTGCCATTTGGCAGGGGTGGCTCTCCGATACAAAATTTAATCACTCGTGGCATTTACAAAACAAAAATCACCGCCCTAAAGGCCGTGCAAGAACTAGACGCTGGTGATGTGTATCTAAAATGTGACGTTGATTTAAGTGATGGCAATATGGACGAGATTTTGACTAGAATTTCGGATGTGATTTTTACCAAAATGATACCACAAATCATAGCCGAAAACATCGTCGCAACGCCACAAATTGGCGAAGCTGTTAGTTTTAAACGTCGCACACCAGCACAAAGCGATTTAGCCACGCTAAACAAACCAAATCTACGTCAAATTTACGATTTTGTCCGTATGCTTGATGGTGAGGGTTATCCAAGGGCATTTTTGCAAATTGATGGCTATAAAATCGAACTAAGTAAGGCAAAATTTCAAGATGGAAAAATAACAGGAAGGTTTGAAATAAATGAAAAATAAGAAAATTTTAATCGTTGCAGCACATCCAGACGATGAGGTGTTAGGGTGTTTTGGCACGGTGGCACGGCTTATCTTACTTGGTTATGAAGCCTACACGCTGATACTTGGCGAGGGCAAGACAAGCCGTGATAAAACTCGTGACGTAAGCAACAAAGCAGACGAGTTAAAAATGCTAAATAACGAAATTTTAAAAGCAAATGAAGTCATTGGCATAAAAGAGGTTTTTACTGAAAATTTTGCCGACAATCGCTTTGATAGCATTGATTTATTAGATATCGTAAAAGCCGTTGATAAAGTAAAAAATTTAATCAAACCAGACATCATTTTTACGCATTTTGCAAATGATTTAAACATCGATCACCGTATCACCTACAACGCCGTGCTTACCTCAACTAGACCAATGATAGATGAGTGTGTGCGTGAGATTTATAGCTTTGAAGCACTATCATCGACTGAATGGAACTATCCGCAAAGCTTCGCTCCTGATGTGTTTTACGATATCACTCAGACTTTAAGTCTAAAACAAAAAGCCATGAGCATTTATGCATCTGAGCTACGCAAATACCCACACCCACGAAGTATTGACGGTATAGAACTAACAGCAAAATATCACGGCATGAGAGTTGGACTAAAATACGCCGAAGCGTTTAAAACAGTGCGTATTTTACGCTAGTTTGGCGTGGGATTACGATAATTTCATAAAATTTGCAAATTTGTTTTGTGCTAAATCAAGCATAAATTTACCTTAGTTTTTGCTAGAATTACTGTCTACCTTGCAGTATCTGCTTTTTGGCTAATTTGGGTGCGAATTTGTAAATTTTAAAATAAATTTAAGCCATTTTACCCATACAATTTTACTGATTTATCCTTTCAAATCTGCAAATCTTGGAAGTTTTCACTTGCGTAAATTTGCAGCAGATCTTTGCAACTCTAGGCTAGATTATGGTTTGATTTTAGCATTTTATACTTACGAATTTACAAGTCTCAGATGAAAAAACTCATCATCTTCGCTGCAAATTTCAAAGCCAAATTTATCATAAAGTGCTAAGGCTTTTTCGTTTGATTTATACGCTTTGGCACTTAAAATTTTGACTTTTAACACACAAAATGCATAGTCGATAACGCCTTTTATCAATACTTTGCCGACACCTTTTAGGCTTGGATTTGCATACAATCCAAACTCGCAACTTTCCTTGCAAATATCAGTAAAGTAAATGACGCCAATATCACATTTTTCAAAAACATCATCATTTTTTACTAAAAAATAAAGCTTATGCGTGCATGTTTTTAAGCTTTGAATAAAATTTAAATGATCCATCTCGCTTATGTTTTTATTTAGCATAAATTTTGCCACTTGTTCATCGTTTCGCCACTTTAAAATCATCATCTTTTGACTGTGTGAAAGCTCTGTAAAATTTATCAGTCTCATAACACCCTTTTTGTTTTATTTTAGCACGATTTTGCTAATATTATAAACAATTTCAAAAATAAGCATTTAATTAAAAGCGATGTAAAAATGCTTATTTTACATAAAAGCTTGACCTAGCATCTTTGTTGTTAAACAAAAATTAAATTTAATATCCAAAGGAGTTCAAAAATGAAAATTTATCTTTTAAACTATCTAAATTTAAATGATACCCAACACGCCGATTTACTTGCAATTCGCAACTTGCCACACATTAAAGCATTGAGTGCAAACACCGATGAAATAACTATGCAAACACACAAAACTTGGCTTAAAACGCTATCGCAAAATGGGGGGGGGTTCAAGTAAATTTAGCACTAAATGACACAAATAATAACCAAAAAACTCTAACACAGAGTATTTTTCATACCTACACTGCAAATCACACCACGCAAATCACTACTTTTGCAAACCAAAGTATGCTTACAAAATACTACTTTGCAGTCATCGCAGATGGTAAAATTGTCGGCGGAGTGCATTTTATCAATGATCATGAGCCAAAATGGGGATTGTTTTTTAAACCTAAATTTAGCCCATTTGGCATATCGGCGGTGGCATTTTACTTTTTAGATTTTTGTTTTTCGCTCACCGATACGCTTTATGCAATGGTGCAAAACAAAAACCAAAATGCTTTAAAATTTGATCTTTTGTTTGGCTTTAGTGTCCTTAAAATCGATGCTAAATTTCATACTTTAGTGCAAACAAAAGCTGAGTTTAACAAGCACAAACAAACTGCACTAATGCAAAAAATCGCCAAAACGAGCGAGAATTTTAAGATAGAATTTTGCTAAAAATATTTTAAGACTTGTAAAATTTCATCGCTTTTATAGGTCTTAAAGCCGTTTGATTTAAGCCATTTGTAAAGCTCATTTTGATTGTTGGCTGTTTTTACAGCTGTGAAATTTGCCCCTAAAACCATGGCTTCATTGACAAAACTGCTTGATTGGATTATTAGGCTTTTGCTTTCATTCATCAATTTTGCAATTTGGTTTGAGTTTATAAAAAGGCTTAGATTTTCGTTTTTATCCGCCAATATTTTAAGCTTGGCTAAATTTGCGTTTGCACTCGTTGTGATTAGAGCGATTTTGGCGGATTTTGCTAGTAAAATTTCAGCGATTTTGCCACTTATATTTAAGATATCCGTTCCACCAAAACCAATAAAAAAATCATAAATTTTTGCACGTTTTATCTTTTTTTCAGCGTAAAACTCATCTCTAACAAGCAAGAAATTTTGCCCACACCAAACCTCAGCCGTTTTTGGGATTAAATTTTCATACATTTTTGGCTTTGCAAATAGATTTACATTTAACAAAATGTCGCAATAATGCCGTCTATAATCATCATCAAAGCTTAAAATTTTAGCCCTTGTTTGCTCTGATATTGCCTTTTGTGCATCATAATCTATACCATAGTGATCAAGCACTACAAGTTCAAAATTTTCATCATTTATAAGCCTTATAAGCTCTGAGATTTCAAGCGTTTTTAACTCAGTTTTTGGATAATTTATCTCGCTAAAAATATCGCCTTGCATTCGCACACTTGCAAAACTCACATTTTTAATTTTTGTTGCTAAAACCAAATCACGCCTTACATGTCCATGTCCGATTTTGTCGCTACTATCAGCTCTAATAAGAGTTTTTAGATCTGAAATTTTACTATAACTCACTAAATCGCCTTGGCATGAAATTTTGAGCATTTAAAGCACTACTGTCGCAAACCACGCAGCCCAAAATACTAAAATAGCAGTTTATAAATTTTTTAAGACAAAGCAGCTGCGAAAGGATTGTAAAACTATTGCAGATAAAACCCCACATTGCGGTTTTTAAAAAGTTGGTTTTTATACCGATAGTGTCTAGCTTTGGCATTGTTTATGCTCGATTTGATAAAGCTTTTTTGCAAATTCAAAATCCTCAATCGTATCGATATCGCAAACTAAATTTCTAGGCAAAATAAACGCCCTAGAGTGCGGTGCAAAAATTGGCTTTTTGCTTAGCCAAGCAGATTTTGTACCAAAATAAAACTGCCCTGCATCGTGATAAGATTTTTCTAAATCTTGCGAACGAGTTAGCTCAAACTCAGGATAAAACATACTCACGGAGCCGTTAATATCTAGCTTTATTGCCCTTTGAATAGGAAAGCCAAACTCAGTAGCCGAAAATAAAAACTCACATTTTTCACTCTGAAATTTCAGTGCTGCTTCACGCAAAATATCACTTGTCAAAAGCGGTGCAGTCGCATAAAGACAGCAAATTTGACTAAAATTATTGCCACATTTTAAAATTGCATCACGCACGACATCACTGCTTGTAGCGTAATCATCGCTCAAAGTCGCTTCACGCACAAAAGGCACAATTGCACCAAATTTTTGTGCAACTTCGGCAATTTTTTCATCATCAGTTGAGACGATAACTTTATCAAAAATTCCTGATTTTATCGCTGTTTGGATACTATAAGCAATGAGTGGAAGCCCACAAAAATCTTTGATATTTTTCTTAGGTATTCGCTTGCTTCCGCCACGAGCTGGGATGATACAAAGCATGATTTATCCTTTAATTGCCAAACTCATCCAATACGCTTAAAAACGTATCTGCCACATACTTTGCATCATCGTCACTCATGCTTTGATGGCACGGCAAACTAAGCTCTCGCAAGTAAAAATTCTCAGCATTTTTTAAATAAATTTCGCCATATTTTTGTTTATAATAGCTAAATTTATACGTTGGCTTATAATGCACCTGCACTCCAACGCCCATCTCATGCAGTTTTTTAAAAATTTCAGCCTTTTTTTGAGCTAATTTTTCGCTTAAAAGAACAACGTAAAGATGTCTAGCAGATCGTTTATTTGGCTCAATTTTTACAATACTAAATTTAGTCTGGCTTTTAAACCTTTCATCATAATAACGTGCGATTTTCTCACGCACAGCAATCATATCATCAAGCCTTTTTAGTTGATTTTGTCCTAAAACACAAGCGACATCGCTAAGACGATAATTATATCCTAGCTCACTCATATCGCTATCCCAAAGCTCAGTTTTTACTATGCCGTGTGAGCGATAAAGACGAGCTAAATTAGCATATTCATCGCTATTTGTTGCAATCGCACCACCTTCAAAAGTTGTAATTGGCTTAATAGCATGAAAGCTAAAAATGCTAATATCAGCATGATTTCCTACCTTAACTCCATCTATCTCGCTTCCAAGTGCATGAGAGGCGTCGTCTATTAATTTTAATCCATTTTGTCTAGCTATTTTTAAAATTTCATCAATTGCTACAGCATTTCCGCCAAAATCGACAGCGGTTATGACCTTTGTTTTTGAAGTGATTAGTTTTTGTATGAGATTTTCATCGATGTTGCCATCATCTTTAACATCACAAAATTTTACATCAGCACCACACATCAACGCCGCATTTGCAGTAGCTGCAAAAGTTATTGGTGTAGTTATTACCTCATCGCCAACCCCAACACCTAGTGCCAAATAAGCCACATGTAAAGCCGAAGTAGCCGAGTTCATGACAACCACATGCTTTACGCCTATATATTTGCAAAGTGCCTTTTCAAACTCACTAACCGCAGTCCCGCCAGTTAAGTATTCACCTTTCATTGCAGCACAAACAACAGCTATATCGTCATCTGTAATTTGTTGTTTGCTGTAAGGGATAAAAGATCTCACTGTTTTTCCTTACTCATTTATCATTTTTAATAAGCCATCTTTATCAAGCCAAATTTTGTTTTTATCAGAACTATACTCAAAATCATCAGCGACCCTAACGCCCTTTTCTGATAGCATATTTACACTAAAATCTTGTTGTAATGTAAATTGAATAGATGGCGTTATGACATAGTGATCGTCAAACTCAAGTGTCAAATGAGCATCGTCCTTGCCTATCATGGCTTCATGCATCTTTTCACCTGGACGAATGCCAATGACTTTTATGCCAAGTTCTGGTGCTAAAGCACGAGCAAGATCTGGAATTGTCATCGATGGGATCTTAGGTATGAAAATCTCTCCACCCTTCATACGTTCAAAATTTTTAAGCACAAAATTTACGCCTTGTCTAAGCGTAATCCAAAAACGTGTCATATCAGGATGAGTTATTGGAAGCTCTTTTGCACCTTGTGATATTAACTGTTTAAAAAATGGCACAACCGACCCACGCGAACCGACAACATTGCCGTATCTTACGACTGAAAAACGCGTCTGCTTTGTACCCGTTATGTTATTTGCTGCGACAAATAATTTATCACTAGCAAGTTTTGTAGCACCATATAAATTTACTGGATTACAAGCCTTGTCAGTTGAGAGTGCAATCACCTTGCTAACGTTATTTGCAATGGCTGCATCTATGACATTTTGGGCACCATTTATATTTGTTTTAATGCATTCCATTGGATTGTATTCGGCTATTGGCACATGTTTAAGAGCGGCTGCATGAATGACAAAATCAATACCATTCATTGCGGTTTTTAGACGATTTGCGTCTCTTACATCGCCTATAAAATAACGCATAACTTTATCATTAAACACCTGTGACATTTCATATTGTTTTAGCTCATCACGAGAGTATATAACTAGACGCTTTGGTTTATAATTTTTTAGCAAAATTTCTGTGTATTTCTTACCAAAACTACCAGTTCCACCCGTGATTAAAATACTTTTGTTATTAAACATTAACCAGCTCCTTGCAAGACACATTTAACTATAAAAAAGTGTAAGCAAATTTTATACCACCATATAGCAATAGTGCCAAATTCTATTACTGAAAAAGTAAATTTTTAACACATCTTATCTGTTTTTGTTTAAAATTTCTAAAAACTCAGCTACATTTGTATCCCACCCATTTGGCATTAGACTAAGCAAATAATCAGCGTCGCTATATCTGTGATAGCTACCTATGCCAATTTGTGCTTTGGGTTTAATAGTTTTGTTTTTTATTTTTAACCAATTTTTCTTAAACAACCCTTTAATCTCACTTTGTAAAGTGTTGTAGCTACTTAAAAAAGTTTCATTTTCTGGATTAAATACTATTTGTTTTTGGGCTATTATGTCACCTTTATCAAGTCCAGCACTCATATAATGAATACTTACTCCATTTGGAGTATTTTCAACAAAAGACCATAAATTTGGATAAACGCCTCTATTATAAGGCAAAAATGATATGTGTAAATTTATAGCAGATTGATTGAAGTGTCTTAAAACATCCTCTTTTAAAATTCTAAGATACCTATAGCTTATAATAAAATCAAATTTTTCATTTTTAACAAAATTTTCACTAATATCATCCATGGTTTGGACTAGTTCATTGTTATCACTTTTTAAAAATTCAAAAAGCTCTTCATCGTTGCTCAAATATAAAATTTTTGCCATTTTATTTTAAAATCCTAGGCAAAGTTATGCCCTCTTGTGATTGATATTTACCCTTTTTATCAGCATATGTTACCTCGCACGGCTCATCACCTTGCAAAAATAGCACTTGTGCGATGCCCTCATTTGCGTAAATTTTAGCTGGAAGTGGAGTTGTGTTTGAAATCTCAATCGTAATATGCCCCTTAAACCCCGGCTCAAACGGCGTGACATTTACGATTATGCCGCATCTTGCGTATGTGCTTTTACCAAGGCAAATTGCTAGGACATCATCTGGCATATTAAAATATTCAACCGTTCTAGCAAGCGCAAACGAATTTGGCGGCACTATACAAACATCACCCTTAAAATCAACTACATTTTTCTCATCAAAATTCTTAGGATCTACAACTGTGCCACCAATATTTGTAAAAATTTTAAACTCATCAGCCACGCGTATGTCATAGCCGTAACTGCTAACGCCGTAGCTTACCACGCCACTACCGACTTGATCCTCGCAAAAAGGCACGATCATATCGCACTCTTTGCTCATTTTTCTTATCCACTTGTCGCTTTTTAATCCCATTTTAATCCTTTGAAATTTCGTCTAATTTATCATATTTTTTCTGTTTAAACCATGCTACGCCAAAAACAAAAATCGCTATTAACAAAAGTGCCAAGGCTTCGTTTATCAAATCATTCATAGCACAACAACCTCGCACTTTAGCTCTATATGAAAGCTATCTTTTACCCTGCGTTTTGCTTCGTTTATAAGCCACATCGCATCGTCAAAACTTGCATTATTAAAATTTATCATAAAATTTGCATGAACATCGCTAAACATCGCTCCACCTTTGACATAACCCTTTAGCCCAACCGCTTCTAAAAGCCTACCAGCATAATCGCCATGCGGATTTACAAACACTGAGCCAAAACTTGCCCCCCTTGGTTGGTTTGCTCTTTTTTCCTCAAAAAACTTTGCCTTATCTTGACTAAAACCGCGTTTTATTTTAAATTTTGCCCCATAAATACACTCATTTATGCCACTGTATCGATACGAAAAATTAAAATTTTCTCGCTCTATCCAGCCACTTTTAAGCCTAACGTGAGTTAAATAATCGCTTACACTAACGCCTCCAAGTCCCGCATTCATCTTAACAAGTCCGCCAAGTGTGCCAGGGATTGATTTTAAAAACTCAAAATTTGCTAAATCATTTTTTTTGGCAAAATTATAAATTTTACCAGACTTACAAGCTCCACCAATCTCTAAAATATCGCCATCAATTTTAATATAATCAAAACTATCGCCAAGCATTGCGATTTTTGGCGGATTATTTGAAACTAAGATATTATTACCAGCACCGATCATCAAAAAGCCAACAGCGTCATCATCTACTGAGTTTATCACGCTTACTTCACACACACAGCCAATTTTTACAGAGCTAAATTTAGCAAAATCAATCTCTCGCTTCACCTAATAAACTCCGGTATCATTTCTATCACTCGTGTAGTAAATTCACTCATCATCGTAACCATCCACGGCATTAAAAATATAATTACAACAACTACTAAAATTATCTTTGGTACAAAGCTTAGTGTTGTTTCATTTATCTGTGTTGTTGCCTGAAATATCGAGATTAGCAAACCTGCCACAAGCCCACTTAAAAGCATTGGAAGACTTAAATAAAGTGCGATTTTAAACGTCTCTATCCCAAGTGCAACAAGTGTGCTTTGCATTAACTAAACCTTGTTTGATTATACTCAGTTGGTATAAAATAGTCATTTGCGTCTATTAATGCATCATAAAACCCATGTTTGTAGCCTATCTCATAAAGCTTATTGAGTGAGCTGATGGCTATTTTATCCATTGATATTGAGTTTTCATTTGCATACATATTTAAATATGTTTTTAGCTTGTGTTTATCGACACGTATCATATTTCTTTCCATTAACATATGCGACAAAAACGGCTTATGCGATGTTGCTACACGCACAGCTTCGGTTAGAACACGCTCTGTTTCTATCGCATCTGTTAATGGTAGCGATCTACGAAGAGCCATACCGCCAAGTGGCAACGGCATCTCACCAGCCAATTCGCACCATATATCCCATAACTCACGCTCCACACATAACTCATCGCTAAATTCTAATATGCTTTCATGTATCAAAACTCCAGCATCAACCTCCCCACCAATAACGGCACTTTCTATATCTAGAAAATTTTTATACACTATCTTTGCATTTGGATATGCTATCTTAAATAGCATCGCATTTGTCGTGTGAGCTCCACTAAGTGCAACTTTAAAATTTCGTTTTAAGATTGCACCTTTTTTCTTTACAAGTTTTGGTCCATATCCGTTACCAAAACTAACCGCCGTCCTTAAAAGTGCATACTCATCGCGTATAAACGGATACAAAGCAAAACTAATAGCTGTAGCACTAAAAGTGCCCTTTAAGGCCTCTTCGTTTAGCGTTTGTATATCCAAAGCGGTGTTTGTAAATCTAAGAGTTTGACTATCAACCCAACCAAATTTTATAGCCATATACATAAAAATATCATCAGCATCAGGCGAATGTGCCACATCAATTTGCTTAAAGTGCTTCAAAATTTTATCCTTTTTTAGTGATTTTAGCTAAATTTCGTTTAAATTTCACACACTATTTAATCAATCACAAAATTTTATAAATATTTTATAAATTTTCAAAGTTTATTTTGATAGGATAACTCAGATTTAAATGCAAAATTTATCAAGGGCAACCCAAACTCACAAAAAGTACTCTTGATGAGAAATTGCAACATTAAGGAGACACCATGAGTCCTACTCTGCTTATCATCTGTTTTATCTTGGCGATTATTGCCATGATTTTTATGATATCAAAACTAAAAGTTCATCCATTTTTAGCCTTGATGAGCATATCACTGCTTTTGGCTTTAGTTTCTGGTATTCCAGTTAGCAAAATTCCAAGCATGACAGGCGATGGATTTAGTGCCATATTTAAAAGTATTGGTATAGTTATTATATTTGGTGCATTAATTGGTTCAATTCTGGAAAAGACAGGTGCTGCACTCAAATTAGCCGATATAGTTGTGGGGCTAGTTGGCAAGAAATTTCCAGAACTTGCCATGCTGATTATGGGCTGGATTGTAGGAATACCGGTATTTTGCGATAGTGGCTTTGTTGTTTTAAATCCAATAAGAAATGCTCTTAAAAACAAAATAGCAGCAAATCCAGTTGGTATGAGCGTAGCACTTAGTGGCGGATTGTATGCTGCACATGTGTTTATACCGCCAACACCAGGTCCTATCGCAGCAGCCGGACATCTAGGTGTAGCGTCAAATTTATTTTTAGTTATAGTTATGGGCGCAATCGTATCTGTGCCTGTTCTTATAGCGGTGTATTTTTTTGCTAAATATATTGGTCCAAAAGTCGATATAGATACTACAGCGGACAATATCATAATACAAAAATCATACAACGATCTCATAAAAGAATACGGTGTGTTACCAAGTGGCTTTTTAAGTCTGGCACCTATATTTGTGCCGATATTTTTAATGGGACTTGCGTCTGTTATAAATATGGCAAACCTTCAAGACTCATCCTATGGTAGCATTTTGGTATTTTTAGGTAACCCTATCATTGCACTAGCAGTTGGCGTGATATTTGCAATTATTTTACTTGTTGAAACTGGCAAGATTAAAATTTTTAGCTCAATCACGGAGGAGACTTTAAAAGTAGTTGGTCCGATACTATTTATCACCGCAGCTGGTGGTGTGCTTGGCAAGGTTATCACAGAGGCTGGTTTTGTAGGATTTATTAAAGAAAATGCCGAAGTGATTAAAACGGCAGGGATATTTTTCCCATTTATAATTGCAGCCGTACTAAAAACGGCACAAGGAAGCTCAACTGTAGCAATTATCACTACCGCCTCAATAATGGGTGCATATACAGCAGGAGATGGCTCACTCATGCACACGCTTGGGCTTGATAGCCAAATGGGTGCGGTTTTAGCTGTCATGGCAATCGGTGCTGGTGCGATGACCGTCTCTCATGCAAACGATAGCTATTTCTGGGTTGTAACAAATTTCAGCAAAATGACACCTCAGCAAGGCTATAAAACACAATCCATGCTTACATTTATCATGGGAATTGTAGGGATTTTAAGCGTTTATGCTTGTGCGGTGGTGCTATTATGAAAGTTTTAGTTGCAATTGATTCATTTAAAGGCTCACTAAGCTCACTTGAAGCCGGTAAGGCAATAGCAAGTGGAATTAAGCATCTTTGCGATGTAAGTGTAAAGCCTGTAGCTGATGGAGGCGAAGGGACGGTTGAAGCACTAAATGATGCTTTAGATGGAAAATATATAGAAATAATCACACAAAATCCAATTGGCGTTAAAATTCTAGCCAAATATGCATTAGTTGGCGAAACAGCCATTATGGAAATGGCAAGTTCATCTGGTCTAACTCTGCTAACAAAAGATGAAAGAAATCCACTAAAAACCAGCACTTATGGCTTTGGCTTGATGATAAAAGACGCCATTGAAAGAGGTGCTAGAAAATTTATAATTGGCATTGGTGGAAGTGCGACAAACGACGCCGGTATCGGTATGCTATCGGCTTTAGGTTTTGAATTTTATGATGATAGTGGCGATTTGGTTGAACCAAATGGTTCAGGGCTTATTAAAATAGCTAAAATTTCAAGTAAAAATGCAATGCCTGAGCTAAAAGATAGTGAGTTTTTAATAGCTTGTGATGTTGATAATCCACTATTTGGCAAAAATGGTGCCGCTTATATTTATGCTCCGCAAAAAGGTGCCACACCTGAAATGGTGCGTGAGCTAGACGCTGGTCTTACAAGCTTTGCAGATGTCGTTACAAAGCACTTTGATACTGAGCATTGGAAGCTATGCGGAGCTGGTGCAGCTGGCGGACTAGGATATGGGTTAGTAAGCTTTTTAAATGCTAGATTAAAACCTGGCGTGAAAATTGTAAGCGAAGAGATAGGGCTTGAAGACGAGATCAAAAACGCAGATCTTATCATAACCGGCGAAGGAAGACTTGATTTTCAAAGCTCCATGGGCAAAACTCCAACAGGCGTAGCAAAACTAGCCAAAAAACACAATAAGCCTGTTGTTGCGCTCGCTGGTGGCGTGACAAAAGAGGCAAGTAAATGCAACGAAAATGGAATAGATGCGTTTTTTAGCATACAAAACGAGCCAACTAGTCTAGACGAATCAATGAAAAAAGAGGTATCAAAAGAGAATTTAAAACGTGTTGCTGAACAGGTTTTAAGGCTATTTTTAATAAATCATAAGGGCTAAAACAGCCCTTAAATTTGAGATATTTTTGCTTATGTTTGTAACTAAATTTATCAAATACGCTTTGATAAATTTAGACATGCTTTTATTTAATTTTAAACTCAAACAAATCAAATTTGATTTTAATTACGATTTATCTTGTTGATTTACAAAAACTCACTATTAATTTTCTCACAGGTTTTTGTATTTTATACAAAAACCACTTTCTTTTAAACAAATATAGAAGAAACTTTTTTGATACCCTTAAAATTTTTAATCTTAAGGGTAGATTTATGCCGTTTGCTTCTTGTAAAGCAGCAAGCAAAGTATAAAATTGCAATGCTTGGACTTTATACTTATGGGATTTAAGTGTCGATAAAAGCCCACTTACAACTGTCTAAGCATAAAGCTTTTTCATTTCGCTTTATAATTGTAAAGCAAAAATATAGGTATTTTCCAACTTGCGTTGTGTTTCTTTTTGCCATACAATCTTTTGTATTAAAACAACTCTCATTTATTTGGATTTTGCTGTTAAATTTACTCAATTTTAACCCTGCTTTGTTTGAGTTAAATTATTTCATTTTGTTGTTTTGACTAAATTTTACAAAGTTTAATTGTGTAGTATTTTAATGATTTTTAAAAATGTTTTACTGCATAAACATTTGCCAATATAATACTATAAAGTTTATTGCCACAAAAAGATAGTTTGCAAACAAAAATCAACTTAAGATAAATGTCTAAATTTAAAACATATAAAAAAGATTTTATCCATAAATCTTTGCAAAAAATAGCTAGAGTTTATCTAAATTTTGCTTTTAAAATTTTTTAACACCAAAACAAAACAATACAATTTTTCTAAAGTGTTAAGAGTAAAATTACAATCTGACTTTATCGCAACCTAGCAAATATAACATCTGGCTAAAATTATGGCTCAAAAAACTGCAATGAGTACTTAGCATCATTATACATTGCTTCGCCGTATTCACTCACGCCATAGTTTCTAAACATCTCTTGTGCCTCGTCACTTTTTAAAAAATCAACAAACAAATCAGCCTTTGTGTCTGCGTTTATCCCACTCATAGCAGCATAGACATTTACAAGCACTTTATCTCCAGAATATAACTTTTCAATATTTAAAAGCTCATTTTTTACACTTATATAAGTGCTTGAATCGCTCATAAAATAGCCACTTGTTTCGTCTGCTTTTTTAAGAGTGGCTGTCATGAAATCACGATTTGACTTATACCACTCACCGCTTGGCACAATACCCGCTAACTCCCATATTTTTAGCTCCTTTACGTGTGTGCCACTCTTGTCATCGCGTGTGTAAAACAACGACTTGCTAGTTGCTATGCGATGATACGCCTCAGCCGCACTCCTGGCTCTTTTTACCTTTGCTGGATCATCTTTTGGACCGATTATATAAAACTCATTTGAGCCAATTAATGTGCGGTTTTTAGCAACACCACTTGCAATAAGCTCTTTTTCTAATTTTGGCGAGTGGCTCATCGTAACATCAACTAAGCCATCTTTTAACATATTTAATCCCTCTCCGCTACCAGCCTTAATCCAGCAAATTTTAACACCAAATATCTCGCTAAATTTTTCAGAAATCACCTTTAAAAGACCAAGTTCGCCAGGACTACCAGTGGCAACCTTAATCTCATCGTCTCCATATCCATAAATATCAGTGCATTCAACAGCATATAAATTTGCAAACAATAAACAACTTAAAAGTAGTGATTTTTTCATAGCTTCTCCTAATTTTATAATTTTAATACAACAAAAACTACATGTTTTTAAGATATTTTAAAACCAACAAGCCCCATTAAGACAAAATTTTAACTATGCTTAAAGGCAAAATTTCATGCTCTATTTCGTGGATTTTTCTTTCCCATTTCTCAAAACTCATATCATCCTCTCGCTCAAAAGCACGTTGCATAATCAATTTGCCACCATCAAGCTCATCACTCACCCAATGCACACTCACGCCACCTACTTTCATATCACTCTCATAGCTTTGCTTAATAGCATCAGAACCTTTAAACAGTGGCAGGAGCGATGGATGTAGGTTAATTGCACGTATATGATCGGTAAAAACTGGAGTTAATATACGCATAAATCCAGCCAATACAACCAAATCAATATCGTATTTAGATATCTCTTTTACTAATTCATTATCGAATTCTTCTCTAGTGGAAAAATTTTTGTTTTGTATTATTGTGGTTTTAAGACCATATTTTTCAGCTCTTTGTATGCCAAAAGCATCTGGTTTATTGCATATGCAAAGCACCACTTCGATTTTTATACCATTAAAAACTTTTTTATGAATTTTGCTTAAAATTGCTTCTAAATTACTTCCGCTTCCACTAAATAATACTGCTATTTTTTTGCTAGGCATCTTATCCCTTTTATTATATCGTTTGCGTTTAAGCTAAAGTTTTTACTGAATTTTTGTATTGATAAAGCATGTGCCAAAACGCCACTTATAGCTGCTTTTTTAGGGCTGTAGCCTTGAGCCATTAATCCAGCTATTAATCCAGACAGACAATCCCCACTGCCACCTTTGGCCAAAGTTGGCGTCCCATATGGCATAAAATACGCTTTTTTATTAGACGCAATGATAGTATTTGCTCCCTTTAGCACTAAAACGCACTTAAACTTACGAGTAAATTTCAAGGCATAATAAAGCCTATTGTTTTGAAGTTCTGACACAACTATATCAGCTAAATTTGCTAATTTTAACAGTCTAACAAACTCTTTTGGATGCGGCGTTAAAACAATTTTTTTATTTATACTTAAAAGCTTAAGTGTATTTTCGCAATCGCACATACCAGCATCTAGCACAAGCGACTTGGTGCTTAAATTTTGCATATTTAACCCAGCAATATCATCGTCGCTCAAGCCCATGCCAACAGCTACAGCATTCATTTTATCGCTTATATTTTTAGCACTCATTAAATAGCTATTTAACGTATCGCATCGCCCCACTACACTAACTAATCCAGCACCTATGCTAAATGCTGCTTTGGCTGCGATTTTAGCCGCCCCTTGGTGTTTGCCACAAATTATGGCTGCATGACCAAAATCACCCTTATTGACACATTTTTTGTCTCTATAAGGTAGCTTTAAATCCTTGCGTTGAAGAAGTTTAAGTTTTGTTTTAATTTCATAATTTTGCCTACTTATGCCTAAATTTGCAACCTTTATCTTGCCAACATAATCCTTTGCAAAATCTGTATATAGGCATGTTTTTAAAGCACCCATTGTGATGGTAACATCAGCCTTAAAGCACTCACCTAAAATCTCTGCGCTAGCACTAAGCCCACTTGGCACATCACAAGCAATTTTATAAGCCTTTATGGAATTTAGTTTTTTAATCAACTTTATAGTATCGTCACTTAGTTTTCGATTTAGCCCAATGCCAAAAATCCCATCAACTACAATATCAGCTTTTTTAAGTTTGGTTATAAATTTAACGCCAGATTTTATTGCCCTATCACACTCTATTTTTGCCAATGGCTTTAATTGTTTTGTCGTTTGATAAATCATTATTTGATGTTTGTTTTGCAAAATTCTAGCCATCGCATAGACGTCAGCGGCATTATTGCCACCACCACAAACACATAAAATTTTCGCTTTTTTAAAACGCTTATTTATATGATTTGCCATTTTAATAGCAGCATTTTGCATTAAAATTTCATCATTTAAATTGTATTTTTTTATAGCACGTTTATCAAGCTTGGCATTATTTATATATAAATTTTTCATTCCGCCCCTCTTGTTCTGTAGCTTAAAGCTTCCATTAAATGAGCCTTGCTAATTAACTCACACTCGTCCAAATCAGCTATGCTTCTTGCTACTTTTAGCACTTTTTTTATACCACGTTGCGATAGATTATAGCGTGATATTGCACTATTTAGCGTCTGATTTGCTTCATCTTGCAACACACAATACTTACTCACATCATCATCGTTAAGTTTGCCGTTTAGCTCTTTTTGTCCTCTTGCCTTTTGATACTTAAATGCCTTTAATACCATCTGACTCATCTGTGTTGAACTCATATCAGCCTTGTCGTCTGGGCTTATTTCAGACATTTGCACATATAAATCAATTCTATCCAAAATTGGCTCAGATAGTCGTGATTTGTAATTTTTTATCTCATTATCACTACATCTGCAATTTAAACTCGTGCTTAACAAATTTCCACAAGGACAAGGATTAAGTGCAGCAATAAAACAAAATTTTGTCTCGTAAGTTATTTTTGAATTTACTCTAGATATATGAATGCAGTGATCTTCTAGTGGCTCACGAAGACTTTGAATAATGGGTTTAGAAAAATGCACAAACTCATCAAAAAATAGCACTCCACTATTTGCCAGGGCTATCTCGCCAATCTTTGCTCCGCTAGTTCCTCCACCAAAAAGTGCTGAGCGAGTAGATGTATGATGCGGACTTCTAAAAGCCCTAATACTACTAAAATCGCTTTCTTGCATATTTAGTGAGCGATATGCTGCTGCACTCAAAACCTCATCTAAACTTTGTGGTGGCAAGATATATACTAAACGCTTAGCACACATGCTTTTGCCACATCCAGGGCTTCCTTCAAATATTATATTATGCATTCCAACAGCGGCGATTAGACACGCACGCTTGGCTCTGGTTTGTCCAATTACATCTTTAAAATCAAGCTTAAAATCAGAATTTGGCAGATACTTTTGTCCGTAAATTTCAATTACATTTTTTAAAATAGGATGAGCATTTTTAAGCATACAATTATGTCTAAAATCATCATCTTCAAAAAATCTGATAGCTTCATTAAGCGTAGAAACAGCATAAATTTCAAGATTTTGTATTTCACTTGCTTTTTGTGCTATTTCGCTTGGGACTAACACTTTTGAATTTGGTGCTTGTATACTTAAAAATAATAATAATGAAAATAAACTTGCCGTATTTTTAACACTTCCATCAAGCCCTAGTTCGCCAAAAACAAAAATTTTATCTAGTTTGCGTGATTTTTGTAAAGCGATTAAAAGTGCTATGCTTAAATCAAAATGTGAGCCGTTTTTTGGTAGATCTGATGGACTTAAATTAATAGTAATTTTTTGAGCAGGAAATGTAAAATTTAAAAAATTTAAAGCCGCCTTAACTCTCTCTGTGCTCTCTTTTATACTTGTTCCTGCTAAACCAACTATATTAAATCCAGGAAGCCCACGCGAGAAAACCGACTCCACTTCAACGATATTAAGTCCGTCATGATACGTAGCACAACTTAAAGTTTTCATTCTTACGTTTTACTATTTTTGCGATTATGTGGTTTTGATTGCTTTTTGCCTTGCTTAAACTCTTTTTGAAATCTCTTTTTTTGATTAAAACCAATTTTCTCTATAAAAAGCTTACCGTTTAAATGGTCATTTTCATGCTGTAAAGCTATAGCCAAAAGCCCATTGGCTTGCATTTGGCATACATTGCCGTATCTGTCTTGATAGCTTATTTTCACATCTTTTGCACGTTTTACATCTTCGTAAAAATCAGGCACAGACAAACAGCCCTCTTGATACACGCACTCGCCGTTTAACTCTAAAAATTTTGGATTTATAATCTCAATTAGTTCATCTTTATCTTGTAATTGTTTTTCTTCATTAAATAAATTAATTATCAAAATTCTCTTTGCTATCCCTACTTGAATAGCGGCAAGTCCGATGCCATTTTTTGCTATCATGGTATCATACATATCATCTAATAATTTATGCAGTTTGTCATCAAATTCAGTTACTTCAGTTGAAATTTCGTATAGTTTTTTATTAGGGTAAGTTAAAATATCAAGTATCAAATATCACTCCAAAAATATAGGTTCGTCAAAATCCCCACTACCTAGTGCATCCAAAGCACCAGCTAAAACTTCCTCCATGCTTATTGCATTTTTATTTAACTGTGCAACAACCATACATAATTTAACGCTAGTTTGTCTTCCATTTATCTGATGTGTTGTGGCTTCAAACAATTTTAACATCCTATTACAAGCCTGTTTTGCACCGTCCATATCTGTATGTTTCATCACAACAACAAAATGCCCATCGCCATAATGTGCCACAACATCACTTCGTCTTGAAATTTTTAATAAAAACTGTGCTATGGCTTTAAATAACTCTGTTCTTTCCTTTAAATTTTCTATACCAAAAAGAACTTTTTCACTAACTTTCGTAATCAAAAAAGATGAACTATATCCGTAACGCTTGGCTGTTTCTAGTTCTGAATTCATGGTATTAATTAAAAATTTCTTATTATACACTTCATATGTAGCATCATATACAGTTAGCTCTTCAATGCTTTTAAACATCTTGCCTATCTCTTCGTAGTTAGTGCGTATAACTTCAACATGCTTGTCCATCAAGCCAACTAATTTAACCAAGTCAGTATTAAACGACGCTAGAACATTTTGCACCGCCAACAAATCACTATTTGAGCTAAGCGTATTTATGTGTTTTTTGGTAACACCTTTCATAAGTCCTAAATTTTTATATATCAAAGCGACGGCTTGCAACATACTTTTAATCTGCATAAACCCTTGTTTTATCTCTTTTTCGATAAAAATTGAGCTTTCTGACATCTTTGGACTAGATTTTTCGTAAAACGACAACGCACCTCCGAGCTTTTCTTTAAATTCATCCGTTCGCTCACCTAAAAGCTTCTCAAAATATATGGAGTAATTGCTAGGAATTGATGGGATATTATCTTGAGTAAGCTCTTTTAAAACACTCTCTGAAAATTGATATATATCAGCTTCTTCTTTTATTTTTTTACTTTGCTGATATTTTGGTGCGTTGTCTATTTTTAGCACGTTTTTGCCTCTTATTTAAAGCTTTTTTCTAAAACGTTGTCTATCAATCCATAATCTTTTGCTTCAACAGAGCTCATGAAATAATCACGCTCTGTGTCACGAACTATTTTTGATAGTTTTTGTCCTGTGTTTTTGGCTAAAGTCTGATTTAAAATATCTTTTAAGCGTAAAATTTCCTTAGCTTGTATCTCTATGTCGGTCGCTTGTCCCCTAGCTCCACCGAGCGGTTGATGTATCATAATGCGCGAATTTGTCAAAGCATATCGCTTACCCTTTGCTCCAGAACTAAGCAAAAATGCCCCCATTGATGCTGCTTGACCTATGCATATAGTGCAAACATCCGGCTTTATATAATTCATTGTATCATATATGCTAAATCCAGATGTAACCACTCCGCCCGGACTATTTATGTATAGATATATATCCTTTTCTGGATCTTCTGCTTCTAAAAATAAAAGCTGAGCAACGATAGAAGATGCCATGGCGTCTTCTATGCCACCACTTAGCATTATAATTCTATCTTTTAATAAACGAGAGTAGATATCATAGCTTCTCTCGCCTTTGCTTGTACGCTCTACTACAACTGGTACGTAATAGCTCATTATTCTGCCTTATCGCTTTCTGCTTTATCTTTTTTTGTTTTTTTATTGTCACTTGCAAACATTTCGTTAAACAGTTTTTCTTCTATCATCGACATTTTTATAGCAGGCAGCATTCCTTGTCTTTGGTAAAGCTCTAAGTGTGCTTTTGGATCTTGTCCCATTCTATAAGCTTCAAAATATACAGCCTGAACTACTTCTTGATCTGCCACGCTAACGCCTCTTACACGTGCTAACTCATCGATGATAAATGTAAGTCTAACACTATTTGTTGCATCTTTTCTATACTCTTCACGCTTGGCTCTTACAGCATCTTGATCTTCGCGTAATTTTTTAATTTCATCTTCGCTAAATGTATTCCATGCACCTTGAAACTGCATATCCATCTCTTGCTCTACTATGTTTTTTGGAACATCAAAGCCAAATTTCTCAACCGCAGCTTCAGCAAATTTTGGCTTTAGCTCTTCAGCAATTAGTTTAAATAGTTTTTCGTTTTTAAGCTGCTCTTTTATACGCTCTTCTAGTAGCTCTTCGGTTGGATTTTCTTCATTTGGTATGATTGATTTTAACATATCAGCGTCTAGTTTTTCTGGAATTTTTCTTGCTTGAATTTCATGTAGTTTTACTTTAAACACAGCCGGTTTTCCTGCTAAATTTTCAGCTCCGTAATTTTGCGGAAAAGTTACATTTATATCTTTTTCTTCGCCAATATTTAACCCTATCATACCATCTTCAAAACCTGGTATAAACTGACCTGAGCCAATTTCTAATAGGTAGTTTTCAGCCTTGCCACCATCAAATGCTACGCCATCTACAAAGCCTTCAAAATCAAATTTTGCAAAATCACCACTTGCCAATGCTCTGTTTTGCTCTATCTTTTCAAGTGGGGCTACCATTTTTAAAATTTCTTGTTTTTTCTCATCAATATCTTTTTTCATAACTCTTGGAGTTGAATACTCAGGGATTATACTTTCATATCCACTTATATCAACTTTTGGTTTAAATGACAGTGTAAATACAGCATCTATGCCATCATCATTTCTATCAAATTTATCAAAAAACGGTTCGCCTATTAAATCCTTTTGCTCTTTGTTTGATGACTTTAATGCTTCCTCTACGCTATTTCTTAATGCCTCTTGTTCGGCATCTGCTGTTAGCTCTTTTTCATATCTTTTTAAAACAACTGCAACTGGCACATGACCTTGACGAAAGCCATCTACTTTCATAGTTTTTGCTGCTTTTTTTGCTAGCTTGTCCAAACTAGCTTTAATTTGTTGATTATCTATCTTTGCGATTACTTCAATATTTACGCTATCGATAGCATTTGTAGTGATTGCCATTTCTTTCCTTTTTTAAACAAAAATTTGGTGCTTAATATAGCAAAATTTTCCTTATTAAATGTATAAATTAATAAATTTTGCATTCAAGGAGAGAATTTCTCCTTGATTTATAGGATCTCTTTTATCATAAGCTGCGGTGTCACAAGCCCTCTAAATGAGTTTTTGGATATCGAAAAAACTATATCTATACTCTCGCCTATTTTTACATGTCTAGTATGGTTAAAAAATAGAGCTTCTAGTATTTTATCATCTTTTTGCAATATCAATTTTAAGTGATTTTGATCTTTGCCGATTAGTTTTTCATTTTTTACAAAAACATTCTTTAAGCAAAAAATTGGTCTTGGATTTTTTTGCCCATATGGCTCATAAAATTCTAAAATTTCAAGCAGATCATAATCTATCTCATTGGCTTTTATTTCGCCCAAAAGCTCATCTGATATGCTATGCGTATGCAAATCCATCAAAAAACAACTCTTGTTTATTTCTAACTTAAATTCCTCTAAATTGCAAGGCTCACACACTAGCCCAGCCGCCCCCTTATGTCCGCCATAGCTAGACAATAAATGCTCTTGCTTTGCAATTAAAGAGAGTATATCTATCTTGCCTACGCTTCTAGCACTGCCTTTGGCTCTGTCCTTATCCACGCTAAAAACTATAGCTGGTTTTTTAAAGTGCTTAGCTAGACGTGATGCGACTATACCAATAACCCCCTCATGCCACTCTTCACCCCATTTTACTATTATGTGATCATCTTCACTTACATCTTTTAATGAGCTTTCAAAAAGATGACGCTCTTCTTCTTTTCTATCGTTATTAAACTCAACTATCATATCAAGATAATCAAATGCCTCGTTTATATCTTTTGAACGTAAAAAATTATATGAGTTTATAGCATCGTTCATCCGTCCAGCTGAGTTTATAAGTGGAGCGATTAAAAAGCTTATATCATCGCACTCAAAACGCTCTTTGCCATAAAAGTCCCTAATTGCCATAAATGCTTTTCTATCTGTTGAGTTTAACTTTGAAATTCCAAGTCTAACTAGTATGCGGTTCATATCTCGTAGCTCCATCATGTCAGCAATTATCGCAATTGACAATAGATCTAGAAATTTTGACATATCATACTCTATCTCACAAACCTCTTTTATCGCACCAACCAAATACCAAGCCACCTGAGCACCGCATATTTCGATATTTGGAAAACAACACGCATCTTGCTTTGGATTAATGATTGCGTAGGCATTTGGAAGAATGGGTGGCGGCATATGATGATCGGTTATAATTAAATCAATACCCTTTTTTATACACTCATCGGCAGCTTCGTTTGCACTTATGCCATTATCTACTGTAATGATAAGTGAAACGTCGCCTAGCTCATCTATTATCTCTGGATTTAATCCATATCCATCTTTAAAGCGATTTGGTATGCGAACACGGTAGTTTCTAACGCCTAAAAAATCAAAAAATTCCGCAAGTATTACACATGAGATCACGCCATCAACATCATAGTCTCCGACAATAACTATTTTTTCATTGCGATTAATCGCATCTTTTATACGATTTGCACCTTTGTATATATCTTTTAAGGCACAAGGCTTAGGAATTTCAGATAGTTTTTTATGCAAATCCTTGCTAAATCTATCTTGAAGTAAATTCCTGATCTCATCTTTGCCTAGCTTACTTAGATTTGGCATTTTTAATACTTGCGTCTATAAAGCCAAGAATTGTCGGATTAGGCTTAGTTAGACGGCTAGTAAATTCTGGATGAAACTGAACTCCAAGGAAAAATTTATGCTCTTTTAGTTCGATAGCCTCTATTAAATTACTGCTTGTTCCGCTTATAACAAGTCCAGATTTTTCATAATCACTTTTATATTTTGGATTTGCTTCAAATCTATGTCTGTGTCTTTCAGTTGCCGTTTTAGCACCACCATAAACACCAGCCAGTAAAGATTTTGGTTTTAGCTCACACTCATACGCACCAAGTCTCATAGTCCCACCAAGTGGGCTTTTATGAGTGCGGATTTGCTTTTCTCCATGAGCATCTATGAAGCTGTCTATTAGATAGATTATAGGGTTTTCACAGTTTGGCTCAAATTCTACTGAGTTGGCATTTGGTAGCTTTAACACATTTCTAGCAAACTCAATTAATGCAAGTTGCATACCAAGGCATATGCCAAGATAAGGCACATTATTTTCTCTAGCGTATTTTATCGCCATTATTTTGCCCTCTATCCCTCTTTCGCCAAATCCACCAGCCACAAGCACACCATCAACATCTTTTAAAATTTCATCAACATTTTCGCTATCAACTTTTTCACTATCGACCCATTTTAAATTTACCCTAGTGTCTAAATTTGCACCAGCATGAATAATACTCTCAGTCAAGCTTTTATAGCTCTCTTTTAAATCTATATATTTTCCAACAAAGGCTATTGTAGTCTCGCCAGTTGGAGCAATGATGCGTTTTACTAGGCTATCCCATGTCGCCATGTCTGGCTTTAGCTCATTAAGGGCTAAAATTTCAGCTATTGGTGTTAGAATGTCTTGTTTTAAGAATGAAAGTGGTATTTGATATATGCTTTGACTATCGGCACTTTCTATAACACAATTTTTCTCGACACCGCAACTTAATGCAATTTTATCTTTTAACTCACGATTTAGTGCCATTTCGCTACGACATATTATCATATCTGGGCTTATGCCTATACGACGAAGTTCGCCCACGCTATGCTGCGTTGGCTTAGTTTTTAACTCACCAGCCACTTTGATATATGGCACAAGCGTTAGATGAATAGTCATGGCATTTTTGCGTCCGACTTCTGTTCGCAACGCTCTAATGGCTTCTAAAAATGGCAATCCCTCTATATCGCCAACGGTGCCACCAATCTCGACTATAAGTATATCTTTGCCCTCTCCAGCACGTTTTATACGCTCAACTATCTCTCCAACAATATGCGGTATGACCTGAATAGTCTTACCAAGATAATCCCCTCTACGCTCTTTTTCAATTACCGAGCTATAAACTCGCCCTGTTGTGAAGTTATTATCTTGAGATAAACTCTCGTCTAAAAATCTCTCATAATGCCCTAAATCAAGATCCGTTTCCGCACCATCATCAGTAACAAACACCTCTCCATGCTCTAGCGGACTCATAGTCCCTGGATCTACGTTTATGTATGGATCAGCTTTTAAAATGCTGATTTTTAAACCTGAACTTTTTAAAAGTGTGCCTATACTCGCCGCCGCTATACCCTTGCCAAGTGAGCTTAAAACTCCACCTGTAACAAAAATGTATTTAGTCTGTTTTGACATCTTTTTCCTTATTTTTATTTTTAGATGGGCTGATTATATCTTTTTTATGATTAAAATTTTCTATGTTATGTATCTGTTTATATTTGATTTAGGCTACATCAAAAAGGTGGGTTATTAAAATTTTAACACCTATAATCATAAGTATTATACCGCCTAAAATCATAGCTTTTTTCTCTAAAATTTCACCAGCATATTTGCCGATATAACACCCTAAAACACAAAGAATAAAACAAACTACACCTATAATCACACAAGCGTTTAATATAGAAATTTCAGCAAAGCTAAACGTTACACCAACGGCAAGTGCGTCTATACTGGTAGCAAATGCACCTATTATTAGAGTTTTATTATCAAGTCTTACTAAGCACTCATCATCTTTTATCTCATCACTTTGTCTTATCATTTTTATGCCTAAAAATACGAGTATTACAAAGGCTATAAAATGATCTATATCACTGATAAAATCAACAAAACTAATCCCCAAAATATAGCCTAAAAATGGCATAATTGCCTGAAAAAAACTAAACATAAATGCCATTTTCATGACTTCAAATGTTTTTAAATCCTTACAATTTGCCCCATTTGCAAGACTTAATGCCACGCTATCCATAGCCAAAGCAAATGCTAAAAAATATATATCCAAAACAAGCTCCTTTAAAATCGAAATTGTATCAAAATTTTAAATATTAATTAGACATTTGCAAATTTTAGATAAATTTGAAAACTCAAAACAAAGGACAAAATATGAAAAAATTACTACTATTTTTAAGTGTTATCGTAGCACTAAATTTACACGCTTTTGACTTAAACAAGGTCATAAACAAAGCACAAGAGATAAGTTCAAGCTCAAACTCAGGAGATTATAAAAGCCTGTTAAACAAAGCATTACAAAGTGCGGTTGATGATTTAAGCAAAAATGGCTATTTAAACAACGCTGTTGCCGAAATCGAACTACCAGCCACACTAAAAACAGCAGCAAATTTAGCAAGTAAAGTGGGTGGTGAAAAATACGCAACCGAGCTAACTAAATCAATAAATGAAGCCGCTACAAAAGCTGTTGGCGGAGCAAGTAAGGTATTTGCACAAACCATATCAAACATGAGCGAAGATGATATAAAAAGCCTATTTTCAAGCTCTGATAATGCCCTAACAAACTACCTACAAACCCATGCAAATGATGAATTATCTGCCGTTTTTAAGCCAATCATTGAAGAGATGATGAGCAAAAATAGCTTTGCAACAGCATACAACACTCTAAACTCATATGTTAAAGACAATGCCTTAACAAAAAGCCAAGTAGCTACAAATTTAAAAGACATAGCTTCAAATTTAGGACTATCTGATGGAGCAAATGATGGTGATTTAAACGATTATATAACTAGAAAAAGTTTAGATGGGCTGTTTAATCTAATGAGCGAAAAAGAGAGTAACTTAAGAAATACTTCAGTAAAAAGTATAATTAATAAATTTAAATAATTAAACAAAATTAAACTTGGCTTTATCAAAAATAAAGCCAAGCACTTTAAATCTATCTAGCGTAAGAGAAAATTTCAGCTATTGCGTCATTTGTATATATGTCGCTCATGCCCCAATCTTTTGAGTGGTGATTTGCAACTTCAATTATTTCAGTTAAAATTTTATCATCTATGTTTAATTGCTTTAAAGTAGTAGGGGTATTTACCTTATCAAACCATGCTTTTAATGCCTCTATACCCTCATCCGCGGTTTTTAATCCAAAAATTTCACGTGCAAATCTCTCAAACGCAGTCTTATTTTTATCTTTATACCACTTCATCCATGCTGGAATAACCACACTAAGTCCAGCACCATGAGGGCAATCAGTCACGGCAGACATAGCATGCTCTATCATATGATTTGGATACGAGTATCCTTCTACGCCAAGATACGTAAAGCCATTAAGTGCCATAGTTGCAGCCCATGCAAACTCAGCTCTTGCGTCATAGTCATCAGGATTTGCTAGTAAAATTTCTGTCGTTTTTATAACCATTTTTATATTAGCTTCAATCTGCATTCTAATTAACTCTGGATGATAACTCGCCGTAAAATAACCCTCAATCGAGTGAGCTATAATATCACTCGCACTATAAACTAGATATTCAGGCGTTACTGTAGCTTGAAGCTCCGGATTTATCACAGATACTTTTGGAAACAAGCACTGTGCTTGAATGGCATATTTTTGCTTGGTTTGCTCATTTGTCACAACTCCGCCAGTATTCATCTCAGAACCAGTTGCCGCAAGTGTTATAATGTCAAAAATTTTAAGTGCTTTATTAGGCTCTTTACCTGTAAAAAAGTCCCAAACATCGCCGTCATAACATGCACCAGCCGCTATGGCTTTGGCACTATCTAACACAGAGCCACCGCCAACAGCCAAAATGCTATCCGCACCAAAATCTTTTGCAATTTTTATAACCTCATTTACTTTGCTTAAAACAGGATTTGACTTTACTCCGCCAACCTCTACAAACTCAATACCATGTGCCTTTAAATCATCAGTAGCTACACCCAGCAAACCACTGTGTCTAACACGCTCTGAGCCATATAAAACAACTGCTTTTTTGGCTTCAAACTCGCTCATATATTTGCCTATTTCTTTTTCTTTACCTCTGCCAAACTCAATCCTAACCGGATTTACAAAACTAAAATTTCTCATCTTTTCTCCTTAAATAAAGTTGTAATTATACAGTTAAAATTTTAACTTAAATTTTATAATTTTAAAACAAAAAATATTTAAAACACAAGCAATCGCCATAAATTAAATCAAGTTAAGTATTGATTAAGCAAAATATTATACTATAGCGATTTCAAAATAAAGGACAAATATGAAAAATTTTACAATATCAATACTATTTTTTAGTGCATTTTTAACACAAATTTTTGCTTTTAATACCAAACAAACTCAAACAACAATGCAAAATGCTGATATCATAAACAACCAAAATATCACAGTAATCATACAAAACCAAACACAAAAAGCACCATGCAAAAAAGCACTCAAAAAACAAATAAAAAACAACATATGTTTGATCCACGAAATTTAGATGAGTATCAATCAACCTATGACTACAACAAAATGTTGCAAAGCCAATCTCTTGAGTGTGAAGAATACACGCATGATACTCGCACAAGAAGCCAAAAGAATCAAGATCGTATTGATGATTTGTTTTACGATGTATTTAGAGATTTTTTAAAATAAAATTATTTGGCGTAATTTTAACCCAAATCAAACAAAATAGGCTTTCTTAAAGAGTGCTAAAGCGATTTTATTGATGCTATTTTCAGCAACAAACAAAGCGAAGTTCTTCATAGGGATAGCGACTTAAGCTATCATCTTGTAACGAGCGAAGCGAAGTTAAAAACCAAACCATCAAAAACACACCCATCATTTAAGAATTCCCAAAACAAATTTAAAGAATTTTAAAACTTTATTTCAAGAAACATTTTCGCAAAGCAAAAAATGTTTCTGTGAAACGGCAGAAAATATATCAATGAAATTGAGAGTTTTTGTGTTTTTGCAAAGTATAGATTAAACAAATTTAAAGGCATAAAAAAGATAACTTTTGTCGCACTTAAAATAGTGTGAGTTTAGATTTAAAACTTGCAAAAATCTCTATCAAATTTCACTGATAATACTGCATTCAAAGACAAAAAAGCAAAATTTAATGCCCTAAATTGATATTGTTTAGCCTATCACAATAAGTTTAATGCTTGAATTTTATAATCCTGCCGCACTTAGGGCTTGAGCTTGTGCATTTGCTATAAGCGGATCTATAATCTCATCAAATAATCCAGCAGCCATTATGGCTTCAAGCCTATAAAGTGTAAGATTTATGCGGTGATCACTTATGCGATTTTGTGGGAAATTATACGTTCTTATGCGACCACTTCTATCGCCAGTCCCTACTTGTTGTTTTCTCTCACTCATCTCTTTTTCTAATCTCTCAGCCTCTTGCATCTCATAAAGTCTTGCTTTTAACACCTTCATTGCGGCTTCTTTATTTTTGTGTTGAGACTTACCATCTTGATTGGTGACAACTAAACCCGTTGGTATATGAGTAATACGTACGGCACTATCGGTTGTATTTACACTCTGTCCGCCATGCCCTGAGCTACGCATAACATCTATTCGTAAATCATTTGGATTAATCTGTATCTCGCTATCTTGCACCTCTGGCATGATGGCCACGGTTACTGCAGAAGTATGAACTCTGCCTTGACTTTCAGTTTCAGGTACGCGCTGAACTCTATGAGTGCCACCTTCAAATTTTAATCGTGAGTATGCACCCTGCCCCTTAATAAGCAAAATAACCTCTTTAAAACCACCAACACTTCCTTCGCTTTGACTTACTATCTCAAATTTATACCCTCTAGCCTCTGCATATCTAATATATGCATTAAACAAATCCCCAACAAAAAGTGCAGCCTCGTCACCACCGGTGCCTGCACGTATCTCTAAAAATATGTTTTTATCGTCGTTTGGATCTTTTGGCAATAGTAAAATTTTGATCTCATTTTCAAGCTCAACTATCCTATTTTGAGCGTTTTTTAGCTCATCTTTAGCTAATTCGCCAAGTTCAGCATCATCTAAGAGAAGCTTGTTTTCTTCGATGTCATCTAAAGTTTTTAGATATTCACTTGCCGCATTTTTTATATCTTGTATGGACGACTGCTCTTTTGAGAGTTTAGTCATTCTATCAATGTCATTTATGATATCTGGATCGCTAAGTAATGCAGTTATCTCGTTATAGCGATCCAAAAATGGGCGAAGTTTATCACGAAGCATTTATAATTATGCAGATTTTAGAGTATTTACTAATTTTGCTAGGCGGCTTACACGACGTGAAGCTGTTTGTTTCTTTAAAAAGCCTTTATTTACGAAGCTATGAAAGCTCTTATTGGCTAGTTTTAGTGCTTCTGTTGCTTTGTCTAAGTCTTTAGCCTCTACCGCAACTAAAACACCTTTTGTGATATTTTTAAGTCTAGTACGATAAAATCTATTTCTTTCCGTTCTTTTAATAGTTTGCCTTGCTCTTTTTTCAGCAGATTTGTGATTTGCCATAATTTGCCCTTGTTAATGTGAATTTAAATTGCCGATTTTACTAAAAATATATTTAAACGATACTTAATATAAGCAAAATTTAAAGCACACACTTCAAGTTGAGTAAAATTTCAATATAAATTTGGTAAAATATGCCAAAAGGATAGATGTATGAAATTTCATAGTTTTCAAAAAACAAAAACATTAAGCATAGCAAATTATCTCTCACTTAGCAACAAAGAGTTAGCCAAGAAACTAAGCGAATGTGAATACCGCTATATATCGTGCATAAATGATAGTTTTTTAGATAATGAGAATTTTATAAAATGTGAAATAGGTAGTATTAGTTATGTTTTGGCACTTATTTGCAAATACAAAGGTGTAAAAAATGAGTATTTTAACGACCTTGATGAGGGCTATTTAAGCGGAGAGTGCAGCGTTGGCGAGGAGGAATTTGAAGAACTAAATGAATGGCTAAGTGACGCAAAACAAATCATTATAGACAGCTCATTTTTTACCCATAAAGATAGCAAAAACATAATGAAATTTCTTGAAATTTTAAATATGAATATTGTTGTGGCTGATGAGAATATCCAACAAATACAAACAGATTACGAGCTTAGCGAACTTGACGAGCTTGATGTATATGATGGAGCTGTAATTTATCAAGTAAAAAGCGATAAAAGATATATAAAAGGTGGAGTCAGTTTTGCAACTGTTGCCAAAGTAAAAGATGGCGACAAAATCGTGCTTGAAGGCGATGGCTTTTCTTATTTAGGCATATTTAAATTAGATGTTAATACTCATTCAACAATAGCATTTGTTGGCGTTGGCAAAAAAAGTGGCTATGATTTTAAATTAGTAAAGGTTAGCAAGGCTTGAAATTCTTTAAATATTTAGCAGTATTTCCGATTTTTTTGTTTGGCTTTAGTCTCAGTATTAATAGCGGCATAGAAAATCAAAAACCATATAGTGTTATAGAGCTATCCGATGAAAGAGAATTTGAATGTATAGAACAAATTTTAGCATACAATACAAAAAGATATGCTTGCATGCTAGACGATGATGGTATTGTAGATATTCAAGATGTCGATTTAGCACTAATGGATATAAGATACAAAAAAGAAGGCGATAAACTATTTATCGTAGTGCTTCCTAAAACAAACTCAAGACTTTTTAACACAAGTGCTAAACTTCATGAAAACGAAGCAGTATCGCTAAACAAAAACCAAAAATCAACAAAATTTAGCATATTAATCGATCCCAATTTAAGCGAATTTGATCCAAAAACTCCAAATGGTATAAATTTTTCTCCATCTTTTCCTGATATGCTGTTGCCTAATATTGGAGCATTAGATTTTAGCAAAACCCCACTTGAAGGCATGGATAGCAATGACATAGACATATATATAGGCATTAAAAAGTCATACGATGCTCATATGTATAATAAAGTTATAAGCGATACTCAAACAGCCATACAACGCCATCAAAATAGTATATTTTTAGGCGATTTTTTACTATATAGACTTCGTGCAATGGATAAAATTTTTGATACACAAAACGAATATGAAGGGTTGCAACCATCAAACATAATTGATGAAGGCAAGGCGTGGATGAGACGCTTTACATCTGATGAAAATTATCCAGAAGTGCTATATATGCTAGCTAGAGCTTATATAAAAGAAGCTGTTTTAAGTGATGCAAAATACATGATTGATATACTCATGAGCGAACATAAAAGCTCAAAATTTACATCACTTGCCACACTAGAATATGCTGATCAATTATATAAAAATGGACGAAGCAAAGAGGCAGTTAAACTGTATGAAGATATTTTATATTTTACTGATGACTTAGATGTTGCCAGTCGTGCAGCACTCTCGTTGGCTAATTCAAACATAGAAAAAGATAGTATGCAAGAGGCTAAAAAATACGTAAATAAAATTTTAGATGCAAATGCCAACTATTTTTTAAACGATAGGCTAAAAGCTATGGATTTAGCAAGTCAATTTTTATCTCAAAATATGCCAGATGTAGCCGCTAAAATATACCAAATATTAACAGATAATAGCAGCAAAAGAGATGAGCATTACGAAGCAGCACTTAAAAATTTAGGCATATCCTTGGCTAAAGCAAATCAAGTGCAAAGTGCATACGAAGCACTCACACGCTATCAAGATGAATATAAATACGGAGAATATACTAGCGAGGTAGAGAGTGCAAAAGATGCGTTATTTTTTGAGCTTAATGAGAATAATTCAACAAAATTACACGAACACTATCAGGCTTTAATGAGTCGCTATGAGCGTGGCGATATCGGCGTAAAAGCACTCATATCTGAACTTGAACTAAACAATAGTGAAAGAAAATTTCAAGAAACACTAAGCTACACAGATATAATAAAAGATCTAAATCAAACCAAAGGTCTAGCACTTCTTGGACAAGCAGCACTTGAACTATCTAAAGAGGCAATTAGAAAAAATGACTGTCAAAGCGTAATAAATTTAATAGAACACTATGATTTTAATCGCCTAGAATTAGCACAATTTAAACTATTTGATTGCTATATAAGAACAGCCAGATACAAAGATGGTCTAAATTTAGCAAGTAGCCACATATACACAAATGATATGCTAGATAAAACTGAATGGTTGGTAAATTTAGCTCATGCGGCATATTTAAATCAAGATTACGAAAGCAGCATAAAAGCGTCAAATGATGCCCTTGCAGTCGGTTCCACTACAGAGCATGCCGATCCAACTCCAGCGTTATTTTACAGGTTTTATTCACTTTTAAAGTTAGATAGATTTAGTGAAGCCATGGCTACACTAAACGCCACAAAGGATTTAAGAGGCTATGATTTTAAGCTTATTGAAGCTTATGATGAGTTAGCAAGATACTCTTTTGGCAAGAATGATTTTGCAAATGCTTCAATTTATGCCAAAAAGGCACTTGATTTGCAAAATGGCGTTAGAATTAACACATTTACTCCTAGTCTAAATTTCATATATGCCGCTTCTTCACTCAAACTTGACAACGTAGCACAAGCCTTAGATGAAGCAAAATACATCCTAACATTAAAATTAAAACCAGAAGAGCGAAGCCGTGCCTTAAGCTTAATAAGCGACATTTATATACAGCTAAAACGCAATGATTTAGCAAGGCTACATTTAGACGAGTGTGTAAGTTCAAACATTAAAAATTCCTACACTTCACTTTGCGAAGCACAGCTTTGGTTAATTCAGTAATACAAATTATAATTTCGTGTTAAAAATGTAATTTTTACATTACACATTTATAAAATTACAAAACTAAAACGAATAAAATTTATAAAATTTAGTTTTTTTATTTACACTTAATTTAATTTCAGAATTCTTTTGTTAAAATCTAGCAACTCAATTTTTAAGAAAGGCCACAAATGGCAAAAAAACATAGGTTTGTTATCTGCAACCCAGAACTTTGTATCGGTTGTAAAGCCTGTGAAAAGGCTTGTGTAAAGAGTGCTTATGCAAGAGGACGATTAAATAAAACTCGTCTAAATGTCTTAGCTCTCGAGACTGGCAAAATGCCAAATCAATGTCGCCAGTGTGATGATTCACCCTGTGCCAACGTCTGTCCTACATCTGCATTGATATTTTCAAAAGACTCTTATATCGAGTTTAGAGAAAGCATCTGTATAGGCTGTAAGCTCTGCTCTATTGCCTGTCCGTATGGTGCTATACATATGAATGCTGAAAGCATACCTTCTATAAAAGTCGATGAAGATGACTATAAAGTTGGCTGTGCCAAGGGACGCAAATCAGTAGCCATGAAATGTGATTTATGTGCTGGACGAGAAGGTGTGCAAGCCTGTATCGACTCATGTCCTAAGGGTGCATTGCTATTAATTGATCCTATAAATGAAAATCATGTTTATGGCAAAAAATTAAAGGGTGATCAAAGTAGATTTATAGCCAATGTGCTAGGTCGCGAATATGTAGAGCCCACAAAAGAACCAGAAACAACAAAGACTGAGCCTAAAGAGCAAGTAAGCGAACAAGCTCCAACAAGCGAAGCTAAAACTCAAGCAAAAACAGAAACAAAAGAGCAAACACCAGATGCTCAGTCTAAAACTCAAACAGATGCTCCAACATCTGAGCCAAAAACAACACAAGCTACACAGTCAGAAGAAACACCTGTAAAAACACAAGCCCAAACGGCAAAGCCAGAACCTGAAGTAAAAGCAAAAGACGCTAAAAAGGGCAAGGCTTCACAAAATACAGGCAAGGAGGCATAAGATGGCGATTATATTTACGCTATTTTTCGTTTTAAGCATAGCTAGTTTATTTATATATAGAAACAAAAAACTCGCTTTAAGTATTGGATTTGGTGGCGGTGCTGCTACTTGTTTGATTTCTGCTTGGTATTTTTTATCAAATATGTACAACACAAACACATTTGAGCTATTTGGAAATTTCTTACAAGATCCGTATTTTACAGCTTCAACTTTAGAAAATTTCTTCTGCTTTATCATATCAACTATCGGATTTTTTGCTGGTATTTACTCTATCGGATATGTTAAAGACTCTAAATTAAACTTAGGAGCATTTGCTGCTATTTATAACTCATTCATACTATCGATGCTTATGGTGATGACAGCCACTGATATGTTTGCATTTATCCTTTTATGGGAGATTATGACACTTGTATCAGGACTATTTATCTATATGAATGATCACGAAGATAAAAACGCACTATCAGCTACTATGATATATCTAGGATTTTCACAAATTGGTGCATTTTGTATAGTTGTAGCATTTGTGATTATGAGTGCGGCTAGTGGTGGTAGTTATGAATTTTTGGACTTTAAAGGTCTTGAGTTTTCACCTGCTATGAACTTAACGCTACTTGTGCTATTATTTATTGGTTTTGGAAACAAAGCTGGTGTATGGCCTTTGCACGTATGGTTAGCAGTGGCTCACCCTTGTGCCCCTTCAAATGCTTCAGCCATGATGAGTGGTATTATGACAAAAGTTGCACTATTTGGACTTATAAAATTCAGCCTATTGCTAGACATTACAACAACGTTTGCTTATATAGTTATGTTTTGCGGTGCAGCAAGTGCTTTATTTGGTATATTGTATGCGGCGGTAGATAATGACTATAAACGAACAATCGCATATAGTTCGGTAGAAAATATCGGCATCATTACAACAGCACTTGGCGTTGGATATTATGGCCTAGCAACAGAAAGTAACTTTATAGCAATCATCGGCTTTATAGCGGCATTTTTCCATATCATAAATCACGCTACATTTAAATCGATGCTGTTTTTTGCCTCAGGTGCCGTTACAAATGCAACTCACACAAGAGAACTAAATATTTTAGGTGGCTTACATCAAAAAATGCCTTATACTTCATATGCATTTATGATAGGCTCAATTGCTATTTGTGCTATCCCACCTCTAAATGGCTTTATGAGTGAGTGGGTGCTTTATCAAAGCTTTATAGCAACAGCTGGCGAAGCTGGTGCAATGGCTAAGCTCATGCTAGTAATTGCTATGCTTTGTATAGGTTTAGCTGGTGCATTGGCCATCATGACATTTGTTAAAGTTTATTCAGCTATATTCTTAGGTAAACCACGCGACACTAAGATATACGAACACGCAAAAGAAGGAAGCTTGCCGATGCTATTTACTACATCAACTCTAGCTGTTTTTTGTGTGATTTTAGGTCTATTTAGTGCAACTGTGATCGCAAATTTAGCCAAAGTTACTTCGACAATTTTTGGTCTAAATCTAGAAATTTCAAATCTAAACATAGTAAAAACCCCATCAGTTTTATTTGTGCTTGTTGCTTTGGCAGTTATTGCATTTATAATACTTAAAATTTTTAAAGCAAACAACTCAAAAGTTCGTCTTACTGAGCCATGGGCTAGTGGTTTTAAATGGGATGCAAATATGCAAATAGCTTCTCAGTCATTTGCAGGAGATTTAAGAAAAGTGCTTAAATTTTTCTACCGCAATAAGCCAACCGTAGTAGCTAAAAACTACTTTGATAAGGTTGAGTATTCAAACAAACCAAAAGAGATATGGTGGATATGGCTATATGAACCAGTTGTAAATTGGTGTGTAAAATTTGCCGATAAAATAGGCATAGTGCAAAATGGTAAATCAAACATCTATGCACTTTATATCTTAATCTATCTATTTGTATGCTTTGCAGCTGCATACTATATATACTAAGGAGCAAAAGATGATGAGTTTTACTTTGATGGTTTTACAGCTTTTAGCACTTCTTGCTATCGCTCCTTTGTTTGATGGAATTGCTAGAAAACTAAGAGCAAAGTATCAAGCACGTCATGGTGTGCCGATCATGCAGACATACTATGATATGTATAAGCTAATATCACGTGGTAGAGTTATGCCAACTCATGCCAATCCGTTATATAAATATGTGCCTTTTATTTTAGTGGCTACATCGGCTGCTATGTTTTGTGCGTTGCCTATAATGTACGCGGGGACTGAAAGCATAGGCTATAGCGATGTGTTTGTATTGCTTTATCTTGGTGCGTTTTTTAAATTTGTCTATTCAGCAGCAGCAGTTGATAGTGCAAACCCATTTGCAGGTGTAAGTGCTAGTCGTGAAACCATGCTTGGCGTTTATGTTGAGCCTATCATCATGCTTAGTCTTTGTGTTGTTGTATTTTCATTTGGCACTAGCTCAATGCCTGAAATTAAAAATTTCATAAATGAAGGTGGCTATGTAAAGCCAAGCATTGTGGTTGCTGGTATAGCGTTTTTATGGGCTATGTATGTTGAGACTGGTAGAAAACCTTACGATTTAGCTGAAGCAGAGCAAGAGCTTCAAGAGGGTCTATTAAGCGAGTATAGCGGACGTGATTTAGCACTTATTCAAACTTCTCTTTTGCTAAAGCAATTTAGTATGCTAGGATTTTTCTTGCTTTTATTTATTCCTAGCTGTGGCAATGCAGTGTTTGATTTAGTGTTATTTATCGCACTAGCTGGGGCTTTGTATATTTTGGCTATATTTATAGATAACTTCTCTCCAAGATATAAAATGATCTCAAGCCTTAAAACAAACGTGCTTACGCCAACACTTATAGCGGCTCTTGGCGCTGTTTTATACATACTTGGAGTTTAATTATGAGCGGATTATCTATTTTAGTTATTCTTATGATGATTTGTGCCTTATGTGCTTTTGGACTTAGAAGCTATAAAAAAAGCCTTTTAGCATTTTGGGCTCAAACAGGAATTTTAATAGCCATATTTTATACTCTTGCTTCTACATATGAAGCGAGTGAGCTTTATTCATGGGCTAAGTTTGCATTTTTATCAAAATTTTTACTAATCCCAGCGATTATATACTTTTTGATTAGTTATGCTGGTTTTGAAAACGAAGACGAGCCAATAGGTGGATTTTTTGTTTCGCCATTTATCACACTTGTGCTTAGCTTGGCATTTGCTGTTGCACTTGCCAATGTATTTGCAAATTTCGCATTAATAAAAGATCAAATAGCACTTATTGGTGGTGGCTTTGTATTTATGGTGGGAATTTTTGGCTTTATATTTAGAAAATCATTTGTAAAGCAAATTCTTGCTTATTGCACATTTGAAAACGGCATACATCTAACACTTGCACTTACAGCTTACGACGCACATGAATTAGTTGAGCTTGGCATTATGACGGATGCGATCTTTGCAGTTATTATAATGGTTGCACTAGCGTTTAGATTTAACAGGGTATTTAACACACTAGATACCACAAAAGCTACGGATTTAAGGGGATAAGATGGGACTTTATGAACTTTTAGCAATGCAGCTTATATTTGCTGTAATTATGTTTTTTATGCCAAAGAATTTAAAATTTCTTAGCCCACTTCACATAGCTTTTAATACTATAAATTTAGTATTTATCATGTGCTTGGTTTTACAAACAGCAGGTGGCATGAAATTTAGTGCATTTGAAAATATTTTAGTTTTAGACGCACTTGGTGCTGTGTTTTTAACGCTAGTTGGTATAACTGGCTTTTTGGCTAACACATATGCTACAACTTATCTAAAATGGGAGTATGAAGCTGGCCATATAAACATTGGTAAAATTAAAAACTACTACGCATTAAGTTACGTATTTATATTTACAATGAGCCTTAGCTGCGTATGTAATAACATGGCTGTTTTATGGGCAGCGGTAGAGGCTACAACACTAGCTTCAGCGTTTTTAGTTGCTGTTTCTAGCGATAGAAAATCAACAGAGAGTGGCTATAAATACATCGTTCTTTGCTCTATCGGTTTAGCATTTGCACTATATGCAACTGTGCTTTTATACTCATCTAGCTACTCAGTTATGAGTGTTAGTTCTGATGCTATGTATTTTGACACACTTATAGCAAATGCTGCAAACTTAAATCCAGATGTGCTAAAACTCGTATTTATATTTGCACTTATTGGTTACGGCACAAAGGCTGGTTTAGTGCCTACTCACACATGGCTACCAGATGCACACGCACAAGGTCCAGCACCAACATCTGCTATGCTATCTGGAATTTTGTTAAAATGTGCAATGCTTGCATTAATTCGTTTTTACGCAATAGCTGGTCAAGCAATAGGCTTTGATTTTGTTGAAAATGCAATGATTGTGAGTGGTGGACTTACACTATTTGTTTCGGCATTTTTCCTTATTAGACAACACGACGTTAAGCGTATGTTTGCATACCACTCTATAGCTCACATGGGTGTTATAGCTTTTGCACTTGGCGTTGGAAGTATTTTAGGCGTGTTTGCTGCGATTTTCCACTGCATGGCTCACAGCTTTACAAAAGCCTTAGCATTTTGCTCTACTGGCAACATCGCTAGAATTTACGGCACAAAAGACATGCATAAAATGGGTGGCATGATGTATATAGCTCCGCTAACAACTGTATTGTTTGGAATTTCAATATGCTCACTTGTTGGTGTGCCAGGCTTTGCTATATTTGTTAGTGAATTTTGGACATTTAAAGCAGCCGCAGCAACAGGACAATACCTAGCAATAGCTGTATTTTTCATCACGCTTACTATCATTTTCATAGCTGACTTTTCACACTTTTTTATGTCAAGCTTTGGTCCAGTTGTAGGCAAAGTTCATTACAATAAAGAGATGAAGCTAAGCGAAAATTTACCACTTATCGCACTTGCTACACTTATAGTTGCGTTTGGTGTGTATCATTTTGATTGGTTTATGACGTTAGTTGATAACGCCGCTATGATAGTAACAGGCGCACAGAAAGGTATTTTATGAGAGGCGATAATTTAGTAGCAAAACTACAAGAAAAAGTAAATATTTTAGAAGTCACTAGACAAACTTTTAACCAAGTAACGGTTTTAGTTGATAGAAATGACTTGCCACTAGCCGTTAAAACACTATATTATGATATGGGTGGTTGGTTAGCCACAATGATAGCAAATGACGAAAGAAGCATAAATAAAAATTTTGCCCTTTATTATGTGCTATCTATGGAAGGTGGCAAGATGTTTGAGGGAGATGAGTTAGCACAAGAAGATAAGTGCTTTATCACAGTTCGCACTCTAATCCCACAAAATGAGACAACTTTCCCATCAGTAACTCCATACGTTCCAGCGTGTGTATGGTATGAAAGAGAAGCTTATGATATGTTTGGCTTGGTGGCTGAGGGATTACCAGATAAACGTCGTTTAGTATTAAGCGATGATTGGCCAGAAAATTTACACCCACTTAGAAAAGACGCTATGGAATACACTCACAGACCTGATGTATATGATCACAAAGATGAACCTAGCTATCCTTTTTTACGTCCAGAGGGCGAAAATGTTATTGATGTTCCGCTTGGACCGCTTCATATCACAAGTGACGAGGCTGGACATTTTAGATTGTTTTGCGATGGCGATACGATAGTAGATGCCGATTATCGTCTATTTTATCAACATCGTGGTATGGAGAAACTAGCTGAAAATCGCATGAATTATGATCAAATGGGATACTTGGCTGAGCGTGTGTGTGGTATTTGTGGTTACGCACACTCAATCGCTTGTATTGAAGCAGCTGAAAATGCAATGGGTGTAGAGGTACCTCTAAGAGCTCAGGCTTTACGTATTATATGCTCTGAAACAGAAAGACTTCACTCAAGTATGCTAAACATTGGTCTGGCCTGTGAAGTTACTGGCAACATGACTGGCTTTATGCATATGTTTAAGATACGCGAATACTCTATGGACTTAGCTCAAATCATAACAGGCGGACGTAAAACATATGGCAATATCATAATCGGCGGTCTAAGACGCGACATAACAAGTGAAGAGATTAAAAAGGCAATTGCACTTGTTAATAAAATAGACACTCAACTTACAGAATTTTGGGAAGCAACTATGTCTGACAAGCGTCAAGTTGGTAGATGGGAGGGCGTTGGTGTGCTTGATCGTCAAGTCGCACGTGACTTTAGCCCAGTTGGTCCAAACCTACGCGGCTCTGGATTTAACCGCGATGCTAGATATGATCACACTTACGGCTTTTTCAAACACATTGAGTTTAAGATAAGCGTTGAGCATGGCGGAGACGTTTTATCTCGTGAAACAGTTAGATATCACGAATTAAAATCAGCGCTATACACTATAAGACAGTGCTTAGAACTAATGCCTAACACTCCTATAAATTTAGGCGAAAATCTATATCACACGCCTGTTCGTGCTGAAAGTTATGCTTTTGGTTATGATGAAGCACCGCGTGGTGATAACTACCATTGGATCATGCAAGGCAGCACACAAAAAGTATATAGATGGAGAGTTAGAGCCTCTACATACGCCAACTGGCCTAGCCTTCGCTATCAATTTAGAGGCAACACCATAGCAGATGCGGCACTTATCGTTTGTTCGCTTGATCCATGCTACTCATGCACAGAGCGCGTAACGCTAACTGATATAAGAAGTGGCAAAAGCAAAGTGGTAGGCGAAAAAGAGCTAAAAGCACTATGTATAAATCCTAAAGAAGACATCACAAAGGATATAAGATGATGAAAATTTTTGATATCAACAAAAAATATGGCGTTGCTACACATGCATATCCTTTTGAACCATATCCAGTCACTGAAAATTTTCGTGGTCGCCCAAAGTATAAATTCGATCTATGTATAGGTTGTGCGGCTTGCGGTATAGCATGTCCGCCAAATGCCATAACAGTCGCACTAAAAGAGGATAAAAGTAAGCTTGTTTGGGAATTTAACGCTGGTCGTTGTATATTTTGCGGTCGTTGTGATGAAGTGTGTCCAACAGGTGCGATTAATCTAAGTCAAGAATTTGAACTAGCGGTTAAATTTGATAAAGATGCACTTATTCAGCGTGGCGAGTTAGAACCAGCTGTGTGCGAACAATGTGGCAAAGCATACAGCACAAAACGCCTAGTTAAACATACGCTAGATCGTTTAAGCAAAACAAACGTGAGCGATGAGAGATTACAGAGTGCAAAAAAATATATAAACATCTGCCCTGAATGTAAGCAGCATAATGCCGTAAGCAACATAACACAAGGTCAAGAAATGGAGATAAAATGAGCACTTATATAGTTCCTGAAGATATCGCAAAAGCAAACGACCTAGAAGCAAAACTAGCTCATCTAGGACGCATAAAAAGAAGCTTTAGTGTTTATAGAGTTGATTGTGGTAGTTGTAACGGCTGTGAGATTGAAATTTTTGCTGCAATTACTCCGATGTGGGATCCTGAAAGATTTGGCTTTAAATTAGTAGCTAGTCCTCGCCACGCTGATATTATCATCGTTTCAGGTCCTATCACACGTCAGATGTATTATCCACTACTTCGTGCTTATGAAGCAGCACCAGATCCAAAAATTGTAGTTGCTTTTGGTGCATGTGGGTCAAGTGGTGGGATATTTCACGATAGCTATGCTGTTCATGGTGGCGCTGATAAAGTAATACCAGTAGATGTTTATATCCCAGGATGTCCGCCGCACCCAGCTAGTATCATATATGGCTTGGCAATGGGACTTGGCATACTAGAGCAAAAACTACAAAAGATAGACTTTAAAGATGATAGTGGTGAAATTTTTGAAGTAAAAGAGTCACTTGTAGGCAATATACTATTTGAACGCGACGCACTTGCTAAAGCAAAATGGTTAATGAGCTATATATTTGGCAGAGAGCTATGTAGCAAATACCTAACCGCAGTCAATGATAGTGGCGATGCCAAAAATCCACAAAAGGTTAAAAAATCCCTTCAAGACGCGATAGCAAGACAAAAAGATCCAAGATTTGCTGAGTGTCTAGCACTACTACATAATGACGTCTATCCAAAGTATGTAAATACAACAAAAGATGACTTAATCGATGTAGTAAGCCCAAATGCAAAAGAGCTAGTTTGGAAGCTTAGATGGTAGAAATTTACAAGCTTACAAAACGTCATATTGATGCCAAAAATGAAGAGGAGCTAGAGAAATTTAGCCCTCAACTTGCTCAAGTAAAGATGTTTTCGACATTTGTCGGTCATGGGATTGGCACGATAGATTTTAGTGAAAAAATTGCACAAATGAGCGATGAAGAGTATGAAGATATGCTACAAAATTCTGGTGAATATACAAAATTTAAAATTGGCAATTTAAGCAAATATTTTGAAGTTGAAATTTTTCCAGAACACGCACAAGAGCTTTTAAAAGATATGAGCGATTGCAAATTAAAAGAGATTTTAAAAGAGCTTCAAGGTGGGTTTTTAGTCCTTCGCAAGGATTTTGTAGGCGTATGAAAAAGGCGATTTTGTGCGTCGGCAACGAATTAAGAGGCGATGATGCTATTGGCATAGAGTTGGGCAAATTAATTGAGCGTGAATATAGTGATTATAAAGTATTTTACGGCTATGACACACCAGAAGATGAAGTCTATGCCATCAAGACTTACGAGCCTGATTTGGTGCTGATAATAGATGCTGCGGTCGGCGACGATGATAGCCTAGAGGCTGAGTTTATGCAAAACGAAGCTGGTATCGCATTTAACACACACACTTTACCCATTCATATTCTTGCACGTTTTATTGGTGAGTTTTGCCCAAAGGTTTTATTTTTAGCTCTATTTATAAAACCTGAAAATTTTGCAGGCATAAGACAAGGACTTAGTAACCATGGAGAAAAAATCCTAAAAGCTGGATTTGAAAAATTTAAACAACTAAACTCAATCTTAAACACCAAAGATTAAAATTTTAAGCTTATTATGCGATAATTACGGCTTTAAATCAATTAAGGGCTAAAAATGCTAAGCGTATCTGAACTAAACGAACAGGCGAAATTTTTACTAGAAACACATTTTGAAAATATCGAAGTTGTAGGAGAAATTTCAAGGCTAACCAAACATAACTCAGGACATTGGTATTTTACCCTAAAAGATGACAAAGGCACGATATCAGCGGTAATGTATCGCATGAATAACGCCAAAGTTAAATTTAACATTAGTGATGGCACAAAAGTAGTTGTATCTGGTAAAGTCTCTATTTATAGCCCAAATGGAAGCTATCAGCTAATCGTTAATAACATGCGGCCAGATGGCATAGGTGAGCTAGAACTAGCATTTAATGAGCTACGAAAAAAGCTAGAAGCACAGGGGTTATTTGATACAAATCACAAAAAACAATTGCCAAATTTACCACGCAAAATCGCACTAATCACATCAGCTACCTCAGCAGCCTTAGCCGACATGCTAAGACTTATAAATGAAAGATTTAAATTGCCACAAATTTACGTATATGATGCATTAACTCAAGGCGAAAATGCACCCAACTCGCTAATAAACGCTCTAAAACGTGCCGATGCACACGACATGGACGTTATAGTAATGGGACGCGGTGGCGGAAGCAAGGAGGATTTGTGGTGCTTTAACGATGAAGCCTTAGCTAGAGCTATTTATGACGCCAAAACACCGATAATATCGGCAGTAGGACACGAGATAGACTATGTGATATCAGATTTTGTAGCTGATTATAGGGCACCAACGCCTAGTGCAGCAATCACAACACTACTACCAGATACAAATGATATATTTGAATATCTAGTAAATCAGCAAAATGAGCTAATAAAAAGCATGAAAAATAAAATTTACAACAACCAAACAAGGCTTGATTTGCTAAAATCAAAACTAAATCCAAACGTAATAAAACTACGACTTGAAGCAAAAATATCAAGTGCTAAAATTTTAAAAAATGAACTAAATAGGGCATTTGAGACTAAAATCATGAAATTTCAAACAAAAATAAATGAGCTTAAAATCGCACTAAACTCACACGAAAATTTTCATAAAAATACAAAAAATTTAATCCAAATCCGCCAAAATGAAAAACTCATAAGCTTAAATAAACTTAAAATCAATGATGAAATTGAGCTAATCTCGCAAGATAGCACAAAATACGCAAGAATTATCAGTGAAAAAATATAAATAATTTTTCTAATCTGCCGATGTGTTACATTTAAAAAGGAATTTAAATGATAAATGGCATAAGTGGGTTTAATACAAATCTAGCCCAAAGTTTGCAAACCAATAAGCACGAAAATAATTCAGCAATAAACACCAACAGTCTAAAAGAAATTTCTAACAATCAAGCAGCACAAAATGATAACCATATTTCATCTACTATAAAAGAGCTAAAAGACGATGAGCCTATAAAATTTGGCGGAGTTTTTTCGCTTAGCGGTCAAACGCTTAAAGGCGAGATTAGCACTTGGGGTAAGCTTATGGGTAGCGATAACTCAATGAGCAAAAAAGAGATAAATGAGCTAAAAAGCTTTGTCAATCAAACAAAGGCACTTGGGTTTGGTAGGCTTTATGATGAGATCTTAGGTAAGCAGCCAACTGATGTAGATGCGTTTGCTAAAAAATACGCATCATCAAATCTAGGACTTGGCTTTAATAGCAATGAAGAGGGATTTGGCATACTTGATAAGGCTCAAAGTATCGATGAGTTTAAAGATGCTTGGCTTGATTACTCTATTAGAAAATATCTTGGCGAACGAGAGGGTGTAGAGAGCATAACTATCGGCAAAGACAACATAGCAATACTTGCAAACAAAAACAAACCACCTGTGGAGTTTAAGACGCTTGGTGGAATAAATTACGAAGATGCTGAGAGTAGAGCAAAATTTATGGGGCTTATTAAAGCCGGGATGAAAAACGGGGCTGAGTTTCAAGATGTAGTTAAAAAGGTCATCTCACTATATAATACAACCGATACTCAAAAGCTTGATGAAAATAGCACTTTTACAGCCATAACTGGCAAAAGTAAAAACTCCAAAACTTATGACATTAACAAAGATGAAAAATTTACCTACTTGCAACGGCTTTTAAAGCTAGAGCAAGAAAAAGGCATAGATGTGCTTAGACTTATGCAAAAGCTTGAAGAAAAGGGTGAAAAAATGCTAGATAAAAGAGCATAAAAGCTCACTAAAGTTTAGCCTTTTGCCTATTTAATAATCAAAATATCGCAAAAGTTATACAAAAATAACGTTTTAAAAACCATTTTTAACCCAATACCTTTAAAACGCAAATTTAATAAAATCAGATAAAAATCAAAATTTTACGTTATAATCACTAAATTTTAAGGAGATGAGTTGAGAAATTCAAAGATTTTTATGGGGCTTTTTGTATGTTTTTCACTAGCGTTGTTGCTATATCTATTTAAACCATTTTTACTAAACATATTCATAGCAGCACTCTTAGCCGTTGCAACTTCAAACATCAACATAAAATTCCTACATCTAACAAATCACAACCGCACCATCTCAGCTGCCATGACTACCATCACGCTTTGTTTGTTATTTTTCGTGCCGTTTTTATACGCGGTCATTAGCATAGCAAAATACGCCGTCGCATTTGATGTAAATACAGCGATGCAAACGATAGAGTATATCAAAAACTACGATTTTACCCTGCCCGATGCACTATCGTTTTTAGAACCAAATTTAAAAGAAAGTCTAAACGATATCGATGTCAAAGCCATGCTAAATAGCATCATCTCATACGTAGCAAACATCGGCAAACTAAGTGCTTCGTTCTTGCTTGATATGATTTTTATACTGGTATTTTTCTTTTTTGCCAATCTCTACGGCACTGAGCTAATTGCATACCTAAAAAACGCCTTGCCAATGGAAAAAAACGATAGCGAATTTGTGCTAAGCGAAGTTGCAAACGTAATGAGCGTCGTGTTTTACTCTATCATAATCAACACAATAATTCAAGGATTTTTATTTGCTACAATCACAGGCATACTAGGATATGATGCGTTTTTAACAGGCATACTTTATGGATTTAGCTCACTCATACCAGTTGTTGGCGGAATTTTAATGTGGCTGCCACTTAGCCTTTATGAAATCGCCAACGGTTCAATCACAAATGCCGTTATTTTGGCACTTTTTAGCATAATTGTCATATCAGTTATAGCTGATACATTTTTAAAGCCTTTGGTTATAAAATTTATAAACTCCAAACTAGTTAAAATCCCTACAAACATCAACGAACTACTCATATTTTTTGCAATGATAGCCGGAATGGGGACTTTTGGCTTTTGGGGGCTTATACTAGGCCCAGCAATTGTGACATTTTTTATATCTACAATTAAGCTATACAATCTCTTAAAAGATCGTATCTAAGCACCGTTTGAGTGCCAAATGCAAAGTGAGCCAGGATTAAATACATCGTCGCTAAAACCAATTTCAAGCATCGTGCCATCAACCACAATATCGCCATTATTTACTGCATTTTGTAGCACTTGAGTAAAATTTTCATTCCATTTGTTTTGTTGTATAAAAGCCTTGTGTTTTTCGCTAACTTCGCCTAAAATTTTACTCTGAAATCCAAACGGTTCTAAATGCACACATCTTACATGCGGTGCGATACTTGCCACCACTTTAAACCAATTATCATGGATCTGATTTACTTGCTCTATAGAGTGCGAAGTAAAAACAAACACACACTCATAGTTCTTATTTTTAACGATGTCTAAATTTGGACTTAGATGATTAAAATGAAAAAACTCAGCCTTCATATTTGGCGTTGCGGCGGCTAATTTTGTAGCGATATCAACGCCACTTTGTGTAAATTCTCCACCATAATATTTTAAATTTGTATCACCACCGTTATAAAACATATTTATTAAATTTCTACCATACCCACACCCAAGCTCCACGACGCAATCATATGGTCCAGTTTCATCCATCACATCAATTAAATACTTCTCAAACTCAAATCTGCTATGGTATGGTGCGATCATCATTTTGCCCATACTAGATGTTACTCTAAATATAGGCGTTGCAGTATCAAATATAAAGTTTTCATCTTCTATTTGCAATTTCTCCCACTCAGCCTCGCCAGTTTTTATATCGACACTTAGTCTATATTTTCGCTCTTTTTTCTCAAGCTGTTTTATTGCTTGATAGCCGTTATACCCCCCCCCGTAGGCACTCATCCATAAACTTAGCCCTATACGCCCAAGCACTTTCGTAAAAATTTTGCCACCTTTGTTCCTGATATGCCATTTATGCTCCTTTAAAATATTTTATCTACTCACTCACGAGTATATATCCACTTTCGCTGATATTTTTAAACTTAACCCCAAGCTCCTTTTTAAGACGCAAGATTACATTTTGTATTGCCCCTTTGCTTGGACCTTTTGCATCATAGACAAAATTTTCTATCATATCATAGGTTACTAATTTGTTTAAATTATATGCAAAAAGCCAGAAAAATTTATTCTGCAAAAAGGTCAAATATATCTCTTTACCATCTTTAAAAATTTTTTCTTTATTTAAATTTATACTTATACTTTTGTTTATTTGTATGATTTTTTCATTTTTTTCAAAGGTCAATGAGATAAGCATGGATCTTAACTCTTGTATGTCAATTGGCTTTTTTAAAAATAGTGTCGCACCTGCTTCAATGCTTTTTACCAAATTTATATCAGTATCATATGATGTAAATACTATAAATTTTTGCGTCGGCTTTAAGGACAATATCTCTTTCATCATCTCAAATCCATTTAAATTTGGCATATGAATATCTGTTATAATTATATCTATTTTGTTGCTTTTAAAGATATCAAGTCCTTCAATTGCGTCACTAGCTCCATACACCCTACCGCAATAAGGCTTTAGCCCACCCACCAAAACACTCCTTGCCATTTCGTCATCTTCCGCTATTAAAACGCTTATTTGTTTTAGCATGTCAAGTGATTTGCTAATCATTCACTTCCTTTAAATTTATATCAAAGCTTAGCTCAAAAATTGTTGGATTTGCCATATTTTTTAAAGCAAGATTGCCATTTATCTTTTCATTTGCCAATTTTTTGCCAAAATACAAGCCAAATCCATTACCATAACTCTTAGTCGTCTTTGGCTCACTAAAAATCTTATCTTTCATTGCTATATCGACACCACTTCCATTTTCGATTATTTTAATATAGCATTTTTGTTCATCAAAGCTAGTTTTTATAATAATTTGCCTTTTTGACATATCATCAAATTTATCAATGAGCGCATCTTTTGCATTATGGATTAAAATAAGCAAAATTTGCTGTATGATGTTTTGTTTCTGAGATATGATAACATCATCAAATTCTTGCAATATCACCTTAATATTTGCTTTAGTAAGCTCTGCATGCATAAGAGAGAGTAAATTTTGAATAGATTTTTTTACGCTAAATATTTGTATGTTTTCACTAGCTTTGTAAAAATTTCTAAAAATCTCAATTGTATCACTTAGTAAAGTTACTGATTTATGTCCGTTTTGTAGCATTTGATTTAGTGTTTTTTCGGTTAAGTTTTTTTCATTTTGTAACATTTGAAGCGTTGTTATCATGAGTTTTATGGAATTTACAGGCTGGATAAATTGATGATTTATCCCGCTTATTAATTCACCAGCTTCGCTCATTTTTGTTTTGTGAGCTAGGATTATTTCGTATTCGTCTTGTTTGTTTTTTATCTTTTTATACATAAAATTGTGTAAGAAATTTGCTATAAAAGCTAGTGTAAAAAATGCAAAAAGCAGTATGAGAGAATTCTTTAAAGTAGCCTGCAATAGCTCATTTATCTCTTTTTGGTTATCAGTTCCTGCGCCGATAAACCAGTCAAGAAGTGCAATCGGAGCAATAGATATAAAGTGCGAATTAAGATTAATACTTTCAATATCATCTGATTTTAAAAAAAGCTCTTTAAATGTTGTTTGTATTTTATTTTTTAACTCTTTGTCACTCATTTTTGTCAAAATCTCACCATTGTGTGCCATAATAAAAGTATATGAGTTTGGTGGCAGTTTGAGATTGGCTATGTTATCAAATATTCCATCAAGCGAGACCACTCCGCAAAAAGCAGCGATAAATTTTCCATCTTTATGGTTTGGGACGCATAAATTTATAGTTGGTTTTTGCAAAACATTGTGATAATTTATAAAATTTATGCTTGGTGCGTTGTTTGTTTTTGTCTCTTCAAACCAAATTAATTCTAAAATTTGCTCCTTGCTTAATCCATGATCTTGTGCTGTAAGCTCTGTGCCATTGACAAATATTCTACCATCATTTTTCAAAAGCTGAACTAGATCAAAATCTTTTTGATTAGTATAAAATTCTTTAATAAATTTATTGATTTTATCCTCGTTTTCTAATATATCTGAGTTTTGCATAAATTTTGAAATTCTCTCAAGCGAGTTGATGCGTTCATCAAGCCATGAGTTAAAAACTGTAACTATATTTTGACTTGTAACAATTTTGTTTTTATTTGATAGCTCTATGATCTGTTTTTTAGAGCTATCAAAGATATTTATGCCAAGCAACACCACAAAGATAGTGCAAAGCAGTATGATGGCGTAAAATTTAAAGTTTGCTTTTATCAATCGCTTTTGCCTAGTGTTAGTATTTTGCACCCCGTCATAGCAAACAAAACAACAAAGCACACACTAAATCCAAACAGTGTGCAATCAGCCATGCTTAGAAATTTTTGTGATGGCACAAGATACCAGCCATCAGCATACAACTCAATTAACGATCTTTGCATATCGCTAAGCACGACATTATCTGGCACAATAGGATTATCATATCCACAATCTCCTGTTGGCAAGAACCAATTGGGTGCTAATTCATGAAGTGGTAAGCCAAATGGATAGCTTGGCTCAGTGGAGCAACCTTGCACACCAAATGGATCATCACCATGAACGGCGTGGTGAATTTTTGCTAGTTTTAGACTATACATTATGCCTTGCACTGCACCCCAAAACGCAAACAAATATCCAAAAATCAAAAATGCCAAATTTTTAGGATTGATGGCTGCTATAATGCCGCCAAGTGCCATGCATAAAAATGCAAAGCGAATATACACACACTGCTCACAAGGTGGCATATAAAGGTATTTTTGAAAAAGTGAGTGAGCCAGTATAACTAGCCCTATGCTTAAAAATGTCATTAAAAGCCACACAAAGCGTGAGCTTTGCCAAGATGCTATTTTTGATATCAAACTCATTTTAAGCCTTATTTTTTAAGCAATTCTTCAATTAAATTTGCCATTTGATCAATTGATGTGATTTTGGCTGTCATAATTAGATATTTGCCATTTACTACAAATGCTGGAACGCCTTGAATCTTAGCTACGTCGTAGCTCTCATCCCATTTTGTTAATAAGCTTTTAACCTTCTGGCTACCCAAAGCTGCTTCATAATCAGCCTGACTAACGCCAGCCGCTTCAAGTCCAGTCTTTAAAAAAGCTTCTTCATTTGCCCCATCATTCCAACGCTCTTTTTTGTCATGATAAGCCTTATAATACGCCATTTTTGCTTTTTTAAATAGTGAATCGTCACTAAGTAAATCAATGCCTTTTGCTTCATCCATTGTCGCTAAAACGGCTAAAATTTTACTAGCTGCTTCACCATATTCACCTTTGGTTTTTAAATGATACGGCACAAATTTTAATCCGCTCACCTTACTAACGACTTTTGGCGTTACTGATTTGTCATACTTATAACAAAATGGACAAGCATAACTAAATACTTTTGTTAGCGTTTGATTATCAACTGATAGTGGCTTTTCTAACTTGATATAATCTACGCCTTCACTAAATGCACTTAGACTTACAGCACCAAAAAGCGCAACTACAGCTAAAAACTTTGCTGGTTTAATGAATGTTTTCATATTCAACTCCTTGCGATAATTTTAATGCTATTTTATATTATAAATTCATCGCAAAAATCACACCAAAATAAATTTAAAATAAATTTTAATCAAATTATATAAAATTAAAAATTATATAATAATGAAAAGGTAAAATATAAATTTTAAAATAAATTATAAAATTTAAGTAATATTTAATATTTATGAGACTTTTAAATGATTTTTTGAGTTTATAATGTCATTTGATTAAATATAAACATTTTATAAAGGAGAAATTTATGAAAAAAACACTTTCTTCAGTTGCGTTAGCTGCTATTTTAGTTGGTGGCTTTACTACAAATGCACTTGCTATCGGCGGTCCGAGCGGTTCGCATATTGACTACGCGATCCCTGGCAAACTTGGCGAAGTAGTCGTAAATCCTTATGATATCGCTCCACTTACGGCAGTTATTAAAAGTGGCGGATATACGATAAAAGATGTTAAGGTTACTATCGTTCCTAAAAAAGATGGACAGACTATTAGCTATGCAGTCGCAGATAAGCATATCAGAACTCACGGCGGTATCCCTGTTTTTGGTATGTATCCAGACTATCAAAACACGATAGAGATTGAATACACTAAAATTTACAAAGGTCAAGAAGAAAAGATAAAAGAAACATATAAAATTTACGCCCCAGCTATCTATCTAGAAAGCACAGGCATGCCTAATCAAAAAGGACCACTTTTTGATAAGATCGAAGTCGTAAAAGCCGCAAGTGGTAAATTTGCAAACAGATTATACTATGTAAATAACTTCGTAAATAAAACCGGCAAAGGCACAAAAGTCGTATGGAACAACCCAGCTGGTGGCGCGATAGAGTGGAACTACACTCCAAACAACTTCGTTCTTGACACAAAAGGCGAGGTTAGATGGTATCTTGAGCCAAGCAAAATTTATAACTTAAAAACTCCGATGAATGCTGGCGTTATGATGGGCTTTAAGCAAAATCCAGATGGTGCTATGACTTGGGGTTATGGACAGCACTATGTAAAATACGACATCATGGGTAGAGAAATTTTTAACCGCGAACTACCAGCTCAGTATAATGACTTCTCGCACTCTATGGATGTGATGGATAACGGACACTACTTGCTTCGCGTGGCAAACGCTAACCTAAAACGCGCCGATGGTCGCAATGTCCGCACAGTTCGCGATGTCATCGTAGAAGTGGATCGTGATGGCAATGTTGTTGATGATTGGAGACTTTATGAGATTTTAGATCCGTACAGAGATACAGTTATTAAAGTTCTTGATCAAGGTGCGGTGTGCCTAAATATCGATGCTAGCAAAGCAGGTCATACAGCAAGTGCTGATGAGTTAGCGATGATGGATAAAGAGGAAAAATGGGGCGATATCGTAGGCGTTGGACCTGGTAGAAACTGGGCTCATGTAAATAGCGTCGATCACGACCCAACAGACGATAGCATCATCATCTCAAGCCGCCACCAAAACGCAGTCATCAAAATCGGACGCGATAAAAAAGTAAAATGGATCATTGGCGGGCACAAAGGCTGGAAAGATCAGTTTAAAGATAAGCTTCTTCAGCCAGTTGATAGCAAAGGCAACAAGATCGTTTGCGAAGACGAATACACAAAATGCCCTGGATATGAAAGTGAAAAAGGTGGCTTTGACTGGCAATACACTCAGCACACAGCATTTAGAATCGATAGCAAGTCAAAACCAGGCGTTGTATATCTAACCGTCTTTGATAACGGCGATAGTAGGGGATTTGAGCAACCAGCTATTGCAGGCATGAAATACAGCCGTGCAGTAGTCTTTAAAGTAGATGAGAAGGCAAAAACAGTCGAGCAAGTCTGGGAATACGGCAAAGAGCGTGGTGCAGAATGGTATAGCTCTGTTACATCTTTAACTCAGTATCAAGATGATTTAAACTCAATCTTTGCTTACTCAGCGGTTGCTGGTATGCAGTTTGATATCGCAACTGGTCGCCCAGTAGGTCTTCCAAGCCCACATATCAATGAGTTTGAATGGGGTGCAAAAGAGCCATCGGTTGAGATCAAAATGACAAATGCGATGGGATATCAGGCGTTTCCATTTAGTGTAGAAAAAGCGTTTTCTAAGTAATATATTTCGGTGTCAAATCTGGCACCGACTACTTAATATCTTCAAATTTTAATATTAAGCTTTAATTAATCTATTTTATTAATAAATTTTATTTTAAATCATTATAAAAAATTGCATGATTTTTTATATGTCCAAAAAAAATCAAATCCGCAAAATAAATTTTTGCTTTATTTGTTGTTGCCTTTTTAGTTATTGTAATATTTGGCTATTACATAAAGTTTGACATATTTACAAACGATACAAATTGCTAAAATAAGCAATATTTTGTATTTAATTGTTATAAAATTTAGCTTATTTTCTCGACAGCGTCACGACTTGCTATCTCTCGCTCATCGCCTTTTAACTCACGTATATATCCATCTTTTGCTAGTATGATACGCTCTGCCACATCGAAATAATTATCATCATGTGAGATAGCTAGTATAGTTATGCCACGTGATTTTAAAAGCGGTAAAATTTCCCTATAAAATACACGCTTAAACACCGGATCTTGATCCGCCGCCCACTCATCTAGCACAAGCAAACTTCGCCTTTCGCATAGTGCTAAAAATAAACTAAGGCGTTTTCGTTGTCCTTGCGATAGCGATGTCGTGCTTAATTTTCCATCTATTACGCTTACTTTTTCATCAATATCAAGCAAAACAAGCAAATCCTTAACCTCATCTTCACTTAAACTTTTGCCTTGGTTATCAATAACCTGCGAAAATAGATAAAACTCGCTAAAAATTGCTGAAATTTTACTTTGATAATCGCGTAAGTTTTTATGTGATATTTCAGTATCATCTAGCATTATTTTACCGCTACTTGGCTGCAGCAAGCCGCAAAGTAGATTGCAAAATGTGCTTTTGCCACTACCATTTTTACCAATTAAAAACACTATTTCGCCACGTTTTAGTTCTAAGTTTAGATTTTTTAATCCAAATTTATCATTGTATTTAAAATTTATGTCTTGAAATTTAATGCTTTTCCAGTCGTTATTTAAGCTATTTTGCACATCAAAACCATCTGAAAAATCAACAAAATTTAGTGCCATAATCTTTTCAAAACTAATTTTAGCCGCAAGCATTGTAGGTATTGAGCTAACAAGTGCGTTTAACGAACCGCGTAAAAATAGTATAGTAAGCCCTACGGTTACGGCTGTTTGCATACTTGCCCACTCTAGCGATATGGATAAAAATATACACATCCCAACTAATCCAAGAAGCATAATATTGCTCCAATTATCGCTTATAGAGTGGTAGATATCAGCACGAATTAGATTGTATTTTTTTTGCTGAGCTACGACATCAAACTCAGCAAAACTAAGCTCTGCTCTTGCTCTATTTAGCATAAGCTCTTTATGCCCTTCAACAGAGTCCTCAAAACTAGCCTGAAGTGCGTCATCACTGGCACGTGCAAGTTTGAAATAGTGATGAATTTTACTCATAAAATAAGTACCAACGCTAAGCGTGACGCCAATCCATATAAAAATAAAAACAAAAAGTTTAGGCGATATTACAAGTAAATAGATACTAACTGCGATGATAAAAACAAGCCCTTGAATAAGTCCAGGTGCTGACATAAATGCAAACGATATACTTCTAATGTCGTTATTTAAACTAGCGATTATTTTTGCTTTGCCAATTAGTTCTATTTGATAGCTTGGCGTGTCAAGTAGGCGCTTTACAAGCTCTTTTCGCATATTATAAACTAAATTATGCCCAAATTTAGCCAATGTAATATTTGCATAAATTGAAGCCGACAAAAACACTAAAAGTAGTGTAATAAATTGCAAAATCACACTTAAATCAAATTTAGTTATGGTTAAAATTTTAGAGTTTATAAATGACAATGTGGCTATGCCAAGACCACTGTAAATGAGTGTTAGGATGACTATTTTGATTAGGTGAGGTATGCTTTTTTTAAGTAAGTTTTTTATCATTTTCGCTTCTTTTGTAAATTTTAGTAGATTATATCAAAAGCCTACTTTTTGAGTTATAAATTTATGAGCTATGTTTTATTTAAAGAGGATTTTAAATTTGCCAAGCGTTTTACTTGGCAAAATTTGCTATAAAATTGCGTTTTTAAGCGATACTCCTAGCTCTGAGCTAAAATCTTGATTTTTGCCTATTTTTTCTATTATTTTGCCTTTTTGCATAAGCATTATCTCATCACAAAACGCACGTGCTAAGCGAAAATCATGCGTTATAAATAAATAACTCATCCCCTCTAAGCTATCAAGTAGTTTTAAAATTTCAGCCTGAAGTGGCAAGTCAAACGCCGATAAGCTCTCATCCAAAATAAGAAATTTAGGCTTAATTATTAAAGCCCTAGCCAGATTTACTCTACCTAGCTCACCTCCGCTTAAGCTTAATGCAGGTTTGTTTAAATACTCGTGTTTGATATGAGTTTTTTCACATATTTGCATGATTTGCTCATCTTTTTGACGCTCATTTAACTTGCTTAAATGATTTAGCGGTTCACTTAGCACCTGCTTAACGCTAAAGCTTGGATTTATCGCACTAATTGGGTCTTGAAAGACAATTTGAGCCATTTTGTAAAACTCACGCCTTTTGCTTAGTGTATCTAGTTTATGCGTTTTATTGTAAAATTTTATCTTTCCGCTTTGTGGTGTGTTTAGTCCCATGATGATTGAAGCTAAAGTGCTTTTGCCACATCCAGATAGCCCCATAAGCCCCATTTTTTGCCCTATTTTTATCTCAAAATTTACATCATCTAAGACTTTTTCGTATCTACTGCCACGTAAAAACGAGTAGCTTTCATAACCAAAAGTTAGGTTTGAAATCTCAAGTGCGTTCATTATGCGTTCCTTACGATGCTATATGCATTTAGTAAATTTTGAGTAGCCCTGTGTTTTGCATGATTAAATATTTCATTAATATTTCCACGCTCAACTATCTCGCCATTACTCATTACAAGCACATCATCTGCCATTTTTTTAACTACACCAAAATCATGAGTGATTAGCAAAATGCCGATATTTTTTTTCGTTTTTAACTCAAGCAAAAGCTCCAAAATAGTATTTTGAGTAATTAAATCCAAATCAGTCGTAGGCTCATCAGCAATTATAAAATGCGGCTGTTTAAGCAGTGCTAAGGCTATCATTGCACGTTGAAGCATACCGCCACTTAGCTCAAATGGATACTTTTTAAGGTTTTCTAACCCTAGCCCAACATCATTAAAAACTTGCTTAATAAGCTCATCTTTGTTTTTAGTACCACTTTTAATGCTCTCTTTAGCATGAGTGTGAATACTTAAAAGTGGATTAAATGCCGTTCTTGGATTTTGCATAATTATGCTTATTTTTTCCTTTGGTTGGCTTATTTTTATATCGCTTTTGTATCCGTTTGGTGTCATGCCAAATATCGCCATCGCACTTAGACTTTTGCCACTGCCACTTGTTCCTATAAGTGCGGTTATATGCGAATGCGATAGTGTAAAATTGACATTTTTAAGTAAAAAATTCTTATTATTATATATGCTTATGGCTACATCAAGGTTGCACATTTTCATCCTTTAATATTGCTTTGTTGCCAAGCTTATCACGCAAATAATCCCCCAGCACATTAAAGCTCATTACGGCTAAAAATAGTGCAAATCCAGGATAGTAAATAAGCTCTGGAGCTGTAAATAAAAACTCTTTTGCGTCACTTATCATTATGCCCCACTCAGCCTCAGGTGCTTTTACGCCAAGCCCTAAAAAGCTAAGCCCAGAGATATGAAGCATGATATGTCCTATATCTAAACTTGCGACTATAATACATTGAGCAATTATTGGATAAAGCATGTTTTGAGTGAAATTTTTAAACCCAGATGCGCCTGAAATTTTACTTATCATCACATACTCTTTGTTTTTTAAATTTAGCACAACCGAGCGAATAATCCTAGCATACCATGCCCAGTGAGTTATAGCTATAGCTATGATGACATTTACTAATCCTGTGCCTAAAATTCCTACCAAAAATAGCGACAATACAATCGTAGGAAGTGCAAAAAATACGTCACAAATTCTCATTAAAACCTGATCCGTCTTACCGCCGACAAACCCAGCCACAGCCCCAACCAAAAAGCCAAAAGAGAGTATTAAAAATAGCGTAACAAAAACAGCACCAAGAGAAATTCTAGCACCATAAATTAGCCTTGACAATACATCTCGTCCTAAATGATCCGTGCCTAAAAGATGCGTTGATGAGATTTGAGCAAATTTATTGCTTAAGTTTATCTCATCTGGTGTAAAAGGGGCTATGTAGTTTGCAAAAATAGATACAAAAACAAGCACAAAAATGATACTTAAACTGCTAAAAAGTAGAATTTTTTTCATTTTACACCTAGCCTTATACGCGGATCTATAAAGGCATAGCTTATGTCTATTAGTAGGTTTGATATGATAAAAATTACACTAAAAAGTAGCATAAAAGCTAGTATAACTGGATAGTCGTTGCTAATGATGGCTGTGATAATGTAACTACCAATGCCAGGATAAGCAAAGACATTTTCAACTACTATCGCTGCGCCAACAAGCTCTCCAAAGTGCATGCCCATGGCGGTTATAACCGGTAAAAGAGCATTTTTAAGCACATGCTTAAGTATAAGCCCAAAACCGCTTACTCCACGCATTTTAGCATACATTACGTGGCGTGAGCTGATATTTTCTAGCATGTTTGCACGTATAAATCTAGCATTTATAGCAATTGACATAAAGCTAATTGCAAATCCAGGCATGATAAGGTGCATAAACGTCCCACTTCCAAATGGTGGAAGCAAACTAAAATGCACTGAAAAAATGCTAATTAATATAAAACCTAACCAAAAATTTGGTGTAGATACGCCCAAAAACGCAAAAATTCTAACCAATAAATCAATAAATTTATCTTTATACATCGCACCCAAAATTCCAAACAGAAGCGATAAAGAAAATGTAAGAAATAACCCAAATAGCACAAGTTTTATGCTATTTGAAAAATAATAACCTATATCTTTGCTAACATCTCTGCCAGTTATATACGATTTGCCTAGATCTAGCTTTATGGCGTCTTTAAGCCATATGCCATATTGTGTTAAAATAGGCTTATCTAGCCCTAGTTCGGCTCTTGCATGTGCTAAACTCTCCTTAGTAGGCGTGATACCAGATGCGTTTAGATAGCTCATCGCCGCATCAGTTCCATTTAGCCTAAGCATACAAAATATAAAAAGCGATACCACAAAAAGTATCGGTATCGCTAGCAATGTTCGCTTAAAAATATATTTTTTCATTTTAGTTTCATTTTGTTAAACTCAATATCATTTGCAAGATTTAGTGCTTTAACGCCATCAAGCTTTTTGGAGCTTATTGCGATATTTGTTTCATGAGATATCGGCAGATAAATAGCCTCATCATGCAATTCTGTTAGCACTTCTTTTATGAGCTTGTCTTTTTTATCATCATCAAAAGTTGCCAAAATTTCTGTGATTTTCTCATCTATTTTAGATTTGTTTGCTAGTCCAAGCTGTGCTTGATAATCAGCATGAGACGGACTTCTCATAGAGCCTAAAAATATCTCTGGATCGTATGGTATGCCCCAAGTTCTATTATAAGTGATACCAAAATCGCCAGTTCTTTGTTTTTTGTAAAAGATTGAACTTTCTTCTGCTTTTAAGTTTAACTCTACCCCGATTTGTTTAAACTGAGCTTGTAAAATTTCAGCTATCGATTTATACATAGCATTCGTGCCGATATATGTTAGCTCAATGCTTAATTTTGCACCATTTTTATAACGATAGCCATCTTTTGCTTTTATCCAGCCATCAGATGTTAAAATTTCATTGGCCATTTTTATGTCATATGCATATTCTTTTGCGTTTATATCGCAATGCGGTAAGCTTTTAGCAAATAAAAATGATGCTGTTTTTTGAGTATCAAAAAATACAGATTTAACAATAGCATCTTTATCTACGGCTAAATTTAGTGCTTTTCTCACACTTAAATCACTCGTTGGTGCCTTATTTGAGTTTATAGCTAATGCTAAAGTATTTATAGGTTCTGAAATTTCAACATTAAAGCTCTTTTTTAAATCAGCCAAAACATCAAGCGGAATTTGCTCACTTTGATATATTAAATCAGCTTCACCAGTTTTAAGAGCAATCACTTTTGTATTTGGATGTGGGATAACTTTGCCAACTATTTTTTTAATTTTTGCTTTTTCGCCCCAATAGTTTTCATTTATAACAAAGGTATCTTTTACGCCAAGCTCAGAACTTTCTAGCTTGTATGTGCCAGTGCCTACTGGTGCCTTTATGCCATCTTTGCTATCGCCATTTATGAGAGAATTTGGCGAGACAAATCTAAATGGACGAATTAGGCTTAACTCTTTTACAAGTGGAGCGTATGGTTTGCTTAGATTAATTGCTACTTTGTATTCACTTAGCACATCAACGCTTTGAATTAGATTTGCTGACTCTAGCCATTTGTGACGTTCACGGTTAGCTAGTATGGCATCAAAATTTGCCTTGACTGCGACGGCATTAAATTTCACACCATCAGTAAAACTCACATCATCACGCAACTCAAACACATATGTTTTGCCGTCATTTTGCACCTCCCAACCTTTGGCAAGATGAGGCTTTATTTCTGCGTTTGTGTCATATTTACTAAGTCCTTCATAAAGCATGTTTTGTGCAAACATCTCATTTGGAGAGTATAGGTGTGGATTTAGTGGTCCTACATTTTTTGTCATGACAAAATTTAGCTGCTCACTAGCAAACAGCACACCAACACCAAGACTCAAAGAGAGTGCAATTTTTTTAATCATTGTTTATCCTTTATTATAAGAATGTTAAAGTTTGTTTCGTGTTATTTTAATAAAATTAGTATTATTTGTCAATAAAATTTAACATTTTTTATTATTCTTTTGTTTAAAAAATATGAGTTTTACTTTTTGATTAGCGATAAATTTACATTAATTACTTATGCGATATATTAAACCACCTACAAACAAAGATAGGTAAATTTGCAAGTGGTGGCTAAATTTACATTTACGACTTTGCTTAGTTTAAATTTCAAAGCAAGTCAAACTTAAATGTATCTGAAATTTCACAATTTGAATTAATCAACGCTTTAAATTTAACACCCATAAACTCAAGTTCAAGCTCGTAAAATGCTCCTAAAAATCTAGCACTTAGCACCTTTGCCTCGTATCTATCACCAGCTATGACTTGCTCAGGGCGAAACATATAATTTCTATCCTTTAGCCACTGTGCAAACTCATGCGGTAAATTTTCACAATTATCTACGTGATTTATCTGCCCTAAAAATCTCGCCACTTCTAAATTTTTTGGATGAAAATACAGTTTCTTTGGCGTATCTACATCAAGCACCTTACCAGCCTTGATAAGGGCTATCTTATCGCTTAACATAAAAGCGTCCTCTTTATCGTGCGTCACCATTATGGCACTTATGCCGTTTTGCTTTATCATCTGTTTTAGCTCTACCCTTAAAGTGTGGCGAAGGTTGTGATCGAGATTTGCAAACGGCTCATCTAGCAAAAGTAGCTTCTCTTTGTTTGCCACAGCCCTTGCAAATGCGACACGTTGAGCCTGTCCGCCTGAAATTTTATCAACCATCTTATCTTTTATCTGCGTGATTTGAAATTTATTAAGTAACTCATCTATGACAACGTTTCGCTCACTTTTTGGCGTTTGATGCAGGGCAAAGGCGATATTTTCTCGCACATTTAAATGTGGAAAAAGAGCGTAGTTTTGAAACATCATAGCAACTCCGACGCCGTCTTTGACTGCGATCTGTCCGCTATCACTTACCTCAAGCCCAGCTATTATGCGTAGCAATGTGCTTTTACCACATCCGCTCTCGCCCAAAATGCTTAAAATTTCACCCTCTTTTAGCTCTAAACTCACATCTTTTAGCACCTCTTGAGCGTTAAAGCTTTTGTTTAAATTTGATATTTTTAAAATTTCAGTCATATTTTTTCCTAGATATAAGCTCGAGCCAAACAACGGCGATTAGCGATAAAAACACTATCAAAAACGACGGCAACGCAGCCGCATAAAGCCTTTCATCCGAAGCGTAAAAAAACGCCCTAATGCTTAGCGTTTCAAAGCCAAGCGGTCTTAGTATGAGCGTGAGCGGAAGCTCTTTGATAATGTCTATAAAAACCACGATTAATGATAAAAAGAAAAAGTGCCTTAAAAGCTTAAAATGCACACCAAAAAAGAGCTTTGACTTACTTTTATTCATAAGCAAACTCGCATCATCTATCACTCTTGGTATCTTTGCGTAACCGCTCTCGAGTGCATAAACTGAGGTGGCTAAAAACCGCACGATATAGCCAAAAATCAGCACAAAAAAGCCACTTGCTAAAAATCCTGTGCTAAAATTTCTATCAAAATAGCCAAAAACTATCATGATACAAAGCCCCACACTCGCACCCGGCAAGGCGTATCCAAGCGAGGTTGATTTGAGTAAAAATGTGTTAAAGTTTTTGTTTTTTATGATCCTAGTTGCAAAGACTAAGAAAAAGCTAACGGCTGTGATTAAAACCGCGGCAAGCACGGCTAAGCCAAGCGAGTTTAACGCCATCTTAACAAACTCAAAGCTAAAGCTATCAATAGTCGCCACAGACCAGTAAAGTAGCCACATAAATGGAAAGAAAAACGCCAAGCAAAACACCACCAAGCACCACAAAAAGGCAAAAATTTCAGCTGTCTTGCTTAGAGTTTTTGGCTGAGTGAAGGATGAGGTGTTGTGAGTGTTAAAGCTGTATGATTTTTTACTCTTATTTATATGCTCAATTATCATTAAGATAAATACAAAAATCATCAGCATTCCGGCTAGAAATGACGCTGAGTAACTATCCACTAGATCAAACCAGAGCTTAAAAATCCCAGCTGAAAAGGTATGCACCCCATAATACGCAGCCGTACCATAATCGCTAAGAGTTTCCATAAGCACGAGCATAGCACCACCGATGATGGCAGGGCGCGAGATGAAAATACCGACTTTATAAAACATCGCAAATGGTGAAATTTTATAGATTACACAAGTGTCAAAAAGTGTTTGAGACTGCGTTTTAAAAGATGTTTTGGCAAACATATAAATGTATGGATAAAGCGAGAGCGAAAGCACGAAAATCGCCCCATAAACGTTCATAAAATCAAACCGAGTGCCAAAAATTTGGTGAAAATATCCACCATGCTCCATAATGCCAACATAGCAAAAGCTAAAAATGTAAGCCGGAATGGCAAGTGGGAGCATTAAGGCATATTCAAAAAACCTCGAAAACAAAAAGCGATAGTTTGCTACCAGCCACGCAGAAATGGTAGCGATAACGATACTAAGGCTTAAAACACCAATGCTTACTATAAAAGTATCTTTGATATACCTTAAAAATAAATATTCAAAGAAGTGCGAAAGTAGCGAATAATCGCCGAGTGCGACTTCAAAAAATATGCTAAAAATGGGGATTAAAATAATAAGGGCGATGAGTATCGCCCAAAATTTTATGCCAAAGTTTCTCACTATTTCCAGCCGACCATATCGTAAATTTTGATCGCTTCGTTAGTGTTTTTCACGCTTTTATAAAGTGGAGTTGTGTCCTCTTTAAATGAGCCAAAATTTTTAATAACTTCGTGTGGCTCAACCTCTTTGTTGATAGGGTATTCGTAGTTGATACCTGCGAAAATTTTCTGAGCTTCAGGGCTTACCATAAACTCCATAAATTTAATCGCATTTTCTTTGTTTTTAGACGCTTTTGTAAGAGCAATACCGCTGATATTTACGTGTGTGCCTGACTTTTCTTGATTAGGGAAAATCACGCCCAAAACCTTAGCCGCCTCGACATCTTCAGGTTTTGGTGAGTTTAGTAAAAGTCCAATGTAGTAAGTGTTCATCACAGCCACTTTGCCCTCTTTGGCATAAATTGCCTTAGCTTGATCTCTATCGCCGCCTTTTGGATCACGTGCAAGGTTGTTTAGTGTGCCTTTTGCCCACGCGATAGCTGCGTCTTTGCCGTCATTTTCGATGATCGTAGCAAGAAGTGACTTGCTATATGGAGCGGTTGAGCTTCTAATTAGCAATTTGCCTTTTAGCTCTGGTTTTGTTAAATCTTCGTAGTTTTTAATGCCACTCGCGTCAAAGTCACGCTTATCGTATGCGATGATTCTAGCACGTTTTGAGATGGCATACCAGTAGCCTTCATCGTCGCGGTAGTTTTCAGGGATTATGCTGTTTAGCACCTCTGATTTTACCGGCTGTAAAACGCCTTTTTGCTTTGCAGTGTGGAAATTCCCAGCATCAGCTGTGATGAAAATGTCAGCTTGTGAGCTTGCACCTTCAGTTTCAAGCTTTTTAATCAGCTCTCCGCCACGTGCTTGTGTGGCATTTACTTTTATGCCTGTTTTTTCTTCAAACAACTTGTATAATAGGTTATCAGCGTCGTAGTGACGTGCTGAGTAGATATTTACCTCGCCATTTGCTAGTGCAAAAGAAGCAAGTGCCAAAAGTGCCAAAATGGGTTTTTTCATTTGTAATCCTTGTTTTGAAATTTGGATTTCAGGATTGTAACAAAAGTATCTTATAGCAATATTAATTATCAATTTTGTAAAAATTAATTATACACGTTTTAAAAATGCAAAAACAAAAAAACAAATTGATGCTATTAGTATAATGCTTGCACCACTTGTTAAATCATAATAATAACTAAGCATAAGTCCCAAAATACAAAATATCGCAGAAATAATAGATGCCAAAACCATCATAGAACCAAGACGTTTTGTAAAACCAGCAGCGATAAGTGGTGCTATACTAAGTAGTGCAATAACCAAAATCAGCCCAACTACACGGATAGTTGCTACAACGCAAAGCGCCATCATGCAAACCATAACATAATAAAGAAAATTTGTCCTTATGCCCTTTAATTTGGCATACTCCATATCAAAGCTAATCGCAACAAATTGTCTATAAAGCAGTGTAGTAATCGCTATAAAAAATATATCTAGCCCAAGCATAAATAAAATATCCATATCACTAACTGTTAAAATAGAACCAAATAAATAGCTCATCAAATCGACATTATATCCCGGAGTAAGGTCAATAAGAACGATACCAAATGCCATACCAAATGCCCAAATTGCCCCTATTACACTATCTATTTTATTTTTATCTTTAAGTGTGATATATGCAATAATAATTGCTAAAAGTAGCGAAAATGCCGAAGCACCAAGAAGCGGAGAGAAGCCTAGAAAAAATGCTATGCCTATGCCGCCATATGCACCATGTGCTATGCCTCCAGCTATAAAACCCATCTTGTTTATAACTACAAGTGAGCCTATAATCCCACATGCAACACTTACTAAAATTCCAGAAAGTAGTGCATTTTGCATAAAATTCATCGATAAAATTTCTAGCACTTTTCATCCTTTGCTAAACTAGTTAATCTAAATTTACTTTTATTTGCAAGAGCACGACTGCAATGCAATCTCAACATCACAAAAATGGCTGTGTTCTTTTGCTAAATGAGCTATAAATTCCTGTTTGTTTATATTTGGCGTAATGTCGTGAATATGCAAAGTTTTATTGACATAGGCTACTTTTGTAGCAAAGCTAAGTGCAATATTTGCATCGTGGCTTATTAGCACTATGCCGACACCTTGCTCGTTTAAATTTTTAAGAAGTGCGTAAATTTCAGCCTGTGTTTTTGCATCGATACTTGCCGTTGGCTCATCAAGCATTAAAATTTCACTTTTTGCACACAATGCTCTAGCTATATAAACACGCTGTTTTTGTCCGCCACTTAGTTGTGAAATTTTGTGATTGGCATAATTGCTCATATTTACCATTTCTAAGGCTTTTATGGCTTGTTGCTTTTGGCTAGCTGTGTAAAATCCAAAACGTTTTTGATTTATAAGCCCCATTAAAACAACCTCAACAACGCGTATTGGAAAATTAGAATTTGGCAAAAATACCTGCGGGACATAGCCTATTTTTTCACTAACTTTATTTGGTGATTGCGATAAAATTTCAACCTTGCCACTTTTTGGCGTAAGCAAACCAAGCATAATTTTTAAAAGAGTGCTTTTGCCACCACCATTTGGTCCAATAATGACTAAAAAGTCGTTTTTGCTACATTTAAGATTGATGTTTTTTAATACCGCTTCGTTATCATATCCAAAATTTAAACTGCTTATATCAATCATTAAAATACTCCAGTGTTAAATGAGGTATAAATCATAAACCCTCCAAGTATTATCATAATTAAAAGAGCGAAAATTTCAACATAAATTTTGAAATTTTTATATTTATTAAGTATATTTTGGTTTAGTTTTTGTCCTAAAATTGCAGCCAAAAATATAACCAAACTCATGCCAAGCCCCATAAATACGCCACTTAAAATCCCACTTACATAACTACCAAGCTCAAAAGCTAGTATAAACACAAGTATTACGCCAGGACATGGCACGATGGCTAAACTAGCCGCTACTAACCACTCTTTTTTGTTGTTTTTTGGAGCATTTAGTGCTTTGCAGCTAGAGCATTGACAGCTTGGTGCGTGAGCGGACCATTTTATTTTTGGTTTTTGAAGTTTTTTATACATCATAAACAAAGCAATTATAATAACAGCTATGCCACATACAAAAGTGCTTATTTTAGCAGCGTCTTTGGATAGAATTTGTGCCGTTTGCGTTAGTGTAAAAAATACGCTAAGCACCATTAAAAAAGCACCCAAAACATGTAAAAATCCAACCTTTAAAGCAAAGGCTAATGCCTTGGTATAGCCACCGCCATTTGCTAAAAAATATGATCCAGTTAAAAGCTTTGCGTGTCCTGGACCAGCAGCGTGTAAAAATCCATATACAAATGAAAAAAACAGTATCATAAACAGCGAAAAGACACTTGGATTTTGTTTGTTTTGTTTAAAAATTTGCTTTATTTTGTCCAAAAAGCTAAGACTTGCTTGTGAAATTTGATCAAATTTAGCAGCATCAATTTCGTCGATATATGCATACTCATTTTGTGGATTTATCACATCGCTTAAGCGTGGCTTATTATCATCTTTTTTGGCATTTTCATAGGTTGTAAATTTAAAAAAATTAATATTGCCATTTGCATTTTGAGTTAGATATATGTTTGGTGTAATTTCACGAGACTTTTCATCCATAAATGTAAAGTAGAAAAACTCATTTTTATCAAACATCTCAGTTGATATAACAAGCCCCATTTTTATGGCTATATCTAAGTCGATATCTAGGCGAAATTTCAAGCGATTATCATCAAAACTCATATCATAATCTCGCACTTTTATAAGCACATCTTTTGCCTCTTCGTCGTCGTAGTAGTATGAAATTTTTGTCAAAAAGTCATTTGGCACTAGATAATCAAGAAGCCCACGAAGTATCTCTTTAAGCTCGGTTTGATCCAAATATCTATCGTAGTTTATATCAAAGCTTTGCAGCATTATCTCTGTGAAATTTTCAGAAAAAGCCCAAGTAAAGCTAACTCCACTAAGCCTGTCTTCTCTTACTTCATATTCGGTTGTAACGTGCGAGGTTGGGCTATATAACGCACACAAAGCACATGCGTTTAAGTTTATAAAAATGGCTATGCTTATTAAAAATGCTTTCAAAATCGTCCTTTAAAAGTAAAAAAGATAGCCATTTTACTATAAAAATATTTATTTTAAGCTATCAGCGATTGCGTCAGCTGATTTTTTCATGGTTTCATACCACTCGTATGGCAACTGATCTATCTCAGTTACTGTTGCACCACTCTCTTTTGCTATTGCTTTTGCTGATTTTTGTGAAAACTGTGGTGCTACAAATATCGCTTTGATTCTACTTTTTTTAACGTTTTCGATTAGCTTTGCTAACTGCGCTGGTTTTGGCTCTTTGCCGCCCATTTCTATTGAGACTTGCACTAAATCATAACGGTTAGCAAAGTATCCCCATGATGGATGATACACTACAAACTCACGTTTTTTGATGTCTTTTAATTTATCTTTTATATACCCATCAAGCTCGTCAAGTTTTGCTGAAAATTTTGCCAAATTATCAGCGTAAATTTTAGAATTTTGTGGGTACTTTTGACTTAGTGCCTTAGCTATGTTTGTAGCTTGGGTTTTTACTAGCTCAGGCTCCAGCCAAATATGTGGGTCAAGTCCGCCGTGGCTGTGAGAGCATCCGCCTTCGCCGTCGTGGTGGTGATGAGCGTCATCGTGATCGTGGTGAATACCATGCTTTTCATCTTCTTCATCCATCATGATTTTTTTAACTCCATCTTGAGTGTTTATGATTTGTAGTTTTGGATAGTTTTGACGAAATTTATCAAGCCAAACATCTTCAAACTCAATCCCTATAGCAAAGTAAAGCTCAGATTTTTCAAGCTCTTTCATCTGCTTTGGTTTTGGCTCATATGTATGTGGATCGGCACCCTTTTCAACCATCACATTTACACTCACGCTATCACCAGCTATTTGCTCAACAAAGTATTTTGTAGGTAGTATAGATGCGGTAACTATCGGCTTAGCATAAGTCAGACTAGCACAAATTGCCAACAAAGATAGAATTTTTTTCATCTTTAATCCTTGATTTGAATTTTGAAATTGAAACTCAAAAGTATAGCCAAGTGCAACTAAGTTGCCACTTAAAATTTAAAACTACATCAAAATGATGATAATTTGCCAAAAAGTGATCTATAAAGTCGTTTTAAGCATTAATTAAACAAAGCAGAGTATATACGATAGCATTAAAACACAAAAAATATTAAGATATCAAATTACTTTATGATAATGCATAGTAAGCACATTTGAGCAAATTTAACTCAGTCAGTTTTGACTATATCTTTGTCTTATTATTTTGCAAGCTCTTTGTTGATTTTTTAAAAATTTATACTTCATCTTTGTTATAATTATAATCAAAACAATAGATTTTTTGATAAATTTATACCATTAGATACAAAATGAATTTTTTTCTTAATACTTCTAAATTTTACCATTTTGTCTTTGCAATAGTCTATTGTGCGATGATCATAAGCAAAATAAGGGCAACTTTTTATTTGGCGATATTTTCATTTGCTTATTATAAAGTAACAATCATAGCAAAGCTTTTGTGTTTTTTGCATTGCAATTAACAATTAAATTTTTTAAAAGTTTTTGCACAAATTATAATACAAGTATATCATACTTGTATTTACTTGACTTGTATGAAACAACCTATAGCTTTGTCCGTTATATTAGTTTTTCACATCTTGTTGTAAGTTTTAATATTATTAAGAGATATAATTTTAAATTTTGCACTTATCAAGCCTTAGCCATAATCTTACATTTCACTAATCAAAGTTAATTTAAATTTTCGTCACTTTCATTGTTTATTTTTTTACGTATTTTTACACTTAGTATGCTTGAAGCATCCATTTTGCGAACTTCATAGTGACAGTTTTCATCCTCTACTCTATCACCAACCACAGGCAAACGACCTATGAGATTAAACACATATCCGCCAATTGTTACCTGATCTGTTTCGTCGTCAAAATTTATATCAAGCACCTCTTCAACACTTTCTATATCAGCACGACCACTAAATTCATATATATGCTCTTTTATCTTTTTATATTCAGCGTGTGCTTCATCATGCTCGTCATTTAAATCTCCAAGCACCTCTTCCATGATGTCTTCCATTGTAAGCATTCCAGATGTTCCACCATACTCATCAACCACAAGTGCGACTGAAATTTGCTCTTTATTCATCATAGTTATCGCTTTAGATATAGACAGGCTTTCTGGGATTATTAAAAATTGCCTTACGATACTATCAAAACTTCTCTCATCATCACGCATAAAATGTAGCTCTAGTATATCACGTATATGAATAAAGCCTAAAATCACATCTTTTGAACCATCTATATATGGATAGCGAGTATATTTTGACTCAAAGACCACGGCTAAATTTTCATCAAAACTTGTTTGTTTGTTTATGCATACCATATCACGACGTGGCGTCATAATCTCTTTTGCTACTGTATCGCTAAAATCAACGGCATTTTTTATCATCTCTGTTTCAAAACTATCAAGAACACCGCCTTTTAAGCTTTCGCCAACGATGATTTTTATCTCCTCTTCTGAGTGTGCGATATCACTCTCTTTGGCTCGTTTTATGCCAAGCATTTTTAGTCCAAGTCCGGCTAAAAAATCAAATGTTTTAATAACAGGCGAGAAAATAAACCAGAAAAAATGTAAAGGCTTGGCTATCTTTAGCACTGAGCTTTCGGCTTTTGCTATGGCTACGGATTTTGGTATAAGCTCACCAACAACTACATGAAGTAGCGTTATTATAGTAAATGCGATGGCAAAACTTACGCTGTGAAGCACTATCTCGTTTGCGTTAAAATACTTCGCAAGTGGCTCATCTAGCAATCTTGCAACAGCTGGTTCGCCTATCCAACCAAGTGCCAATGAGCTAAGTGTAATGCCAAGCTGAGTAGCTGATAAGTATGTGTCAAGTTTGTTTGACATATCAAAGGCTAAATTGGCATTTGGAGTTTTTTCTTTAATTAATTCTTCAAGACGAGATTTACGCACTTTAACAAGGGCAAATTCTGACAGAACAAAAAAGGCATTAAGCAAGATAAAAAATATCGCTAAAGCGATCATTAAAAGCGAGTTGTCGCTACTGGGGTACAAGACATAAATCCTTATATTTTAAATTTTTGGCAATTATAGCAAAAATTTAAGATTAGAACAAATTTAATAGACATAGTAAATCAAAAATTTAATAAATTTAATAATTTTTTTTAAAATTTTAATGTAAAATAATAAAATAATTTCATATTAAAAGGACATAGGCATGAAAAAAATAATTCACACAAACAACGCACCACAAGCGATAGGACCATACTCTCAGGCTGTTTTAGCAAATGGATTTTTGTTTGCTTCAGGTCAGCTTGGTGTTTTGCCAAATGGTGAGTTTGCTGGAGATAGCGTTGAAGCCCAAACTGAGCAGAGTTTAAAAAATATAAAAGCCATATTAGCAGCAGCTGATCTTGATATGTCAAATATCATAAAAACTACGATATTTCTTGCAAACATGGATGATTTTGCAAAAGTTAATGAGATATATGCGAAATTTTTTGATGGAGAATTTCCAGCTAGAAGCACAATAGCGGTAAAAACTCTTCCAAAAAATGCCCTTGTTGAGATAGAAAGTATTGCAAGTTTATAATTTAAGGTGGCAGTTTGTCACCTATTTACCCTTAATATTTAAAATTTATTAAATAATTTAATAAAATTATAAAATTTTATGTCACAAAAATATTACTAACTCTTTAAAAGTCCCTATTTTTAGCCATTTCTAAAGTAAATTTTATGAAAATTTATTTTTCAGATTTCTCACGCTAATCACATATCCTTTGTTATATAATTATCCAAGCCAAACTTAAACAAAGGAGAACATAATGCAAAATATGTCAAGACGCGATATGCTTAAAATGAGCATGGTTGGTGCTGGTGCTTTAGCTATAAGTAGCATAAATGCAAATGCTGGTATTAATGCTAGCGATGTTACTTTTGACGAAGAGTGGGACGTTGTAGTTGTAGGTTCAGGTTTTGCTGGTCTATCAGCTGCGATTAAGGCAGCCCAAAAAGGCAACAAAGTAATCATTTTGGAAAAAATGGGTCGTGTAGGCGGCAACTCAGTAATAAACGGCGGCGGCATGAGTGTCCCAGTAAATGAAATCCAAGCCAAAACAGGTATAAAGGATAGCAAAGAGCTATTTATACAAGATTGCTTAAAGGCTGGTTTAGAGATAAATCACCCAGAGCTACTTCAGACATTAGCCGATCGTGGTTCAGATGCATTTAAATTTTTGCAAGAGTGTGGTTGTCAGTTTAAAACAACGCATTGTGCTCACTTTGGTGGTCACTCAGTGCCAAGATCTGTCCTAACTGCAAACGACTCAGGCTCAGCCATAGTTCAGCCAATGGTTGAGTTATTTGAAAAGATTGAAGGTTGTAAGCTATCACGCAGGACAAAATTTGATGATTTTGTTGTTGATGGCGATAGGGTTGTTGGTGTTGTAATTCGCGAAGATTATAAGTTTGACAATAAACTATTTAGCGATGATTTAGAAAATACAAGTGGAACTAAGAAAATTTTAAAAGCCAAAAAAGGTGTTGTTTTAGCAAGTGGTGGCTTTGGTAATGATAAAATTTTTAGAAAATTACAAGATCCAAGAATTGCTGATGATGCAGATAGCACAAATCACGCTGGTGCAACAGCTGGTGCGATGCTAAAAGCGTTTGAGCTTGGTGCGTTTCCAGTGCAGATTGATTGGATTCAGTTTGGACCATGGGCTAGTCCTGATGAGAGAGGATTTGGCACAGGACCTATCTTAACTCAACAAGGCACATTTAAGTATGGTATCGCGGTTGATGTTAGAAATGGTAAGCGTTTTATGAACGAGTTAGCCGATAGAAAACGCCGTGCAGATGCAGAGTTTAAAATTTTAAAAGAGGCTCCTGGCAAATATCCAGTAACTTTTGGCGATGACAAGTGCTTTAGAGATTTAAGCCAAGATGTGATTGATAAAGGTATGTCAAGCGGTAAATTAGTAGGCGTATGTGCCTCACTAGATGAGTTAGCTAGTAAGTATGGCATACCAGCTGATGCACTAAAGCAGACTGTTAAAGAGTATAACGAAGGTGTAAAAGCTGGAAAAGATGAGCTTGGCAAACCAGTAGCTGGGCTTGAGCCGATTAACGAAGCAGGACCATTTTATGCAGTTCGCCTATCGCCAAAACCACACCATACAATGGGCGGATTAAAGATAAATGAAAAAGCACAAGTGCTTTCTTCTAAGACAAACAAGCCTATTGCAGGACTTTATGCAGCAGGTGAGATTACTGGTGGAACACATGGCGCTAGTCGTTTAGGAACGGTTGCGGTTACGGATTGTGTAGTTTTTGGCATGATAGCTGGAGAAAATATCTAAACACTTTAACGTAGCGGTATAGTTTATCGCTACGTTTTATTTATAGTGTTTATATTAATACCATTTTATACGATAATTTAACATAGAGAAAAACATGAAGGTAGTTAAAGTTTTATTATTGACACTTTTTGCCTGTATAACACTATCTTTTGGTAGCGATACAAAAACTGGTAGTTTAAATATACAAAAAGTCATCATCACAGATGAGATGAGAGTAAAATACCCTATAAAGTCTCATCACGAGCATTTAGCATTTGATTGCGTAGATTGTCACGTAAATCAAGGCGATGATCCAAGTAAATTTAAAAATATCGGCGATAATGGCTGTATGAGTTGCCATAAGTCTAAACAGTTTATGGCAAAAAGGTTAAAATTTATGGATACACTAAAGGCAAATCCACACAACTCAGTGCATGACGGTCCTACGCTTTATTGTGATGAATGCCATTTTGAACATCAGCAATCAACTAATATGTGCATCGAGTGTCACGAGCACGAGGTTCCACAATGGATGGGGGTAACACCATGAAAATTTCTAAAAAATTTCTAGCACTTATTGTATTTATAAGTGGTATAATTGGTTTTATGGTTGTATTGCCTGTTCATTATGCACTTGATAAGACAAGTGGGGATAAATTTTGCGTGGTATGTCATGAAATGGAGCCTATGGTTATGAGTTATCAACACGACATTCATAGCGGCAAGGGTGCAAATGGCATTAAAACCAAATGTGTGGATTGTCATATACCACATGATAATCTTGCAAAGTATGTCTTAACAAAGGCAAAAAATGGCATAGTTGAAGGTTATATTCACTTTTTTGGCGATCCTGATAGCATTGACTGGCATAAAAATCGCAAAAACAAAGAAAATTATGTCTTTGATAATGGTTGCATGAGCTGTCATACAGATATACTTACAACAACAGCTTCATCACAACAAGCTAAAAAGATGCACGCTCATTACGCCAAGCTGCTAAATACTGATAAAGAGATAAAGTGTGTAAGTTGTCACGTCACAGTTGGACATGGTGGCGAATTAAGAAATTATCTTGAGTATTATAAGCCAACATATAAGATATATGAGCGAAAAATGATGGAAAAAAAGATACAAAGTAAGCAAAAATTTTATGACAACTATAAACTTAGCGACGATGAGAGAGAATTTTTACAAAAAAATTCTAAAAATTTAGGACATTAATTATGAAAAAGATACTTTTGCTTTCAGACGATTTTGACTTACAAATTAACCTAAATGCTGCTCTTTATAGGTTTAATTTTAGGGTTAGCTCTATGCCAACTGCTAAAGAATTTTTAAATGAGATAGAGCGTTTAAACAGCTATGATTTATACCTGTTTGAGATGAAAGCAAAAGATCTTGACTTAAAGCTGATAAAATCAATCAGAGATGCACAAAATTTCACCCCAATTATGTTAATTTTAGATGAAGCGATAGCCGAAAATTTTAAAAAAATTTATTATGCAAAAGTTGATAGCTTTATCGTTAAACCGTTTTTGATGGATGAAATTTTATTTCATATTTTTAAGCTCACAAATGTTCTTTTAGGGACGAAATTTGAGTTTAAAAATAATATTTTATTTGATAAAACTAGCCTGAGCGTGAAATTTGACAATACAGAAATTTCACTAGGTAAAAAAGAAGGTCTATTTTTAGAAGTTTTAGCAAAAAATTCTCCTCACGTAGTGACATTTAACGAGATACAACATTACGTTTATAATGGCGAAAATGTCTCGCAAGACAGAATTCGCTCAATTCTTCGAGAGATACGACAAAAAGTGCCAAAATTGCAGATTAAAACAATTCGTGGCATTGGATACAAGATAGAATAACTAAATAAATTTTAAAATATTGCCGATATAGCCTAAAGCTTCATAGATAAAGGATTTGTTATGAAAATACAAAGCTATAATATAGATATGTTTTCAAACAGAGATTTTCGCTCTCAAGATTTTCGTAGTGGTTCTTATATCGAAAACTCAACAATGAGTGCAAGTTATAAAAATGACCCTAACGGCACTGAAAAAACTTATAAAATAGGTGATCAAAGCACTGAAATTTTCATAAGAAACATGGAGATGCTAGCAAAAACTGTTCAAAAAACAATAGATTTTTTAAAAGGCATAAAAGAGGAAAACTCAAGAGATTTTACTCCCGCTTCATTTGATAATAACATGGTGGCTACATATAGCGAGAAAGAAAGCACAAAAGTGCATACAAAAGCAAAAATCAAAGCCGATGGCAAGATGATAGATGTCGATTTAAAGCTAAATTTGTCGCGTAGTTTTACTCAATTAACGCACATTACTCAAGTAAGACAGATGTATGATCCGCTTGTGATCACGCTAGATGGTGCTATGCCAACACTTAGTAATAATACAATAGAGTTTGATATAGATGCAGATGGCAGAAAAGATCAGATAAGTAGGCTTGGTGCAAACTCGGCATTTTTGGTGCTAGATTTAAATGAAAATGGCGTTGTTGATGATGCAAATGAGCTGTTTGGTGCAAAAAGCGGTGATGGGTATGCGGATTTGACCAAGTATGATAAAGATAGCAACGGCTGGATAGATGAAAATGATGAAATTTTTAATAAACTTCGTATTTGGCAAAACGATGAGGATGGCAAGAGATTGTTATCGCTTGGCGAGGTTGGCATAGGTGCGATTTTTCTAGGCTCTATATCTTCGCAGCATAGCTATAAAGCACTAGATGATAACGCAAATTTGGCTGAGTTAAAAAGAAGCGGATTTTTCTTATTTGAAAATGGCAATGCTGGTGTTATGGCACAGATGGATTTTGCTAAAATTTCAAAGAACAAAGACGATGTTGTCAAAAAAGAAACTCAACAAAACCTAACAAGATTGGGCGTTGAGCTACCAAAACAAGAGCAGCTAGATATAAATCCAAAATCAAGTTTGATTAAAATTTTAGAAAATCGCTTGGCTAATTTGCAATCACAACTATTAAAGGCAAAAAATAGCGAAAAAATGTCTATAAATATGCAAATTGCAGTCGTTAGCTCTGAACTTATGACGGCTAAAATGATGGGATTTTCGTAAAATTTTACATACAATTTACATTTATGCCAAAAAACATAAGAATTTAAGCAAAAACAAAGTATAATCCCACGCACATTTCTAACATTAAAGGATAAAAATGGTAAAGAGTTACGTTACGGGTTTTGCACGTATTGGTGAGCAAAGAGAGCTTAAGAAAGTGCTTGAGAATTTTTGGAGTGGCAAGGTAAATGCTGAAGAGGTGCAAACTACGGCAAAGATGCTAAAAACACGCCACTGGAACTACCAAAAAGATGCTGGTATAGATCTCATTTCAAGCAATGACTTTTCTTTTTATGACCTGATGTTAGATATGATTTTTGCACTCGGAGTTATTCCGACGCGTTTTGCAAAATTTAGCGGACAACAATTATATTTTGCTATGGCACGTGGTGCTGATAGTGCTGTGGCTATGGAGATGACAAAGTGGTTTAACACAAACTATCACTATATTGTGCCTGAGTTAAATGCCAATAGCAAATTTTCATTAAATAGCGAAAAAATCATAGCTGAATACAATGAAGCAAAAGCAAACGGCATAAAAACTAAGATAAATTTAATAGGACCTATAACCTTTTTAGCACTATCAAAAACGACAGATGACAGTTGTGCGTTTGCTCATCTAGATAGTGTTTTAGAGCAATATACTAAGCTACTTAATGAAATTTCTAAGCTTGATAGCGAAGTTGTAGTTCAGTTTGATGAGCCAATTTTTGTTACAGATAAAGGCGATAGTTTAGTTGATAAAATAGCTCCTGTTTATGAAAAATTAACAAGCGTAAAAGGCATAAAGGTTATATTTATGACATATTTTGAACATGCCTTAAAAGCTGTAAATGAAGTGGTAAAAACTAAAATTTACGGACTTGGACTTGATTTTATCTGGGGCGAGAAAAATTTAGCCGCACTTGAGATTTTGGCTAAATCAGATGTGGTGCTTTTTGCCGGCGTAGTCGATGGTAGAAACGTTTGGAAATCAAACATTGATAAAAAAGTAGAACTTGTAAAAGATATCGCATCTAAGCTTGGTGGCAAAGATTTTTACATAGGTTCAAGTTGCTCGTTGCTTCATGTGCCATACACTTTAAAATACGAAAACAAGCTAAATTCTGAGATAAAATCATGGCTAAGTTTTGGCGTTGAGAAACTAAGTGAGATTGCTATTATCACAAAATTAGTAAATGACGAGAAGCTAAACGAAAAAGAGGTCGAAATTTACACTGAAAACAAAGCAAGTGCAAACTCTCGCTCAAACTCAAGCTTGATACACGATGAAGCTGTCGCTAAGCGTGTAGCAAATTTAACTAAATTTGAGCGTGATATGAGCTTTGATGAGCGTATTAAAGTGCAAAAACAGACTTTAAATTATGGAATTTTGCCTACTACAACGATAGGCAGCTTCCCTCAAACTAGCGAAGTAAGACAGGTAAGAAACGCATTTAAAAAAGGACTAATTAGCAAAGATGCTTACGAGATCGATATCAAAAAATACATCGATGATTGCGTGAAATTTCAAGAAGAGTGTGGGCTAGATGTGCTAGTGCATGGTGAGCCTGAGAGAAATGACATGGTGGAGTATTTTGGTGAGCAAATAAAGGGCTATGCGTTTAGTGAAAATGGCTGGGTGCAAAGCTATGGAAGCCGTTGTGTTAAGCCACCTCTTTTATTTGGCGATGTAAGTCGTCCAAAACCGATGACTGTAGAGTGGATAAGCTATGCTCAAAGTAAAACCGATAAGATAATGAAAGGTATGCTAACAGGTCCAGTGACTATCCTAAACTGGTCATTTGTGCGTGATGATAAGCCTCGTGCTGAGATAGCAAAACAACTTGCACTTTGTATATATGATGAGATAGCAGATCTTCAAGATGCTGGTATAAAAATCATACAAGTTGATGAAGCAGCGTTTAAAGAAGGGTATCCGTTAAGAGCCGAAAATATACCTGCATACGAAAAATTCTCAGTAGATTGCTTTAAGCTTTCAGTTGCTTCTGCACGTCCTGAAACGCAAATTCATACACATATGTGCTATTCTGAATTTAACGACATTATCAAAACCATCGAAGCGATGGATGCAGACGTTATCTCGATAGAAACGGCTCGTTCTGGCAATGAACTGCTTAAAATTTTCAAAGCAGTAGGCTATAAGCAAGAGGTAGGTCCTGGTGTTTATGATATACATAGCCCACGTGTTCCAAGTGTTCAAGAACAAGTAGAACAGATCAAAGCACTTCTTGAGGTATTGCCAAAAGAGCAGCTTTGGATAAATCCAGATTGCGGTCTAAAAACAAGAAAATGGGAAGAAGTAAAACCGAGCCTTAAAAATATGACAGAGGCTGTCAAGATAGTGCGCTCACTATAAATTTCGTAAGCTCACATATCGTGGGCTTACTTTATTGAAATTCAAAATATAAAAAATTCACCAAACCAAGTCCAAAAATATCAGCTAACGCATGAGATAGAAAAAATCCGTATAAATTTTTATAACCCTTTTGATATATCACAAAATAAAAAATACCAAGTATTAAACCAATGCCAAGTGCTGAGTATATCCCTTGATACGTATGAAAGCTAATGCGAATGATAAGCGAGAAAAGTAAAATTTTACGAATTTTTTCACTACTTACACTCATGCAAATTGCTATAAAAAATAGCTCTTCAAAACTTGCATTTATGATAGAAACTAGTATAAGTTCAATATTTATATTAATTGGCAAAGAGTAATTTGCAATATCGTATTCTTGTTGTTGTGTTGGGGTTACAAGCTCGGCCACATATAAAAAAATATCCATAATTAGTGCCGCACTACAAAACATTACAAGTGCTATTAGGCTATCTTTTAGCGTTATTTTAAATTGCCACTGAGAAAAATCAAAATTACGAAATTTTAAATATAAAAATGCCAACAGTGCAAACAGTATCTCTTCTATCATAAGCCTATACTCGCCACCCGCAATAGTGTCTAAATTGACGCCAAATAAAACATCTTGAGTGCTATCAAAATCCGTAAAAAATGCATAGGTGGACTGATAGATTGCTGTAGCAAACATTATAGTAGCTAAAATAATAATATCATAAGTATTTAGAAATTTAAGTTTCATTTAAAATGCCTTTTTACTCTTATTTTATCAAAGGCTATTTAAAATTAATTTAAAATATATAAATTTAACTACATTTTTTGTTAATTTTAATACATAGACATCCAATATCAAAACCAAAAGTAGTAAAACTACCTTTGATTACTTTAGTCTTGCAAACAATCATTAAATATAAATTTATGCTCGTTTGGCAATGCCTCAAATACGGCATGTGCTAGATCGCGTATCTCCCACAATGCTGCTTTTTTAGACCTTAAAGATATGAAATTTTGCAAACTTCTAGCATTTACGCTCCATGTAAGTTCTGTTTTGTAGCACTCCGGAAGGCAATATTTTACTATATCTATACTTGTCGTTGTTGTGCTTAGAATTTTACGCAGGTTTTCTAGTGCTTTTACACTTGCATTATCGATTAATTCGTTGTTGGTTAAAACAATATAGCGACTTGCATTTAAAAAATCACCATCTTTAAATTCTGCTTCATTTTTTAGCTCTTTTAGTGTGTAGCGGGTTGATTTCACGCTTAAACTTGCAATTCTATGACGTGCTAACTCTTGAAGCAAGGCACGTGAAATTCCTTGAATATAGAAGTTATAATAAAGGTGCTCAAGTGTGCTTGCATGTTTGTTTTTATTGCCAACTCTATCGATTAATTCAATATCTTTTTCGCCACCATTATCTCCACGCTCAAAGCTTTGCCAACATGTGCGTATTGCGTGTGAGCATATATTTAATGGGGTATGATTAAGTAGTGTAACTTGCATAAATTGCCTTTAAGTTTTTGTATATTTTAACGTTTTGTTGCTTTTTAAGGGATAAAATTTGTGATTAGTTGAATATATTAAACCCCTTCTCAGATGACTGCGGCACACACCATATACAAGTGCTCTGCTGTGTTCCCACCCTGAAGCGGTGCTTATAAATAGCATTGCACAGGTCTAAGAAGGAGCGAAGCGGATTATACTAAAATATTGCTTAAATTTTAGTAAATGTATAAATTTGCCTGAAATTTATGTTTTCATTGTATAATTTTAAATTTGCTAAGGAAAAACAATGCCATTTAATTTTAAATTAACATGTTTATCGATATTTCGTGAGCTTTTGGTTTATCATCATAAATCGCTTGAGTTTAGAGCTAAGGTTTTTGCTGCGATGATAGGAGCTAAACTTGATCCAAAAGAAGAGGATTTTGAATTGCTTTACGAGATAGCAGGAAGCATTTACGAAAATGATGAAACTAGGAAAAAATTCTTAGTCAAAGCGACAAAAGAGTATGTTGCAAAGGTCAAAAAAAAGGATCATCTTACACTTGATGCGTTGCTTTTAAGCATAGATAAAGATTTAAAAGCACACAAGCGATACGCTTCAAAAATAGATTTTTCACACCTTAGACGTTTTTTGACTGGTTGCGAAGACGAGATATTAGTGCAACAGCGAGTTTATGAGTTTTTGATAACTGAAGTCAAAACCATACTTGGAGAATCTTGATAAACATCATTGAAAAGATGCAAAATTTATAGATAAAATCACATCAAAAATTAAAGGAAAATCATGCAAAATATCTATCCGTATGTGTTAATTGTGCATCTTTTTTGTGCTATTGTGCTTTTGGGCTACATCTTTTTTGATGTTGTTATTTTTAATCGTTTAAGGGGCGTTTTGGGCGATGATTTTGATAGAGTAAAACAAGCTATCGGACAAAAAGCAGTTAAGATAATGCCACTTATGCTACTTTTACTTATACTAACAGGTGGAATGATGATGAGTAGCTGGGTTGGCTCTAAGGCTGGTGGGTATTTTCAGACTTCACTTCAGCAAATTTTTATGGCAAAGGTTATATTGGCTTTTGCGATTTTTGTGCTTGTATCTTACTCGCTTAGTATGAAAATTATATTTAAAAAACAGCCAGTAAAATTTATAAAAGACTATATACATCACATAGCATTATTGTTTGGTTTTTTCATTGTGCTATTTGCTAAAATCATGTATCTTGTGTGAAATTTCACTCGAAATTTCACAACTTAGTCTCTCTTTGTATAAGCTTAAGAAAGCTTTAAAAACCATTTAGATAAAATCTAACTTCGTTCTTTTAATGTAAAAAAGACATATTCAGTAAAAAGGAAACATATGAGCGAGATAATCGCATACAAACTAAACAATGAGATAGTCGATACACAAAGTATCGCAGGTCGCGAAAGCCAAGCAACTCCAATATATTTTGATAATTCGCCAGATGCATTAAATGTCATACGTCACTCCTGTGCCCACCTTATGGCTCAGGCGATTTTAAGTCTATACCCAAGTGCAAAATTTTTCGTTGGACCAAATGTAGAAGATGGATTTTATTATGATTTTAGGGTTGATGAAAATGGCACAAAACTAAACGAAGAAGATCTAAAAGCAATCGAAAAAAAGATGAAAGAGCTAGCCGAGCAAAAAAACGATATCATAAAAACCTGCTCAACAAAGGCTGCAATGGTTGCAAAATTTGCAAATGATGACTTAAAACAAGAGGTTTTAAAACGCATACCAGACGGCGAAGTATCGAGCTACTCACAAAGTGATTTTGAAGATTTGTGCCGTGGTCCGCACCTTCCAAATACAAAATTTTTAAAATTTTTCAAACTAATGAGAGTGGCTGGTGCATATCTTGGTGGCGATGAAAAACGCGAGATGTTAAATAGAATTTACGGCACAGCTTATGCTGACAAAGAGAGCTTAAAAGACTACCTTCAAATGATTGAAGAGGCCAAAAAACGCGATCATCGCAAACTTGGCGTTGAGATGAAATTGTTTCATTTTGACGAAGAAGTAGGTGGTGGCTTAGCACTTTGGTTGCCAAATGGCGGACGACTTCGCTCTAAGTTAGAACAGCTACTTTACAGGGCACATCGTGAGCGTGGATATGAGCCAGTGCGTGGTCCTGAGCTTTTAAAGGCTGATGTATGGAAAAAATCAGGACACTATGCAAATTATAAAGAAAATATGTATTTTACTACGATTGATGAGACTGAATACGGCATAAAGCCGATGAACTGCGTTGGTCACATTAAGGTTTATCAGACTGATGTTCGCAGTTATCGTGATTTGCCACTTAAATTTTTCGAGTATGGAGTGGTGCATCGTCACGAGCTTAGTGGTGCTTTGCATGGGCTTTTTAGGGTGCGTGAGTTTGCTCAAGATGATTCACATATCTTTTGTATGCCAGATCAAATTAAACAAAACATCCTTGATATTTTAAGCTTTAATGATGCCATAATGAAAAGCTTTGGTTTTACCTATGATATTGAAATTTCAACTAGACCAGAAAAAGCCATTGGCAATGATGAAATTTGGGACGTTGCTACAAAAGCACTTAAAGACGCTCTTGATGAAAACGGCATAAAATACGGTATCGATGAGGGTGGTGGTGCATTTTATGGACCAAAGATAGACATAAAAATCACAGACGCATTAAAACGAAAATGGCAGTGTGGCACAATTCAAGTAGATTTTAACCTGCCAGAGAGATTTGATCTAGGCTATATTGATAGCAATAACGAACGCAAACGCCCTGTGATGTTACACCGTGCTTTACTTGGAAGCTTTGAGAGATTTGTAGGAATTTTATTAGAGCATACAGCTGGTGAGTTGCCATTTTTTATAGCACCTACACAGGTGGTTATAGTGCCTATTAGTGATGCTCATAATGACTACGCTAAGAAGATAGCACTCGAGCTAAGAAAGATAAATGTAGATAGTGAAATAGCAAATAAAAATGAGAGTTTAAATAAACGAATTAGAACAGCTGAAAAACAAAGGGTGCCTATGATAGTTGTGCTAGGCGATGAAGAAGTAAAAAATGAAACCATTGCTTTACGCGACAGACAGGCTAGAACGCAAAGCCAGATGAGCTTAGCGGATTTTGTAAAATTAACGAAGGAGAAACTTAGTGAGGTACATTTTTGAGTAGAGAAAATGACGTATTGCTCAACGAAGATATAAGAGCGAATGAGGTTAGATGTGTGGGAGATGACGGCACGACGTATGGTGTCATCTCTAGGACTGAGGCTTTGGATATAGCAAATAGACTTGGGCTTGATTTGGTATTAATCGCGCCTGACGCAAAACCACCAGTTTGCAAGGTGATGGATTATGGGAAATTTCGCTACCAACAAGAAAAAAAGCAAAAAGAGGCTAAGAAAAAGCAAAAAGTAATCGAAGTCAAAGAGATAAAACTCTCAATCAAAATCGCACAAAATGACATAAACTATAAAGTCAAACATGCGTTAGAATTCCTACAAGATGGCAAACATGTAAAATTTCGCGTATTTCTAAAAGGTCGTGAGATGGCAAGTCCAGAGGCTGGCGTGGTTATGCTAAACAAAGTCTGGGACATGATCAAAGAGAGTGCTGAACGTGACAAAGAGCCACTAATCGAAGGTCGCTATGTCAATATGCTAGTAACTCCCAAAAAAGCATAGTCTTAAGGGGCTTTGCCCCTTTTATACAAAATACAAATTTTATAAGGACTATAGGTTTATTATTTGTGCTTTATTGCTTGGCGTTAGCACATATCTTGTATTTGGCATATAAGGACACAAACTATACGTTAATGTAGTTTATCTCTTTTTACTAAATTACTTTTTTAAATTTTAGATATATTTTTGGTTGATATTTTTCTTTTTCTTGCTTTGATGCACCAGTTGGGCTTACAAATGTGGCGGTTAATGAAGCTTTGCTATGGCGATTTTTGTGACATATTCAAGCAAGGCGAAAGAATTTGTTGCAGTGCTTCCTGCAAAATATATATTTATCAATTTTTTTAATTTTTTGTGTTGCGGGCTTGGTTTTTGCCAAAATATAGCTTTACGCAAAATCAAAACATTATAATTTGGTTAATTTTGATATTAGTTATAGCAACAAGAAAAGTTAGGGTATAGCTCCCACTAGCTCATATTTTAAAGCTATAAAATTTTTAACAAGTCCTATAAAGAATATGAAACCTTATAACAACACTATTATCGTTCCGCAGTGGTCAATCACAAATGTAAGCCCAAAATATAAAAATTATATGCTTGTTATTAGTGAGAATGCAAGGCACAATTATAAAGAAATTTACGGCTATACTATCAAAATAATCCTTTTTAAGCAAGGTAAATGGCGTTTTGTCGATGGCTTTATGCCACTTAGATAAATACAATACCAGTGCTAAACGGCACTTTAAATTATAATAGAGATTTAAATTTAAACATCATCGATTTAGCAAATTTGGCTATTTTTGAGCATTTTGGTTTTTAAATCATGGTTATTTGGGCTATTATGATAGGCTTACAACGATTGTGACAAAGTGGGCAAATTTCTTGTATTTTAATCCAAGACCAAGGCAACACGATAGGGAGTTAGTGGCTGATTTTACGCAAAATTTGCAAAAATCAAGCGAAAAAATCGCCTTTTTATATTGCATTTTATAGGCTCTCATCTCATTACTTGCAACAAACTTTTATATGATATATTTTAATAATCACGGACTAAGCCATATCAAAAAACACGGTTAAATTTCTTTAAATTTTATAGACAATGTTGCAAAAGAGCATTTGCAAATTCCTTTGATAAAGCTCTCAAGCGATGATGACAACGCACTTTTATCAAAAATGAGAGTTATCAAAGCCATTTTCCACAAAGCTTTGCAAAATGGCTAGGTATTGATGTGCAAAATTTTAATAAAAATGAGAAATTTGATATTTTTACTCAAGTTATACAAGATGATACATTAAACTCAAAAGCACTATTAAAAACCATAATGCCAACAGCACAATCGACATAAGCGAGTTTTTAAATAGATAATCCAGTCTTATTTTCATTTTGCAACGAAACTTATACTAAATCTATAATTTTGTAAGTTTTGTTGTATTTTGAGCTGATTGTGGTAATTTCTTTGCAAATTTTATTAAAATTGATAAGAGAAAATCCTGTTAAGTTAAATTGACCCTTATTTTTTAAAACGCAAACAGCAAAACAAAACCATCACCAAAAGCAAGTTGGGCTACATTAAGCCCTTTTTAAAAACTTGCAACGCCTAAGCATATGCTTTTTTTAAGCTAGCAAATGCCGATTTTACCGTATCCATAATATATAAAATCTCATCTTTATTGCTTTTGCTTAGATTGTGCTGTTTTGAGTATTCTGCGGTATCAAAGTCAAGCTTTAAATCAGGGTTTTTGCTATAACGCAACACCACGCTTAAGCTATCTTCAAACTCCGCATCAAGCTCAACCTTGCTCCACGGCGTTGCGACTAGCTTTTTGCCAAAAATTAATAAAACACCCTTAAACGAATAGATTGCCTTATTTGTTATCAGATAATCACCCAGCTGCGTTAGCATCAAAAGCGGAACTTCATCGCTTGCAAGCGTTAGCTTCGCCTTATCGCAAAAATTTCTTACACGCTTAAAAAATGTGTCATCATCGTCGCTAAGCTCACGAAGCGGAGTATATACATCATAACCACTTGCCAAACTATCAAGAGCATTTTGCTTAAGAATGAAGTGGAAATTTTGATAATACTCATCAAGACAAACTTTAAGCATCTGCATATCAAAGCCGTATTGACTAACTCTATCTTTAGCAAATTCATAAAGCTCTTGCATTGATTTTTTTAGCTCATCTATTTCTGCATTGTCTATGAAATTTTGTGTGATTTTTATGATGTTTTGCTTTTGCTTGTCTAAATTTTCAGCCCATATGCCACTTGCTTTAAATACATCAAATGGTGCATTTGCAAGGATATAAAATGTCTTTGCATGCTCGCAAACACTCTCTTTAAAGCTCGTTTTATCATCTAAAAACATAAATGCCCTGCCAGGCAAACAACTAGCCGCATACTCATCAAACGAACCAAAAACATCAAGCGCACTTTTTGTATATTTATCATATAACTCGCAAAACTCATCGTAGTCTATATAGCCTAGAGCAAATGAATTTGTAGCAATCTGAAGCATCCTAGCGATATCAAAGGCATATGTTGTGCTTTTTGGTGCATAGGCAAAAATATCTTGCATTTGAGTAAGGTATTGTTTTAGCCTTTCGTTACACACACCCGCTTCATCATAAAACGATCCAGCTATCTCGCTTCTAAAATCGTCATAAAACCCATCAGCACTAGTATCGATGCTAAAAATTTTAAAAGCTTCCTTAATACTATCATCACTTAAATAATTGTTTGAAAACTCATCAAATTTCATCTGAAAAAACGCACTTTCTAGACTAGAATATGCACTGTAAATTATGCTTAAATGTGGTGCTGTGTTTTCAAACTCAAAAATATCATCCTTGCTAGATACGCCATAATACTCATGTAAATTTTGTGCTATCTCTTGAAGTTTTTCAGGGCTAAAACTTTCAACAATACTAAAAAACCTCTCCTTATAATGCTCATCTGAAAAATACAAAAGATCAAGCCCACTGGCACGATAAATCATCTGAAAGATGTTTGTATTACTAAAATTTATATTCACTTTTACTCCTTTAAATTTTGCATATTTTGCTTTTTGATCTTATCGGTTTTTTATACTTTGTAAAACGCTATTTTAATTTCACTTTGCCAATAAACTTAAGGTTTAGTTATTATATATTAAATTTACCCAATAATAGTAGGCAAACTAAAATTTTACCTTTAAATTTTAAACTCTAGCTCCTTATTTTATGCACTATTTAAATAAGCTTTTTTGTTAGAGTTTAAACTTAAAGCGTAAAGTTTTATTTGCTATATTTTTTAATTAAGATGGTTAGACTATTTTGCTAATAATTTGCAATTTGATATTTTATTCTCAATAAACATACTGTTTATTGCATTAAACAAAACTTAATCTTAAGCATTTCATTAAATTTAAATTGTAAAAAATGCAAATTTTAAATATAATTTTATATTTTAAAGGATTTTTATGAAAGCACTTGTTTTTCCAGCTTTGGCTGTTATTATGTCTTTTGTTGCGTTTATGTTTAGCGATATTTTTATCACACTTAAAGGGTTTATTATACCGCTTTTGATGATTATCATGCTTGGTATGGGGGCAACACTTAGCTTAAATGATTTTAAAAATATTTGGCACAAGAAGTTTGCCGTGATTTTTGGCGTATTTATGCAGTTTGCTATAATGCCATTCTTAGCATTTGTGATTTCAAGGGCATTAAATTTTAATGATGCACTCACTATTGGTATGATGCTTGTAGGCACAAGTGCTGGCGGCACAGCGTCAAACGTCATCACATATCTTGCTAAAGGCGATTTGGCCTTGTCTGTGAGTATGACACTTGTCTCAACGCTTATTGCGATATTTGCTATGCCATTTTTAATGTATTTTTATGTTGGGGCCAGGATAGATTTGCCTATATCTAGTATGCTAATTGATCTGGTTAAAATTACTCTTGTGCCGCTTAGCATCGGAGTAGTATTAAATACGTTTGCCAAACGCTTCACAAACGCCATAAGACCAGTACTGCCTATCGTGTCAATTAGTGCGATTATTTTAATAATTGCAATAATCGTATCTCTTAACGCTCGAAATTTAAAAGATATTGGCATGATCGTTGTTATTGCGGTTATAATGCATAATATTTGCGGTCTTTTGCTTGGATATTTTGGTGCCAAAATTTGCAGGTTTGACGAAAAAACAGCAAGAACTGTGGCAATTGAGGTTGCTATGCAAAACTCGGGACTTAGTGTTGCTATGGCAATGAAATATTTTACGCCAATTTCAGCACTTGCTGGTGCATTGTTTAGTATTTGGCATAATATTTCTGGTGCGTTATTTGCTGGAATTTGCAATACTAAAAACAAAAATCTATAATATAAAATTTTATATTAAGCTGAATTTTTAGGATATTATTTGTATATTTTAATATATTTTAAGAAATTTTGACTTATAATTGCATCTGTTTTATGAAATAATTATCTTGATTATTTTCTCCCTATACTTAAGGTGTGGAACTCGTCACTCCACGCCTTGTTTTTAGCTAGATTAAATTCTTTGCGAGATTGTTTAGTTTTAATTTTCATAATATTTTGTGATTATAAAATTTTGTCTTAAAAATATGTTACTTTTAATTTTTATTAAAACTAAAATTTAAAAGCTAATAAAGTCAGTGAAATTTTAGAATCTAGTTTATACAAAATTTTAAAATAAATTTGTATAAACATCAAAGCCTATACGCAGATAGACAAACAAATGATTTCTTTGCTTTGTAAAGTATAGATTAAATAAATTTCTTGTGCTTGTCTCTTTAAAAAGTGATAAAAGATAGCTTATAGGAGTGCGTCTTGCTTGTAGTTAAGAATGAAGTGGGCTGGTTTAATGATCTAGAAAATCTTTATAAATTTTATTAAAATCAATAAGAGAAAATATGACTGGGTTAAATTGGGCAAAAATTTTTATCTCATTAAAATCGCTCAAGAATAAACAAAAAATGCTCTAAAATTTATCAATAAATATGGTCTTGGCAACTTAACCGCCACTAATGGCATAGAATTTAGTTGGTTTTGCAAATCCACAAAGCAAAACAGCAACTAAACAAAATATCGTGATTTAATTTTATCTATACGATACAATATTTAACCCAAATCCGCTAATTCCAACAAAGTCTTTTTTATTTGTGCTAAGCAATTCAATATCACTAATTCCAAAATACTTTAATATCTGTGCTCCGATGCCAAAATCTTTTGCATTTGCTTCGTTTTTATCACTATCTAAAAATACCAAAATTCCACCATTTTCATTCAGATATTTAACGCCGTCAATAAAATCATTAAATTTTTCAGAGCTAAGCAATTCATGGTCTTTTGTGATTTTTTGAAATTTCACACTCGTTTTGCCCTTGACATTGCCAAATACAAACGCCGTGTGGATTAAATTCTTATGGTCTTTTATCTCATATTTCATTGCCTTAAAACCAGCAACATGAGCCATCTGTCCTTCATTAACTTCTATCAAACTCTCGCTATTTAGTCTATATTCAACCAAGTCAGACACCGCCACCATATTTAATCCATGTTTTTTGCAAAATTCTTCCAAATGCTCGCGTCTAGCCATTTGCCCATCTTCTTTAACTATCTCACATATACAAGCCATAGGCGTAATACCAGCTAAGCGACACAGATCGACAGAGCCTTCAGTATGTCCTATACGCTCTAAAACTCCGCCATTTTTTGCAATAATGGGAAAAACATGCCCAGGACGAACAAAATCATCAGGTTTTGATAATGGATCAGCTGCTAACCTGGTGGTTATGTCACGCTCATACGCACTCACGCCTGTGCTACATTCTTTGGCATCAATTGTAACCGTAAAGGCTGTTTCATGACACGACGTATTTGACGAAACCATGAGTGGCAAATCAAGCCTTTTTGCATTATCAACATCCATTGCCAAGCATAATATTCCTCTGCACTCAGATATGGCAAAATTTACCTTTTGCACATCACTATGTGCCGCAGCAAATATCAAATCACCCTCGTTTTCCCTATCTTCATCATCAACCATTACTATCATTTTGCCATTTTTAATATCTTCAATAGCCTGTTTTACTTTTTGAAATTTCATAATTTTTCCTTGAATTAATTTAAACAAGCGAAATTATAATAATTATTTTATGAGATATTGATTAAAAGATTATAAAAATAGAAATTAAAATAAAGGTGGTGCGGATGAGAGGACTTGAACCTCCACGCCGTGAAGCACCAGATCCTAAGTCTGGCGTGTCTGCCAATTTCACCACATCCGCAACAAAAAAGAAGTCGTAGTTTATCTAAACTAAGCTTAAATAAACCAAAAAATGGTACGCCCATCAGGATTCGAACCTGAGACCTACGGCTTAGAAGGCTGTTGCTCTATCCAGCTGAGCTATGAGCGCATAGTTTGAGTGGCGCGCCCGATAGGAGTCGAACCCATAACCTACAGATCCGAAGTCTGTCGCTCTATCCAATTGAGCTACGAGCGCCCAAAATGGGGTGAGTGATGGGAATCGAACCCACGACCCTCAGGACCACAATCTGATGCTCTAACCGACTGAGCTACACTCACCATATCAAATGGTCGGGGTGAAAGGATTCGAACCTTCGGCCCTCTGGTCCCAAACCAGATGCGCTAACCAGACTGCGCTACACCCCGTAGCGTGAGTTATCTGCCACTACCTCATTAAAAAGCGGTATTCTATCCAAAATTATATTAAATGTCAAGCAAAATTTTAATTAATCAAAAATTTAATTAAAATTTATATTTTAATTTCCTAGCCAAAATCTCAACACAAATCGCATATCTTAAATAATAATGTATAAAAACTATAAAATTTTGTAACTCTTATTAAATTGACCCATTTTTATTTTTGGATTTTTACTCGTTAAATTCAGCAATATCAATTTTAACAAAAACTTTCTATCATAGACAAATTTTACCATGCTTGATGTCTATTTTATAGTTGCAACATATATTACTCATTAAATAAAATCTTGCACGATAATATCATATTAAACAGCGTAATTATTTTCCTTTAAAATAGTAAGAATTTTTTGATAAAACTTCATAAATGAACATAAAATAGCCACACATAATCCATACCTACCCACATCGCTATAATTTGCCCATAAGTGCCATTTTGTGCAAGATTTAAATCAATAATAAGCTGTTGCCCTGTATTGTCAAAATTAGCAAAAGCCAACCAGTCTTTAGCCAAAATCATTAGCTAAATTTTATTAGGTTTTATAAAGCTAATTTCTTCTTTATCACCAAAATTTTCCATCTGCATTTGATAAAATTCTATTATTTTTAATTGAGAGTAGAAAATTGTATCCAAAAAGCATATCTCTGTATCATTTTGCCCATTAAAAAGACGTAAATAATTTTTAAAATTCTAGTAAAGTTTTTCCAGACATTTTTTCTAATTCTAAAATTTCACTTTCAGTGGCTTTGTTGTTAAAACTAGCTCCTATTTTGGGCGATATTTTTTGTAACTCATCACGAATTTCTTTGTAAATAGCTTAAATATTTACTTTTTCATCATAATTCATATCATTTGCCTTTATTAAATTTTAAATATAATCAAAAGTAAAAGCACAGTGCGGCTTATCGGCTCATACATTAAAACAATGGCATCAGCTCCATTCTCATAATAATCATACCCCGTAACTTCGGCGATAAAATAAAAACGGATTTCTTTTATAAGTGATGCCGTCATTTAAAAGTTTTTGCATTTCATCGAAATCTTTTGATAAATTCATTTTAAGGGCTGATGGCAACTCTACACTTTCTGTCTAGTTTGCATACATAAAACCGCCACTACTCTATCTAAAATTTTGTTTATTAAGTCCTTCTACGCCTCTAAGATAACACAAATCAACCAAACAGCCGTATTTGGCAAAATTTTCCTTGCTTTTTTCAAGAGCATTAAACATACTTTGCCAAAATTCTTTTTCATCTTCGCCATTAAAACCCCAATGACTAACCGCAGTTTTAAAAAATACTCTTCATTTGCTAAAAACTCATAGCAATTATCTTCACTCAAACGAAAGGCAAAATAGTTTTCGCCTGTAAATTCATTGTGATACTTATGTGTTTGGTCGCCACTTCAATAAAGCTCAACTAGGTTTAGCATATGCAGTTTTATGCTTTTAATTCAGGCGATAATTTTGCTAAATCGATCGTAATTAATGGCAAAAATGCTCTTTTAGCCATGCTTAATTTGCCACAAAAATATCTTTTGCCTTGGAAACAGTGTAAAATTTTCGTTTAATTCTTTAACATCTTCATTTTAGTTCAAAAATTTGATTTACGTTCATTGGTCTCTCTTATTAAAATTTATTATACCTATTTTGCTCTCTACATGGTTTCGCAACTCTTTTTGCCTAAAAAGATTGTGAGCAGTTTTCTAAATTCACCTAAGAAATTTTATAAATATCTTAATATGTAGGCATAAATTCAGTGCAACGCTAATTGTTTTACTTTTTAATCTAAAATTTATAACAATCATTTCTAACATTGAACTTAAATTTGCTCTTATAACTTCAGTCTAATATTTTTGTTTGGGTGTTTAATGGCTTAAAAATAGTGAGAAATAAATAATATGGTGGCCCCGAATGGACTTGAACCATCGACCACCACCATGTCAAGGTGGTGCTCTACCAGCTGAGCTACGGGACCAAAATGGGTATTATACTTATAAAAACTTTAATATAAACTTTAGCAAGAAATTAAGATTTTAATCACATTAAAATCTTAATTAAAATAATTAATATTTTAATTTTATAATAAATTTGAAATTTTAAATTTTATACCTATAAATTCAGCAATAATATACTTTATAAACTTAAAATTAAAATGAAATTTATTTGTTTTTTCGATACTTGTTATCATAAATTTTAAATTTTAAATACAAAATTTTAAGCTAATTATCAAGCAAAAGCTCTTATAATTACAAGTTTAAAATCAAACCATACAAACAGCAAAAGCGATTTTTAGTTTTAAACAAATGCTTTGCTAAATACCGAAAATAGGGTCCATAATGAGAGAAATTTTAAAACGTGATGGCAAAAAACAAGAGTTTAAAGCATATAAAATTGTAGATGCTATAAAAAAAGCATTTGAAAGCGAAAACGTAAAGTATGATGAGAAAATTTTCACAAATGTAGTACAAAATGTCTTTCAAAATACCGATACAATAAGCGTTGAAGAGATACAAGACGCAATAGAAAAAGAGCTTTTTAAGGCAAATTATTTTGATGTTTTAAAAAGTTTTATGCTATACCGCCACACACACAAAATGCAACGTGAGCAAATTTTAGGGCTTAGCGAAGATACAACTTACATCAATTCAACACAAACAATAAACGAATACATAAATGGCACAGATTGGAGAATTTCAGCAAATTCAAACACTAGCTACTCAAATGCTGGACTTATCAACAATACAGCAGGCAAAGTCATCGCAAACTACTGGCTTGACACTGTTTATAGCAAAGAAGAGGGTCTGGCACATAGAGAAGCAGACTATCACATACACGATCTTGATTGCTTAACTGGATACTGTGCTGGATGGTCGCTTAGAGCCTTGCTAAATGAGGGCTTTAATGGGGTTAGAGGTAGAGTCGAAAGCAAAGCACCAAAGCATTTTAGAGAAGCCCTATATCAAATGGCAAATTTCTTAGGCATATTGCAGTCTGAATGGGCTGGGGCACAGGCATTTTCAAGCTTTGATACATATCTAGCACCATATGTTTTTAAAGACGATTTAAGCGATTTTGAGATTAAAAAAGCAATTACAAGCTTTGTTTTTAATCTAAATGTTCCAGCTAGATGGGGGCAAAGCCCATTTACAAATGTCACGATAGATATCACTTGCCCTGATGATTTAAAGTCACAAATTCCAACATCAAACGATATACATTTATTTAGTGGATTAAATGACGAAAATCTAATAAATAAGGCAAAACAGCGTGGCAAAAACGCACTTTGTGATATGACATATGGAGATTTTGAACCAGAAATGAGACGTATTACCAAAGCATTTTACGAAGTTTTAACAGCAGGAGATAAAAACTCTCAGCCATTTACGTTCCCAATACCAACTATAAATATCACCGAAAATTTTGACTGGGATAGCGAAGTGGCAGATGTGATATTTGAAAATACGGCAAAAATGGGTTCAAGCTATTTTCAAAATTTTGTCGGAAGTCAATATAAAATAGATGCAAATGGCAACAAAATACCAAACGACAATGCTTACAAGCCAGGGCATGTCCGCTCTATGTGTTGTAGGCTTCAGCTTGACTTAAGAGAGCTTTTAAAGCGTGGCGGAGGGCTGTTTGGAAGTGCTGAGATGACTGGAAGTATCGGCGTTGTAACGATAAATTTGGCTCGTTTGGGCTATCTATATAAAGACGACAAAAAAGGACTTTACACTCGCTTGACACATTTACTAAATTTAGCCAAATCAACACTTGAAAAAAAGAGAAAATTTATCCAAGAGATGTATGATAGAGGGCTTTATCCTTACACGGCTAGATATCTAAAGCACTTTAATAATCACTTTAGCACCATCGGCATAAATGGAATGAATGAGCTTTTACGAAATTTTACAAACGATAATGACGATATATCGACCGAATACGGACGTGAGTTTGCACTTGAAATGATTGAGTTTTTGCGATCTAAAATTAGGGAATTTCAAGAAAGTACAGGAAATTTATACAACTTAGAAGCAACACCAGCCGAAGGCACGACTTATCGCTTTGCAAAAGAGGATAAAAAACGCTTTAATGACATAATGCAAGCTGGTTTTGATGAAAATGTATATTACACAAACTCAACCCAACTTCCAGCAAGCTTTACTGATGACGCATACGAGGCACTTGATTTGCAAGACGAACTTCAATCTGCATACACAGGTGGGACTGTATTTCATTTATATATGCGTGAGCGTATCAGCTCAGCGGCGGCATGTAAAACTCTAGTAAAAAATATCATCACAAACTACACATTGCCATATATCACCATCACGCCAGTATTTAGCGTATGCGAAAAACACGGATATATCGCCGGAGAGCATGAGTATTGCCCAATATGTGATGCAGAAATTTTAAAAAATACACAAGACAACAACTAAAAAGGATAAAAAATGAATGCAACTGAAATTTTAAAACAAAATGAGAGCAAACGAACAAAATGCGTAGTTTATACTCGTGTTATGGGTTATCACAGGCCAGTTGAGAGCTTTAATCTAGGCAAAAAAGGTGAGCATAAAGAGAGGGTGAAATTTCGCGAAAAATGATTAATTTTTACAAAAAACACGCATTACAAACGCATAAAACACTGCAAAAATGAACGAAATTTACTCAATCACTCCATTTACGATGATGGACTATCCAGAGCATTTAGCTTGCGTAGTGTGGTTTATGGGGTGCAATATGCGGTGTGCGTATTGTTATAATACTGCGGTGGTAAATGCCAAATTTTCAAACACTAATGGCGTTAGCAATGATGAGTTTTTGGCGTTTTTAGACAAACGCAAGGGTAAGCTAAATGCAGTGGTTTTTAGTGGTGGTGAGTGTAGTCTTACCCCTAGTTTTGAATATTTAGCAAATGAAGTTAAATCTAGAAATTTTAAGCTTAAGATAGACACCAATGGTTCAAATCCAGAAATTTTAAAAAAAATAATAAATTTAGTTGATTTTATCGCACTTGATTTTAAGGCACCAAAAGAAAAATTTCACGCAATCACGGCATCCAATCTATATGAAAATTTTATAAAAACTTTAAAATTTTTACTATCAATGGATGTTGAGTTTGAAGTTCGCACAACAATACACAGCAAGTTATTAGATGAAAGCGATATAAGCAAAATGGCTAGTATGCTAAAGCGATACGGCTATGACAAGACATATTATTTACAAAATTTTTTATACACCAAAGAACATTTTGGATCACTAAAAGAACAAACAAAGATATTAAATATAAGCGATATCAACTCGCCTCTTAAAATAGAACTTAGAAATTTCTAAAATAAAATCTCAACAATAAATATTAAATACCACAAAATAAGCCTAAATTTTACTTTGTTGATTACTGACTAACTTAGACTAGCACAAATATCTGGCACTGATTAGATCAAGTTTAAAAATTTATGGTATGTTAAACTACAAAGTTGTATTCTAATAGATTACATTTGATGCAAACTTGTATCAAAAATTTATCACAATGGATGAAAAATGTATAACAATGACGTAAAATTCTCGCTCTGGTGTGACTTCATACAAAGGGATTTTTTAGATGGCGAATTTAAAGAGCTAGTAAATGACAAAATCATCAATGGTGCAACAAGCAATCCTGCAATTTTCAAAAGTGCATTTGGCACTGAGATATACAAAACTGCAGTAAAAAATAGCGACAAAAGACATCCAAAGACACTTTATGAAATTCTAGCGACACAAGACATCAAAATAGCCGCAACAAGGCTTATTAAAAACTATGCTAATGACGATGATGGCTTTGTTAGCATCGAAGTAGATCCCACGCTTTCAAATGATACAGAAGCAACCATAGCCGAAGGCGTAAGACTATACAACTCTATCAAAATGCCAAACGTAATGATAAAAATTCCAGCAACAAAAGCAGGATTTGATGCGATGAGCGAACTAATCTCACAAGGAATTAACATAAACGCTACGCTCATTTTTTCTCCAGAACAAGCCAAAGGTTGTCTTGATGCATTTAAAAAAGGTAGCGAAATTTACGCTAAACGCTACCCAAATACACCACTTCCAAAAGGCGTAATAAGTATATTTGTAAGCCGATTTGATAGATTGCTCGATGCCAAAATGGCATCTAAAAATCTACCAACAGCACAAATTGGCATAATGAATGCAACCAAAATTTATCATATCATACAAGATCAAAACCTGCCAAATGTCCGTGCTTTATTTGCTAGCACAGGAGTAAAGGGCGATGAGTTAAGAGCTGATTATTACGTAAGAGAGCTAATGTTTGCAAACTCTATAAATACAGCTCCACTTGATACCATAAAAGCATTTATCAAAGAAAAAACTCAACCAAAAACACCAAGCTCAAAAGAGAACATAAATGCATTTTTTCAAGTCGTTAAAAATGCACAAATTGACATCGAAGCTGCCTACAAAGAGCTTTTAAGTGATGGGCTTATGGCGTTTGAAATTGCTTTTGATGATATCATGAGAAATTTATCATAATAATGTTTGATGTAGATGTAAGTAAGCTGGATTTTAAAATCAGAGACATGATAAATGAGTATCTAAAAATACTCATTTCTCGCAATGGAAGCGATTTGCATGTAAAGGCAAATGGTCTTATCCGCGGACGCATAAACGGCGAAGTTGAAATTTTAGGCGATAAAATTTTAAGCAAAGACGACATGCTAATCCTAGCCAAAGAGCTACTTAGAACAAATTTTAAAGAACTTGTTGAAAAAAGAAGTGTTGATTTTATCCATAATTTAGATGAAAATTTTAGATTTCGTGTGAATGTATTTTTTCAAGTAGATGGCGTATCAGCAGTATTTCGCACGATACCAACTAATATACCAACCATGCAAGAGCTAAATTTACCAAAAACAATTCAAAATATAGCGACTAATACTCATCGTGGATTAGTATTAGTCACAGGTCCAACAGGAAGTGGCAAGAGCACCACTTTAGCTAGCATGATACAGCACATAAATGCAACCCAAAAACGTCATATCATCACAATCGAAGATCCGATAGAATTTATACACAAAGACAATTTAAGCATAATAAATCAACGCTCAGTCGGTCAAGATGTGGCAAATTTTGCCGAAGCATTACGTGCGGCACTACGTGAAGATCCAGATGTGATATTAGTAGGCGAGATGAGAGATTTACAAACCATTGAGATGGCTATGAGTGCTGCCCAAACGGGCCACTTGGTATTAGCCACCATGCATACTATTGATGCAAAAGAGAGCATTAATAGAATCGTGTCAATGTTTGACACAAATGAACAAAATCGCATTCGTGTTACATTAGCATCTACACTAGTAGCTACAATCTCTCAAAGGCTAGTAAAAACCATCAATGAAAAACGAACTGCCGCAATAGAAATACTAATAAACAATGCAAGAACACAAGATATTATCTTAAATTCAAATGACCATGAGCTATTTTCTGTCATGCAAGAAAGCAAAAATTTCTTCGGAATGCAGACTTTTGATATGCATTTGCTTGAGCTGTTTGCAAATGGCACGATAAATGCCGATGAGGCACTTAAAAATGCCACAAGAGCGAATGATTTAAAAATACAAATTAAAAATCTCACACTCAAAAATTCTATACACAACGACATAATCGCCCTAAAAGATTTAAGCTAAACTAATAAAATTTAAAACTAGTTTAGCTTAAATTTATAAATTTTTAGCTATACTCGGCACTTATTTTTTATGAAAGGATGACGATGTTAGAAGGTATCGTTAGAGAGAGTATCGGTAAAAAGTCTGCAAAGGCTTTAAGAAGAGATGGTTATCTAATCGCAAACATTTACGGTAAGGGATTAGAGAATGTTTCAGCAGCTTTTAAGGTAAATGAGTTTATCAAAGAAGCTAGAAAGAAAGAGACCCTTGCATTTGATGTAAAAGTTGGCGAAAAGGTATATAACGTTGTTATCGTTGATTACCAAAGAGATGTTGTTACAAATGAATTAAAGCACGTTGATTTAAAAGTGGCCCTACCTGGAGTTGTATCAAAATATCTAATACCAGTTAAACCATTTGGCACTCCAGTTGGTTTAAAAAACAAAGGCGTTTTAATACAATCTAAACGCCGTGTAGCTGTAAAATGCACAGCTGAAAATTTACCAAATTCATTTGATGTAGATGTAAGCAAACTAGATATTGACGATACTATTTTAGTCCGTGATCTAGTTGTTCCTGCTGGTGTGACTATGGTTGATGCTGATCGCATTGCGGTTCTTGGAGTCATTAAAGCTAGATAAGGCACATTTGATGACACTTATAGTGGGGCTTGGAAACCCCACAAAACAATACGAAAATACAAGGCACAATGTCGGATTTATGCTTATAGACCTGCTTAAAGACGATAATTTCTTAGACGTAAGTTCAGCTAAATTTCAAGGTGAACTCTTTAAATACGGAAAAATTTTACTACTTAAACCAACAACTTTTATGAACCTATCTGGAAACAGCGTAAAGGCTGTAAATGATTTTTACAAACCAAAACGCATTATTGTCGTGCATGATGATTTAGATCTTGGATTTGGCGTAGTTCGGTTTAAAAAAGGTGGCAGTAGCGGCGGACATAATGGTATAAAATCAATCGATAACTTAATCGGCAATGACTACGAAAGAGTGCGAATAGGCATCGGCAAAAAAGGAAATGCTGCAAATTTCGTGCTTGGCGAGTTTAGCGATAACGAAAAAACACACTTAGATGAAATTTTATCTCATTGCAAAAATGCCATAATCGAGCTTTTAGAAAGTGACATTACAACTATTTCGGCAAAATTTAGCTTAAAAAAGAGTATACAAATATGACAAAACTAAACATTTGGCTAAGATTTGCAAAATTTATCAGGATTTAGCATGAAGTTATTTGCTAGATACGCTGGATGGCTCTATTTAAAATCATTTTTGATAGTTTTTTTATCACTTGAATTATTTTACGTTGGCATTGATCTGCTTACAAATTTAAAAGATATCCCAAGCTCAGCAAACTTACAGCTTTTATATATCGGACTAACCGCCCTTACTGCTGTGTCATATGTGCTTCCTATATCTCTTGTATTTGGCATAATAATTTCTCACATAAATATGGTTCGCTCAAATGAACTTGTTAGTTTTTATGCACTTGGAATTAGTAAAAATAACGTCATAATTACGCCTTTTTTTATGGCACTTTTTATCACATGTATCTATGTGGGATTAAATTTTACACCATTTGCTTATGCTTATGATTATCAAAAAGGTATAATTAATGGTGTAAATTTTAATCGTGCCACAACAGATAGTTTTTTAAAATTTGATGGTAAATTTATCTACATAAAAGAGTTAAATCCATTAGAAAAAGATATAAAAAATATAGTAATTTTCGATGTAAATCAAACTGAATTAAACAGCGTAACATTTGCCAAAAGTGCCTATTTTAAAGATAATGCTTGGGATTTAATAGACGCCAATATAACTACTTTGCCTAAAATTTTTAAAGTCGGAAACGATGGCTTGATATTACAAAACAAAGACCATTTAAATACACTAAAAGGCTTTAGCCCAAAAAGTATCCAAAGTGCAAACCAAAATGAAAAAGTAGGACTTAGCATAGGTGATGCATTTGATTTTATGCTAACGTTTAAAAATGAAGGAGCATCCATAAATAGTGCAAAAGTCGCATTTTACACACTTACAATTGCTCCGTTTTTTGCTCCGTTTTTGTTGCTTATTATATACTATCATTTGCCAACAACTGGTAGATTTTTTAACCTAGCTCTCGCTAGTTTTATATATGTATTAATCACACTAATAACTTGGGGTATATTATTCGTGCTTGCACGTTTTTCTGCCACTGGTGTTATCGTGGCTGAACTTGGCATAGTTTTACCAGTCATTTGTATTTTATCATACGCCTTATATCTTTTAAAAGCCCATCGTTAAGCGAATTTTTTGTATAAATTTTGTAAAATCTAGCCATTTTTAAAAAAGGCTATTTATGGACTATCTACAACTTTCACAAAAATACCAAACCCCACTTTATGTATATGATTTTGATTATATTGCGTCTAGATACAATGCACTAAAATCAGCATTTAACGCACGAAAATCTCTCATCTGTTATGCAGTAAAGGCAAACTCAAATCTTAGTCTTTTAAGGCACATGGCCACTCTTGGAGCAGGTTTTGATTGTGTTAGTATAGGTGAGATTAAGCGTGCATTATTGGCTGGCGCTAAGCCATACCAAGTGATATTTAGCGGAGTTGGTAAGAGCGATGCTGAGATCAAAGAAGCACTACAAAATGAAATTTTAATGATAAACGTAGAAGGCGAAAGCGAACTAGACAGAGTTGAAATGATAGCAAAAATGCTTGTTAAAAAGGCTCGTATAAGTATAAGAGTTAATCCAGATGTAGATGCCAAAACGCACCCATATATATCAACAGGCTTAAATAAAAATAAATTTGGAGTAGATATAAATACAGCAAAAAAAATGTATCTTAAAGCCAAAAACTCTAACCACCTAGAGCCTATTGGCATACATTTTCACATTGGTTCTCAAATCACTGAAATTTCAAGCATAATAGAAGCTGCAAATATAGTAAGCGTATTAATGCGTGAGCTAAAAGCACTTGAGATTGATATTAAATTCTTTGATGTTGGTGGCGGAATTGGCATAGTTTATAAAGACGAAAACGAAGTAAATCTATATGAATACGCACAAGGCATACTTGCAGCCCTTGGTGGTCAAGATGTCACGATAGTATGCGAACCTGGCAGATATATCGTTGGAAATTGTGGCACACTAATAACAAGTGTTTTATATGAGAAATTCAATAAAGATAAGCGTTTTGTGGTAGTAGATGCAGCCATGAATGACCTACTTCGCCCTAGTTTATACGAGGCACATCATGAGATAATTTCGCTAAAAGATGGCGAAAAATCAAACTGCGATATAGTAGGTCCGATATGTGAAAGTGGTGATTTTTTAGCAAAAGATATAAAGCTTCCTAGACTGCAAAACTCAGATATTTTAGTAGTAAAAAGTGCTGGTGCGTATGGGTTTAGCATGAGTAGCAACTATAACACAAGAGGAAGAGCCGCAGAAGTAGCAATACAAAACGGCACCGATAGGCTAATACGTCGCCGTGAAAGCTTTGAAGATATCATTGCACTAGAAAAGGACTATTTATAATGCAAGAGATAAATGAAATACGAAAAAGCATAGACGAGATAGACGATCTTGTCTTAGCCAAATTAAACGAAAGAATGCAATATGTCAAAAAAATAGGCGAATTAAAACAAGCAAGTGGCACGAGCATCTACCGTCCAGAACGCGAACGAGCCATATTAAACCGCTTACAATCAGTCAAAGGTGGATTATTAAATAAAGCCGCTATTGAAGCGATATATCTTGAAATTTTTGCCGTATCTCGTAACCTAGAAATGCCACAAAAAATAGCCTATTTAGGCCCTGAAGGAACATACACGCATCAAGCTGCAGAGAGTAGATTTGGTGCGATGAGCGAGTATTTGCCACTAGCCACGATAGAATCTGTATTTACCAAATTATCACAAAAAGAGGTCAAATATGGCGTCGTCCCGATCGAAAACAACACAGAAGGAGCGGTTGGTGTTACGCTTGATTGTCTAGCAAAATTTGACAACGTAAAAATCGTAGCTGAAATGTATCTAGATATCCATCATAGCTTTGTTAGCCTAAGTGAAAATTTAAAAAACATAAAAACAATATACTCTCATCCACAAGGTTACAATCAGTGTCGAAATTTCCTAGATAGTCACATGCTATCAGATGTAAATTTCATCCCTACAAAATCAACTGCAGAAGCCGCGTATCTAGCATCTCAAGACTTAGACACAGCTGCAATTTGCTCTAAAATCGCAGCTAAGTTGTATAATGTACCTATTTTATTTGAAACAATAGAAGACAATGCTTCAAATCGCACTAGATTTTTTGTGCTTAGTGATTTTAAAACAGGTAAAACAAGTGGTACAAAAACATCAATCTTAGCAAAAGCAGGTCATAAACCAGGTAGCTTGTCTGATTTATTAAGAATTTTTAAAGATGAAAATATAAATTTAACCAAATTAGAAAGCAGACCACTTAAACAGCGTGACTTTGAGTTTATGTTTTTTATAGATTTTATAGGTCATATTGATGATGAAAAAGTGCAAAATGCTCTAAATTTAGCCAAAGAAGCGGGGAATGAAATAATGTGGCTAGGTAGTTATTTAGATGGAGATGAGTGATGAAATTTAATAAAAACTTACAAAATTTAAAAAACTACGAAGCAGGAAAGCCAATCGAGCTAGTTGTGCGTGAATACGGCATAAATGAAAAAGATGTCATAAAACTAGCAAGCAATGAAAATCCATTTGGCACAAGTGAAGTTGTATCAAAAGGCATAGCTGAAATTTCAAATAAAGCACATCTGTATCCTGATGATAGTTATTTTGAGCTAAAAGATGCATTGGCCAAAAAATACAACATAGATGTAAAAAATATCCTAATAGGACAAGGAAGTGATCAGGTAATTGAGTATTGCGTTCATGCCAAAGCAAATGAAAATAGTGCCATTTTAACCGCTGGTGTGACCTTTGCCATGTATGAAATATACGCAAAACAAGTTGGCGCAAAAGTGATAAAAACGACATCTCAAACACATGATTTAAATGAATTTAAAGAGCTTTATAACAAGCACAAAGATGAAATTTCAATCATATTTTTATGTATGCCAAACAATCCATTGGGTGAGTGCATAAGCAAAGATGAAATTTATGACTTTATCGCCACAATAGACAAAGATGTTATGGTGGTAGTTGATGCGGCGTATATGGATTTTGCAAGCTACAAAGATACCAAAATGCAAATACAACCAGATGATTTGATTAAAAATTTTCAAAATGCAATTTTTACAGCGACATTTTCTAAATCATACGGACTAGGCGGTATGCGTGTAGGATATGCAATAGCCAACAGTAGCGTTATATCAGAACTTGCAAAACTAAGAGCCCCATTTAACATCACTACGCTTAGCTTAAAGGCTGCAATCTTAGCTTTAAGCGACGAGAGTTTTGTAAGCAAAACGATGAAAAATAACTTTAAAGAGATGATAAAGTATGAAAATTTTGCAAAAGAGTTTGGTTTAGAATACATTAATAGCTACACAAATTTTATTACAATTAAATTTAATAAAGAAAATAGCTCACAAATATGCCAAAATCTACTAAAAAAAGGTATAATTTTACGTGATTTAAAAAGCTATGGTTTAAATGCTATTCGTATTACCATAGGAAAAAGTGAGCAAAACGACAAAGTTATAGATGAATTAAGGGAAATTTTAAAGTAAAAATATGGATTTTAAGGCACTTTTACAGCAAATAGCAGGACTTTACCAAAAACTTACAAACAAACAAAAAATAGTCATTGCCACTTCCGTGGTGGTAGTTGTCGGATTTTTAGTATTTTTAACGATGTTTAAATCAAAACACGAAAGTTACGCAGGCTATAGTGTGCTATTTGAAAACATAAGTCCAAACGACTCTGCCTTAATTATAGATCAATTAAACAAAGATGGCGTAAGCTATAAACTCGCAAACGAAGGCACGATTTTAGTCCCAACTGCAGATGTTTATAAAGAGCGTATCGCCGTAGCAACACTTGGAATACCAAAAGAGAGTAAGATTGGTTTTGAAATTTTTGACAAACAAGAATTTGGTGCCACAGATGCGGATCAACGCGTAAAATACCAGCGTGCAGTCGAAGGAGAATTGGCAAGAACTATACAAAGCTTAGCACCTATACAAAAAGCAATAGTAAGAATAGCCTTTCCAAAAGAGACTGTTTTTACCGAAAGACAAACTTTACCAACAGCTTCTGTTGTTTTGGAGTTAAAAGCTGGTGGAAGCCTTAGTCAAAAGCAAATTTTTGGTATCAAAAATTTAGTAGCAGCAAGCGTTACAAATTTAAGCACAGAAAATGTCAAAATCGTAAATCAAGACGGAATTGCACTTGGCGAAGAAGATGGTGGGTTTGACAGCGATATGATAGCTCAACAAATTCGCTATAAACGAGAATTTGAAAACAATTATGAACAAAAAATCATAAATGTCATAGCCCCAATTGTAGGTGGCGAAAGCAGGGTTGTAGCAAAGGTAAATATTGACTTTGATTTTGACAAAAAAGATAGCCAAAGCGAAGTATATGACCCAAATAACGTAATTAGAAGCGAAAGTAATATTGAAGAAAGTCGCCAAGGAAGAAGTCCAAATGAGATACAAGGTGTTCCTGGTGCAGTTAGCAACATAGGTCCAGTTGAGGGTCTAGACGATAGCTCACTTCAAGAGCAATACTCCAAAAGCTCACAGCAAACAAACTATGAAATTTCGCGTAAAATAACAAATATCAAAGGACAATTTGCCACTATCAACAGAGTTAGTGCTGCTGTTGTTGTTGATGGAAAATATGAGCGAAAAAAAGATGAAAATGGCAATGATACAAACGAAGTCGTCTTTGTGCCACTTAGCGAAGCTCAAAAAGCATCAATAACAAATCTCATCAAACAAGCTATAGGCTTTAATGCTAGTCGTGGAGATGAAGTTACACTAGATAGTTTTGAGTTTAATTTAGGCGAAATTTTATCAACTAGTCAAAAAGTAAATGGATTTATGCAAGATTATGTGATGCCATTGATGCCTTTATTAAAATATATATTTGCATTATTGTTGCTATATATCTTGTATAAAAAAGTTATTGTGCCATTCATGCAAAAAATGCTTGAAGATGCCAAAGACGATGAAGACGAGCTTGACTTAGAACATCTTGAGAGCATAGATATAGACGATGAAGACACACTTGAGAAATTTAAAGCAGCAAAACGAAAAGTAGAAGAACAGTTAGGTTTAACTGGCGACTTTAATGAAGATGAGTTAAAATACGACGTATTGCTTGAAAAGATGAAAGCAATAGTGCAAGAACGAAATGAAGAGATTTCTATACTCTTACAAGATATGGTTAAAAACGATAGTGAATTTAATGTTCGCAAGGAGCTATAGTGGCTATAAAATTAACAGATCAACAAAAAATGGTATATGATGATTTATCAATGCCTGAAAAAATAGCAATCTTGCTTATACAACTTGGAGAAGAAAGCACTAGTTTGCTTTTTTCTCACATGGATGTAGATGTTATAACCGACATATCAGGCTACATTGCAACTGCAAGAAACATAGACAAGCAAGTTGCAGCTGCAATCTTAGAAGAATTTTATGCATTAATGCAATCAAACCAATACATGAGAAGTGGTGGTTTAGAATATGCCAAAGAAATTTTATACCGCACATTTGGTCCAGAAGCAGCACAAAAGATACTTGATAAACTAGCCAAATCAATGGAAAACACAAAAAGTTTTGGCTATCTAACCAAAATAAAACCTCAGCAATTAGCTGATTTTATTGTCAAAGAACATCCGCAAACCATAGCATTGATACTAGCGCATATGGACTCAACCAGTGCAGCTGAAACATTATCATATTTTCCAAACGATTTAAGAAGCGACGTGGTTATTAGAATGGCAAATTTAGGCGACATAAGTCCATCAGTAATCAAACGTGTATCAACTGTTCTTGAAGGCAAACTAGAAAGCCTAACATCATACAAAGTCGAAGTTGGCGGACCTAGGGCAGTTGCTGAGATGCTTAATCGCTTAGGACAAAAAGCGTCAAAAGATACCATAAGCTACATTGAACAAAACGATGAAAAATTAGCAACTACAATCAAGGAGCTGATGTTTACCTTTGAAGATATCAATACGCTAAATGCAACAGCCATAAGAGAGATACTTAAAAATGTAGAGAAAAAAGACTTAATGGTAGCGTTAAAAGGTAGCAATCCAGCACTTAAGGATAAATTCTTAGCAAATATGTCGCAGCGTGCAGCAGACGCGTTTAATGAAGAGATGGGATTTTTGGGTGCTGTTCGTGTTAAAGATGTCGAAGAGGCACAGCGTCGAATAGTAGAAGCAGTCCAAGCTCTAGCAGAACAGGGTGTATTCCAAGTTGGCGAAGCAGATGAGATGATAGAATGAGAAATACTAGCGTAATAACAAATGACAAAATGTCAAAGCACTTTGTAGAAAACTATAGATTTAAGGTATTAGGAAGCGAACCTAGAAATCATGATAAATCAAATGAACCACAAACTGAAAATTTTGTCTCAAATGTTATATCTGAAAATGCCAACGACTTAGCACAAGATGAAACAAATCAGCCACAAAATTTTATACACGAAAACATAAGTCAAGAACAGCCAATAAACAGTGGATTTGATTCAAATTTTGTTGAAGAGCTACTTAAGAAAACAGATGAATTAAGTAGCAATATTATAAAATTACAAATGAAAATAGAAAACCAAGAAGCTGAGTTTGATAAAAGACTACAAGCTGAAATAGCAAGAGCCAAAGAAGATGGCATAAATGAAGGATTGGCTCAGGCAAACATCGCATACGAGACACAACTAAAGGACTTAAACGAAAAATTCAGTTCATCAATTGCCAAAATTTCAGCAAAATACGATGAATTAGACACATTTATAAACAAAAACGAAGAAGAACTAGCTACCACCGCCATAAGTATAGCAAATGAAGTGCTAATGAATGAAGTAGGGCAAAACTCAAGCAAAATCGCTTACAATCTAGCCTTAAATTTATTAAAAACACTATCTGATGCAAAAGACATTACACTTAGAGTAAATCCTAGCGATAGCGAATATCTAAGTGAAAATTTTGCCCAAAAAACACATATTAAAATACAATCTGATGACGCTATAAGCAAGGGTGGAGTCGTTATAATAAGCGAGGCTGGAAATATCGATGCGACACTACAAACTAGACTGGAAAATATAAAGGGTCTGCTGTGATAGATGTAAAAAATATGGACTTAATGCAGCTTGAAAAATTATGCAAGGATATAAGAGAAAAAATCATCGAAGTGGTCAGCAAAAATGGCGGTCATCTAAGCTCAAACATTGGTGCAGTAGAGCTAATAGTAGCCATGCACTATGTTTTTGATGCCAAAAACGATCCATTTATATTTGATGTAAGCCATCAAGCATACACTCATAAACTTCTTACTGGACGCTGGAAAGAATTTGACACACTTAGACAATACAAAGGCATATGTGGTTTTACCAAGCCAAAAGAGAGTGAGTATGATTATTTTGTAGCAGGACATAGCTCTACATCTATAAGCATCGCAGTAGGTGCAGCAAAAGCGATAAAACTAAAAGGTGAAAATCGTTTGCCAATAGCACTAATAGGTGATGGATCAATGAGTGCCGGAATGGCATATGAAGCACTCAATGAATTAGGCGATAGAAAATATCCCTGTATAATCATACTAAACGATAATGAAATGAGCATATCAAAACCAATAGGTGCCATAAGCAAATACCTAAGTCATATTATGGCTGGCGAGGCTTATCAGAAATTTAAAAGCGGAGTTGAGAAAATTTTATCTTATATGCCAGAGTCGGCCTCATATATGGCAAGACGTGCAGAAGAGAGCATTAGATTAATAACACCTGGGATTTTGTTTGAAGAACTTGGACTTGAATATATAGGACCAGTAGATGGACACAATCTAAAAGACCTAATCCAAACCTTTACAACCGCAAAAAATATGAAAAAACCGGTTATAATTCATACGCAAACATTAAAAGGCAAAGGTTATGAAAAAGCCGAAGGACACTACGCATCATGGCATGGCGTGGGACCATTTGATGTAAATACTGGTGAGATTATTAAAAATTCCAGTGCTAAAAAATCAGCGACGCAAATTTTCTCCCAACACTTACTAGAGCTTGCAAAAGAGCATGATGACATAGTCGGTGTAACAGCCGCTATGCCAACAGGCACAGGCATGGATGCACTCATACAAAACTATCCTGAACGCTTTTGGGATGTCGCCATAGCAGAGCAACACGCAGTCACTTCGATGGCAGCAATGGCAAAAGAGGGATTTAAGCCTTTTGTAGCGATATACTCAACTTTTATGCAACGTGCATATGATCAAATCATACACGATGCTTGTATTATGAATTTAAACATCACATTTGCCATGGATAGAGCGGGTATAGTAGGAGAGGATGGCGAAACACATCAAGGTGTTTTTGATATAAGCTTTTTAAATGCTATACCAAATATAGTGCTTTTTGCTGCTAGAAGTGAAGAGATGCTTAAAAATAGCATGAATTTTGCCTACGAATATCAAGGAGTATCGGCGTTTAGATATCCACGTGGCGGATATCTACTAGATGATAGCGAATTTACACCGAGTCCTTTAAAGCTTGGCAAAGGCGAAATTTTACACTACGGAACAAGTAATGTAGCACTAATTGGGTATTCAAACGCAGTCGGAAAGGCAAACAAAATTCGTGAAAAAATAGCAAAGCATTTAGATGCTACACTCGTGGATTTGGTGTTTGTAAAGCCACTTGATGAGCAGATGTTGTTAAATTTAGCCAAAAATAGCAAAAAGTGGTATATCATAAGCGATAGTAGTAAAAATGGTGGCATAGGCGATATATTAAGTGCATTTTTGCAAAAACACAATATTTTAGATGTAGGAGTTGTTAGTTTTGAGTATCCAGATGAATTTATCCAGCATGGTGCGACTGAGCTTATAGAAGATGAACTTGGCATAACGGTCGATAAAATTTCTCAAAAAATATTATTAGATAATTAATATCATCTAATAAAGAACTTTTTAAGATTTCTTTTAATATAATGCTTAAAAAATTTTTAATTTAAGGAATTTTATGCAACACGTTTCGCTTTTAAAGCAGTTTGGCCTAAAAGTCACACCTCAAAGATTAAGCATATTAAGAATTTTAGACCGCCATACTCACCCAACAATCGATGAATTATACGAAGAGATCAAAAAAGAAAATCCATCGGTCTCATTGGCAACTGTTTATAAAAATCTAAATACGCTAAAAGACGAAGGATTAGTTGTTGAAGTAAATATAGTAAATAAAAAACCAAGATATGACATATACGAATACCCACACATTCATGTTGTTTGTGAGTGTTGCGGACACGTTCAAGACTTAAGCTACGAAGAAGCGGAACTAGCACAATATCAAGAAAAACCAGAAAAAAAACTAAGCAATATAATTGAGCGTCTAAACGTAGTAGCAAACGTCAAAAGCTGCAAAAATTGTCGCTAAACATAAATAAAGTCAAACAAGGCTTTATTTATCTAAAATCAAAATTTCAGCCACAAACTGCTAAAATATGAGAAATTTTAGGGAGGTTTTATGAGCTTAGAGATACGGCGAAAATTTCTACTTCATGATAACTCGATACTAAAATTTTTAACCGATTGTGGCGTTGTTTTTAACATCAGCGAAATTTCACAATTTTATACAAAAATTAGCAAAAATACAGAAGTAAGATATCGCAAACAAAATGACACCTACACTAAAACTCAAAAATCTGGCACTGGCACAAGCTGTAATGAAATCACAACATTGTGTGATATTAGCGAGTATCAATCTGAACTAAAAAATAAGATAGGCGATGTCTTGCACAAAACAAGATATCACTTTAAACTCAATGCAAACGATGCTTATATCGACGAATATATAGGCGAACTGCATGGGTTAAATATACTGCAAATTAAATTTAACGATGAATTATATGCTGTATTTTTCAAACTTAAACAGCCACTTTTAGGATTTGTTAAGTGCGATGTAAGTGCTGAGCCAAAATACAAAAATAAATCCTTGGCTACACTAAATATGCCAGACGAAAATATCGATAAAAAATTAGCAAAATCAGTGCTAGAAAAAAATGATTTAGACATAAGCCTTCCAAAAAATATAAATATCAGTTACGCACTAAAGATTGTGTTAAATCAAAATTACAAAAATAAAAATTATGCTGAAATTTCAAATATTTTTAGCAACTTTAACGATGTTTTTGACACGCACACAAGTGATGTTTTTGCTGTAAATTTTAAAAAGCTAAGCAATATTACTTCGTCATATAAAAATCTCATAAATTCCACTTCGCACATAAAAAATAATAAAAAAAATGCACAAATATTAGATTTTTTAGCACTAGCTATCAAAGCACAAGAAAGCAATATATCAAGATATATTGATGAAAATATAAAATTTTTAAAAGACTTTGAGATGTTTTTGGACGAAGATAGCGGATTTTACGACGGAAAAAAGGCAAATCAAAATACTTTAAATATCGTAGCTTATACACTAAGAACAAGCCTAGTAAGATTACGCTTAGCATTAAAAAATATAGATGAAAATAGCAAAAATACAAGTTTTTATAAACTAACAGATATCTTAGAAACTATAAATTTAATAGATGAAAATTTCGGAGCTTTTTTTGATTTTAAAGCATACTTAAAAGTTATCAAAAAAACGCAAATTTTACTTAACATCTTAAGAAATTTAAGCGAATGCGAAATATGTCTAAATGCATGCAACAGCCTAAAAGAAAATGAAAAACTTAGCAAAATTTTAATATTAAAAATGCACAAAAAACGCGATAAACTCATAAAAACTAAAGCTAAAATGGATAAAATTTCAAAAAAAGTATCAAATCAAATAAAAATATACTATCAAGGATAAATTTTGCAAAAACAAGAAAAAATCGTAAAAATGTTTGATGATATAGCCAAAACTTACGACGTCGCAAATCGCGTTTTAAGCATGGGCGTTGATATAAGCTGGAGAAAATATGCATGTAAAAAAGTGTTAGACAATTTCACACATCAAAATATCAACATAGTCGATGTAGCATGTGGCACTGGCGACATGATGGGTATGTGGCAAAGCACCGCACAAAAACAAAATGTTAGCATAAACAGCCTAACAGGCATAGATCCATCATCTGGCATGATGGAAGTTGGCAAACAAAAATTTCCAAACTTCACATTCATACAAGCATATGCTAATGACACAACTTTAAGTGATGCTTGTGCAGATATATTAAGCATAAGCTATGGCATAAGGAATGTCGTAGAAAGACAAAAGGCACTAATTGAGTTTAATAGAGTACTAAAAATGGGTGGTTACGTTGTAGTTTTAGAATTTACCAAACGCCAACAATCTGGCTTTTTAAGCAAAATTCGTGACTTTTATCTGCAAAAAATTCTACCAAAAATAGGTGGCTTTATCTCAAAAAATAAAGAAGCATATGAATACTTGCCTAGCTCGATACAGGACTTTTTGGACGCAAAGAGCTTTTGTGATGAACTTAAAGAAACTGGATTTGAGATAATAGAGTGCAAAGGTTTTTCGATGGAAATTTCAACACTATTTATAGCCAAAAAAATAAAGGAAACAAAATGATACGCATAGGCATACACGGTGCAAGTGGCAAAATGGGCAAAGAGATAGCACAAAATTTAGCAAATAATGAAGTGGCAAGACTAAGCATAGCATACGCAATAGATGAGATTACATATCAGTTGCCAAAAGGCGTGCTTGTAACAAACAACTTAGATGAATTATTTGCAAATAGCGACGTCGTGATTGATTTTACTATAAAACAAGGTGCAATAAATTTAATAAATTATGCAAGAACAAATCCAAAGCCACTAGTCATAGGCACCACCGGACTAGGCGATGATGCGACCGAACTAATAGCACAAGCAAGCAACACAATGCCTATATTATACGCTACAAATATGAGCTTGGGTGTAGCAGTACTAAATCGCTTAGTGGCAATTGCATCAAAAGCGCTTAGAGAATTTGATATAGAAATAACCGAAATGCACCATAAACACAAAAAAGATGCACCAAGTGGCACAGCATTAACTCTAGCAGAACACGCCGCACTAGCTAGAAATTTAGATCTAAAAGAGGTCATGACAACCGGTAGAGAAGGACTAGTAGGTGCTAGAAACAAAGATGAGATTGGCGTTATGGCTTTGCGTGGCGGAGATGTTGTTGGACGTCACACGGTTGGTTTTTACAATGATGGAGAATTTATCGAGCTAAATCACACAGCAACAAGTAGAGCAACATTTGCCAAAGGAGCTATAAAAGCAGCAATTTGGCTAAGCACTCAGCAAAGTGGCAAATACACGATATATGATTGCTTGGGGCTTTAAATTTCTAAAAAAGAGAAATAGCGATAAATTTAGCCTTGATGATATCAAGGATTATGAGCGTGAAAATCACAATGAATTTTTGTGCTTTTACGCCCAAAAGCAGAAATTTTAAATGCTGGTGATTTGACTAAGCTCATATTTTGCTTTAAAGATGACAAAAGCGACTTTGTGTAAGCAAAGCGTGTAAGTAAGTGTGTTTGGCAATGGTAGCAAGGATAGCGAATTTATCGACTTTTAAACAACAAAGTATATAAAGTCAGTAAAAAGCAAACGACGAGCTAAATTTATAGCTCATAATATTTTAAAATCTATCATGACTAAGGTATAAAGGTAAAAATTTGCAAAATTTTATGAATATTTGCGGTAAAATATCAAAACCTTAAGCATGGATTTGTAAAAAACTAAAAAGGGTAAAAATGTGTGCGATAGTAGGTGTTATAAACTCAGCCGATGCTGCAAAAACAGCATATTATGCTTTGTTTGCAATGCAACATAGAGGACAAGAAGCAAGCGGAATAAGCTCATGTGACAATGACGGAATCATAAGAACAATAAAAAATAGAGGTTTGGTAACTGAGGTATTTAACAAAGATAGCTTTGAAATTTTAAAAGGACGCATGGCAATAGGGCATAACCGCTACGCCACGGCTGGTAGCGACTCTTTGCTTGATGCTCAGCCAGTTGCGGCAAATTACGCACTTGGCTCTATTTCTATAGTGCATAATGGAAACCTTATAGATAAAGATAAAACAAGACAAGAGCTAATACAAAATGGAGCTATTTTTGCTTCAAATATGGATACAGAAAACATAATTCATCTAATAGCTCAACACAAATCACACAGTCTAAAAGATAGAATTTTATATGCCTTAAACAACATAACAGGAGCTTACTGCCTACTTATACAATCACGCACCAAGGTTTTTGCGATACGTGATAAATACGGAGTTAGACCATTAAGTATAGGCAAATTAAAAGATGGTGGCTATATTGTAGCGAGTGAAACTTGTGCGTTTGATTTAGTTGATGCAGAATTTATAAGAGACGTTAAGCCAGGAGAGATGATTACATTTGAATACGGCAAAGATGGCTTTAAAAGTGAGCAGATTTTTACACCAGATCCTAGAATTTGTGCGTTTGAATATATATATTTTGCTCGTCCAGATAGCATCATAGATGGCAAAAACGTATATGATGTGCGTAAAAATATGGGGCGTGTCCTAGCCAAAAAAAGCAAAACAAAAGCGGATTTTGTAATTCCAGTTCCTGATAGTGGCGTTGCTGCGGCACTTGGTTACGCTCAAGAAAGCGGTTTGGCGTTTGAAGCAGCGATAGTAAGAAACCATTATGTTGGCAGAACATTTATCGAGCCAACACAAGAGTTAAGAAATTTAAAAGTCAAACTCAAACTAAACCCTATGCATAGCGTATTGCAAGGCAAAAGCGTGATTGTCATAGACGATAGTATAGTGCGTGGAACTACTAGCAAAAAGATAGTCGAACTACTTCGTCATGCAGGAGTTAAAGAGATACATTTTAAAGTAGCATGCCCTGAGCTAAAATATCCAGAAAGATACGGCATAGATACGCCTAGCTTTGAGGAATTAATCAGTGCAAATAAAAATATTGAACAAGTTCGCAAATACATAGGTGCTGACAGTCTTGAGTTTTTAAGCATAGATGAGCTAACAAGTGCGATAGGAAACGAACGCAAATACTCACTCGTAAGTTTTGATGGAGATTATTTTATAAAGTGAAATTTTATATATTTTTATTTATGGTTTTATTTATGGTTGGTTGTGGCAGCAAAACACCACAAAATCACAGCCCAAAGCCCTTTAGATACTTTTTTGACAATGACGCAAATTTAAAAAAAATCAGCTTTAAACGCGAAGTATCAGAGCAAGAAAAATACAACAAAACAGGGGTTGCACGAGTAGAAAGAAGCAATCTAGGCACAATGTATGAAACGGCAAATCATAGCTATTCGATTATAATGACTAATAAACAGATAAACCCAAATAATAAAGATGAAATTTCATCACTTAAAAACTCACAAACAATTAAAATTTATGAGTTTAATCAAGGCAATATCCAAAGCATAAATTTTAACTCACAAAACCAAGTTTGCACTTCGCTACAAAAAGGCGAAAAAATAGATATAAAAAGTGTAAATAACTACTATGCAAACCACTATGATTTTAGTCAAAATGACAATGATTTGTTTGCCAGTATTATATTGTCATCATACGAAAATTATGAGTTAGCAGTTAGTAAATATAGTTTTTTGCAACACATAAACGACGACGATACTAAACAAAAGGTTGCCGCACTCGTATATGATGATAAATTCAAACAAGTGCTTGGTGCAAATCTGCAAAGACAGGTGCAAATTTTAAAGTTTTTATGCGAATTAAAATAAGCAAAGGATAAAGTATGCAAAAACGAAAACTAGGACAGATACAAGTAGGTGCTATGGGGCTTGGATGCATGGGAATATCTCAGTTTTTAGGTGTTGCACTTAGCAAAGATGAAGGCATAAATTTACTACACGAAGCTTTTGAACTTGGCATAGATTTTTATGATACGGCTGAGGTATATGGTCCGTTTGTGAATGAAGAAATTTTAGGAGAAGCATTTAAAAATAAGCGAGATAAAGTAAAAATCGCTACAAAATTTGGATTTAATATACAAAAAGTAAATAACCATTATCAAATGGCTGGTCTAAACTCCGATCCAAAACACATAATATCAGCCGTTGAAGGCTCATTAAAACGACTAAAAACAGACTACATAGATATCATCTACCAGCATAGAGTTGATCCAAATGTGCCGATCGAAGATGTAGCTGGTGTTGTTGGTGATCTTATAAAACAGGGCAAGGCTAGAGCATTTGGGTTAAGTGAGGCTAGCATAGGCACACTAAAACGTGCAAATGCAGTGACACCAGTTTCAGCTATGCAAAGTGAGTTTTCAATGTGGTGGCAAGAACCAAAAGAGAAAATGTTTGATGAACTTGATAAAATAGGGGCTGGATTTGTGGCATTTTCTCCACTTGGAAGAGGGTTTTTAACGGGAAATTTTAGCAAAAATGCAGATTTGAATGAAAATGATAGCAGAAAACACAATCCACGTTTTAGTGATGAAGCAATGAGTGCAAACAAGGCATTACTAGACTTTTTAGATGAAATTTCAACTAGTAAAAATGCCACAAAATCACAAATTGCTTTAGCATGGACTTTAGCTCAAAGCGATATAGTAGTACCAATACCAGGAACAAAAAAACTAAGCAGACTAAAAGAGAATCTAGGGGCTTTAAAAATCACTTTAAACAAAGACGAATTGCAACAGATACAAGACAAGCTAGATCGCATACAAATAACCGGACATCGCTACACAGCAGCACAAGATAGCATGGTAGATAGATAAATTTATGCATTAATCAAAATGTATTGCCAGGAGGGGTTGTTTAATTTTAAACACAATAAATACGTAAATGGCTAAAATTATAAGGCTCTCTTTAATTTAAGTTCTTAACAAGGAGCTTAAAAGTATGATTATATCGATGAAAATAAGTACATATATCGTTCCCTAAATTTCAGAAAAGAAATTTAGGGAAATTTTAAGATATTTCTGCCTAGATATTGAGGCTACTAAAATATCAAAATTAGTAGGAATT
>NZ_CAJHOF010000007.1 GCF_905120465.1 Campylobacter majalis
CTGAGTTCCTGAGTTCCTGAGTTCCTGAGTTCCTGAGTTCCTGAGTTCCTGAGTTCCTGAGTTCCTGAGTTCCTGAGTTCCTGAGTTCCTGAGTTCCTGAGTTCCTGAGTTCCTGAGTTGGCTTTGTTGTCTAAGCAACTTAAATCATCGCTTAAAAGCTCAAAATTTGTTAAAATTTTAGGGCTAAAAAGCACGTCTATATCGGACTTTGCTAAAACTTCGTTAAAAAATACTTCTTTTGTTTTATCGTCGTCTTTTGTCTGTGCGCCCTTTATCACGCCGTCTTTATAGGCGAAATTTAACACTACATCGGTTTGGTTATTTAAAAATCGCCTACTTTTATCCGCCAAACCTATCTTAGAAGCATACGCCGTGTAGCTACCGCCCAAAATTCTAAGCTCCAAAAAGCTTAAAAATTTAGCCTGATTAAACACAAAAGCACCGCTTATCTCATCAAAAAATCGCTCTTTGTAATCACTATCATTAAGCAAAAAAGCTAAAATTCTAACATCATTTGACAATGCTAAATTTCTCACATTTAACAATGTACCAAACTCATTTACAATCTTTTCCAAAAGTAAATTTTCTTTCATTTGCCCTCCTAAAATTTGTATAATTATATAAATTTTAGACTGAATTTTAAGGCATTTTAAGATAAAATCTAGATTTTACAAAAGGAAAATTTTGAAAAACAATCTTTTTATCATCTATATCGCTAGTTTTGTATTAGTCGCGGCTGGATTAAAGGCGGCTAGTGCCGTTGTGTTGCCATTTTTAATAGCCATATTTTTAGCCATCATCGTATCACCGCTAATTGACAAGCTAGTAGTGATTAAAATCCCAAGAATTTTGGCTTTTTTAATTGTTGTAGGTGCGATATTTACCTCACTTGGACTAATTGGAAGCGTTGTGATAAAGACCATAAATGGGCTTCTTACGCATTTGCCAGAGTTGCAAGTAAAATTTAAAGCATTTAGCGATGAACTTGCAATTTACGCACTAAATTACAATTTAGACGTCACGCCATTTATGCAAAGCGATCTAGATCCAAATAAGATTTTTAGCACACTAACTGCATTTTTAAAAGGTAGCACAGAGATCGTTGGTAAAGGGTTTTTTATATTTTTACTTGTTACTTTTATGCTTTTTGAAAAGCATATATTTGTGCAAAAAGTTGAGTATTTTGAGACAAAAAACCCACAAACCAAAGGCATGGTAGATACATTTACATCAAACCTAAAACGCTACTTAGCTATAAAATTTCTAGCTTCAATCGCCACTGGTATGATTGTTTTTATCGGACTTGAGATAATTGGCGTAGCATATGCACCGCTATGGGGCGTGGTGGCATTTGTGCTAAATTTCATCCCTACTATTGGTTCGGTTGTGGCAGCACTGCCGGCACTTTTGGTTGCCATATTGCTTAATGATATCAGTACCGCTTTTTATACATTTGTGCTATATGTAGTAGTAAATATCACCATTGGCAATTTTATAGAGCCAAAATTTCTAGGCAAAGGACTTGGTATTAGCACTCTTGTTGTGCTACTTAGCTTGTTATTTTGGGGGTATTTGTTTGGATTAGGTGGAGCATTTTTAGCCATACCGCTTACCATGAGCTTAAAAATTGCTCTTGATGCAAACCCAAATACAAAATTTATAGCGGTTTTACTAAGCGACAAGGTAGAGAAATAACGCATTTAGTAATTTAATGGCATGGCTTGGTTTTAAATAGTGTCTAACCATCATCGCACAATCAAACAAATTTATTGTGCGTATTGTGTGAATTTATAGTGTTATTTAGGCATTTGTAAGCTTGTTTTTATAATTATCCAAGCTACTTTGTCTATCCTGCAAATAATTGCCTAGACGCTTTTTATTCTCTTCAAAAAAGACGGCAAAATCCTCTTCATTTTGGATCTTATCCTCTCCAAATCTATCCAAAAGCACATTTGAAGCACCGGTTAAAACTAAATATTTTTGATTATTATAATCTAATAAAACCACTTTATTTTGTCTGTCCAAATATCGCTCTTGTAAAACATTTATCTTGCCTTCGCTGCCCTTAATAAGCCACGAAAATGCACTAGAGCTAGACGCATTTTGCTGTTTTTGCGATGATATATATTTTTTAATCATATACAAAAGTAAAAGCAAAGTAAGCAACGCACCAAGCACGATAAAATATCTAGAATCAACTAAACTCTCATCAGAATTTACGGTCTCATTTTGCCCTAGCTTAACACTAGCCTTTGGCATATTTGCCATTTGTTCTGGTGTATTTTTAAGCCCAACCCTTATACGCAAACCAAATCCATCAGATGTCTTTGATGCATTTAGTAAAATCGGCTCAGCTGAGTTTAAATCTATCACAAGAGAGCTTTGACGTGGCGTAATTTGAAGCGACTGAACGATGTTTGAGTTTATTTTCTGATTTATAGTTTGGGTAAAATTTAGTGAGTTTAGTACTAAAGAGGTGCGATTTTTATCGCGTTTTTGAAAGATATTGCCTTCATACGGTGCATCAAAACTAAGCATGACATCAACCCTATCATCACGCTCATAGACATTATAACTAAGTAAATTTGCACCAAAAATCTCGATAAAAAACAATACAAAAACAAGCAAAATTTTCATAAAAGCTCTTTTTTGAAGTATTGAATTACCGACTTTGAGTCCAAAATTTCATTGATACGAATCGCAAGATTTTTCTCATATACCATTACCTCGCCTTTTCCAAAAATGCGGCTATTGATGTATAATTCCACACTCTCTCCAGCTGGTTTTTCTAGGTCTATTACCGAACCAGTTTCAAATTTTAACAACTCCTTTATACTAATTGTTGTCGTACCAAGCTCAGCCGTAAAATCCACACTAATATCCATTAGCTCGTCATAGCTTTTAAACAAGCCAAATGGTGCTAAAATCTCGACTACTTCGTCATTCATGCCTTTTTATATCCTATTTGAAAGGTTCTATTTTTCATTTTATATAGTAATTTTTCATCTAGTTTTACGCTGAAATTTTTCACCTCTCCTAAAAATTCAGGCGTTCCCAACGCATACTCTCCACCCTCTGTTTCGCTTAAAAGTATCTTAGCCTTGCCAATAATTTGGTTTGCAATTTCACGGCTTAAATCATCTAAATCAGCATCCATTAGCTCATCTACACCCATTAAGGCTACAGCAAAATTCTTAAGCGTATCGTGCTTAAAAAATAGATAAAAATGATACTCTACGCCATTTGCATAAAGCGGAATACTCGAGCCATAAAATCCACTACCTAGGCTTTTAGCACTCACGACGTCAAATCCAAGCGTCTTAGTGCATAAAAATTTAACTGCACTATCTATAATAGCTCTCATCATCTCTCCTTTGCCAAATTTCACGATTTATCTATTATACTTTGTTTTTCTAAAATGCTTATAAAATTAATAAAGCTTCGCAATCTCGTTTATTAGTTCTTTGCCACTAAATTTATCCGTTAGTTCCACGATAGCAGTTCCAATGATAGCACCATCGGCGTAGCTTTTAACCTCATTTGCATCATCGCGATTTCTAACGCCAAAGCCAACGCAAACAGGCAGATCGGTAAAATTTTTAGCATTTTTTACAAGCTCTTTTAGACGCTCGGTACTTGCGCGTTTTGAGCCACTAACTCCTATCGCCCCCACCGCATAGACAAAGCCACTAGCACGGCTTAAAATCTCGCTAATACGCTCACCAGATGTAACGCTAATAAGCGGAATAAGAGCGAAATTTTCACTCTGGCAGATCGCAAAAACCTCCCCACTCTCTTCGCTTGGCAGATCAGGCACGATCATGCCACTTACGCCACACTCTTTGGCTTTTTTGATGAAATTTTCAATGCCGTAAGCAAAAACAAGGTTAAAATAGACCAAAAACACAATCGGCTTGTTAAATCGCCCCTTGCATTCGCTTAAAATTTCAAAGATACTATCGGTGTTTAGCCCACGTTGCGTGGCGCTAAAACTCGCTTTTGTGATGACTTTGCCATCTGCTAGTGGGTCTGAATACGGTATGCCAATCTCAAGCAGATCAAGGCAACTTGCGTCTAAATTTGCCAAAAATTCCTTCGTATGCTCAACGCTTGGATAGCCACCCACGATGTAGCCGATGTTTGCCTTTTTGCCGCTTAGTGCGTTTGAAATTTTATCCATAAATTTTGCCTTTTTCATAGTTCATAATCGTATCGATATCCTTATCGCCCCTGCCTGAGACATTTACGACGATGACGGACTTTGCCTTTAAATTTGGGCATAGCTTTTCAAGATATGCTAAGGCGTGAGAGCTTTCGATCGCTGGGATAATGCCCTCTAAGCGAGTTGTGAGTTTTAAAGCGTTTATACACTCATCGTCTGTTACTGGCTCGTATTTTACGCGTTTAATATCGTGCAAATGTGCATGCTCTGGTCCGATACCTGGGTAGTCAAGCCCTGCTGAGATACTATGCACCTCTTCTATCATGCCGTATTTATCCTGTAAAACGATAGTTTTCATGCCATGTATTATCCCCTCACGACCCTTCGTAAGCGTGGCGGCGTGATATGGCGTGCTAGCTCCAAGCCCAGCCGCTTCAATACCGATGAGATTTACGCTCTCATCGCTTAAAAACTCGTGAAAAATCCCAATCGCATTACTGCCGCCACCTACACAAGCGATGATGTAGTCAGCCTTTACGCCATGCTCTTTTAGCTGAGCTTTAGTCTCACGACCGATGATACTTTGAAAATCACGCACTATGAGCGGATATGGGTGCGGTCCAACGACTGAGCCGATGACATAAAATGTGCTTTCTATCTCATTTACCCAAGTCTGAATCGCCGCCGTAGTCGCTTCTTTTAGCGTTTTTAGTCCATCTTCTACGCTGATTAAATTTGCACCAAGTAGCTTCATACGATAGGCGTTTAGGCTCTGTCTAGCGATATCAACCGCGCCCATATACACATCGCACTCTAAGTCCAAAAGTGCCGCTGCTGTGGCTGTGGCTACGCCGTGCTGACCTGCACCAGTTTCGGCGATGATTTTTGTTTTACCCATTTTTTTAGCCAAAAGTGCCTGTGCTAGGGCGTTATTTATCTTATGAGCACCTGTGTGGTTTAGATCCTCTCGTTTTAGATAAATTTCGTGTCCATAGTGCTTACTTAGGCGTTTGGCGTGGTAAAGTGGGCTTGGACGACCGACATAGTTTTTAAGCAGATCATCAAGCTCGGCTTTAAACTCCGGCGTTTTTGCGATACTCTCATACGCCTTTTCAAGCTCAGCGAGTGCAAACATCGCAGTTTCTGGCACAAACTGCCCCCCAAATTTTCCAAAATATGCTTTTTTATTCATTATTTGCCTTTAAATTACAACTAATATATTTTTATATTTTACAAAATGTGCATTATTTTTTAATCAAACTTTTGTCCGAATAGCCAAGTATGCGGATCTTCACTAATTTGAAGTATCACTTTTGACTCTATCAATTTTTTATCTTCATCGCTCAATATACCGGTATCATCATTTAGTATTTCATTAAATGAAGCATCGCCTATATTTACAAAATATTGCAAATTGCCACTTTTTACCTGATCTAATATAATTTTAAAGATGGTGGCTTTTTGCCTTTTGTCCATTTCTGAAAATAACTCACCGTCATGAGCCAAAAAGCCCAAGATATCAGGATTTAACATGTAAAGCAGTATGTCATAGCAAAAGGTTTTGACATTTCCAATAGAAAAAGAGCCGTCTTTAGGAATTTCCGCGTCTATATTAAATAAATTTTTTGCATCATTGGTCATTGTGATTTTAAGAGATCCTCCATTGTTATTATAAAATTTTTTAACAATATCTCTAAATTTATTTTCTATGGTATCGAGCTTAAGCTTGTCATCTTCCATATATTTGACCGCATTCTTTTTGATTTCTGCTATTTTGTAATCGATATTAGTCTTATCTTTTTGAAAATTCTCCAAAGTTGCACTATAAATTTCTAAGTCTTTTTTTTCTTTTTCCAGTGTTAATATCCTATCTTTTAATGCATCTCGTTCTTCTAATGCGCCGCTATTTTTTAAATCTTTTAAGAGCTGATCCCTTTGATTTCCTATATCTTCCATATTGTCTTCCAAGCGTTTGAGTTCTTGGCGTATTTCATCTATTTCTACCGATATTCTATCTTTCCTACTCTTAGCCAATTGGTTGTGAAAATTTTGAGCCTCATCAAGCCTTTTTAATATCTTATCTTCAAAAAATATTTTAGCCTCATCATAGATCTTTTTTATCTCTTCTATGTCTATATTTATATTTTCAGATGTTGCTAAATTTGCCTTTTTTAGCGCCATACTTCTTTGTAGTTTATAAATTTCATTTCTAATGTTATTTAGATTTTCAGTCAGCCGATTCGCTCGTTCTTTTAACTCGCTATAGTTTTTAGCTACGACAAATTGATTTAAATTTTCTTGTATCCTTTGTATCTCATCCTCTATATCTTTGATGTTTTTCTTTGGTACTTGTTTTTCGTAGTTTTCTAGCTCTTTTTTGGCTGTCTTTAGACTATTTAACGCCTCTTTTAACTTATGGTTTTCCTCTTGTAATTTTATATCTATACCCAATAAAAACAGGTTAACAAGCCTTTGTCCGTAATCATTTTTATCCATATTTTGCTGTCTTAAGTAATCATAATATCCACTCCTTCTGGCAAAGCAGTTAAATACTTGTCTAAAAGAAATTTTATTAGAGTTGATTGTATTGCTGAAAATTTTATTTAGCTCATTTGCATAATTTGTCTTATTGTAATTTTTGTCATTAATAACCCATTTATTGTCTTTAAAATTTTTTTCTATAACGTAACCATTGTTATCATGAACAAAACTAAGCTTAAAAGTTCCATAGTCTTTTAAAAATTCTTGCATTTTTTGAGAAATACTTGCGTTTAACATATAATGAAGCATCTCTAACGATAGGCTTTTGCCTATACCGTTTACTGTATCTTTTTGCTCTTGATTTAATTGTTTACCTACGACTATATTTAGATCTTTATTGAAATTTAAAGTTTTAAATCTTGGATTATCGCAAATTAAGCTCAATAACGTCATTATCACTCCTTATTTTGCCGATTATAAATAAAAAATCTAGGCACAAAAGCATTTTTTCGATACCAAGTTCTTTGCAATATATTTCATTTAATTCTTTAATTAAGTCATCCGTATTAATACTACCATTCTTTAAGATTTTAAGTATATATGCCGATATGCTAATTATTGAATCAGCTGGTTTGACTATCTTAGTTGGCATTACCATTTTTTGCACCTATATCACAAATTTCAAAGAAATAGCTAATTATTATCCAAGTGATATTTGCTTCATTAAAATCTTTTATCTCAAAATAACTTGCGATTTCGCCATATAACTCGTAAAATATTTGATTAAAATCTAAAAATTTATGAAAATTATAATGTAACTCATCAATACTTTTCATGTTTATGTCGTCAATATTAATACTTTGGTTTTTAATATGTTTTAACAATATCTCCCTATATATTTTACGCACTACAAAGTCTTGCAAGTCAGACATCGTAGTATCACCATTAAGTCTTTCTATACTATCTCTATAATCTAACCCGCGTTTTATTTCAACACTTATTCTCTCATTTAGATTATTTATTTCTAGTTTTTTATTAACTTCTTTTGTATTGTTGAAATCATCTAAAAAATCAACATTCATCTTTCTGTATTGCCTTAAAATGTGCTGGGTAACTAAATTCAAAACCATCTCGGTTGTATAATTTTTTAAAATTCTACTGTCAAAAAAATTATAAATTTTATCTAGCCTTGCTTGCTCTAAATTGTTAATGTCTTTTAGCAAGTCTTTTGTATCTATTAGGCATTGCCCAACATCTATACCATACTTACTTTTCCACTCATTAAAACTACTATCGTTTGGGTTAGGTTTATCTAATAAATATAAGATTTTTACTTCAAAATTTGGCTTTATTTCTAGAATTTTAAGCGTGTTGTCTATTTTGGCTTTCGTCTTTGTTGAAGTAACTTGGATAAAAATTTTATTTTTTTCATCTCTTAAGTCTATATACTCTGCATTTTTGTTATTCATATTCGCATTGTCTAACTCATACCCATATATGGTATTTAGCATGTCTCTATAAAAGTTTTCTGAATACATATTAAGAGAATAGTCATTTATTGTCTGTCTATGCTCTATCTCATATCCGAGCAAAGCAAGCCCCTTAGCCACGCTATTTATTATTTCTTTCCTATTCATACATGCCCTTTAACTTGTTTATATTATACAAATCTTTTAATAATAAAGGCTTTAAAACAAACAAAAACACATCTATTATTAGAATAACAATTTCAAAATTCTCTCAATTTTACTCGGTACTTTTACTAAATTTTCATCTTCTACTTTGGAGTTTATGTCGATTAAAAATGGCTTAAGCTCCAAAGCTTGGGCGAAATTTTGCTCGCCTATGCCACCAGCCATACCAAAACTAAAAGGCTTTAAATCACGCAAAATTTCCCAGCTAAAACTAGTGCCATTTCCGCCCAAGCTCTCGCCCTTACAGTCATAAAGCACCATATCGCAAGGCTCATTAACACTTGGTAAAATTTTAGCTTCACTTTCCACGCTTACGGCTTTAAAAACTTTTACATCCATATCTTTTAAATTTGCATATAAATTTTGGCTTATCGTGCCGTGGATTTGTGCCACATCAAGCTCACAATACTCGCAAATCTCCATTATCTCGCAGTCACTTTGAACACCATAAGAAACACTGCTTTTTGACGTGGCTAAATTTTGAAGCGGTTCGTTTTTGCTTTCTTGCTCGTTTTTGTTTTGAAGTGGTGATTCTTGCCTTGATTTATCGCTATTTAGCGAGTTATACTCAATCATCTCAATCTCATCTGTCTCATAGCCATACGCAAAAGACATCAAAGGCTTTGAGTTTCTCGCATAACTTGAAAAACTAGCCAAGCCTTGCGAAGTTTGGGCTAAATTTTCATCTTTTTTCTCTCTATTTGCGTTACAGCTCTGTGTGTCGCTACTTGCAAACACACCAACGCATTTTACGCCGTATTTATGAGCTATACGTGAAATTTCACGAGCTGTTTGCATATTTACTTGACGTTTTGATTTTGCAAATATCACACCGATAAAGCCAATAGCGTTTGTAGTTGCAAGTGGCAAATTTTGGCTATTATTAAAATCAACTGAAGCTTTGTTGTCTAGGTTGCTAATTCCGCCTTTAAAAGAGTCAAATTTCACCCCCACTTCAAGCACCGCTCTTGCTTCATCAAGCGATTTTATTCCGCAAATTTTTACAAGCGTTTTTTGATCTCTCATCTAAATCTAACCAACATATTTTTTAAAATGCTCATAAACCCTGCCACTATCAATCGCTTCTAAAATCAGCTCCTTAGCGTCCATAGGGTTTTTTACAAAATCAGCCGTATATAGTGCAAACATTGCGTTTAGCACGACTATATCGCGTTTAGCACCGCACTCCTTGCCGCTTAAAATTCTCACCAAATCAGCCGCATTTTCTTCAGGAGTGCCGCCTTTTATCTCATCTTTCATCGCACGTTTAAAACCAAACTGCTCAGGCGTGATACTATACTCACTAATCACGCCATCTTTTAACTCAACAACGCGCGTCTCATCGCTTATACTTATCTCGTCCATCCCATCATTTCCACGCACAACCAAGGCGTGTTTTCGTCCTAAAATTTTAAGCGTTTGTGCATATAAGTTTAAAACTGGTTTATGATAAACGCCAACAAGTTGATATTTTAAGCTCAAATTTGGATGCAAAAGCGGACCAAGTATGTTAAAAACTGTCCTTATGCCAAGCTTTGCCCTAACCTCACGCACCTCGCCAACTAGTGGATGAAAAAATGGAGCGTGAAAAAATGCAAGATGCTTTTTGTCTAAAAGCTCTTTTTGTGCTGAAATTTCACCAACAAGCGGTACTTTAAACGCATCTAGCACATCTGAGCTACCACTCGCACTTGAAACAGCTCTATTGCCGTGTTTTGCGACCTTAACACCAAAACTACTAACGATAAAAGCAACAGCGGTTGAGATATTTATACTCTTAAATCCATCGCCACCAGTTCCGCAAACATCTATCATATCGCTCTCATCACGAAATGTGTTTGAATAAAATAAAATATTTTTTACAAAACTAGCCAAACTCTTTGCATACAAACTTTTTTCGCTTATTAGCACTAGCAATGCGGCAAGTTGTGCTATCTCATACTCTTTTGAAGCGATGATTTTGCAAATTTTTTCAAAATCCCTATCATCTAAAGGCGTATCTTCTTGAAGTTTGATTAAAAACTCTTTAAAATCAGGTTTTTGTGGCTCTTTTTGCTCTTGCGATGAGCTGATATTTAAGAAATTTTGTAAAATTTTCTTGCCATACTCACTAAAATAGCTCTCTGGATGAAACTGAATGCCATAAATATCGCGATTTTTAACTTTAAGTGCCTGCACAACACCATCTTCGCTAACGGCAAGACACTGTAAATTTTCACCAAGCTCATCAACATATAGCGAGTGATAACGCATGACCTCAAACTCGTTTGGAAGCTCGGCAAAAAGCTTACTATCTTGTGTTATTTTTATACGTGATGTCTTGCCATGAAGTGGCTTATCAAGCTGTTTTATACTCCCACCAAACACAAGACCTATCGCTTGATGCCCCAAACATATACCAAGCACTGGCACGTCAATATCAAAGCGTAAAATTTCAAGGCAAATACCGCTATCTTTTGGATGTTTTGGACCCGGACTAAGCACTATTTTACTAGGGTTTAACCGACGTATCTCATCAAGCGTTATTTTATCATTTCGCACACATAAAATTTCCTCGTCCGTAAGCTCTTGCAAATACTGTTTTACGTTAAAAACAAAACTATCATAATTATCTATAAGCAATATCATATTTTTACCTTATATTGTTTAAATTTTTACAATTATCCATAAAGACACGCATGACACTGCCGCGTTTATGGCAAATTTCTGCATATTCATTTTCTGCAATACTATCATAGACTATACCGGCACCAGATTGTATAAAGACATCATTTTCGCTACTATTTGTAACAAATATAGCCGAGCGTATGAGTATTGCCATTTGAACATCGCCATTAAAATGCAAAAACCCTATTCCACCACCATAGATATTTCGCTTAAATTTCTCAAGTTCGGCAATTATTTGCATAGCTCTTATCTTTGGAGTGCCACTTAGCGTCCCAGCTGGGAAAATTGCTCCAAGCACGTCAAATGCGTCATTTTGCGAATCCCTTACCCCATATACATCACTTACTATATGCATTACGCTTTGATACATCTGTATATGCATTGCGTTTTTGACTACGACTGAACGTGGCTTTGAGACGTGTCCTATATCATTTCGTGCTAAATCTATTAGCATTTTATGCTCTGCTAGCTCCTTCTCATCGCTTAAAAGCTCGTTTTTTAGGATCTCATCTGCATTTGCATCTATGCCACGAGATCTAGTTCCAGCTATTGGTGCGACAAATATTTTATCATCTCTCATCTCAAAAACAAGCTCAGGCGAACTACCAACAACATCACCATATGGTGTAGGAAAATGAAACATATATGGGCTTGGATTTAGTTTGGTTAATGCTTTATAAAAATGTAGCGAACTTAGATTTGTGCGTAATTTTAACTGTTCTGATACCACTACTTGAAACACATCACCTTTTGCAACATACTCTTTTGACACGGTTACAATATGTTTAAAATGCTCTTTTTCTTCATTCAAATTTGTTAAAATTTCATACCACTTTTCACTATCATCTTTTTTTTCTAGCTCGTCAGTTTTTAACATCTCATAATACTTGTCTCTATCTCCATAAAATGTGTAAATTTTACTCACTTTATCATAGTGCAAATATGCTTTTGCATTGGCATAGAAAAATTTTGGAAAGTCATATTGTTTGTTGTTGTTTAAATTTATATCTTCATAAAAATTAATGCCCTCATACGCAAATACACCAAAAAGCCCAGCAAATGGTGCTTCATATGATATATTGCAATTAAAATAAGCCCTAAGCTCGTCAAAGCTTCGCTCTTTTTCATCAATATAATCGCAATCTATTCCGATTATTGATTGAGTTTTATCCTCTGCAAGATAGCTATTTTTGTATCTTTGTTGTATCAATTCATAATAATATAGTGGTTCGTTTAAAAGCATTAAATTTCCTAATTTGTTTAAATTTCTTAATTATAGATAAAAAAGCTTTTAATGTCTTTGAAATTTCACTCGAAATTTCAAAATTTTAACTTATTGTGCTAAACTTATCCAAAAATTTTAAAGGATTTTGCATGGAGCTTGAGCTTTTTTATCTGCTTTTGCTTTGCATAGGGGTTGGAGTTGGGTTAATTTCAGGCTTTTTTGGCATCGGTGGTGGCACTTTTGTAGTTCCAGCTATGCTAATGCTAGGATTTGATGTCAAAAATGCAATTGGCATATCCATCATGCAAATGCTTTTTAGCTCATTTTTTGGCTCATATTTTAACTATAAAGCTGGTATGCTAAAGCTAAATAATGGCGTGATTATCGGTGTTGGCGGTGCTGTTGGTGCTAGTTTTAGCGGTTTTATCGTATCCGTAACTCCTGATATCATTTTAAAACTCATATTAATTGCCATTTTAATCCTATCCATTATAAAACTCTACATTAAACCAAAACAAGAAAGTATCATAACTCCATCGCGTTTTGTGCTATTTTTAGTTGGGGTTGGAGTTGGGGCGATTGCCATTAGTGTCGGAGTTGGCGGTGCTATTTTTATAACGCCTATACTCGTTGGATTTTTAGGATTTGACATTAAAAAAGCCTCTAGCTTAGGGCTGTTTTTTGTGATATTTAGCTCGTTTTCCGGATTTATATCAATGTCGTATAATGGACATATTCAGCATTTAGAGGGTTTTTTGGTTGGCATTGGCTCAATTTTGGGAGTATATTTTGGCACAAAACTAGCACACAAAACATACAAAGCAAAGCTTATAAATTGGTTTTTAGCCCTTTATGTGGTTAATACAATTATTTTAATTTATAAAATTTTCTAAAAACTATATAGTTTATGCCAAAACAAAACTCTAGCAAATAAAGCTTTGTCAAAAATATCACATCATAAGAAATCATGACTTAGTAATTCTTGCAAAATATCAAAATAAAGTAAATTCCAGTAAGAGTAGCACTTAAGCTATCATCTTGTAAAGAGCAAGGCGAAGTTAAAAACCACCCTCCCCAAAACACACCCATCATTTTAAATTTAAAAACCAAATTTAGATAAATTTTAAATACATTTTTTGCTTTGCTAACTTTTAAAATTACTTTATCTATAGCAATACTTTATTAAATATGTGCTAACATTTTTGAAAAGCCACAAATAAATAGAAGTAAAATTTGCTTAGACTTATGTAAGCAAAAGCCCTATAATCAAAAAGCTAATTAAATCTCATTACAATTAAGTTTTAGATGATTAAATTTTCAAAAAATTAAGCAAATTTAATAATTTTACGTTATTTTAAGTCAAAACATATGAAAAATTAGAAATTTATCTATCGATATCGTATAAATTTATGCCATAAGTGGCTACAGCTTGAGAAATCCAAGCTGTATGTTTTTTAATTTTAGCACGTTAAATAAACGTTTTAAAATTAATGTAGATTTTCTATATAACTTAATGCACTTAGTGCCGCTACGGCACCGTCAGCTGCTGCTGAAACGACTTGTTTTGGTGCTTCTGTGCGTATATCTCCAGCAGCAAACAATCCAGGCACACTTGTTTTCATTTTTAAATCAACCTTGACATTTTCGTTTGCATCCATTTCGCAAATAAATTTACCATCATCTTGTTTTAAAATAGCATTATTTACATTCAAACCTACAAATGTAAATATGCCAGGAACTTTCAAATCTCTCTCATCATCTTTTGTGTTTAGTATTAAACCATTTAATCCTGCGTTATCGCCATATGCCTCTTTGATGGTAGCTGGAGTAATAAACTCAATTTTTTCATTGTTTTTTGCTTTTTCAACTGTCACAGGAGCTGCTCTAAACTCATCGCGTCTATGTATCAAATATACTTTTGAAGCGATATTTGATAGATATATTGCCTCTTCTATAGCTGTATCACCTCCACCAAGCACTGCCACTTCTTTATTTCTGTAAAAAAATCCATCACATGTAGCACATGTGCTAACGCCACGACCAAAGAATTTATCCTCTCCTTCAAAACCAGCACGACGAGGAGTAGAGCCTGTGCATACTATAACAGCCTTTGCAACTTCTATCTCGCCATTATCTAGCTTGATATTAAAACTCTTATCTGCATTTTGACTTACTTGTGTAACAACTGCACGTTTGTGAATCAAACCAAAATGACTGCATTGCCCCCACCAAGTACTCATAAAATCAAAACCGCTCTCGCCAGGATTTTTTTGACCAGGATAGTTTTCTATCTCAGAACTAGACGTTATCTGTCCGCCTGGTTCGCCCATTTCAAACATAACAACATTTTTTAATCCACCGCGAGTAGCGTATAATCCAGCACTAAGTCCAGCTGGGCCACCACCTATAATTGCTAAATCTAACATGTTTTGTCCTTTAAATTTTATTTATTTTGCTATCTTGTTTATAGCGTCCATCGCCCTGTTTTACTATCTGCAAACTGCTTGGTATATGTGTTATATTAAATATACCCATAAGCTTTAAAATAGTATTTATATCGGATGTTATGTAGTTTACTGTATTGTTTGATTTAATCCTTTTTTGATGTAAATCAACAGCTAAAATTTTATGATCTTTTTGTAAAGAATTTAAAATTGTATAATTGTTTGGCTGATTTGAGCTAAATATAAAAAGCTCGTATCTATCATCATTTGGAATAAAAATCTCAGATTTTTCGTAAAAAATAAGCTCGTTAAAATCCACAAAATTATACTTTGAAAAACGATAATTATTATACGCAAAAACTGAAGCAATCATGATAGCTCCAAAAAACGAGCCAAAAATATAAGTAAGAGGGAGTAAGCTCCCTCTACTTCTTGTTTTCATTAAAGTAGTGAGTTTAACTTGTCTGTAAGTGCTTGTTTAGATTGAGCACCAACCATCTGATCTACTACTTCACCATTTTTGAAAAATAGTATAGTTGGAATAGAGCGAATGCCATACTCAACGGCTAAATCTTGCACTTCGTCTGTATTTACTTTAGCTATCACAGCCTTACCCTCAAACTCCTGTGCCAACTCATCGATAACAGGTGCCAACATACGACAAGGTCCACACCATGGAGCCCAAAAATCAACTAACGCAACACCCTCTTTTACTACATCAAAATTCTCTGATGTTACCTCAACATACTTTCCCATACTTTCTCCTTAATTTTTAAGATTTTGTAATTATACAAAGCAAAACTTAATATAAAATAAATAATAATTTTTATAAACTAATATTTCTTATCAATTCTATTTTATTCTTATTTATCACCAATAAACTTATCTCAAAGTCCGCATCAGTGCGATTTTTTAACATATAAAATTCAATCGTTTTTAAAATTTTAGCATATTTTGCATTCGTTAATCTATAACTAGCATCAAGATCTGTATTTGTAGCTTTTACCTCAATAAAACACAAAATTCCATCCCTGTCGTATGCAACTATATCTATCTCGCCAAATCTAGAATGAAAATTTCTACAAACTATTTTATATCCGCTATTTTTTAAAAATTTAATTGCCCTATCTTCGCTAGAAATTCCAAACAAATACTGAGCAAGCCCCATGTGATTACTCTTCAATTCTTATCATAAAAGGCTCACTTTTGATAAATTCTTGCTCTTTTAATAACCCCAAAACTCTCGACACATCTTTTTCGTATGCCATGTGTGTAGTAAAAAACAGAGTTGCTGGGCTTTGCGTATCGGCACTAATGCGTGGTTTTTGCAAGAAACTATCAATTGAAAGATTGTTTTCGCTCATTAAATTTGTAATTTTTGCAAGAACTCCAAGTTTATCTTGAACATTTAAGCGAATGTAGTATTTAGTGCATATATCATTTGGATTAATTAGCTTAATTGGCGTCGTTTCAAGTGGCGATTTGTATCCTAGCATTGGAGAGTTAATATCGCGTGCAATATCAACAAGATCGCTAATTACGGCACTTGCAGTAGCTGATCCGCCAGCTCCAGCTCCATAAAACATCGTCTCACCAACCGCATCACCAACTACGCTTATCGCATTCATTACGCCATCTACATTTGACAGCATTTTATCTTTTAAAACAAGCGTTGGATGAACCCTTAGCTCAACCTCTTCATTTACCTTTTTTGCAATTCCAAGTAATTTTATAGTGTAGTCAAAATCATTTGCAAAAAATATGTCAGCCTTATTGATTCTCTCAATGCCTTCAACTATAATCTCTTCTGGTTTTGCATTTACTCCATATGCAATACTAGCTAATATTAAAAGTTTGTGAGCCGCATCAAATCCACCGATATCAAAAGCTGGATCTGCCTCAGCATATCCAAGTTCTTGAGCTTTTTTTAAAGCATCATCAAAACCACTGCCACCTTTCATCATAGAAGTCAGTATATAGTTGCATGTTCCATTCATTATCCCTGTGATTGAACGGATATTGTTTGCACTTAAGCCTTCACGTAAGCTTTTTATCACCGGAATACCACCTGCAACACTTGCTTCATATCCAAATGGCGTCTTACCAGCTAGACTCTCAAGCTCATATCTGTGATATGCCAAAAGTGCCTTGTTTGCCGTTACGACTGGTTTTTTGCGCTTTAAAATTTCACTAACTATGCGATATGGTCTATCTATACCACCCATTAATTCAACATAAACATCTATGTCATCTCGTTTTAATACCGTCTCCATATCATCAGTAATTGGCATTTTAATATCACGCTTTTTTAAAGTATTTCTCACAACTCCAATTACTGGTCTTATCTCTTTTCCTGCACGAGCCGAGATTAGTTTTTGATTTGTTTCTAAAATTTTAACTACTTGCTCTCCAACGGTTCCAACACCAAGTATAGCTACATTCATTGCATCTCTTTTAAAAATTTCTTTATGTTTCTTGAGGCTTGACGTATTCGATTTTCATTTTCAATTAGAGCTATTCTTACATAATCATTGCCGGTCTCTCCAAATCCAATACCAGGACTTACCGCTACACATGCCTTTGTCAAAAGTTGTTTAGAAAATTCAAGACTACCCATATGTGCCGCTTCTTTTGGAAGTCTTGCCCACACAAACATACTAGCCTGTGGCTTACCCATATCCCATCCAGCTTGAGACATTGCATCAAGCAATACATCTCTGCGTTTTTCATAAATTTTAGTTTGCATATCTACGCAACCCTGATCGCCATCTAGCGCTATCGTCGCTGCAACTTGTATTGGCGTAAACATGCCATAATCAAGCCATGATTTTATCTTTTTTAAAGCCGAACACAGTCTTTTATTGCCACAAACAAACCCTACGCGCCAACCAGCCATATTGTAGCTTTTTGATAAAGTGTAACATTCAACCGCTACATCTTTAGCACCATCCACTTCAAAAATACTAGGCGTCTTGTAGCCGTCAAATGTCAAATCAGCATAGGCAATATCTGAAATAATATAAAAACGCTCTTTTTTAGATAGTGCGACTAAACGCTCATAAAAGCTTTTTTGAACGGTTACGGTAGTTGGATTATGTGGGAAATTTACAACAACAAATTTTGGCTTTGGAGAGCAATATTTCATGGTATTTACTAAATCTTGGAAAAATCTATTTTCATCTAGCTCAAAATTTTCATTATACACAAGTGGCATCTTCGCGACATTTCCACCAGCTAGTAAAAACGCCTGAGTGTGTATAGGATATGCTGGATCTGGCACGACAGCTACATCACCATGATTTGTGATAGCTTGAACCAAATGCACAAACCCCTCTTTGCTACCCATTGTTGCAACAGCTTCGGTATCTGGATCTAAATTTACGCCATATTTTCTTTTATACCAGTTACATATAGCTAGACGAAGCTTATATATTCCAGCGCTTGCAGAATAACCATGTGTTTTGTCTTTTTGTGCACTATCGCACAACTTATCAACAATATGTTGTGGCGTTCGACCTTCTGGATTGCCCATTGAAAAATCAATTATATCATCACCATTTCTACGTGCAGCCATTTTTATGGCATTTACTTCAGCAAATACATAATTTGGCAATCTTTCAATTGTATTAAACCTAATCTCATCAAACATTCAAAGCTCCTTATTTATAGCTTAATTTTACTCCGCCTCTTATATTGTTAATATCTACAGCATCATCTATAAAAGCATAATATTCATTTGCCTGTATATTTATTGTTATAAAATCAGAAACGTTTTCATTTTTTATAACTCTAATTTGGTTTAAATATCTATCATAAATGCGTATATCTGCAACCCATTCACTGGCTTGATTTGGGCGGACGGTAACGCTATTTGCACCTTTTAATGATATAATGTAAGGCGTAGTTGTTTTTTGTAATACAATCTCTGAATTAAAGTCGATTTTGGCGGTATTTAACCTGACATTTTTTATATCTAAAACTATACTAAAATTTTCGTTATTATTTTCATATTGCAATACTTTAAGACCATTTAGTAAAAGAGACGAACTTAATCTGTCATAATCATAATCTAAAATTTCAACCTCATAAGAGTAAGGCTCATTTGCTTGATATTCGTTGATGCCTCTTATAAAAGCACCTGAGTTTTCTATACTTGTATTTATGGCTTTAGTTAAAAGTATTGGCGAACTTGTCTTGTCGGTGTAAAATTTTATCACTTCGGCATTTGCAAAATATACAAAAAACACAAATATTGTTAGGCATCTTACCATGATTTGCCACCATTAAGTGACACAAACTCATCATAAGTAAGCAATCTAATTTCGCCACCACTTACTATAAACCTAGCAGCACGAGATCCATCAAAGCTTTTTGTGCCACTATCAGTGTGTAGCACAACATTGCCATTACCGCATATCACCAGATACTCTCCGCTCATATCTAGTTCATACTCTTTTGATGTTGTTAAAGATTTTTTTGCTTTTGTTTTTAAATCTATAACTCCAAGCCAAACATTTGATTTTGGTAAAATTTTAGCTTTGCTTGTTTTTGCCACTAACTCACCTAGGCTACTTGTAGTAGCATCAACAGATATCTGATCTTTTTGTGTTGTTTTTTCACTCTGATTTTTATCCATGTCTTGCATAGATTCATCGCTTAATTTTATTTGTGGTGTTTGTAAGATAGCAGATGTATTATTATCATTTGATTTTGTTGGTATTGTTATTGATATACTTACGTTTGTATCAAAATCGCTTTGTATATCGATATTGGAAATATTTTTTTCATTTATCAAAATATTTTTACTAAGCTCTTTTATGGTCGCATTATCAGAATAATTTACACTCATATTTTTATCATCAAAAAACGAAGGAATTTTTTCTATATAATTATGTGCTTCAAAATAGTATGCCGCCACAGCAAAACCAGCTATAAGCACAAGCCACAACAACCAACCAGCAAAACCACCAGAAAGTGTAGTAGGCGAACCAGTGTAGGATTTTATTTTTGGAGTTATTGTTGTTCTTTTGATGTCTTTAAGCTGATACTCCTTGCAAAACTCATCAAATTCATTCTGCCATTCGCTTAAGTCTAAGCCGTATTCGCGTTGCAAAATTTTAATATATCCATGTACATTTATTCGAACTAGTTTTTCAAAATCCTTGTTTATTATGCACTCTAAATATTCAGGACCTATATGTGTCTTACGCGATACTTCCTTAATGCCAACTTCTTTTAATATATTTAAATCATTCATTTACTATCCTATTGCATATTATTGCGAATGCCGCACTGACATTTAGAGAGTCAAAGTTATTTTTTAGTTTTATACCGATACACGCATCGCATTTTTTAATCGCTTTTGCTGGTATCCCGTCACCTTCGCTTCCCATTATCAACGCTACTTTATTATTAAATTTCATCTCATTTATATTTTTGCCACCATTTGCACTTGCATAAACACTAAAGCCAACTTGCTTAAGCTCATTTATCAACGTAAGCCCATCATCAAATAACGCAATAGGCATTTCATAGGCTGCACCACTACTAGCACGAAGCACACCCTCTACATTTAAGCTCTTGCCAATAACCACGATGGCTTCGCAACCAAGTGCGTATGCACTTCTGACAATGGCTCCAATGTTGCCAACATCACTTATCTCATACAAAAGTGCTATAAATTTTAACTTTTTTATATCATTTATATTAGCAAATTCATACTTGCCAACCTTAGCCAAAAAACCCTGATGATTGCCACCACGTGCTAACGACTGAGCCTTTTGATTATCTATGCGAATTATCTTTGCACCAGCACCACAAATTTTATTAAATAATGCTTTATCGCACTCCTTTGACAAATAGATCTCTTCTATCTTTTTTGGATGTCTTTCTAGCACATGTAAAAATAGTTGTTTTCCATATATTATCATGCTTGAGATGATAGCTAAAATCAAGTAAAATTTTACTTATTTAACTAAAATTTAATCCTAAATATAATTTAAAATGTTACTTTTATACATTTAAACAATCCATTAACAAATTAGTAAAATTTCAGTTAGCGCTTAGTTAATTAATCTTTTAAATTCAGTAAAAACCATAAGATTGTTTCTTGCACAATTTTAGATATTCAATCTTAATCCAAATTTTGTATCTACAAACTGCTTTTTCAGTTTAATCAACTAAACCTACCTTTATTTACTAGTGTGCCTAATAAGACTTTTAACTTTACTACACTCGTGGCTGTAAGTAGATAATAGGAGCTTTGTAAATGTTATTCATGTAAATTTACTTTATTTGCCACCTTACAATAATATTAGTGCAATCAACTTTTATGTTAAACACTTTCAAGAAATATTGTTTTATTTGCTTAAAATGATTTACAACAAATTATATCTTGTATCTACAAACAAAAAACTATTTTTTATTTTCATTAAAAACAAATCAAGCATAACATTAAAATTGTAAATAATATTTAAAATTTCGCCAAACAAAATTTATTTAAATTAAAAAGCTAAGGTAAATTTTAATCTTATCTAAAGAGCGTAAAGCATGAATTATTATCCATAGAATTTAAAAATACTAAAAATCAATTTAACACAGCCATATTTACATTATCAATTTTATTAAAATTTATAAAGATTTTCTAGATTATTATCACTTCATTCGTAGCTACAAGCAAAACACACTTTTAAGCTACTTTTATCATTTTTTAAAGAGTGTAAGCACAAGAAATCTATTTATTGATATGATTTTTATCTAGCTGTGGTATACACAAATTTACTTTAAAATTTTGCATAAACCAAATTCTAAAATTTCACTAACTTTATTGGCTTTTAAATCAATGTCAAAACAAGCGAAGCGTTTTTACGAAGTAAAATGTTTCCTTGAAAACAAGTGTAGCGGTGGCGAGTGAAACGAGACAGGTTTCTGTAAAACAAGCAAAGTGCTCACGAAGTGATGTTTCTGTAAAACAGATGTAACGCTCACGAAGTGATGTTTGCATAAAACAAGTATAACGCTTTTTTGCGTAGCAAAAATGTTTCTTGAAATAAAGTTTTAAAATTCTTTAAATTTGTTTTGGGAATTCTTAAATGATGGGTGTGTTTTTGATGGTTTGGTTTTTAACTTCGCTTCGCTCGTTACAAGATGATAGCTTAAGTCGCTATCCCTATGAAGAACTTCGCTTTGTTTGTTGCTGAAAATAGCATTAATAAAATCGCTTTAGCACTCTTTAAGAAAGTTTATTTTGTTTGATTTGGGTTAAATTGATACTAAAGAAATAAATTGATTAAAATTTAATGCACGATAATTAGTTAATAAAGAAGGCAGATATAAACTTTGCTATATCACCCCGAAATAATCTCTTTATATATTGTTTTTGCATCTTTGCCGCTAATTTTGGATATAAGTTTTGCCTTTTGTTTTGGTGGGATCTGCAATAGCATAATGTCTTTTATGCTTATTTTTTCAAGAGAGTTTTTTTCTGAATTTTGAACCACAACGCACCATTCGCCACTTAAATTTGCATTTTGAAGCTGTATTAACACATCTTTTGCTAAACCATGAAATTTCGTTTCAAATTTTTTTGTAGCTTCTTTGATGGCAAATATTTGCCTACTTGGATCAATTTCTACAATTTTTTCAATTAAGTTTAAAATTCTTTTTGGACTTTCGTATATTACGCATGGATATGCTTGATTTAACGCATTTTGTATAGCCTGATTTCTTTGAGTTCCAGTATTTGGCAAAAATCCTAAAAAAATAAACTCTTTTTCGCACAATCCACTAGCCACAACACAAAGCAAAGCCGCATTTGCACCACTTAAAATTTCATACTTAAGACTATTTTTAATAGCATATTTTACAAAAGAAATCCCTGGATCACTAATGCCAGGCATACCAGCATCGCTAAGCACAGCTATATTTTTTGATAAAATTTCATCATTTAAGCTAGCTAAAATTTCATTTTCATTATGTGTGTGAAACGGTATAAATTTTGATATTTTAATATTTGCATTAAAACGTTCATTTAATAAATTTATTAAGGACTTGCTTATGCGAGTATCCTCGCAAAATGCTATCTCGCATTCACGCAAAATCTCTAATGCATGAAGCGAGATATCTTTTAAATTCCCAATGGGTGTAGGAATAAAGTAGATCAAAATATTATTTTAAAGCGTATTTTTTCTTAAATTTCTCAACGCGACCAGCACTATCTACTATCTTTTCACTACCAGTGAAAAATGGATGGCACTCAGAGCATATATCAACTCTTATCTCACCCTTATTTGACATAGTTTTAAATGTATTTCCACAAGCACATGTAACTGTGCTTTCAATATATTCTGGATGAATCTCTTTTTTCATTACATTTTCCTTATTATTCGCTTACTAGCTCGATATATGCCATCTCAGCAGCATCACCACGTCTAACGCGAGTTTTTACTATCCTAGTGTATCCACCATTTCTGTTTGCGTATTTTGGTGCAATTTCTGTCACTAGTTTTTTTGTAGTTTCTTTATCTTGCAAACTAGCAAATACCGCTCTATGCGCGTTAAAATCACCTTTTCTTGCTCTTGTTATTAATTTTTCAATATAACTTCTAAGTTCCTTTGCTTTAGGCAAAGTTGTCTCGATTTTTTCGCTTTTAATTATTGCTATAGCAAGATTTTTAAGCAAAGCAGAACGATGAGACGATGTTCTGCCAAGCTTTCTATAACCATGTTTATGTCTCATTTTGTTTCCTTAATTTTATATTGAACTCATTTGTGTTTTAAGCTCGGCAATCTTGTTTTTAAGCTGTTCTTTTACTTCTTTTGACAGCGCAACCCCAACAGGATAGCCTATCTCTTCCATGACAGCTTTTATCTCATCAAGAGATTTTTTGCCTAAATTTTTAAGTTCTGAAAGCTCTTTTTCGTCCATTAAAGCAAGCTCACCTATATATCTTATCTCTGCTTTATCAATGCAATTAAAGCTTCTAGCACTTAAATTTAACTCTTCTACACTAGAAAGCAATCTAGAATATTCACTTCCTACACTTGCACTAGTAACTGGAGCATCAACATCAATATCTAGCACACCCTTAAAAACTGACATCTGCTGATACATAGCCTCAAGTGCATTTTTAAATGCCTCAAGTGGTTTAACCTGTCCATCAGTTGTAATAGTAAATACTATTTTTTCAAAATCAGGAGTATCTTCAACAAGGACATTTTCTATATCATAAACAGCTTTCTTAACCGGTGTAAAGAATGCATCCAGTGCTATATACTCATCATCAATATCAGATCTTAGATCCTCGCTTGATACATATCCGATACCTTTTTGAATAATCAAACTAAAATTAAGCTCAGCATCGTCATTTAAAGTAGCAAGATATGCATCTGGATTTACAACTTCAACAATATCATTACAAAGATCTGCTCCGGTTATCTCTTTTGAACCCTTAAAACTATACTCAATAACCTCTCTGTGACTATCATTTTTGAGTTTAAAGCGTAAATTTTTTAAATTAATTATAAATAATGCAACATCTTCAAGCATGCCACGCAAACTATCAAACTCATGACTTACGCCTTTTATCTTAACGCCTGTTGGTGCAAAACCTACAGTACTAGTAAAAAGCAATCTACGAAGTGGATGTGCAAGTGTTACAGCATATCCGGCTTCAAATGGATATGCAATTACTCTTGCTACATTTGCACTTACGCTTTCTATCTTTATCTCAGTTGGCGTATAAGCTGATGTAGTAATTTTTCTCATCATTAAGCCTTTTATTATTTTGAGTAAAGCTCTACTATTAATCTTTCCTCAACAGGAATGATAACCTCTTCTCTTTCAGGATTTCTTGTAAAAATTCCAAATTTCTTATCTTTTTCTACATCAACCCAGCCAACAATACCAGTTTGTGCCGTTAAATCAACTGCACGAATAATTTGTGGGTTGTTTTTAGACTTTTCTATAATCTCTATTTTAGCACCTGGCTCAACTCTATATGATGGTATATCAACTCTCTTGCCATTTACAAGAATGTGTCCGTGAGTTACAAGCTGACGAGCAAAGCGACGAGTTGTCGCAAAACCCATTCTATAAACTACGTTATCAAGTCTTTGCTCTAAAAGTTGAACTAATAAAGCACCCGTATTGCCTTCGCGTCTAGCCGCTTCCTGAAACAAGCGACGAAACTGCTTTTCGCTAACACCATACATAAATTTAGCTTTTTGTTTTTCGCGAAGCTGTAAGCCATATTCACTTATTTTTGCTCTTCTTTGTCCGTGCTGACCTGGTGCAAAAGGACGCTTATCTAAAGCACTCTTTCCAGCAAGTCTTCTCTCACCTTTAAGTGCAAGAGAAACACCAAGACGTCTTTCTAATTTTTCAACTGGTCCTGTATATCTAGCCATAATAAATTTCTCCTAATTCTTATTCTTAGACGCGGCGGCGTTTTGGTGGTCTGCAACCATTGTGTGCAAGTGGAGTTATATCTTTTAAGAATGTAACCTTTATGCCCTCTACTGCACCTACGCTCTTAACTGCTGTCTCGCGTCCACTACCTGGACCTTGAACCTTTATGCCAACCTCTTTTATGCCATGCTCTTTCGCCTTGCTTAGCGCATCTTCAACTGCTTGTTGTGCTGCATATGGAGTTGATTTTTTGCTGCCTTTAAATCCAAGACCACCAGCACTACTCCAAGCTATTGCATTTCCCATCTCGTCAGTTACTGTTACCATAGTATTGTTAAAACTTGCACTGATATAAACAATGCCTTTTGCTATACTTTTTCTTACGACTTTTTTCTTAACGATTTTTCTTTTTGCCATTGTCTATCCTTAATTATTTAGTCGCTGCACCGACGGTTTTACGCTTACCCTTGCGAGTTCTAGCATTTGTCTTAGTCTTTTGACCACGAACTGGAAGACCTTTTCTATGGCGAAGACCACGATAGCTACCAAGATCCATAAGAGCCTTGATATCCATAGCAACTTGCTTTCTAAGATCACCCTCAACAATGTGATGTTCTTGAATTTCCTTACGGATAGCCGCAGCCTCATCTTCACTTAACTCATTAACTCTCTTGTCATAAGAGATGCCAACAGCGTCAAGAATTTGACGTGACTTGTAAAGACCTATACCATAGATATATGTAAGACCATACTCTATTCTTTTTTTGTTTGGTAAATCTACACCTGCTATACGTGCCATTGCTTATCCTTGTCTTTGCTTATGTTTTGGATTTTCGCAGATAACGCGTACGATACCGCTACGTTTGACAATTTTGCATTTGTCACACATCTTCTTAACAGAAGGACGAACTTTCATTGTGTCTCCTAAAAAATTATTTCACTTTTTAGCAAACTGCACACAGGTTTAGCGAACGCCTAAACCAACTATTTTTAAAATAAAGTGATAAATTTTAAAAATAGTTCTTCATACAGCTTTGGTTGCAAAAGTTGGATTGTACCGAAAAGTAACTTTAAATATTCTTATAAGCACAATTGCTCACATTACTTAGTGTAGATTAATAAAGCAATTATGCTCAAATGCGTCGCAGATTATAAACTAAGTTATACGATTTTAATCTAGGAAATTAAGATAACAAGAAATTATTTATAACGGTAAGTTATTCTGCCCTTATCTAAACTATATGGGGTTAATTCGACTTTTACTCTATCGCCAGGCATTATCTTTATATAATGCATTCTCATCTTGCCAGCAATATGACATAAAATAACGTGCTTGTTGTCAAGCTCAACTTTAAAAGTTGCATTTGGCAAAGCCTCTACAACATTACCATCTATCTCTATAACATCATCTTTTGCCATTATGTTTCCTTGTCTATCGTTGTTATAAATTTTAGTTCTAAATTTTGTAAAAACTGCGATTATAGCAAAAAATAATTTATTTTAAATTAAATTATAAAATTTTTTAATTTTATAATTATTTTGTTATAATCTTGACTATTTTTTGCAAAGGATTTATGTAATGTTTAAAGATTTTGACTTTTCAAAAATGGGAGATATCTTAACTCAAGTGCAACAAAAAGCACGTGAGTTAGATGAATTGCGCGAAAGCAAAGAGTATAGCACAAAAAGTGGTGGTGGAATGATATTTGTCAAAGCAAACGGAAAAGGTGAAATAATAGACATAAACATCGACGATAGCTTATTAGAAGACAAAGAAAGTCTTCAAATTTTACTTATATCAGCCATAAATGATGTGATAAAAATGGTAGCCGATGACAGCAAGGGCATGGCAGCCGATATGCTAGGCGGCATGGGAAATTTTGGAAATTTTAAACTATAAAGGAACAAGCGTGAAAAAGCTACTTTTATTAGCATCTATTTGTATTTTAACATTAGCAGCTCCTCGTCCTACCCAAGATGATTTTAATGCTTGTTTTGAAAAAAACAAAGACTCTATTGTGTCTGTTAATGGCAACTATGGTATAGCAATCACACCTGAATTAATCGCTGTAGTTAAAAACTCTGATACTGCGATAAATGATTATGTAAAATTTGATCCATTTTTAGGATTGTATCTAGTAAAATCAAATCAAAATTTACACGTCCCTGACATGGTCGATGAAAACGATGATACAAAATTCAACAAAGCTACATGGGTAGCTACATTAAGTGATTCAAACGCTAGCATAATGGGGCATGTTAAGGCTTTTGGTTCCACTCTTGGGGATTTTGATGAGTTAAATTTTGATGTAAATATCACGGCACAGCTTAATTCAGCTTGTTGTAAATTAGTAGGATTAGCCATAGGAGACAATAAATTTATCCCTGTTCGCTATCTTAAACATTTTGCCGCGTATGATGATGTGTATTACGGCGACATAGGCGTGAGTTTTACCGAAAATGAAACTGGTTTTTACGTAGCAAGCGCCGATCCTCTTGGGCGAGGAAAGGCACTAATGCCAAAGGATAAAATTTTAAGCGTTGATAATACTGCACCAAAGGGCATAAGATGGCTAAATGAAAAGGTTTTATTTGCACCAAAAGGCTCAATTTTAGAGTTTAAAATTTTACGAGATAATGAAGAGATTAAGCTATTTATTCCGGTTTCTGGAGAGATAAAACTAAAAGATAATAGCATAGATGAAATTTCGCCAAAAGTTGCTGCCACACTAGATACCTTAACATCTAAAAATACAGACATAGACGCATATGGCGTAAGTTTAGGCGAGATACTTTTGCCATGGGGCATTGTAGTGGATAAAGAACTAATTGTTACAAAAGTCATTGAAGATACTCCAGCACACGCATTTGGAATAGCCAAAAATGATAAAATTTTACAAGTAAATAATGATAGGGTAAAAACCTATAAAGATATGCTAGAAAAAATCGATAAACAAAGTAGTTTTTTGCTTTTATTTACACGTAACAATTTTGACTTTTTTGCAAGAGTTGTAAGGGAGAGATAATGAGTGATTTTGTAAAATTTTTAGATAAAAATTTACCAAATGTCGTTAGTTTTCATCCGCATTATAACAACGCTTTAAAAGATATGTTAAAAGCCGGCGGCAAACACTTTCGCGCAAACTTGCTTTTAGGTGTAGTAAATGCCTTAAAGCCAGAACTTACACAAAGTGCAATGAGAGTGGCTTTAGGGCTTGAGATGCTTCACACATATTCGCTTATCCACGATGATTTGCCAGTCATGGATAATGCCCCACTTCGCCGCGGAGTGTCAACACTTCATGTAAGATACGACGAAGTTACAGCAGTGCTTGTAGGCGATGCGTTAAACACGCAGGCTTTTTATGAAATTTCACAGGCTGATTTAAGTGCAGATATACGCATAAAATGTGTTGAAATTTTAAGCCAAAATGGTGGCATGAGTGGCATGGTGCTAGGACAAGCACTTGATTGTCATTTTGAAAATACCCTGCTTGGCCTGGATGAGTTAAAATTCCTACACATTCACAAAACAGCCAAATTAATAGCTGCTGCGTTAAAAATGGGGGCCGTTATAGCTGGTGCAGATGAGAAGATGTGCAATGAAATTTATAGCATCGGCATTGATTTAGGATTGGCATTTCAAATACAAGATGATATAATTGACGCAACAAGCGACGAGAGCAAGGCTGGAAAACCAGTGCATAATGACAGTGAGAAAAACTCATTTACAAATTTAATGGGCGTTGATGGTGCAATCAAGGCAAAAAATGAGCTAATAGATAAAATCCTAACCGCTTTAGAAAAATTGCCAAATGCCATAAACGACGTGGTAAAAGCGCTTATAAATAAACATCTAGTATAAGATAGTGTGCTTACGCTATCTTTACTCATAAATTTATCGCTCAAACACAAGCAATCATGAGCTAATCAAACTCTAATTAAATTTGGATCAATTTAACTTAATCCTATTTTTTCTTATCAATTTTAGTAAAATTTGATAGAGATTTTTGCAAGTTTTAAATCTAAACTCACACTCTTTTAAGTGCAACAAAAAGTTATCTATTTTTATGCCTTTAAATTTGCTTAATCTATGCTTTGCAAAAGCACAAAACTCTCAATTTCATTGATATGGCTTTTATCGTTTCACAGAAACATTTTTTGAAAAAAGTTTTAAAATTCTTTAAATTTCGCTTCTGAAATTTTTGAGTGATATATATACTTAATTTTTATCGGCAAAATCATAGCTTAAAGCCCATTTTATTTGATTTAGGCTAAATTGAGCCTTAAAAATTTTTAAACACACTAAAAATTTTAAGCCCTATTATAGTAAAATCCATAAAAATTTCTACAAATATAAAAAAGGTAAAAAATATGCTAAAAAAACAAGCCGATACAATTAGATTTTTATGTGCTGATATGGTGCAAAAAGCAAATAGCGGTCACCCAGGTGCTCCAATGGGATTAGCCGATATCGTTACTGTGCTTTGTAATTTCTTAAATCACAATCCAAAAAATCCAAACTGGCTAAACCGCGATCGTTTAGTATTTAGCGGTGGTCACGCTAGTAGTTTGGTGTATAGCTTTTTGCATTTAAGTGGATATGATTTAAGCTTAGATGAGCTTAAAAATTTTCGCCAACTTGGCTCAAAAACTCCAGGTCATCCAGAGATTAATACTCCAGGTGTAGAGATAGCTACTGGTCCGCTTGGTCAAGGCGTAGCAAACGCAGTAGGACTAGCTATGGCGGCAAAATATGCGGCAAATTTACTAAACACTCCAGAAAATGAGATAATTAATCACAAAGTTTATTGCCTTTGTGGCGATGGCGATTTGCAAGAGGGCATAAGCTACGAGGCATGCGCTATGGCTGGAAATTTAGTGCTTGATAACCTAGTCATCATATATGATTCAAACCGCATAACAATAGAAGGCGATACAAGCATAGCATGGAGTGAAAATGTTAAAGCTAGATTTGAAGCACAGGGCTTTGAAGTAGCGACAATTGATGGGCATAATTATGACGAGATAGAATTTGCACTATCTCAAGCAAAAGAAAAAGAAAAACCTTACTTAATCATCGCAAATACAACAATTGCAAAAGGTGCAAATAAGCTTGAAGGAAGCCATCATAGCCACGGAGCACCGCTTGGCGAATATGTAATAAAAGAGGCAAAAATACAAGCCGGATTTAACCCAGATGCGAAATTTTTTATACCTGAAGATGTGCTTTTAAGATTTAGAGTAGCACTTGAAAAAGGCGAGTTAAGCGAAAAAATATGGAATGAAAAAGTTCAAAATTTAAACGAGCAAACAAAGAAAATTTTAAACAGCCTACTAAATCCTGATTTTAGTAAAATTTCATATCCAGACTTTACAGGCAAAAAAACAGCAACAAGAGACAGTAATCACGCTATATTAAATGCCATTGCAAACGCTGTGCCTGGATTTATCGGTGGTTCAGCAGATCTAGCTCCGTCAAATAAAACTGAGCTAAAAAATATGGGCGATTTCCCACATGGACGCAACATACACTACGGCATACGCGAACACTCAATGGCAGCCATAAACAACGCATTTGCAAGATATGGATTGTTTTTACCATTTTCGGCGACATTTTTTATCTTTAGCGACTATTTAAAACCGAGTGCTAGAGTGGCGGCATTAATGGGGATTAAGCACTTTTTTGTCCTTACGCACGATAGCATAGGCGTTGGTGAAGATGGCCCAACACATCAGCCTATCGAGCAACTTAGCCAATTTAGAGCTATGCCAAATTTCTACACTTTCCGTCCAGCAGATGGCAACGAAAATGCAAAATCATGGCAAACAGCCCTAAACCTAAATGCTCCATCGGCATTTGTGCTTAGCCGTCAAGGGCTTGAGCCACTAAATGAGCCAGTCTATGGCGATGTAGCAAACGGTGCTTATTTACTAAAAGAGCATCAAGACGCAAAAGTAACACTAATAGCAAGTGGTAGCGAAGTAAGCCTGTGCGTAAAAACGGCTGAAATTTTACAAGCAAAAGGCATAAATACAAGCGTAGTATCGGCTCCGTGCTATGATTTGATATCTAAGCAAGACGCTCAGTATTTAGATAGAGTGTTTAACAAAAATAGCCTAAAAATAGCAGTCGAAGCTGCCTCAGCACTTGAGTGGTATAAATATGCTGATGAAATTTATGCTATGTCAAGTTTTGGCGAGAGTGCAAAAGCTGATGAGTTGTTTGCTCATTTTGGCTTCACGCCTGAAAAGCTAAGCGATTTTGTGCTATCAAAACTAAAATAATGGCTTAATTTATGGATATAATTCAGATCATAGTCTTAGCTTTGGTGCAAGGCGTAAGTGAGTTTTTGCCGATATCTAGCTCTGCTCACTTAGTCTTAGTGCCTGAAATTTTTGGCTGGGACGATCAAGGATTGGCGTTTGATGTAGCGGTGCATGTTGGGACGCTACTTGCGATTTTGTTTTATTTTAAAGATAGAATTTCAAAGCTAGTGGGTGATTTTTTAAGCTCGATTATAAAACGCAAAAATGTTGGCGAGAGTATGCTTGTATGGGCTGTTGGATTTGGGACAATTCCGGCTGGATTGTTTGGTTTATTTGCCAAAGACCACATCGAAACATACGCTAGAAGTCCGCTTGTTATAGCGGCTACAACGATAATTTTTGGCATAATTTTATATCTAGCAGACAAAAGAGTTGGCTTTAAAAACGAAGCCAACATCACAATAAAAATTGCTCTAATCATAGGCGTAGCACAAGCTCTTGCACTAATACCTGGAGTATCTAGATCTGGCGTTACAATTAGCATGGCATTACTGCTTGGTTTTTCTCGTATAACCAGTGCAAATTTTTCGTTTTTACTCTCTATTCCTGTTATATTTTTAGCAGGTGGGTTAAAAACACTTGATTTAATCAAATCATCAAATCACATAGCATGGGACGAGATAGGGCTTGGTGTGCTTATAAGCGGCGTTAGTGCGTATTTATGCGTTAAGCTATTTATGAGCCTTATCTCTCGTATGAGCATGACGCCATTTGTAATTTATCGACTATTTTTAGGTGCAATTTTAATCTACTTTTTTATCTAAATCTATAGCTATGAAAGCCCATATCATAGGGGCTTCATAAGCTTTTTTGCCACTTTGATAATACTCTTTTAAAGCCTTTATCTCATCTTTGTTTAAAGTATCATTTAAGCTCCACTGCACTTTTTGCATTAAATCATCTTCGCACAAAATTTTAGAACAATTTGGGCTATAAATATACTCAACTCTAGGCAAATAACCCATGCCAACAAGGATATTTATAAGATATATAAAATTTGGCTTTGCTTGCACTTTGCGATTAATGGCGGTTAAAATCTCTTTTTCAACAAAGCTTTTTTGCACTTTAAAACTCATATAAACGCTTCTTTTTGCCTTTGATATTAGCTTTGAAACGACAGCTTTTAAATCATCAACCTCTAAACATCTTGAAGCAAACACAACATCACAAATTGGCACTTCATCCCAACTATCTTCAAACGCCTTTTGCTCTGTTTTTATATTTTTAATCTCTTCGTTTTTAGCATTTTGATTTAAAAAATAAAGCATTTGCTCTGAATAATCATACGCATATACTCTATCTACAAGTTTTGCTACCTTCAAACTCAAAGCTCCAGCCCCACAAGCAAAATCAAGCACACTGCTAACGCCATGCAAATTAACAAGATTTAAAAATTCATCAGCATAAGTGCTTTTTAATGCACTTTCGTTAAAGCTAGGAGCCTTTTTGTCCCAATCATCTTGTGTTTTTACGCTACTTAGACTAAGATCTCTTTGGGCTTTATAAAGCTCGTTAAAATCAATACTGTCAATATTTGTTTTCATAATACTTCCTTAAAATTTTCATATTTTATATCATAAAGTCTATTAATATTTTGTGTTGTTATAATACTTTTGCTCTCACCAAACTCTAAAATTTTTCCGCCCCTTAGCAATAAAGAGCTTTTTGTAACATACAGAGCATGTCGTGGATGATGCGTGGTTTGAACTATATGATATCCATCGCTAATAAGTGATTTTAATATATTTAAAAGCTTTATTTGATTACCAAAATCAAGTCCATTTGTTGGCTCATCCATAAAAATTATCCTTGCTTCTTGCATTAACGCACGAGCAATATATGCTAACTGCCTTTGACCGCCACTAATCTTTGTATAAGACTCATTTTTTAGCTCACTTATGCCCATTTTTTCTATATAAAAGAGCGCCTTTTGTCTATCTTGTTTTGTATAGCTTGAAAGTAGCGGTGTTCGTGAAATAGCCCCCATAAGCACTAAATCATACACGCTATATTCATAAGCTAAAGTGTGAGATTGTGGTATATAAGCTATGAGTTTTGATAGTGCATTTTTGCTATACTCTTTAACATCTTTACCTAAAATTTCAACCCTACCACGATATGGTAAAAACCCTAGCATTATCTTTAAAAGTGTGCTTTTACCACTCCCATTTGCCCCTAGCACACTCATACTTTGATCTATGTCAAAACTAATATCATTTAAAACTATCTTTTTTTGATAAGCAAAACTTACATTTTTTAAACTAATTAGCACCAAAACCACCCTTAACTCTAAATAAAATAGCTACAAAAACCGGTATGCCAATGAGCGATGTAATTATGCCTATTGGAATTTCATACTCAAACAAAATGCGTGACAAATCATCACAAACGAGCAAAAACATAGCGCCAATGAGTGCTGAAAAAGGCAGAACTATCTTGTTATCTGATGAGAATAAAAATCTAGTAATATGCGGTACGATAAGCCCTATCCAGCCTATCACTCCAGCCATACTAACGCTAAGTGCTGAGATAAATGTAGCCAAAATAATAACAAAAATTTTAAATCTCATCGCATCTATACCAAGCGATTTTGCCTCTTCTTCGCCAAGGCTTAATGCATTTAGCCCCTTAAAACAAAAACAGAGCATAACAATGCCAAAAAGCATAGGCAAAGCAGCCCAAAATACCGCCTTAGCACTAGCAAAAGACAAACTTCCCATTAAAAAATATGTAATGTTTGGCAAAGTATCATTTGGATCGGCTGCATATTTTAAAATAGAAAGCAACGAGGTAAAAAAAGATGAGCTAATAATGCCACCAAGCACCAAAAGTATAATGCCCTTACCAGAGTTAAACACAATAACAAATCCAAGCGAAACACATACAGCAACGACCCCAAAAACAAAGGTGCTAAGCCCAACATAAAAAGGCGTCAAACCAAAAAACATACCAAGTGCCGCACCAAATCCAGCCCCACTTAATACACCCAAAATCGACGGTGAAACAAGCGGATTAACAAACATCGCCTGATACGCACTACCAGAAATACTAAGTGCAGCACCGATGATAACACAGGCTAAAACACGTGGAAATCTAAGCTCAAAAAACACAGTATGAATATCTAAATGTCTGCTCACATCGCCTTTAATCAAGGCATTAAAATAGCTTAAATACTCACTAGCCGACAAAGAGTATTTGCCTATAAAAAGTGAAAATATAATTAACCCAAAGCAAAGCGATAAAAGCACAAAAAACGCAAATGTATTTTTATTTTGCAAGGATTTCCTTTGCCTGTTCTTGAGTTAAATTTACATCCAAAAATAGCTTGTAAAACTCAATTGTTTCAGATACCATATCTATATCAAAATACTCATTGTAATTTAAACTCACAAGCCACCTAAGCCCCAAAAATCTCATAAAAGACGGCGGTCTATCAAACCAACTAAAAGGCTTACGCGGTATTAAATACACCTTTTTGTCTTTTACAGCTTTTAGCAAAGACCACTTTTTATCAGTAAAAATTCTATCATAAAAGCTTTTTTCATATACCAAAATAACATCTGGCTGATATGTTAGCACCTGCTCAAAGCTAAGCTTAACTCTGCCATATTCGCTAATATTTTCGCATTTATGAACGTTGTTTGCACCAGATAAAGCTATAAGTAAAGCATGTGGTGAGCCTTCGCACTCACTAAGTAGCCCATCAAATCCTTGTGCATAATACACTCTAGGCTTTTTTAAGCTGTGTTTAGCGATCACATCTTGCACTTTGTTTTTTAATTCAAGGCTTTGTTTTGCATATTTTATTAGCTCATTTGCTCGTTGTTTTTTATCTAAAACTTCTCCCAAAATTTCTATCGCTACTATATAATCATCTAAATTTTTTAACTCAAAATACAAAATCGGCTTTTTAACATGAGTAAAAATTTCTCTAAGCTTACCAAGCTGTTTGACATTGTTATTTGCCAAAATCAAATCAGGTGATAACGCTAGAAGTTTTTCGGAATTTGGGATTTTTGCTTTGCCAAAAAATCCACCAACCACCTCTTGTTCTCTTACCTTTTTATCTAAATATGGACGTTCTAACTCGTTAAACTCATAATTTAGCCCAACAATGCTATGCCTTGATACGGCATAAAGCAAATATAAAAGCGTTGGAGTGCTTGCATATACGCGTTTTATCTTAGAAGTATTGCTAAAATTTTCTGAGTTTTGCTTAATATAACTATCAACATCATTGCACCAAGCAACACAAACAAAACATAGTAAAATTGCTAGTTTTTGCATATCAACCCTTAAAATTTATAGGTTACATTTGAGAAAAATACACGCCCCTCTTCATAATATCCATCATCATAAGCGTAATTTTTATCAAATACATTCATCACACCAGCCTCAAGCACAAGTGATTTTATAGGAGCGTAGATAAATTTCGCATTGCCTACGCCAAAACCAGCTGTTTTAACATAGCCATTTAAGCCAAGACTTGAGTACCTATACGAGCTTAACTCCCACGATAGGTATAAACTTAAACTAGGCAAAATTTTAACATCCGTCCATAAAAACCCTTTGTGTTTGGATATATCATAAATTTTGTCTGGCTTGTTTTTGTATTTTGCACTCATATATGTATAGTTTGCTCCTATATCTAGGCTATCTGTCATGTAAGATAAGCTAAGCTCTAATCCAGCATATCTAGCATCATCGTGGTTTTTGTTTTGTAGTTTTTTGTTGCCGATACTAACCTGGGCTATTGAGTTTTTAACATTTGAATAAAACAAGGCACTATCTAGTCTAACGCTATCGCCAAAATTCTTACCATAAGCTATCTCATAATGATGTGCAATCTCTGGTTTTAAAAATGGATTTGGTATCTTTTCTTCTTTATTTTTTCTAGGAAGCCCTTTAGTGTATCGCTCTTTCATACTTGCAAAATAGCTCTTTTTAGCATAGCTTATACTAAGCTCATCATCGCCGCTAAAACTATGCCTTAAAGCGGTTTGATAGTTAAATGCAGTCTGTTTAGACACTTCAAAATCATACATCACATACTCACTCTTTTTTATATATTCTCCATAATCTTGAGCTTTCTTAGCATCTTTAATATCATAAGACATAGCAAGTATAACTCGCGTCGCATCGCTTATAGCATAGGTATTTTCAACTCCAAAACTATAAGTCATGTCCTTATATGTTTGTTTTGGTTCAGCCGTTTTATTTGGCGTGGCTAGGTTTTGTTCTTTATGGACATCATATTTATAGTTCGTGCTTAATTTTATGCTATTTTTATCACCATCATAGCCAATCTCTGCACCAAATCCAGCAGAATAATCTTCATATTTGCTATTAAATGCAAAATTTTTATTCTGCGTCTTTAGTGTTGTGTCATCATATGCGTTTAATTTATTTTCAAACGTGTCATAATAGCTCTTTGTTTTTAGATACACATTATCAAATGCCGTGTGCGTTAGCAAATACACGCTTTGCTTATCCCATTGTGGCCATCTCCAGTATTTCTTAGCAGCATCTTCGTATCTACCAGCGTAAAATGGCTGATCTTTTTGTGCTTTTTGCAAGACGAAAGCTAAAACATACTCATCTGTTTGATTTGGCGTGTAGCCTAATTTAAGCGAAATTTTCTTATCCGTTTTTCCTGAGTTATCAGCACTTTTGCCATCTTCATCACTTGCTGGATATCTTTTATAATCCTTAGATAGTTGAATGCCCTTTGTATCCATATAGCTACCGCCAAGCTGTATATAAAACAGCTCTTGTTTGGTCGCTATGTCAAAGCTCACATCATTTGCAAAAGTATCTTTACTAGAGCCAAATCTCACACCATATCTAAGCTGACCTTCAAGCTCCTTACTTGGTCTTTTGCTTACTATATTTATCGCTCCACCAAGCGTGTTTGGTCTATATAAAACTGAGTTAAAACCCTTTGATATATCCACCCTTGATACATCAAAGGTGCTAAACCTGCCAAGATCCATATTTGCATCATAAGGGACATACACCGGTATGCCATCTATAAAAACAGGCACACGTCTTGAGTTAAAGCCTCTAACATTTATATTATGCTCTGCTCTTGAGCCTTGCTTTTGCAAATATACTCCAGGAGCAATTCTAGCTATTTGCGGTATGTCTTTGATATTATTTTTGCTCATATCATCTTGATAGATATTTGCCACACTCAAATCGCTATTTTTATAGCCATTTTCATTTGCCCTAACCTCAACCACGCCAAGCCTAAATGTATCTGCGGCATAAATTGCCAAACCAGCCATACCAATCAAAACAAATTTTTTCATCAAGCCTCCTATAAATTATATTTTTATATAGATTAAAATGCGTTATTACAATATTTTAATATTAAAATATAAAATTATAATTTTAGTTTATATTTGTTTAAATTTAAATAAAAACACAATAGATTAAAAATCTAAACAATAATGACTTATATAGTTTTACGGTGATTGTTGTTGGATTTAGTGCGATAGCCTATACGAGAATGCTTAATATTTACGATATAGATAGCTAAATTTAAACCTATCAAACAGTGCTTTATTGCTAGGTGGCTTTGTTTTATTGTTTGCTCGTTTTTTAGTTCTTATAGCTTTTAACAGCAAATTGTGCGTGTAAATTTTAGGCTATGAGTAACAATGTAAATGGTATTGCCTTTATATCTATTTTGTTTTCTACGATATCTTTTAGTATCTAAATGTATTTTTACCACTATCAAACTCGCATTTTACAAGCTTATAAAATTTTTGAAGTTCGTTTGTGGCTTCATTCTTGTAGGTTTGACTTTTCCTTACGATTTCAAAGTAGCTGAAATTTCTCTCTTTACGATGTGTTTTGATAGCATTTTGTTTCATCTGGCTTACACAAAATGCTCGTAGTATCGATATCTGCTTACACTTGTGCTACATGCAACCACGAGCAAAACAAGGCATAAATTTATCAAACTTGCAAAAGATACTAAAGTAGCAAGGCAAAGTCGTAGCTAAAATAACTTTATGTTGATATTAAATTAAAAAAATCAATTTAGTATAAATTCTTTATAAATATTTTATAAATTTTTCAGAATTATCCTGCTAAAATACGTAAATTTTGTAATAATAATTATTAAAATACTAATTATACGAAAATAGGGGTTTTTATGATTTGCAAAAATTTTAGTGCTAGAGTTTCGTTTGTTGCAACCTGTTGTTTGGCAGCTATGGGGGGGGTTCTAGCCTAATTGCTGCCGAACAATCGCTAGAACTTGAAAGCATTGAGGTTATTGGAAGTAGCGAACAAGATGTCAAAGAGCTTAAAATAAGTGAAATCAAAAAGACATCAAAAGAGCTTGACAAACAGCAAGTCTCTGATAGCCGCGATCTTGTAAAGTATGAGACTGGGATTTCAGTCGTTGAGACTGGTAGGATGGGTGCTAGTGGCTACTCGATACGAGGCGTTGATGAAAACCGCGTAGATATAAGTATCGATGGGCTAAAACAAGCAGAGACTATCAGCTCACAAGGATTTAAAGATCTTTTTGAGGGTTATGGAAATTTTAACAACACCAGAAATAGCGTCGAGATGGAAACTGTAAAGCAGGTAAATATCACAAAGGGAGCTGACAGCATAAAGGCTGGTAGTGGTGCCTTGGGCGGCTCTGTGATGTTTGAAACCAAAGACGCTAGGGACTATCTACTTGAAAAAGATTGGCATTATGGTTTTAAGGTCGGTCACTCATCTGCAAATAGTGAGCGTATGCACTCACACACATTGGCTGCTCGTGCAAAGTGGTTTGATGTATTAGTCATAAAAACCGATAGAGATGGACACGAGACGAAAAACTACGGATATTCTAGCTACGACGATGATGTTACTGGCAAACTTAGAGAAAGGGTAGATCCATATCATATCAAAAAAGAAAGCACTCTTTTAAAATTTGGCTTTCAGTTTAATGAAACAAATAGATTTAACATAGCCTACGATAACTCTAAAAACCGAAATCAAGGCACCGATTGGTCAAATATCCTAACACAGATATCACGAGGCTCTGGCGGTCAAAGCAACTCCTACATCTCAGACAAAATCAGGCACACAGATGATAGTGTAGAAAGAAAAAATTTAAATTTCTCTTATGAAAACTACGACGAGACGCCATTTTGGGATAGTTTAAAAATCTCATATAGCAAACAAAAAATAAATCTAAGAGCAAAAACAGACGAATACTGTGACGGCAAAAAGTGTATCGACATACAAAATCCTAGTGGCATACAGCTAAAAAATGGCAAGATCGTCGATCAATATGGTGGCGAGTTTAACCATACTTCCGAAAAATACAAAACAATACAAGACACCACAGTTTGGAATGGTGCAGCATATACCGAAGAAGAATTTAAAAAAGATCTAGCCGATGCTAAGTCAAGTGGCGTAAAATTAGCACCAAATTTTGAAGAGGACTTAAAGTCATATATAGGCAAATCTTATAGCTACTATGGTCACATGTCCTATATAAAACCAAAAGTCACAGACACAACAGTCTATACCATAACCGATAGCAAGGGCAAGGCACTCGCAGAAGGCATGGCAGGGGATTACAAAACGCTTACTTCTCGTGATTTAAAAGTCGATTGCAACAAATATCCAAATTTATGTACTAGTGGTATCGCAGCCTTTAGCACCAGCACAAGAAGCTATAAAAAATACGATCTAAAGCCAAACGCAAACGGCATCGCATCGCTTGATAACAACACAGACTCGATCTTGCTTCCACCAAGCCTTGGATACTTGCAAAATTTATGGAAAGACAGAAGCTTAAAAAACCGACACCAAGCAGTTTAACATAGATGCGACAAAGGATTTTGACACAAAACAGATACAGCACTCACTAAGCTACGGACTACTATTTGCAAAAAGCGACAAAAGCATGGTGAATAAATCAGGCATTAGCTACAAAAGTATCCAGTGGTGGAGTGATGAAATTTTCAAAGAAGCTATAGTGCCGTATCAGGTGCCAGATGAGTCGTTTTTGATGCCGGTTAAAACAAAAAATGGTGCATTATATCTTGCAGATGATATGCAGATAAATGACTACTTGGGGCTAAATTTAAGCTACCGATATGATAAGATCAAGCACACCCCACACTACATACCAGGCATATCACCTAAAATCCCTGACGATATGGTAAGAGGCTCGATGATACCGCTTGAAGAGTATAAACTAGCAGAGCCTAATTATAATGATTTTGATAAGTGTATGTCTAGCTACTGCTCTGAGCCTGAGTATGAAGCCGCAAAAGCCGCATACAAAGCCGAAGTCGCAAGAGTCGATGCCATAAATGCCACAAATGTCGAGCGAAATTTCAAAGCCCTACAACAACCTAAAAAATTTTCAAACTCATCTTACGCTATAGCACTTACTTACGATCCGCTTGATTATTTACGAATCCAGACTAAATACTCAACCGCATTTCGTGCACCAACTTCTGATGAGCTATATTTTACATTTATGCATCCAGACTTTGCGATACGCCCAAACACAAATCTAAAAAAAGAGGACGCAAAGACAAAAGAGATCGCCCTTACGCTTTATGAGGCACCAAGCTTTATTACACTTAATCTTTTTAGGACGGACTATAAAAATTTCATCGACCTTGGCTATATCGGAGAGCGACAACTAGCCATAGAAAATGGCAGATATATAGGCAGGACTTATAGTATATATCAAAATTTAAACCGTGACAAAGCAAAGGTAAATGGTCTTGAGATAAACTCAAAACTATTCTTAGATCAAATTTATGAACCACTAAAAGGCTTTAGTCTGGGTTATAAAGTAACCTATCAAAAAGGCAGAATGCATGTCAAAACACATCACATCGTAAAACAAGGCGATAAAATCCTAAAACAATACCACGAAGATGTCCAAGCTCCGATGAATGCTATACAGCCAGTCACGCATGTATATAGTGCTAGCTATATCTCATCAAGCAAAAAATTTGGAGCCGATATGTATATCACACATGCAAAGGCAAAATCTGCAAATGACACATACGATATGCACTGGTATGGTAGCGACAAAGACAATTCTCAGGTCAAATGGCGAAGCGAAAGCTATACACTGGTGGATATGATAGGGTTTTATTCGCCGATTAAAAATTTGACTTTTAGGGCTGGTGTATATAATATCTTTGATAGGAAATATCTCACTTGGGAGGCTGCTAGATCGATTCGCACATTTGGTGCTGCAAATTTGATAGATCAAGATACGGGCAAGGGTATAAACCGCTTTTATTCACCAGGCAGAAATTTCAAACTAACATTTGAAATGACATTTTGATTTAAATTTATCATAAAAGACCTTAGCGAAGATCTACAAAATAACTTCGCGGGGTCTTAAATATCAAGCCACAATAGTTTAAATTTTATCCTTAATTTATCATAATAAAAGAGTGCTTGACGCCTAAAATGGCGTCTTTATCAATTAGCTTGTTTATAAATCGTTCGTCTTTAATGTAGCCCTTTTCGCAGTCTGCCACTTACAAATATAATCGGCAAATTAACACTATAAAATTTAACTCAATTATGCGATTTTATGGATTAAATCGCTTACTATTTAACGCATCTTAAGCCGTATTATCATTGTTTGGTGTTTATAAATGGCGTTTTGTGCTATTTATTAATCTTGTCTTAAATAACCAACCAACAAAAACATCTTAAATCAAAAAATGATAATTTAAACGTTATTGTTATGAAAAACTTCGCTTCGCTAGTTACAAGATGATGGCTTGCAAATTGGCTTTTAGTTATGTTTTAAAAGCTTAATAATTTGTTGCTTGTTTATTAGTAAAGCAAAGATTACAGCTATATTATAAGTAGTAAGATAAATCAAAAATTGGTTAAAAATATCTGCAAATATCACACACTGTCAATTAAACACGCTAATCTTGGTATTGCAAATATTAAATCTAAAAAGTCCGCACATGTTAAAATTTGCTTGTGTAAATTTATCTTTTGTGCTGAGTTTAAGCCTAAAATTTTATGCGAAACTGAGACATTTGATGTTGCAAATGCTATCGTGGCAAGTGGTGTTGGAGCGTGTTTTAGCATTAGTGAGCTTATAAAAGAGGATAAAAAAGATAAAATAAAGCTTTTTGATATAGACGAACTAAGTCTTGCAAAAACGCTAGTTATCGCTTATAAAAAGAATAAAAAGTTATCCGAGCTTACAAGCGAGTTTATAAAAATGGCTTAAGAGTGCTAAAAGCACTCTTAAGCTTAAATTTACGAAACTAACTTTGTCGCATCTTGTATATTTAGATCCAGACCAAGCTCTTTGTTTGATAAACCAAGTGCAAGACCTACAAGCTGAGAAAGATGAATTATCGGCTTTCTAATCTTTGAGTTTTGGGCGTCTTGATAACGTTCTTGATAGATGTCAAGCTGCATTTGACAAAGCGGACAAGGAGTTACCACTACATCAGCGCCGTTACTATCAGCACTGCCTACTATCTGGCTTGACATCTTTTGCACTGATTTTACAGCTGGATAACTTGCATGAAAGCCGCAACAATCAAGCCTTTTTTCAAACGGCACTATCGTTGCACCAAGAGCTTCTACGACAGCTTCAAAGCTTTTTGGATTAGTCGAGCTTTCTTTGACTAGCTCTTTTTCAGGGCGAAGCGAGTGACAGCCGTAAAAAAGAGCCACTTTTAGATCCGATAGTGGCTTAGTTACCTTTGATTTTAGAGTGTCTAAATTTTGATAAAGCACCCAAAGCAAACTTGTTATCTCAGTTGAGCCTTGGTATTGCATATTGCCTTCAGCTAGAAATTTATTAATATGCTCTTTTGCACCCTTATCAAGAGTGTTTTTAGCCTTTGTAAGTGTAAGCATACAGGTTGAGCAAGTAGTGAGTATAGGCATATTCATACTCTCGCCAAGTGCTATGTTTCTGGCGTTTGCTACAAGTGAGGCCATAGGATCAACACACTGAGCCTGAGAAGCACCACAACAGCTCCAGCCCTTTATCTCATGAAGTGTTATGCCAAGTATTGGAGCGATTGCCTCTAAGCTCATCTTTGACTCTTTTGCTGCCTGACTTAGCACACAGCCAGGGAAAAATGCAAATTCTTTTGTGTTACTCATTTTATCGCTCCTTGTTGTTCTGCTTTTTTGGCGGCATTTACCATTTTTACTAATTCATCATGCCCCTCTATCTTTTCGCCACCAAATATATGAAGTGGATTCATCTTGCCAGCCATCATTAGATTCATAGCTATATCCATCTTGCCCATATTGGCAAACACACCTTCGCTTCTAAGTGCTAGTTTTATCTCATTTAGTCTGCCATCGCCTTCTATCATGTCTAAAAGGAATGCCTCAGCATGTCCTGGACCAGAACCATCTTTTAAGCCTTTTCTCATAGCCATTACGCGTAAATTTGCAATATCTTCGTGTGAATTTATGCCTTTTGGACAGCGGTTAGCACATTCGTTACAGTGCACACACATCCATAAACCATTATCAAGAGATGGTTTTAGATGTAGCATTTCATCTTTGCTTCTTGAATCAGCCGCTGCTCGATATGCGTGAGTAAAGACAAATGGCTGCATATAATCGCTACTATCGGCTTCTAGTTTAGAGCATTCAGACGCACAGCAACCGCACAAAATGCAGTCCCATTGCTTTGAAATTCTATCAAATTCTGCCTGATTTTGAATACAGCCATCTTTCTCGCTAAATTCGCTTTTTGCAGTGATTGCAGGACGAATCTTTCGCAGATTTTCAATGCTAGGCTCCCAATCTACAACCAAATCAGAAATCACCCTAAAATTACCAAGTGGAGAAATTCTAATCATATCAGGATTATCATACTCAGCCAAAAGTGGTTCCATCTTTGTATCACAGGCAAGATAAGAGTGTCCATTTACACGCACAGCACAGGCTCCACATATCGCTGAGCGACATGAGGCTGTGAAATTTAAACTAATATCTTTTGTCTGCTTAATATGCAAAAGTACACCAAGCAAGGTCTTGCCGCTATACTCTTCTTTGCTTATCTCAAACGTCTGATCCCAAGTTTTTGTTCCGTTAAAACGCTGTATTACTATTTTCATTCTGGTTTCCTTCCATCAAGCGAGAAACCAGCCAAAACAACATCTCTATAGCTGATTTCAAGCTTATTATCTTTTAGTGTAACAATGCTATGCTTTAAGAAATTTACATCATCACGTTTAGGATAATCCTCTCTAGTATGAGCACCCCTGCTCTCTGTTCTAGCGATAGCTGCTAAACATGCCGCACGTGATACAAGTATCATATTGCCAAGCTCAACATAATCAGTAAAAGCCGTATTCATCACGCTATTTGTGTCTGGTATGCGGATTTTGTTATATCTTGCTTCGATATCGTCTAAGGCTTTTAATAAAGCCTGAAGCTTGTCGCCTGTTCTAAAAATTCCCATATTATCCCAGTTTAGTTTTCCAAGCTCTTCTCTTAGCTTATACATATAACTTACATTGCCTTGTCCGTTTGCTATCTCTTTAAATTTGGCCTGCCATTTTTGAGCTAATTCAGACGTGATAGCTCCATCACCAAAACTAACATCTTTTGCGTATATTGCAGCTCCATCACCAGCTAACTTACCAGTAACCATCGCATCAGTTAGCGAGTTTCCGCCCAAGCGATTTGCACCATGTATCGACACACATGATGCCTCACCACAGGTGTATATGCCTGCCACTTTTGTACTCATATCATCAAATTTCACAACCTCAATGCCACCCATTGAGTAGTGTGCTGTTGGGCGAATAGGCACTGGCTTTTCTACTAAATCAACATCTTCAAAAAGCAAACCAGTATGGCGAATTTTTGGTAGTTTTTTCATAATTGTCTCTTTGCCAAGATGACGCACATCTACTAGCACATAAGCACCCATTCCTTCGCCATATCCACGACCTTCACGGATTTCAGTCTCAATGGCACGAGCGACGATATCACGAGGAGCTAGTTCTGCTCTTTCATGATAGTTTTTCATAAATCTCTCGCCTTTGTTGTTTATTAAATATCCGCCCTCGCCACGTGCAGCTTCGGTAATCAAGGCTCCGCCGTTTGAAACGCCAGTTGGATGAAACTGTATCATTTCAGGATCCATAAAACCAATACCGGCTCTAAGTGCCGCTGCTACGCCATCGCCTGTGGTGATATATGGGTTTGATGTGCGGTTATAATAAATTCTCGCATATCCACCAGTGGCAATAACCAACACTTTACAAAGCACTGGTGTAATATCGCCAGTTTGGATATTTCTAAGCACCACGCCATCAACTTTGCCATCTTTGACGCCGATATCTAGCATTTCATGATCTACTAAAAATTTCACACCATTTGTAATTGCATCATCAAGTGCTGAGTGCATGATAATATGTCCGGTTTTATCAGCTGAGAAATTACAGCGACGCTTACTAGCACCTCCCATCATACGCTGAGCAACCTTGCCATCATCAGATCTTGAAAAAAGCGTTCCAACATAATCAAGCTCAGCAATCGTCTTACCAGCTAATTCGCAAAATTTCAAAACATTATCTTGATCAGCTAGATACGCACTACCTTTTATCGTGTCGTATGCATGTAACTTGTAGCTATCTCCATCATCAAATTTAGTAACGCCGTTAATTCCGCCCTCCGCCATACAGGTTGCGTTTCTTGAAGGCATCATTTTAGTTGCAACAACTACGCTTAAGTTTGGATTTTGCTTTCTAGCTGCAACAGCCGCACGAAGCCCTGAACCACCAGAACCGATAACTAGCACATCACATGAAGGCAAACCGCTTTTGTTTTGGTCGCTTTTGCTACTATTTAGCACGTTTGCACTACTAGTGCTTACGCTTAATGCCCCAACGCCAATACAGGCTGCTTGCAAGAAGTCGCGTCTTGTGAAATCTTGTTTATTCATAAACTTATTTCCTTTCATTAAAGTATGCAAAATTTTATCTACACAAGCTTGTTAAATTATTAAGTATAACTTAAATATTTAACATAATAAAAATAATAAAATTTTACATTAAATTTGCAATTCTACAAAGACTTGGCTTTGATTTTTCTTTAATAATAAGTTATTTTTTGATAATAATTGAAAATTTTTAATTTTATTTTAAACAGTTTTTTGAATTTTTTATAATAACATAAATATTATTTTAACATAAATAATATATTAATTAAACTTTGTAAAATTTGCATATAAATATCGATAATACCGATAAATTTTGCACTTTTGTTATCAAATTATAAATATATTTAAAAATCATTTTAATACATTTTTTGATAATTTCTAAAAAAAATTTAAATTTATAAAAGTTGTTTTTAAATTTTACCTTGTATAATTTGCAAAAAATAAGTTGAAAGTTGCATAGTGAAGTTATTAAACGCATTTTTTATTGGGCATATTTTAATTTATGCACTGCTTTTTTCAGTGTTTGTTGGGCTTAAAATCGGCTACTTTAACCACTATGAGATAGATGAGTATTTTAATATAATATTTGTGGATAATGTCGCAGGTTTATATTTTTTATTGCCTTGTTTGATTAGTGGATATTTGATACTCTATGTAAATTTTCGCAACTTTTTTAGAGCCTTTTATGCACTTTGCTTGATTGTGTCAATTTTATTTTGGATACCAGATAACGGCAAAAGTTTGGGCGAATATCTATTTAAAAATGGCGATACGCTTTATGTCTCACGCAAACACACTTACATTTTAAATCAAAATGCCCAAACGATAAAAATCAAAAACTAAATATGCCTAATTTTACCAAATTTCACAACATCATCATCGCTAACAAAAGCCAACTCATCAATTAACAGCGTTGCGTAAGTGGCATTGCCATTATCACCCAGCTTATCAAAAGCTCTCTCGCCACATATGCCATACGCACTAACGCCATGCACCGCCGTCTCAAAAGTATCGCCAACGCACATAAATGCACCCAAAACGGCTGAGAGCATACATCCGCTACCAGTTATCTTACTCATCATCTCATGCCCATTATCACATATGGCTATATTTTTGCCATTAGTTATGATGTCGCTTTTGCCGCTAATGACTGTTATTGTGTTAAATTTCTCACTTATGTTTTTAGCCACGCTTATAGCACTTGACAGATCTGCATTTAAATCGCTTTGACTAGCATCAACGCCATTTGTTGTGCTTGTTTGATTAATTAGCGTCTTAGCCTCGGATATATTTAGCCTAATAAGTGAAAATTTTATACTTTTAAGCAGCTCAAAAACAGCTTGTGTGCGATATAAACTAGCACCAGCTCCAACAGGATCTAACACCACCGGCAAACCAAGCTCATTCGCTCTAATCCCAGCCTTTATCATAGACTTAAGCACTCGTTCGTTTAATGTGCCGATGTTTATTACCAAAGCATTTGATATAGACACGATATCAGATACCTCAAACTCACTATCAGCCATAACAGGCGACGCACCAAGGCTAATTAGTGCGTTTGCCACACCATTTACGGTAACGTAATTTGTGATGTTGTGAATGAGTGGGTTTTTCTCTTTAATTTTACTTATCATTTTCTCTCCTTATAAACTTAACGCCCACTGATAAAACGGCAAAATTTCACACTTTATGCCCTCTTTTACGCTTGCGCCTTGAGTTGAAACACTAATAATTTGAAGTCTTTTAATGCCGTATGATTTTAGCATCGGCAAAAGCTTGTTAAATCTAAGAAGCGTAATGCTTACATCAGAAAAAGGCACAGTAATAATGCCAAGCTCCTTATTAGGAATATAAAAATCAATTTCGTTTGTGTAAAACACATCAGTTTTTAGCTTAAAAAGCTCGCAAAAAACAGCATTTTTTAAAGTATATACAAACTCCTTTTTGTAGCTTAAGGCATTTTTTAATGCAAAATTTCCAAAATACACTCGTTTTAATGAGCTTGACTCATTGTATTTTTTAAGCAAATATATCATGCCGCTTTTTTCTAGAGCACGTAGTGAATTATATACACTATCTTTTGAAATTTTTAGACGAAGTTTTAAGTTTTTATATATCTCATAGGTGCTTAAATTTGTTGAAATTTTATCCGCACACTCAATTAAAATCAAAATTTCAACTTGCGAAAATTTTCGTCTTAGTTCATTTTGCAAAAAACTAGCATTTAAACTAGCGTCCATAAATGCCGAAGCAACAGCACCACCGTGTGCCAAAAAATGACTAAATAAAAGAGTTTCATCAAGATTTTTTCTAAAAAACAAAATAAACTCTTCATAATCAAGATAGTTTAAATTTAAACAAGCATAATCATCGAGGTTGCAATCTTTATCTTCGCTTGAAAATACTACATTTGAAACATTTTGCAAATGCTTTGCAAACAAGCTAATATTTTGTGAGCTTACGCCATCTATCGCAACTGCTTTTATATCATTTTGCTTAACAAAATCAGCAATATCACCAATCTCGCTTAAAACAAAACGCATATCATGCAGATCTACATAAAGTCGCTCTTCATCTTTAAATTCGCTTAAATATTCACATATCATAGCCGTTTTGCCAGTGCCACTAGCTCCGACAAGCAATGTTTTAGGAGAAGTTATGCTAAGTTTGCGGCTGATGTATTTTATGTGTTTTAACGGCGTTTGATAAGCTTGTGCTAGAGTTTGCATTTAAATTTTATACGCATAAGAAGCGGTATTTATGATGTGTTTTATGCCATTTAACAGTTCAATTGATGCTTGTATCTCAACCTTTCTAGTTGAGATGCTCTCTACATTTGCACCAACGCTAATGCCTTTATTTAGGGCGTATTTGTATAAAAAATTAAATATATCAAGTCCTAAATCAACAGATGATTTTAATATATCTTGCGAATTTATAAGCCTGTCTTGTAAATTTTGCGGTATAGATATACCAAGCCATTTCATAAATTCAAGCGTTTTTAAGCTACCGCACGGAGTAAAAGTAAAAATAATAGGCACTTTTTTTGTTTGCATTTTTGCATACTCATCGATGAAATTTTTAGCATTTTCTAGATTATAAACGGCTTGAGATATGAAAAACTCACAACCATTTAGCGTTTTTGCAGCAACCCTTAAATGCTCATCTGCTTTTTTGGCGTGGCGTTCAGGTATGCAAACACCGCCATAAAATGGTCTGTTTGACTGCTTTTTTGATATTTTATACGCTTGTTCTAAAGTGAGTTTTATGGGAGTATTTTTTGAACTAGCACCAACAAAAACATTGATTGAATTTGGGACAAGCGAGGCTAGATACTCATTAAATTTAATCTCATCATATTTGCCAACAGCTTTATAAATCACTGCTGGAATATCTGTTTTTAAATACTTTTGATAATAAATTTCAGGGCTGATTGTCTGTATATACTCAAACGTTCGCTCATCATCGGTTCTATCTGCTTCATCTTGAATATCATATAGCACGATCCCATCTACGCCAATGCTTTGTATCCTATCACGCCAAATACCAGCTATGCGTAAAATATCACTTTCGTCTTTATTGCTTTTTGGAGGAGTTAGTCCATATAAAAGTATCCCAGCATCACCATTTTTTATCTTATCTTGTAGCATATTTCGCCTCTAAATTTTAGGCATAATTTTACACTAAAATATTTAAATTTAATTAAAATAAAGGATTGTTTTAGTATAATCCACTCCTTACGTTTTTAGCGTAAAATACACTAAAGGATTTAGTATGCCTAAAATGAAAACCGTTAAAAGTGCTGCTAAACGCTTTAAAGTAGGTAAAAACAAGATAAAACGTGGCTCAGCATTTAGAAGCCATATCTTGACAAAAAAACCAAGTAAGCGTATGAGAGATTTGCGTCAGCCACAATATGTGGATAGCACAAACGTAAAAGCAGTTAAGGCAATGCTAGGAATATAACTAGCGTTAATAAGTTTTTGACAAAAGTCATTCAAGCTCTCCTAAATTTTAGGGAAAGATCCGACATCGGACGCCAATTTGTGAAAGGATAAATATGGCAAGAGTAAAAACAGGCGTAGTTAGAAGAAGACGCCATAAAAAAGTTCTAAAACTTGCACGTGGTTTTTATAGTGCAAGACACAAACACTTTAGAAAAGCTAAAGAGCAACTAGAAAGAAGTTTAGTATATGCATACCGTGATAGACGCCAGAAAAAACGTGACTTCCGCCGTCTATGGATAGTACGTATAAATGCGGCTTGCAGAATAAACGACATAAGCTATTCAAGATTTATCGCTGGTCTTAAAAAGGCTGGTATAGAACTAGACAGAAAAATCCTAGCTGACTTAGCTATGAATGACGCAAAGGCTTTTGAAGCACTAGCAACAAAAGCAAAAGACGCTTTAAAATAATCTCACGGCCCCTTTTTGGGGCTAAATAAATTCACTTCTAAATACTTGATGTAATTAATGTTATATAAAATATTAAATTTAATACTATTTTGATACAATATCCGAAAAAAGGAGTAATTATGAAATTAGCACAAGCACTAATTATACGTGGTGATTTGCAAATGAAAATCTCAGAACTATCACATAGACTAAGCAATAATGCAACAAAACAAGAAGGAGAAAAACCAGCAGAAGATCCCAAGTTGCTATTAAAAGAGCTTGATACAACACTAGACGAGCTAGAAAATTTAATTACAAAAATAAACTTAACTAATGCACAAAGCAAGATAAAAGATACAAGTTTAACTCAGTTGCTTGCAAAAAAAGAGATCTTGTCAAAAAAAATTACAATATTAAATGAGTTTATTAATCAAGCTTCATCTTTAAGCAATCGTGCTAGTAAAACTGAGATTAAAATCCTAAGCACAGTTGATGTCACACCACTTAGAGCTCAATCAAATAGGCTTAGCAAAGAATTGCGAGAGCTTGATATGCTAATACAAGAAAGCAATTGGAGCTTAGAGTTAATTTAACAAAAGAAAGGTAGCAAGTCAAGGCGAGTGTAACCCAGTGTCAGGGTTTGACACATCATTTAGCACTTTGGGCGGTGCACAGTTATATTTAGCCCTTATTTTTACAAGTGCAATGTTATTATTATGCTTATTACCAAACACTGATGATTTGCGAGGGTGGGATCGGGGAGTGAAATAAATTTATTTTGTTTTAAATAAAAGGCTTTTTAAAGTGGTACTAAATCACAAAAGCCATCATTTTGTATAAGTCATTGCAAAAATAACGAATGAAATCAAAATACAAGCATAGCTTATTGTTAAAAATTTAAAAAGTTAGTTTATAAGCTTTTAGGCATCATTTTTTAAGACTTTTTAAACTTAAATACTTTTTCTAGCTTTACAAATACAGCGTTAGTATAAAATCAAAATTTGGCTTTAGTAGCGTATCTTAAGGATTAAAAAACCAAATATTTAATCCACTATTTAATAATTTTACCAGCCAAATAATCTAATATCCAAAAATAAGCAAAGTGTGCCTAAAGGCAAATTTTAGTATTTGCATAAGCATGAATGTATGTGCAAATTTATACTTGCGTATGTTTTATACTGCATAAACGCCAATCACAAAAACATAACTAACGACATTTTTTAGTTAAAGAATGTGCAATAATTTGTTTGTCATGATAGATAAAGCTTTGACTTAGTTTATTGACTACAAATTATTTTGCTATTTTATATTGTTGGTTTTAGCAAATTTCTGCTTATACTAAACAATTATGATCTCACAAGATTTGGTTAATTTTATTTAATTCAAACCTATAAGCTTACATATACAAAAATTAAAGCAATCTCTATAATAGCGATAACGTTTTAAGCTATCATCTTGTAACGAGCGAAGCGAAGTTAAAAACCAACCTCCAAAACAAAAACACATCCATCATTTTAAATTTCTAAAAATTTATTAAATTTACCAATCAGTAAAGAAATATTTTGCTTTTAAAACTTAAAGTAGTAGCTTACTTTTATTTATGCAAGATAGTTAGCCAAAAACCACCTTTGTCTTTTGGGGATTTATTTTGCCTACTGCTACTATTTTTGATTTAAGATGTTTTTATTGTTTAGTTGTTTTAAGACAAAATTTATTTTATAGTCTTTAATTTAAAAAATTAATTTAAATTTTCTTTGAAATTAATAACAGTAATTATATTTGTTTATTATAGCTTAGTGAGAGCTTACACTTTGTTGAGTTTTAAGTCTTTCATTGTAAAGTCTTATATTAAGCAAATAAAATCACTTCTTGTAAAGCCGTAAATATATCAAAGTAATTTTAAACCAAAGATAAAACAAGCATAAATTTATTAAATAAACAAGGCAAGAGTATTGTTAAATCTAATGGGATTAAATTATCAAGCATATTTGAAAATGGAATTTGGGGTAAACTTAAACTCTAATACCATATATCAAAAATACAAAGAGATCAAATTTGCTATCTAAGCTTTATAAAATATCTATCAAATCTATAGTTTGTTAGCTTTCAACATAACTTCCAATAGACAAAATCTTTTGCATTCTATTTTCAATTAATTCACTAATGCTAAGCTTTTCTAGCTCTTCAAGTTTAGTTAAAAAATATTCACCAAGTGCTTTTGCTGCAGCAACTTTATCTCTATGGGCACCATTTATTGGCTCATCTATAACATCATCTATGAGCTGTAGTTTTTTTAAGTCATCAGCTGTTATTTTCATCGCTTTTGTAGCTTGCTCTTGTTTAGATGGATCATTCCACAATATAGCAGCACAACCTTCTGGAGAAATAACAGAAAAAACAGAATTTTTCATCATTGCTAATCTATCAGCTACACCGATAGCTAATGCACCACCGCTACCACCTTCACCTATCACAACGGCTATTGTCGGTGTTTTTAGATAGGCAAATTCATATAAATTTTTTGCTATAGCCTCACTCTGACCACGTTCTTCAGCCCCAACACCAGGATAAGCACCAGGAGTATCTATTAAAAATAAAATAGGCAGATTAAACTTCTCAGCCATTTTCGCAACTCTTAGAGCTTTTCTGTAACCTTCAGGATGTGGCATACCAAAATTTCGCCTTAGTTTATTTTTAGTTCCACGCCCTTTTTGTTCGCCGATAACAACCACTTGTCTGCCATCTAAATAACCTATAAAACACACTATCGCAGGATCATCACGATATGCTCTATCTCCGTGTATTTCATGGTAATCACTCAAAAGCGATCTAACATAATCAAGAGCATAGGGTCTATCTGGATGACGTGCTAATTGCAAACGCTGATACTCATTTAAATTTTTATAAACTTTTAAAGTTTCTTTTGCAAGATTTTTATTTAAAATTTCAACAGCATGCTCATCGCCACGAATCTTTGCTGTTGCTATATCATCGTCGATCTGCTTTATACTTTTTTCAAAATCTAGATAGCTTGACATTTTTAGTCCATTTTCTTAAATATCACTGAACCATTAGTGCCACCAAAACCAAAAGAGTTACTCATGACAGCTTTAAGCTCAACATGTCTTGCTTGATTTGGCACGTAGTCTAAATCGCAATCTGGATCTTGATTTTCATAATTTATAGTTGGTGGAATTATGCTATCACGAATAGACATAACAGATATGACTGCCTCTATCGCACCAGCTGCACCTAAACAATGTCCGGTTTGCCCCTTTGTGGAACTTACAGGCGGACATTTGTCGCCAAATAGCTCTTTTAGTGCTGCTGTTTCATTTTTATCATTTGTAGGAGTTGATGTGCCATGTGCATTTACATAATCGATACTAACATTTGCCATATTTAATGCTTGTTTCATCGCACTTAATGGTCCTTGTAAAGACGGAGATGTTATATGATACGCATCGCCACTCTCACCAAAGCCAACTATCTCAGCATATATTCTAGCACCTCTAGCTACTGCACTCTCATACTCTTCAAGCACAAGAGCACCAGCACCCTCACCCATAACAAAGCCGTCTCTATCAGCATCAAACGGACGAGAAGCTTTTTGTGGTTCATCGTTTCTGGTAGATAGTGCCTTCATCGCAGCAAAACCGCCAACACCAACGCCACATATGGTTGATTCAGCACCAACAACTAACATCTGTCTTGCTTGACCTATCATGATACATTTTGTAGCTTGACTAAGTGCGTGAGTTCCAGCTGCACATGCTGTTACGCTAGATAAGTTTGGTCCTTTTAGACCATGGTTTATAGCAACTATCCCACCTAGCATATTTACCAGTGCTGATGGAATGAAAAATGGAGAAATTTTACGAACACCTTTTTCTAAAAGTATGTTTGAGTTTTTCTCTATATTTGGCAATCCACCGATACCAGCTGCCGAACTTACACCAAAATTTTCACCATCAAACTCACTAAAATTTGCATCTTGCATAGCTTCTTTTGAAGCTTTTATGCCAAGTTGTATGAAGCGATCTACTTTTTTAACCTCTTTGCCATCAAGCACACTAAGCGGATCAAAGTCTGTAATCTCAGCTGCAATTTGAACAGGAAAATCACTAACATCAAATGATGTTATACGCTTAACACCAGTCCTACCTTCACAAATCGCCTTAAAAGAGCTCTCTTTATCAAGCCCAAGTGCGGTTATCATACCAATGCCTGTTACTACAACTCGCTTCAATACTTCTCCTTTAAAACGGCAAATTACTTGCCAAGTTTCTCTATATAGCTTACTACATCAGATATGCTAATTAGCTTTTCAGCTTCGCTATCTGGAATTTCAACGTCAAATTTCTCTTCTAACGCCATAACTAGCTCAACAACATCAAGGCTATCAGCACCTAGATCTTCAATTATCTTAGACTCAAGTTTAACTGCGTCTGGCTCAACACTTAGCTGCTCCACAACTACATCTCTTACATCTTCAAATATTGCCATTTTTGTTCTCCTTGTAAAAATTCGCCACAATTTTATAATAAATAAGCTTTTATTTGTTTTAAATGCTTATTTACATATACATACCGCCATTTACTTTTAAAATATCACCCGTAATATAGCTAGAATAATCGCTTAATAAAAACGCCACAGCATTAGCAACCTCATCAGCACTTCCAAGTCTATTTAGCGGTATGGATTTTGTATATGCTTGTTTAATCTCATCACTTAATACCTCAGTCATTTCAGTCTGTATAAAGCCTGGTGTGATTGCGTTAAATCTGACATTTCTACTCGCACCCTCTTTTGCAAAACTTTTTGTCATAGCTATCATGCCACCCTTACTTGCTGAGTAATTCACCTGTCCAGCGTTACCCATTTCGCCAACTATTGAAGCTATATTTACCACCGCACCAAAACGCTTTTTACTCATTACTTTTAAAGCTTCACGAGAACCAATAAATGCAGAGGTTAAGTTTGCATCAATTACGCTTGTAAATTCATCAGTTTTCATCCTTAACGCAAGCTTGTCGTTTGTGATACCAGCATTATTTACTAGATAACTTAACTCGCCGTCGCTATCTACGATTAAATTTATACCTTTTATAAATTCATCTTCATCAGTTACGTCAAATTTAATAACCGCTGCCGCTCCGCCATTTGCAACAATCTCATCTTTTAATGCATCTGCTAATTCTGGTTTTGAGCGATAATTTATCCATACTTTTAGCCCCATTTTTGCTAACACTCTAGCAATATCTGCACCTATTCCGCGACTAGCACCTGTTACTAATACGTTTTTTCCACTAAATTTCATAAAATTTCCTTTCTTAATTTTAATATTATTTTGTAATTATATTTGACTTAAAATTTCAGCTTTACCATCTATTATAGCGACACAATGTTCGTAGTGAGACGTGCGTAATCCATCCTTGCTTGTTACTGCCCATTTATCATCGGCGATAACCGGAGTGCCGTCTTTTTGACATATCATTGGCTCTATACAAAAAACCATGCCATTTTTTATCTTCGGACCAGCCTTTGCATTAAATCCCTCTAAATAGTTTGGTACTTCCGGTTCTTCGTGAGGGCGTCTTCCTATGCCGTGTCCGCAAAAGCCACGAAGCGGTTCATATCCACGCGCGATTATAAATTTCTCTATCTCAAGACTAAGCTCTTTAAAGTGCATACCAGCTCTAATATAATCGATCGCAAAATAAAGAGCGTCTTTGCTACAACTTATAAGCCTTTCATCTTGGGCTGAAATTTTTCCAACGCCAAATGTTCTAGCACTATCGCCAAAATACCCATTTAAATTTGAACCTATATCAACACTGACTATATCGCCATCTTGCAAAACATAGTCATTTGGTATGCCGTGTATTACGACTTCATTTAAACTTATACAAGCTGCGTTTGGAAATCCATACAGCCCTTTAAAAGCTGGTTTTGCACCTTGAGATCTTATCATGTCTTCGCATATTTTATCAATCTGCAACAAACTCATGCCAGGCTTTATTATATCTTGGATATGATTTAATGTTTTTGCAACTATTTCATTTGCTTTTCTTATCTCTATAATATCTTTTTTTTGATATATATTTATAGCCATCTTTTGCCTTAAAATTTTTGCAAAAGTCTATCAAAAAAATACTTAAATATAAAATTTCAATTCACTTCAAAATACAACTACCTAGTTTGTCCATTGCCACGAACAATATACTTATACGTCGTTAGCTCCCTAACCCCCATAGGTCCTCTTGCATGAAGCTTTTGCGTAGATATGCCTATCTCTCCACCAAAGCCAAACTCCCCGCCATCACTAAATCTAGTCGAAGCATTTGCATACACTACAGCACTATCTACAGCATTTAAAAATCTTTCTAAATTTTCATAATCCTTTGACAAGATTGCATCTGAGTGTCCGCTTGAATATTCGTTAATGTAGCAAATAGCATCATCTATGCAACCTACCACTTTAACTAGTAAAATCATATCTAAAAACTCAGCTCCAAAGTCTAGCTCATTAGCCTTTTTGACATTTTCAAATCCATCGTAATTTTCATAAATTTCACCTTCAAGTCTAAGCTTGACATCGCTAAGTTCAGCTATTAAAACAGGCATGATCTTATCAATTACATTGCGATGCAAAATCACACATTCAACAGCATTGCAAACGCTAGGACGTTGGGTTTTGGCATTTTTAATTATACGCACAGCATCTGGTATATCAGCACTCTCATCAACGTAGATATGACAAACACCAGCACCAGTTTGGATGACTGGTATAGTCGCATTTTTTATAATATGCTCTTTTAATCCCTTGCCGCCACGCGGTATTAAAATATCTATATAATTATCCATGCGTATTAGCTCATCTACACTTTGCCTATTTGTATCTTTTATGAGCGTAACAGCACCGCTTGGCAAACCAAACATAGCACCAGTTTGATTAAAAATTTTTTCTAAAACTATATTTGAGTGTATTGCACTTGCTGAACCACGTAAAATCACAGCATTTTGAGATTTTAAGGCAAGTGCAGCAACGTCTATCGTGACATTTGGACGACTCTCATAAATCACACCCAAAACGCCCAGCGGCACACGCACCTTTGAAATTTGCATACCATTTTCGTGTCGCCAACCGCCAAGTATCTCGCCAACTGGATCAGCTAAATTTGCCACCTGCAACACCCCAGCCGCCATAGCCTCTATGCGTGCATCTGTTAGTGTCAAGCGATCAAGCAACGCATCACTTAGACCGCTATCTTTGCCATTTTTTAGATCGAGTAAATTTTGCTCTTTTATCTGCTCTTTTTTGGCGATTAGCTCGTTTGCTACGGCGTTTAAGATCTCATTTTTCGTGCGAGTTTGTAGGGATTTTAAAGCCAAACTGGCTAACTTTGCTTGTTTTGCCAAGCTTAAAATTTCACTCATATTTTACCTTTCTAAACAAGTGCTAGATTATCTATATGAACTATCTCTTCGTCATATTTGTAACCTAAAATTTCCTCTATCTCATCGCTTTTTCGCCCTGTGATTTGATTTATTTCAGCAGACGAGTAGTTGCTAATACCACGCGCTAAAAGATCTGAGTTTTGGTTTAAAATTTCAACAACAGCTCCTCTTTCAAACTCCATCTTAACATCTTTTATCCCCACGCTTAACAAGCTTTTGCCATTTTTTAGGGCATTTTCTGCTCCGCTATCTATGATGATAGCTCCACTTTTTGCAGAGCCGTAGCCTAGCCAGTATTTTTTTGAGTTTAGCTTTTTGTCTTGGCGTAAAAAAAGTGTTCCTATCTCATCGCCACGGACTATATTCACGATATTTTGCGGATTTGAGCCACTTGCTATTACTAAATTTGTTCCGCCCTTAGTTGCCATATCAGCAGCTATTATCTTTGTTTTCATGCCACCAGTGCCAAATTTACTCCCCTCGCTACCCGCCATATTTTTGATATTTTGATCGATCTTTTTTACGATATTTATAAATTTTGCGTCCTTAAACTCACTAGGATTTTTATCATAAAGTCCGTCTATATCGCTTAAAATGATGAGTAAATCCGCTTCCACAAGTCCTGCAACAAGGGCTGAAAGCGTGTCGTTATCGCCGACCTTAACGCCCTTTATACCATCGCCTACGACTGGGTCATTTTCGTTTATGATAGGGATTATCTTTTTTGAAAGTAGCGAGTTGCAAACATTTTTGATATTTAAATATCTCTTTCGGTCGCTAAAATCATCTTTTGTGAGCAAAAGTTGAGCTATATTTTTACCATAAGCCCAAAATAAAATTTGATAAAGATGTATGAGCGAAACTTGTCCGATGGCTGCTAGTGCTTGTTTTTCAGTTATGGACTTTGGTTTTTTATCTAGTTTTAGCTCACCTATGCCTGCTCCAACTGCACCAGAAGTAACAAAAACTACATCTATATCATCATTTAACTTGCTTAAATTTGCTACGATTTGCTTTATCTTTGGTTCATTTAGTGAGCCATTATCGTTAGTAAGTGTAGAAGTACCTATCTTTACGACTACTCGTTTTATGTTTTTTAAAAGCTCTTTTCTCATACTTTGCCCCTAAAATTTCATCAAATAATAGCAGGTTTAATGTAAAAATTTGCTTTTTATGTAAAGAGTTGGGATGGAAATTTAAAAGTGGCAGTTTAAACTGCCACTAAAAGTAGATTTTAAAACTTATATCTTACACCAAATGTGCCACTATAATACTTCTCATCCTCTTTGGTCTTTAAGCCAAAGTTGATATTTGTAGATAGGGTAGGAGTTATAGCAAATTCTGCACCAGTTTGTAGGGTAAAGTAGCCTTTTTTAGATTTATCTTTGTCAAACACTATATTGTTTTTTGAGCCTACAAAGCTTATAGATGCATCATCTTGTGCTTTGTAAATTTCACGCTCAAATCCCGGCTGAATATAAAAATAGCTTCCATCAGCTACATACTTGCGTATCTCTGTACTTAAATTTAGTGTAAGCTCTTTATATTTCTTTGCATTTATATTAACAGGTAGATTTCCATTTTCTTTTAGTTGTCCATTTTTTAGCCAAAGGTAAGATAGTCCAACAGCAGGCTTAACAAACGCTGCATTTGTTAGATCAAACACATATCCATAGTTAAGGTCAAAAGATGCAAATTTTGATGTATATTTACCATCATTTTTAGATACTCCATTTGATAAAACTACACTACGATTTGTCTTATTTTTAGCTACACCAAAAGATACTTTTGTATCTATCTCGTGGTTATACATAAAATGTCTAGCATATACACCTACCTCATAGTTGTTTGCTTTGTTTGTTAAAGTTCTATCTTCGTGCTTAGACTTAGCAAGAGTTGTAAATCCACCTACAATAGTATCATCAAATACCTTATCATATCCAAGACTAAATCCATACATCTTAGCTTTTGCGTCATTTTTTAGGCTTGCTTTTGCACCGATAGCATTTGCCCATAGGTTATTATCGTATTTATATCTATCTGTATATGTTCTAACTACTGAGCCAAGAGTATCGCCACTATCAGCAAAAGCCTCGCCTTTTAGATTATTTATAGCGTAAGCTAAGGCTAAATTTTCATTAAATGGATTTGATAGCTTTGCAAGGCGAGTTTTTGTAGATAGCTCTGAGTTAAATTTAGTTATCTTTGTTGGGGCATTTGCATGGATATTATCACTAGCATTGCTAAGCGAGTCAGAGATCGCCACTATGTCACTATCTGGTGTCTTTCTAGTCATTATGCCTTTATCAAATAACGCCTCTGCAACTTGCTCTTCTTGTTTATTTTTAGCATCTACAAACACTCCTACATCCTTCATGCCATTTTTAGCGTTTTGTAATGCCTCTTTTGCATCTTCTATATTTCCCTTTGCTACCAACAACTGATCATTTGCAGTACTAACTTTATCTTCCAGTTCTCCAATCTCAGCATCCGCAGCTCTTATTTTATTTGATTTTTCTTCAGCTAGTGCTTGAAGCTCTTTTACGACTTTACCTATATCATCTTTTTTATTAACCATATCACTATCATCTGCTACACTACTTATTTTATTTTCGATCTCGTCAAGTTTTTTATGGATATCTTTTAAATTTGAATCCACTTGTCCTCTTACGCTTTGAAATGCTAGCAATGCAACTTCTTTTTTATATTGTTGAGCAACTTGAGGTAATTCAGACTTTATAGCATCTAACCCCCGCTTTATTCTGTTTATACCCTCTTGTGTCTTATCCTCTTGACTTAACACACCGGGATCTATGACCTCATCTATTTTTTTAGCTAGCTTATCTTTTGCTTCTTGAAGACTTTTAGCATCTTGCTGCTGTTGTTTCTCTTTTTGAGCTAAGTTCTTTTTGCTATCATCTAAAATTTCAAACATAGCCTTTTTCTCTTCTTGTTTAGCATTGGCACCTAGCTGCTGCCTTGTTTGGTCTAATTTTGCTTGAGCTTGCTTTAGCTTCTCTTCTTCTGGTGCGATATCCCCTTTCGCTTTATTTAAAGCTGCTTCCGCGTTTTGTAAGCTTGTTTCCGTATGTTTTTTTGCCCCATCTGCATCTTGCACAGCCCGCTTAACTGCATTTAACTGAGCCTCTGCCGATACTTGCTCTTTCGTTTTTTGGTCTAAATTTTTAACTATTTTCTCAAGCTCACCTTGGAGTTGTTTAATTTTTTCAGCACTATCTGCAATAGAATTAACAACATCTTCACTTAATATATCTTTATTCCTTTGCGCTTCCTCTTTTATCTCTTTTATATAATCATTTATAATTTTCAAATCATTAGAAATATCATCTTCTTGTGCATCTGCAACTGCTCGTTTTATCTGTTCAAGTCTGTCAGCCTGTCCTTGCAAAAGAGAGCTAGAGCCATTAAGCTGCTTACTTACTTTATTTAGATCTTCTTGTAAATCTTCTTTTGTTTTTGATGTAAAATCTTGCATCTTAGTAAGTTCATCTAACTCTTTTGTAATATCTTCTATGTTTCCTCTTTGCGGATTATTACTAATAGCTTCTTTTAGTTTAGGATCTTGTATTTTATCTAAATTATCTTTTCTTATTTTAGACTGTTTCTCAATTTCAGCATCTTTTTCAGTTTTTTGATTATTTAATTGTTTAAAAGCATTATCAGCCGCTTCTTTCTGTGCGGTTGCCTTTTCTTCTTGAGCTTTAGTTAACTTAATTTGCTCCTCATCTTTTTTCTGCTGTGCTTTTAGCTGGTCTATCTCTTTTGAGTATTGTTTTAATCGCATTTTTACTATGTCCAAACTAGCCTCAGCTTCATTTCTTGCTACAATATCATCTTTTAAGCTAGCAAACGCACCTGTACTTAAACTTGCACCTATAATCGCGATACAGGCAATCTTTGAAAATTTCATTATAAAACTCCTTAAAATATATCTAATGTAAAAACTATGGATATTATATAACAAAAAAAAAAAAAATCAACTTAAAGCACAAGAAATTTATCAATTTAAGCTTATTTTTGCTAGTATGGCACGAAATTTGTTTAAGGAAATAGTATGTCAAGTGTTAAAGAATTCTTAAAGCACGAAGCAAGCGGAGGGATCTTGCTAATGATAGCAACCATCATCGCGCTTGTGTGTCAAAATACGCTTTTGAGTGAATTTTATGATAGCTTTTTAAAGACAAAATTTACCGTTGCACTTGGCGAATATGCACTATCAAAACCGCTTATTTTATGGATAAATGACGGCTTAATGGCAGTATTTTTCTTCTTAATCGGACTTGAATTAAAGCGTGAAGTTTTAGAAGGAGAGCTAAGAAATCCTTCTCAAATCGCCCTACCAGCTATAGCTGGACTTGGCGGCATAGTCGTTCCTGCTGTGATTTTTTATCTATTTACTAAGTCTGATAGTTTTGCACTATCTGGCTGGGCGATACCAACAGCCACGGATATAGCATTTGCACTAGGGATATTAAGTTTGCTAGGTTCTAGAGTGCCAACAAGTCTTAAAATTTTCCTTATGACACTAGCCATCATTGATGATTTATGTGCAATTATCATCATAGCACTATTTTACACAAGCGATCTTAGTATATTTTCACTAGGCATAGGTGGTGCGTGCATCGCTGTATTGTTCGCATTAAACAGGTTAGGCGTTAGAAGCAAAGCAGCATATTTAATAGTAGGGCTTGTATTTTGGACGGCGGTTTTAAAATCAGGCGTTCATGCGACACTTGCTGGAGTAATAACTGCATTTTTCATACCACTTGCCATAAAATCAGACGATGACAAATCGATGTTAAAAGAGATAGAGCATGATTTGCACGGCTGGGTTGCATATGGAGTACTTCCTATTTTTGCCTTTGCAAATGCCGGTATAGCACTACGTGGTGTTGGCGTGAGTGAGCTAGTTTCAGCTGTGCCACTTGGCATAATGCTTGGACTTTTTATCGGCAAACAACTTGGAGTTTTTGCATTTAGCTTTATTGCGATAAAAGCAGGTCTAGCAAAGCTTCCAGAAGGCTCTAGCTGGGCTGGATTATACGGCGTGGCAGTGCTGTGTGGTGTTGGCTTTACAATGAGTTTATTTGTAAATGGACTAGCTTATAACGACTCAGATGCATTTGCATACGCTGATAAATTAGCCATCTTGCTTGGCTCACTCGCTTCTGGGGTATTTGGCTATCTTGTATTGCTTTTAACCTCTAAAAAACAATCTACAAACGAATAAATTTCAGGGGTTAGCACCCTTGAAATTCTATGCTATATTAAATAATAATTTAAAAATAATTTAGTAATATTTATTTGATTTTTATAATATTTAGGCTAGAATTCTCAAAATTTTAAGGAGATAAAATGAGAGTTTTGCTAGCTTTTTTTATGTTTATTTTGTTTTGTTTTGGTAATGAAATTATCGTAAAAGATATGCGTGGAGTTGATGTTAAAATCAAACAAAATTTAAGCAATATAGCAACAATTGACGATGGATTTGTTGAGAGCGTAATGACACATCTTGGTGTAATTGATAAAGTTAAGGTTATTGGCTCATGGTCAATGAAACGTGACTACAAGTATGAGTATGAAAAAATTTCAGGCGAAAAATATACACTTAGAGGCTGGAATGTGATGAAGTATCTACATCCATGGCTAGATGAGCTACCGTGCATAAACTCAGCTCAAGGAAATATAATAAATTATGAAACTCTAGCTAAGGCAAATCCAGAGCTTGTTATACTTCGTGTAGGAGACTGCACTTTGCGTGGTTCAAACAAAGAAGCGACTCAAAAGACTATACAAACAATACAAGCTTTGCAAATTCCACTAATTGTTTTACATGCTCCAAGAGGTGCTGATATATCAAGCATGAAAGAAGAACTTAGGGTTTTAGGGGAAATTTTTAACCAAAAACAAAAAGCACTAGATCTATTTGAGTATCTAAACCAAACACAAACACTAATAAAACAACGAACACAAAACATAAAAGATAAAGCAAATGTTTTGTATCTAGGGCTAAATGCAAGTGCAAGAAAAAGTGGTGGGGTTGCAAGTAGCTGGGGAGTAAATACGCCTGAGTCGTTCATACTGCAAAACATCGTAAATGCAAACAATGCTTTTAGGGGCGAAGGTAGTGGAGTAGTGCTAAATTTAGAGCAAATTTATGCAACAAATCCGGACGTCATCATGCTTCCTACATTTCACGGCTATCATCCAGTAGATGAGCTTTTGCATTCGGTTGATTTTATGGGATTATCTGAACTAAACGCCGTTAAAAATAGACGAGTTTATGCCATGCCTTGGACGCCTATGAATTGTGCTAAAAGGCTAGAGTATCCACTTGATATGCTAATTATTGCCAAAGCCGCATATCCTGAAATTTTTAACGATATAAAAGTGCATGAGTATGCGTTAAATTTTTACAAACACGTTTATAACGTAGATGATGAAACTGCAAAAGCTTTGTTAAATGAACAAATTTTAGGATGGACGATAGAGCTTGATTTTTAAAAAATTTTTGCTTTTAGGAATTTTAATAGTAGCCCTAATGGTCTGCATGAGCCTTGCTTTCATGCTTGGAGAGTATGAAATCGCACTATCAAGATGCCTTGAAGTTTTAGCCGTTAAAATTTTGGGTGCAAATTTTGACGTTAGCAAAATGGACATGGTGATTGTGTTTGACGTTAGGCTTGTGCGAATCTTAACGGCGGCTTTTGTTGGATTTGGACTGTCTGTGGCTGGAGCGGTATATCAAGGCTGTTTTAAAAATCCGCTAGTTGAACCATTTATCTTAGGGGCTAGTTCTGGGGCGGCATTTGGGGCGGCTATCGCAATTGTCTTTTCTGGATTGATTTTTGGCGTGACATTTGCAGCATTTATTTTTTCGCTTTTGGCTGTATTTTTATCATATATTTTGGCAAAAAATGGCAAAAATTTACCAAGTGTTGCACTTGTGCTATCTGGCATAATTGTAGGTGCGATGTTCTCATCTGGTGTTGGAATTATAAAATACATGAGTGAAGATGCTGAGCTTAGAGAGATTACATTTTGGATGATGGGCGGCTTGTATCACTCTAGCTGGGGTAGTTTAGCACAAATTTCATCTATTGTTTTTTGTGCATTTATAATACTTTTAATGATGTCACACAGGCTAAATTTGCTCTGCCTTGGCGAAAATGAAGCCAAAATACTTGGCATAAATCCTGAGCTAAACACAATAATTTTCATAACAATTGCTACTTTAATCAGTGCTGTTTGCGTTGCAAATGTCGGCATAATCGCATGGATTGGGCTTATCATGCCACATGTTGCCAGGCTCATAATTGGTCCAGATAATAGATGGTTGCTTGTTTTTGCTGGACTTTTTGGAGCCATTTATCTGCTTGTTTGTGACACAATTGCACGGTGCTTAGTTTTATCAGAGATACCAGTTGGCATAATAACATCACTCGTAGGTGCTCCATTTTTGTTCGCACTTCTTAGATCCAAGACAAAGGAGCTTTTAAAGTGAGTCTTATTGTCCAAAACCTAAATTACGAATATGAAAATTTTAAACTAAGAAATATAAATCTAGAACTTAAGGGCGGAAATTTATATGGTCTTTTGGGTGCAAACGCAAGTGGCAAAAGCACATTTTTTAATTGCGTGATGCATATTTTAAATCCTAGTGGGGGCAATATATACATAAATAATGAAAATATAGCAAACAAAACATCATCATGGATGGCAAAACAAATATCATATGTGGCACAAAACCATCATGTAGATTTTGGTTTTAGCGTGTATGATTTGGTAGCAATGGGGCGATATGTGCATAAAAAAAGTATTTTTGGGTTAGGCAAAACAGACAAAAAAATGATAGATTATGCTTTAGAATTTGTTGGAATTTCTCACTTAAAAAATACAAGCATTACTAAACTAAGTGGCGGTCAAAAACAGCTTGTATTTTTGGCACGATCTTTAGCACAAGATACTCCAATAATCTTGCTTGATGAGCCAACATCTGCTTTAGACTTTAAAAATCAAATTTTACTTTGCAAAATTTTAAAACAATTAACAAAAACTGGTAAATGCATATTTTTTTGCACTCACGATATCAATCACGTGCTTTGGTTTTGTGATAAGGTTGTGGCATTTAAAAATGGCGAAATTTTAGCGTATGGCGATGTAAAAAGCGTGATAAATGATGAGATGTTAGCAAAAATTTATGGCGACATCTGCACTTTAGAAAACATAAAAAATACAAGCGTCGCCATGCCTAAATCAACTAGCAGTATTTGATAGTATTGCCTCTGCCTTTATTGTGTCATGCTCATCGCTCATTATGCGTAACATCTTTGAGCTTTTTATCTTAGCGTCATCTTTAAAAATAGCCCTAACTCTATCCATACCAGCATAAAAATCACGCATTAAAGTTAGGCATATGTATCTACCAAAATCAGTTGGCTTGATTAATCCGTCACTCTCTTTTATCGCACCGACAAGCTTTAGCATACTCATTTCAAAAGCTAGATCTTTATGAATATTTGCTTTATTTTGTGAGTTATAAGCACTCACATCGATACAGCCGTCAAATAGCTTGATTAAAAGCTTATATCTTAACATCTCTTTGCGAGTAAAGCTACACTTTGCTATCACCGCACTCTTGCCTGATTTAATCTTGCGTGCGTAATCAAGCAAATTAAACGCATTTATCACAAGCTCTCCATCTAAAAAGCTAAATGCACCACTTCCGATACCGACATATTCGCTGTTTGAGCCGACATATTCATCTTTTAGATCTGATTTTTGCTTAGCAAAAGCCCATGCGTTACTTTGATAATAATCGCTAAAATTTTCACATATTATCTCATAAAATTTTCGCTCATTATCTACATTTGATACGCCAAGTGTTTTTGCTATGGCATCACGCGTCATATTTGATTTCATAAGTGGATAAAGCGTAATTTGCTCAGGTGCTATTGACTTTGCAATCTTTATATCATTTAGTAGTTGTGCTTGTGTCTGATTTGGTAAATTAAAAATCAAATCAAGACTAAGCATAGGAAAGACACCCATTGCATTTTTTAGCTTTTTTTGCACATCTGCCGAGCTACCAAATTTCTCATATCTGCCTACTTTTTTAAGTATCTCATCATCAAAGCTTTGAACCCCTACACTAAGCCTATTTATTAATCCATCAAAACGCCTTAAGCTTTCTGGTTGGATATGGTTTGGATCAGTTTCGGCTGAAATTTCAGTAATACCAAACAGCTCTTTTGCCAAAATCAACGTTTTTTCAAGCTCGGCTTCATTAATGAGCGTCGTTCCGCCACCAACATACATAGAACCAAACTCAAAACCATGCTCTTTCATCTGCCTTAATTCTGTGCGTAAATTTTCAAAATACAATTTTGCTACTTCTTGCTCATAGTGATATTTATGAAATGAGCAATAAGGGCAAAATGTATGACAAAATGGCACATGTGCGTAAAGCATATAGCTTTTGCCTGGTTTTGGCTTTTTTATATATGTGTCTGGATTTTGTAAAATTTTAATGTTAAACTCATTGTAAAGGGATTTATCAATAGATCTATGTGCATAAGATAATGCCAATTTTTCAACTACATTTTTTAAGCCCATTCTTCAAACTTCCTTTATCAAAAATCAACTTTTTAGTTTAACAAAAATTTACTAACATTTTACTTATAAGGCTAATTTTTTGTATTTTAACTTAAAAATTTAAATTATTTTAGAATTTTTAAATTTTAAATAAGAGCCAAAATTTTAAGCATTCCTAAAATTTCAGCTCTATTTAATTATTTGAGATTTTTAAAACTTAGTGGAAGCTCTAAATTTAAAGCCTTTATTATCCTTATGCACTCTTGCAAGTCGTCTATGCTCTTGCCAACAACCCTGACCTCTTCGCCTCTAATCGTTGCATTTACTTTAAGTTTTGCGTCCTTTATGGTCTTGGTTATCTTTTTGCAGTTGTCGCTATCAAGCGTATCGTTTAGCTTAAGCGTTGCCTTAATATTTGCACCACTTGCATTTTCACGCTTAGTTTCACTAACAGCAACTGGCGGAATATTACGCTTAATTAACTTTGATATTACGATATCCTTTAGGGCATCTACTTTGCTATCACTTGTGCTTAAAAGCGTGATTGTTTTTTCTTTTTCATTTAGATTAATCTCGGCAACAATGCCTTTAAAATCATATCTTGCACTAAGTTCTTTTTTAGATGTTTCTAGTGCGTTTTTAACCTCCATGAGATCAACCGCACAACTAACATCAAAACTATGCTCACTTGCCATCTATAAAATCCTTTATATTTATAACCACTTTTTCTATCAGCCTTACACGCGCCTCATAACTACCCCATGCAATATGCGGAGTAATTATCAAATTTGATTTATTTTTGATATTTAGAAGTGGATTATCAGCGTTCATAGGCTCAGACACAAGCACATCAATACAAGCTTTGATATTTTTAGAATCTATCGCATCAGCTAATGCCTTTTCATCAACTATACCACCACGACCAAAATTTGCAAGTATAGCACCATTTTTCATCTTAGCAAACTCGCCACTACCAATAAGCCCCTTTGTTTTATCATTAAGTGGTGCATGAATACTTATGATATCGCACTCTTTTAGCATCTGCTCTAGCTCGACTCTAGCATAAGGCACATCCTGAGTGTTGCCGCTTGGCGAATAATAACAAACACTAGCACCAAATGCAACGGCTACATTTGCAACATTTCGCCCTATCTCGCCAAGCCCAATTATGCCAAATTTTTTACCTGAAATTTCATATATGCTTCTATCAAGATTAACAAAAATATCGCTCTTAGCCCAACCGCCACTTTGGACATAATCATCATAGAATTTCACCTCATTTAGCACAGCCAAAATCGAAGCAAAAGTTTGCTGTGTAACGCTATTTGTTGAGTATCCAGCGACGTTTTTTACAGGTATGGATTTTTCTTTGGCGTATGCCATATCGACATTATTTGTGCCAGTTGCAGTTATGCAAATTAGTTTTAATGCACACGCATCAATTACATCTTTAGTTATTAGCACTTTATTTGTGATGACAACATCGGCATCCTTTAGCCTAGCTATTGTCTCGTCAGGCTTTGTTGTCTGATAGCAAACAAACTCACCAAACTGATTAAATACGCTTAAATCAACATCGCCAAGAGTTTTGGCATCTAAACAGACCACTTTCATGATTACTCCTTATTTTGGGTTTTTAATCAACTAAAAACTACTTAATATAATGACCTACAAATTTTGACATATTATTTAATATAGTGCCACCTTTACGATATCCTAACGCACACCCCTCAAAAGCAAAAAACACACCAGCTTGATATTTTTCGCCATTATCATCTTGATTAAACTCATAAAATTCCTGATAAACAGCACTATTTTCATCATAAACACCGTCATTTTTCTCGCTTACAGTGCCGTTTGCCTCTACAATAGACACATTCGCACCCTCTCTACCAAAAATCGGCTTTTTCACACATTTTACGCCATCAAGTGGCTTAGTATCGGCACGAAGCAAAAGCGGATGATTTGGATATAAATCCCATAAAATTTTAAGTATCGCCTTGCTTTGAAAAAGCAACGTATAAGCTGGGTTTAAAATAATAGCTTTTTGGTTGTTTACTATATTTTTTAATATCAAAGCTAGTTCGCCCTCTTGCACTGCTATTTGCTCCCATGCAATAAGCTTAAACCAAAACTCATAGTTTTGTCCGTTATAAAAAATTCCCTCATTATCATCAAAACTAACCTCATCAACATAAGCAAACTCAGCTTCAAAACCAGCCTCTTTTGCCGCTGTAGCAAGTAGTTTTGTTGTGTTGTCATCTTCGCTTGATCCAGCAACCGTGCTAAATAAAATCCTCCAGCCATCATAAAGCTCGTCAAATTTACTCGTATCCTCTTCAAGCGTAACAAGACGCTTAAAATTTTCAACCAAACCTAAATATAAGTCATTAAATTGACTACTTTCATCCATTTTATTATATTTAAGCATAGCCCATTGAATGATAGCTGTTTCAAATACTGCTGTTGGCGTATCGGCGTTAAATTCAATTAGCTTAATTGGCTTACCATCAAGCCCACCAGCCAAATCAAAGCGACCATAAAGATGCCAATGCACGTCATTTTCCCAACTTTGCTTAACAAGCTCAACAAGGTTAAATGGTATCCCAACTTCGTGAAATAAATTGTTATCTATTATATGCTGAGCCGCCGCTACAAACATATCATAAAGCTCATTTGCAGCTTGATAATACATCTCTGCTTCATCTTGACTAACGCAAACTAACTCATCAGCAACATAGCTCGTATCGTCAGTATCTGTGTGCCATGAAAAGCCAATTTGCTCTAAGAAATTTTTATCTAACGCATTTACTTTAGTTAATCTCATAATCAACCGCCCGACGATTGTGTGCTTGAACTTGAAGCTTTATTTTGAGTATTTGAGCCAAAAAATCCGCTCTTGCCACTACTTTTTGGTGCATTTGCTGTGCTTCTTGCGTTGTTAAAACTATTTACACTTCTGGTGTATGCACTTGGATTTTTGTATGCTGCTTGGCGTTGAGATTGGAAATTTTGGTTATTAAATAGCTTATTTCCTATCCAGCTACCTATAATGGCACCCGCCATTGAGCTAAGCAATATCTCGCCAAGTCCCAAACCACCACTGCTTAGCTGCGCATCGGCTGGTTTTGTTAAATTTGATGTGCCATCATCTATCTTGGCATTTTCAGCGGCGATTAATGCATCCATCTCCTCTTTGCTTAAAACTCTCTCGGTGCCATCAAGCTGCTTTAAGACAACTCTGGTTTGACTTGCTGGATACTCTTCAACTACCTTATATTTTCCAGCCGATGTCTCTTCGATTATCACAAACGCACCAGTTGCTTGGTTTTGCTCATTTGCACTTTCAAACTCATTATTGTTGCCACACCCTGACAAGCCTGCCATAACTATCGCACCAAATCCACCAATCGCTGCATAAGTTGCAATTTTTTTAATATGCTTCATATCTCTCCTATTATCTCATATAAACTTTTGTCTCTTTTTACCATTATTACGCCATCTTTAAATTTTACAAATTTTGATTTATTTATGCGTTTTATTATCTTTTTTTGTGCTTTTTTATATGTTTTTTTATCTAAATTTAGCTCTTTTAAATACTCATTTAATCCTATAAATTTACCAAATTTAGCACTTACTTCATCATCTAATTCAGCGTCTATTACAGGCTCTGTGTTTGATACATCAACATCATGAGTTAGGCTTGGCTTTTGCAATATATTTAAAAACTGCATGAGCTTTTCATCTTTGTCTTTATACACAGCCATTATCTCAGCTTTGCTATTTACTAGCATCTGCTCTTTTTCTTTGTATAGCTTTTCTTTATCGCTTTGTAAATTTTGATTTTGTGATTTTAATTCGCTTAATTCATTTAGTAAAAATTCGATAAATTTATCACTATTTGTAGTATTTTTTTGTGTTTTTGTAGATTTTGTTTTTTTCTCATCACTTTTTGCTTCATCATCAAATAGCACGTATTTTACGCCGTCTTCTTCACTGCTTTTTAACGAACCACGACGTATTCTATTATAAACAGCCTCTTTTGATATGCCCAGTTCTTGAGCTGCCTCACTGACTTGTAGCTTTCTCATAAATCCCCTAAAAAAGCTAGACCAGCCACAAAGCGGACTGATCTAAATTGGTTAGAGTTTTGACTCGTAACGGCGAAGCATATAAAGACGCTTAAGCATTTTCTTTCTAGCTGCGATCTTTTGCTTTTTGCGGATCTCAGTCATAGGTTCGAAAAAACGTCTTGCTCTTACTTCTGTTACTACAAGGTTACGATCAACTTGTTTTTTAAATTTCCTGTAAGCCTCGTCAAAAGACTCGTTAGGATGTACCTTAATACCTGGCACGCTCCTCACCACCTTTCAGTTTAAGATTAAACTTTGGATTATACACTAAAATTTTCAAATTTTCAAATTTTTATTAGAATTTTAAGTTTAGTATCTATATAATCACTTAACTGAGAGTTTTACATTTATATCACAGATTAAGGAAAATTTTATGTTTGTGGCAAGACGATATATTTCATTTTTTATAATTACCTGTATAGCAATCACACTTCCGTTTTTACGTATTAACGACACTCATTTATTTTTATTAAGTTTTGATAAGCTTGAGTTGCATCTATTTTTTACTAGATTTGACATGCAAGAGCTTTACTTGATGCCATTTGTGTTTATAATACTGTTTTTATTTATATTTTTTATTACAACTTTAGGTGGTCGCATATGGTGCGGCTGGGCCTGTCCGCAAACGCTATTTCGCGTAGTTTATCGTGATCTACTTTGCACTAAAATTTTGGGCATTTATAAAAGCACAAAAAACAAACAAACAAGTGGCGAAAATGTGTTTTTAAAGTTAGTCTCAATTATCATATGGACAGCTATATCTGCTTTAATAGCTAGTAATTTCATGTGGTATTTTATCCCACCTGAAGATTTTTTTAACTACATCAAAAACCCAGCAGAACATAAGCTTTTGATTGGAATTTTAACATTTATAACAACTTGGCTTGTATTTGATATAGTCTATTTAAAAGAAAAATTTTGTGTATACATCTGCCCTTATGCTAGGATACAATCAACCATGTTTGATACCGATACTATACAGGTAATATATGATGAAAAACGCGGAGGTAAGATATATAATGCAAATGAAAAACTCCCACGACACAAACCATCCAGCGATGCACTATGCACAAATTGCGAAGCTTGTGTAAAAATCTGCCCAACTCATATTGACATACGAAAAGGAATGCAGCTTGATTGTATAAATTGTCTAGATTGCGTTGATGCATGCACACAAGTTATGGCTAAATTTAACCAACCACCACTCATAAGCTGGACTAGCAATAAGGCTCTTATAACAAACACAAAAGTAAAATATGCTAGGTTTAGAACTATAGCGTATTGTATAGTGCTTTTTATTGCAATTAGTGCATTATTTTTAATGAGTGGAAAAAAAGAGCATATGCTACTTAACATAAATCGCACAACACAACTGTATAGTGTAACAAAAAGTAACGAAGTTGAAAATTACTATGTGTTTTTGTTTCAAAACACCGATAAAAAGGAGCATAGCTACTATTTTGAAGTTTTAGATAGCAACATAAGTATAGTTAGCCCTACAACGCCTATTGTTATTAAACCTGGAGCAAAGCAACGTGTTGTAGTCACGCTAAAATCGCACTCTTTAAATTTAAACGATACAAAAGATACGCCAATTAATATAAAGGTAAATGCTTTTGCAACAGATGAAAAAGAAAAAATAAATGTAAAAAGAGATACGATTTTCATCTATCCTAAAAAATTATGATAAAATAGCAATTGTTTGGTAATTTTGACTCATTCATCAATAAGGGGGAAGTGATGGGTATCTCACAAAAAGGTCAGAAGCGTTATGATTGCTTTTTGCAAACTGGGCTTGAGTTGTTTTTAAAATATGGTTATGAAAGGACAAGCTTAAATGATATTGTCAATAAAAGTGGGGGCTCATTGGCAAGTATTTATAAATTTTTTCATAACAAAGAGGGGCTTTTTGCCGCTATTTTAGAGCAAAAATTTGAAATTTTCCAAAAAGAGCTAGATAAAAATATTGTCTTAAACAAAAACGAAAATATTCAAGATTTTTTATATAAATTTGGTATCACGTATTTTGATATTTTTTACAAAATTGATACCATTATGTTTTCTCGCATTATTATTAGTGAAAACTACAAAAATAAAAATATCGGTAAGCTATTTTTTGACTGTATTATCGCAAGGACAACTAATGTACTTGCTGAATATTTTCAAACTCAAGTTACGCAAAAGTCGATTAAAGAACTAAACGCTTTTGATGGCATAGACAAGTATAGTAAAAGTGAATTTTTGGCATGTAAATTCTTAGCTCTTATAAGGGATCCGTTTTATACGCATTCGTTGCTACTTGGAGAAAATCACCTAAAAAATATAAATAAAAAGAAAAAAGAAGCCATAATAGAAAATGTGGTTGAGCTTTTCTTGCATGGGATTTTAAAATAGTCTATATTTTGTGCTACAAAACTATAAACTAAAGCGTATTGTAGTGCAAAATTTTATTCTACAAATCTCACTAACTTCTCATTATTTATGTCAAAAATTTATACTTTATTAAATTTAAAGGATTATAATAGTGAGTTGCTTTATTCTTATATTCATTTTAATTAAGTTAAGTAATTAATTCAATAAATTTAGGAGAAAACAAGATGTTTGGCAAATTTCAAGCTAGTATGACTTTGGCAATTATGCTATTATTTACAGGTTGCTTTAACAATGAAACAAACGAGCAAACCAACAAAACGCCGCCTACAATGCCAGCAGTGCCAGTAACTGCCATAAAAGCAATAAAGTCCGACAACAAAATGAGCTTTGAATACCCTACTCGTCTAGAAAGTCAGCAAGATGTTTATATAACGCCAAAAGTATCTGGCACACTAGTAGCACAAAATTTTAAACCAGGCGATAAAATTTCAGCCGGAGATGTATTGTTTGTCATAGAACAAGATAGATTTAAAGCAACTCTTGATGTGGCAGTAGCAGCTACAGCAAACGCTCAGGCAACACTAAAAAATGCAAAAAGCGAAATGGATAGAGTAAAAAAACTAACATCTCAAAAAGCCATCAGCCAGCGTGAATACGATGCCGCACTAGCCGCATTTGAAAGTGCAAGTGCAGCACTAGCAAGTGCAAAAGCGAGTGAAAAACAAGCAAAACTAGATTATAGCTATACTCAAGTAAAGGCACCTTTTGACGGAGTTGTCGGTGAAAATTTAATAGATGTTGGCTCATATGTAAATGTTGGCACATCACAATTAGTAAGATTAAGCAAAATAAATCCAGTCGAAGCTAGATTTTATATAGCCGATTCGGCAAATTTAGATAGGATAAATAATCTACAACAAAACAAATGGATACAATTAAACTCTGATGCAAGATTGTTGCTAGAAGGACAGGAATTTAAAGGCAAAATTTCATTCATTGACAATATTGTAGATAACAAAACTGGTAGTGTTCTTGCAAAGGCTGAGTTTAAAAATGACGATCACAGACTGCTTCCTGGAACATTTGCTAAAATTGTAATGGATGGATTTGTGCAAAAAGATAGCTTTTTGCTTCCACAAATAGTAATTAAACAAGACGTAATCTCACCATATGTGCTTGTAGTAGCCGATGGCAAAGTAGTAAAAAAATCAGTAAAAATAGTCTATCAAACCTCAAGCAAAGCAATCATCTCAGAAGGATTGAATGACGGCGATATTGTAATAACGGACAATTTTAGCAAGATTGCAATTGGTGCAAGTGTTAGTGCGGAGATTAAGGAGCAAGAATAATGTTTTCAAAATTTTTTATTAACCGCCCTATATTTGCCAGTGTTTTATCTATTATAATTGTTATTTCTGGCATAATGGCTATGCGTGGTTTGCCAGTTGAAGAGTATCCTGATTTAACGCCTCCGCAAATTACAGTATCTGCAAATTATACAGGAGCCAATGCTGAAGTTATTGCAAATACTGTTGCATCTATAATTGAAGATCAGGTTAATGGTGTTGAAAACATGATTTATATGCAATCAACATCAAGCTCAAATGGTTCAATGGGACTTAGCGTATATTTTAAGGTCGGAACTGACCCCAAACAAGCTACAATCGACGTTAATAACCGCGTCCAAGCAGCACTATCACGTCTGCCATCTGAAGTGCAACAAATAGGCGTAACTGTTCGAGAAAGAAGCAGCTCTATACTTGGCGTTGTTGCATTCAAAAATCCACGAGTCAGTGGCACAGAGTTAAATAATTATGTTAGTCTAAATATCTTAGATGAAATAAAGCGTGTCAAAGGCGTAGGAGATGCGATAGTAATAGGAAACCGAGACTACGCTATGCGTATTTGGTTAAAGCCAGATTTGTTATCAAAATATAATTTAAGCACAACAGAAGTGCTAAATTCTATAAAAGTCCAAAATAGCCAATACGCTGCTGGCAAAATTGGCGAGGCCCCTATAACAAATGACGTGCCTTATGTGTATTCAATAAAAGCTGATGGTAGATTTAGTTCTGTTAAGCAATTTAGCAACATAATTTTACGTGCAGACAATGATGGAAATATTTTGCGATTACAAGATGTGGCTGATATAGAGATAGGCTCACAAAACTATTCGATGACTGGTTATTTAAACAATGAAGAAATGGCACCAATGCTAATATTTTTACAAAATGGAGCAAATGCTATTGAAACTATGCGACTTATAAAAACCAAGCTAGAAGATGTATCTAAAACATATCCTGAGGGTCTTCATCACATAGTATCATACGATACAACAACCTTTGTTCAGGTGTCTATAAAAGAAGTTATAAAAACTTTTATAGAAGCGATGATACTTGTTATGATTGTTATATATATGTTTTTAAAATCTTTCCGTGCCACTATCATACCAATGCTTGCAGTACCGGTGTCTATCATAGGCACGTTTGCTGGTTTTTACGCAATGGGTTTTTCTATAAATTTAATCACACTTTTTGCACTTGTTCTTGCAATTGGTATAGTTGTTGATGATGCGATTATTGTCATAGAAAACGTTGAACGTATCATGCATGAAAATAAACAAATAAGCGTAAAAGATGCAACAATACAAGCAATGCAAGAAGTGACTGGACCGGTTATATCTATCGTGCTTGTGCTATCTGCTGTGTTTGTGCCAGTTGCATTTATGGAGGGATTTGTAGGAGTTATTCAAAGACAGTTTGCACTTACGCTTGTTGTCTCAGTTACTCTTTCTGGGCTTGTAGCGCTCACTTTAACACCTGCATTGTGTGCCGTAGTGCTTAAACAAAAACATGAAGAGCCTTTTTGGATCGTGAAAAAATTTAATGACTTTTTTGATTGGAGCACATCGATTTTTTCAGCTGGAGTAGCAAAAGTATTGCGTCATGTAATACCAAGTCTAATAGTAGCCGCAATCTTTGTCTATTTTGTTATAGCATTGCTTAAAATTTTACCTAGCTCACTTGTACCATATGAAGACAAGGGCTACGCTCTAGCCGTAACATCTCTGCCATCAGCATCATCAGCTACAAGAACAAAGGCAGAGGTTCAAAAGATAGGCGATGCGTTTTTATCTAATCCAAACATCAAGCAAGTTACTACATTTGCAGGTTATGATATGATAGCTGGGACACTTAGAGAAAACTCAGCCGTTGCATTTATAGCACTAAAAGATTGGAGCGAGAGAGAAGGACTTGCAAATAGTATATTTGGACTACTTGGACCATTAAACGGCATGTTGGCACCTAGTAGAGAGAGTTTGAGTTTTGTTATGAATTTGCCGCCAATTATGGGACTATCCATAACAGGTGGTTTTGACATGTATTTACAAAATAGAAGTGGCAAAACATACAATGAGATAGAGCAAGATGCACAAAAAGTAGTTGCTGCAGCAAATGCTAGACCAGAGTTAGTGCGTGTGCGAACCACTCTAGATACAAGCTTTCCGCAATATGATATTACAGTAGATGAAGATAAGGCTTACTTGCTTGGAGTAAATAAATCAGATATATTTGCCACGATAGCATCTACCATCGGCGGATATTATCTAAACGACTTTTCAATGTTTGGCAAAACCTACCGCGTATATGTAAGAGCAAAAGAGAGCTTTAGAAACTCAGCCGAAGATATAAGAAATATATTTGTAAAAAGTCAAAGCGGAGAAATGGTGCCGCTAAATGCTGTAGTAACGCTTACTAGAAGCATGGGTCCTGATTTAGTTGAGAGATTTAACCTATTTCCAGCTGCAAAAATAATGGGAGAACCAGCAGACGGATACACTTCAGGTGATGCACTAAATGCAATCGAAGAGGTGGTATATGAAACATTAGGCACAAGCGAATATTCAGTCGCATGGAGTGGCACAGCATATCAAGAAAAGGATGCGACTGGAACAGGTCAAACGGCGTTTATGTTTGGCATGGTTTTTGTGTTTTTAATCCTTGCAGCACAGTATGAAAGGTGGCTAATCCCACTAGCGGTTATAACTGCCGTGCCGTTTGCGGTATTTGGTTCGCTTGTGGCAACTTGGGCAAGAGGGCTAACTAACGACATATATTTTCAAATTGGGCTATTGTTGCTAATTGGTCTATCGGCAAAAAATGCTATTTTGATTGTCGAATTTGCTATGCAAGAACGCGAAAAAGGCAAAGCAATTTTTGATGCAGCAATCAGTGCAGCAAAGCTACGCTTCCGTCCGATAGTAATGACATCAATCGCCTTTTCTATGGGAATTTTCCCTATGGTTATATCAAGCGGTGCAGGTGCAGCATCGCGTCACTCGTTAGCTACCGGACTTATTGGTGGTATGATAGCAGCTACTACCATTTCGATATTTTTCGTGCCGTTATTTTACTACTTGCTAGAAAAATTAAACGCAAAATTTAAAGGAATTAAAAATGCGTAATTTAGGAATTTTAATACTTATGTTGTTTTTTGCTGGGTGTTCTTTTCGCCCAGATGTGCCCGATATAGATACAAATTTTAAGGCAAATGATGAAAATTTTCAAATACAAGACAAATGGTGGCATGATTATAATGATGAGCATTTAAATGCTTTGGTTCAAGAAGCTCTGCAAAAAAACTCTGATTTAAAAATCGCTTATTTAAATTTAGAAAAAGCAAGGCTATCTCTAGAGATATCAAAAGCTGATTTGTTGCCATCACTTGACATAAAAGGTGACGCTACTCGCTCTAGAACAAGTGGCGAAACAAACACAAAACAAGACAATATAAAATACGACTCTTTTTCACTTAGCGGAGTGTTAAGCTACGAAATTGACTTGTGGGGAAGAGTTAGAAATTCTATCGCATCAAATCAAGCATTACTTCGTGCCAACGAGTATGACTTAAATACTTCGCGTCTAAGCATAGTCGTTAGTGTCATAGATAGCTACTTTTCGCTAATTGCTTTAAAAATGCAAGAAGCTGTGTATATAGACACACTAAAAAGTTATACAGACACAATGAATTATCGCAAAAAACAGCTAGAGGCTGGGTCGATAACCAAATCAGTGTATTTGCAATCTCAAACATTAGTTCAGTCAGCACAAATAGATTTAAATAAAATACAAAAATCCATAGTCCAAGCTTCAAACGCTCTAGCAATACTTACAAACAAGACAAATGATGAGATTTTATACTCACTAATAGATGTTGCTGATACTTTGCCTTATGTGCCTGAAGTAAAAGCCAACATAAGCTCAGACATACTGCTTAAACGTAGTGATGTAGCCAGCGCATACGAAAGACTTCTTAGCTCAAACGCACTAGTTGGCGTGGCAAGAGCGGCATACTTTCCAACACTATCATTAACCGGAGTGTTTGGCTTTAGCTCTGATGCACTAGATAGTCTTTTTGTGCAAAACGCAAATATGTGGAGCATTGGTGGCTCTATGGTGCAAAATGTATTTGACTATTCTAAACGTGCAAACAATGTAGAATTAGCACAACTATCTCAAAGCATAAATGCAATCAATTATGAAAAAACTATAAAAACCGCATTAAGCGAAGTAAGAATAGCCCTAAATGATAGAAAAACTGCTATTGAAATTTTAAAGCAAACCAAAGAGTTGTTAAATTCTCAGCAAGAAATTTTTGAATTAATCAACGCTCAATATGATGCAGGTTATATCACGCATCTAGAACTGCTAGATGCTAAACGCAATCTTTTAAACGCTAAACTAAATGCAATTGGTGCAAATTTAAATTTAAATAACTCAGTAACGCAGGTATATCGTGCCTTTGGTGGAGGATTTAGCAAATAATTCAAGCCTTTAAAAAGGCTTGAATGCTTACTTCCAAACAAGAACAACCTTTTCATCGTAGATATCTGTTTTTTTAGGCAATATCTGTATCTCATCTACTGCTAAATTTCTTATATCATACTGCTCTTTTAGCTTTAAAATTTCACTCTCAAAATCTATTTGAAGCTGCTTAATTTGAGCTAGTATATTATCAACACTTTGCTCACTTAGCTTTACATCGCTTCGCTCTTTTAAAACTCTATTTACAGATCTAGCCGAGGTGGCAACTTTACTTGCGGTTGTTCGGGTTAAGCCTTTGCCTCCCATTATGGCACCAAGCAAACTCATACCGATATTTATGGCGGCACTTATGCCACTCGCCTTCATATCAGCTTGTTCTTTTTCTAATTTTGCTGTAGCTTTAATTAATCTATCATCAAGCTTTGATTTTTCACGTTCATATTTTATTTGCAAATCGTCTATTTTGCTAGACACAATTTCATCACATTTTTCTTTTAGTCTTAACAAAAAGCTCTCTTTGCTCTCATTTTCATTTGAATATAAGCCAAGAGATGAATACACACCAAACCTCTCGTTTCTATAAATATACTCTTTTAGGCTCTTTTTTAGTTCAGATGTATTTTTAGCCGATCTTATAAAGCTTGGCAAATCAGCATAGTTTGCATTTAAATTTTCATTTGAAAGTTTAGCAATCTTGATACCAACACTCGCCTTTCTCCAATCTAATTCATCATCATCTAACGCAAGTAAATAGTTTATCTTGCGAATAGCATCTATGCCTTTTTTAGTATCATAAAAACGCACTTTTGCCTCGCCCATTAAATAGCCGCTTAGCTCACCTGACACACTAGCATAAATTTGCTCTAAATCACCAGCAAGTATAGGACGCTGGTTAAAATTTTGTTTTTTGTCGGTTTTTAACAAAGCTAGATTTTGTTTTTTGTCGTTCATTAAATTTGATATTTGCTCACGCGACAAAGGACCCTTAAGATAGCTCAATGCAAAGCGTGTTTTGATTATTCTAAGTCTTGAATCATGTATATTTTTAACCAAAAAATGACGCTTGTTTAAGCTTGAAATTTCTCTTTCTAGCTTAGCTTTATCCATGCCGTCCATTGTGCTTAATCCATCTATAACACGAGCCTTATCCTGTGAAGTTTGCAGTCTACCTATAAACCAAGTTCCAATATTTGACAATCCTTTATAATCAAGATCGACTGGATTTTGAGTACTTAATACACAACCTACACCAAATGCACGAGCCTGTTTTAAAAGAGTAAGCATTGGCGTCTTTGATGGAGGATTGCCATTTGGTGGGAAAAAGCCAAAAATTTCATCCATGTATAAAATCGCCCTAAGCGAACTTGTTCCCTCGCATGTTCTCATCCATGCAACAACTTCGTTTAAAATTAGCGTTACAAAAAACATCCTTTCATTATCATTTAGATGCGAAATTGTAAAAATATTGCACTTTGCCTTGCCGTCTTTGTCGTATAACATTCTAGCAATATCTAAACGCTCACCTTGAATATATGAGTTAAAGCCAGGACTAGCCAATAGCGAATTTAATCTAATGCTTAATTTAAATCTATCAGTGGCTGGGTAAAATTTTTCTATATCAAACACACCTATTTTGTCAAATGGCGGTTCTACTATCAGTGTAATTAGCTCTTCTATGCTTAAATTTTCATTTTTTGCAAATTTTGTCTGAAAAATTTTAGATAGCAAAATATACTCTTTAGAGCTTTCATCAACATCGATACCTAAAAGCGATAAAAGCGAAGCACTAATTGAACCAATATAAGACACAAGTGCTTCTTCATCGTCAATATTTGGCACGTGAAAATCGCCAAGCAATGCTACACTAACACCAACGCTACTTTTTGGTGTATAAATAGTATAGTTTGCACTGTTTTTAAGAAGCTTTACTCTAGAATGATCTTGATAAGTATCACTAAGCCCTTCTTGCCAAGTTTTAGCAAGACTAGTTGCCATTTGCTCACGGCTTAAACCAGCATTACTAGCTTCATTTTCATCTACATATGGCAAAAACTCATCAGGATTTAACTCACTAAAACTCAAGCATAAATTTGTCATGTCTCCTTTTGGGTCTATAATTATACTTGGTATATTATCAATACACGCCTCTTCAAGCAAACTTATACCAAGCCCAGTTTTGCCACTGCCTGTCATACCAATAATACCAGCGTGCGTGACTAAATCTTTATTTTTATAAAAATACGGCTCATTATCTTCAAGCCCTAAATAAAAATGTTTTAAATCTTCTGCTATCGTTTTCATGCTAAATTTCCTATCTACACCAAGCTTTCTAACTCGCTCATCACATCCATGACTCGTTTGTTTATATATGTTTTTAACCATTGCGGAGCATCGTTTTTGCTATTTTGCAAACAATATCTCTTAAAGCCATTTTGAACAATAATATTTATAACTTTTAATGAAAAAACAACATTCTCACATCTGTTTGCATCCAAGCACAATTGCAAACTCGCACTAACCTCGTCACCAACATTTACTCCAAGCATCTTATCACTAAGCACACCAATTCCACCTATTGAAATATCATAAATGCTGCCTTCTATCTCATCATTAAGACTTCTAAGTAAAACTTTAGTAAATCGATCTGGATGAACTCGCTGATGCTCTCTCTCGCTTGCGTTTAGATGCTCAATCCTGCTAAAATTTCCAAGAGTTACGGTTGAGTTGTATATATCAAAATCAATTATATCCGCTTTTATATGTTTAAGAATCTGTTCGTCTTTGATTATGTAAGCATTGCCCTCATTTTTCATAGCTAAAATTTGCTGCTTTGGCACATTTAATGTTACACTTTCATCCACACTTACTATTTTTGCTGTATTTTTTATAACCACACCATCATACAAATTTAGCATTTGTATATCTTTGTTTGTTGTATATAATCTTTTAAATAAATCACTAAAATGTTCAAATAAATTACCATTTGAGCTATTTGTTGGAATTGATACAAAATTTTGTGCCTGTAAAGATCGCGAGATACACTCAAGCCTTTGACATAATGCTTTTAAATTTTTACCATCTTTTGAATACAAAAATATAAGCGACAAAAATAAACCACTAACAACGGCTCTAAATTCTATATTTTTGATACAAAAATTTTTATATTTTATGCCAAGTGCTATAATGTCTTCATTGTCACTAAAAATAGCACGATATAGGGTAATAGCGAAGTGTTCTAATTCATCACTATATAGCGTTCTAGTGTATATATCTCGTAATTCATAAGCACGAGCGACAAACTGCTCTTGCAACCTAGACAGTAGCTCTTTTTCATTGTCAAAAATATCAGCAACGATTAGCATATCGTATCCTTAAAGATTTTTAACGTAGATTATAGTAAAATTTTGCTTTTTTGTAGTTTATTGTAGAGTGACGAAGTAATGCTCTTCGTCACAAATTGTAGTTTTATTATAGTTTATCAGCGTTTGAGCCAAGATACTCAGCAACACCTTCTGTGCTAGCTTTCATACCTTTATCGCCCTTATTCCAACCAGCCGGGCAAACTTCGCCATGCTCATTTGTAAATAGCATCGTATCTACCATTCTTATCATCTCATCGATGTTTCTGCCAAGTGGTAAATCATTTATGACAGCGTGACGAACTGTGCCATCTTTGTCAAGCAAAAATGAACCACGTAGTGAAACGCCTACTTCTTCAATATGAACATCAAAGCCACGTGAAATAGCGTGATTTGTGTCAGCCACTATAGGAAACTGAACCTTACCAATGCCACCTTTTTCTACTGGAGTTTCTTTCCATGCGAAGTGCGAGAACTGATTATCAGTAGAAACCGCAATAACCTCTATACCGCGTGATTTAAACTCTTGATATCTCTTATCAAATGCTATAATTTCACTAGGGCAAACAAACGTAAAGTCCATCGGATAGAAAAATACAACCGCACCCTTCTCACCAATATTTTTGTATAGATTAAAATCATCTACTATTTGATTATTTCCTAAAACCGCTGCAGCTGTAAAATCAGGTGCTTTTTTTGTTACTAACATTTTTTCTCCTTATAATAATTTTTATCAACGGCGAAATTATACAATTAAAAACTTAAAGCAAAGTTAAATTAAAACAATTATCAAATAGGAAAAATTTTAACTTTTAATATAATCATTTACATTGTATTCTCTTTTATCATCATAGTCTTTTAGTAGCTTTATAACAATTGGACTTAGTATAAGTATGGCAATTAAATTTGGCAAAACCATAAATCCATTAAACATATCAGCAAGTTCCCATACCAAATCTAACTTTTGTGTGCTACCTATAAAAACAAAGCAAACAACTAAAATTTGAAACACCCTAATGCCCTTTTTGCCAAAGAGATAGCGAATATTTATCTCGCCAAAATAATACCATCCAACGATTGTAGTAAAAGCAAAAAAGAAAAGACAAATCGCAATAAACGAGTATCCAGCATTTACTCCCAAAAACGAACCAAAAGCTTGTTGCACTAACGTAATACCAACATAAGTCGCCTTGCCATCTATAAATTCAACCGAGCCAGAAGTAAGTATTACAAATACAGTGATATTTAAGACCACAAATGTATCTATAAATACGCTCATTATGCCCAATACTCCCTGCTCAACTGGATGTTTTACTTTAGCAGCAGCGTGAGAATGCGGAGTAGAACCCATACCGGCTTCGTTTGAAAACAATCCTCTGGCTATACCATATCTCATTGCGGTCGCTATAGTAGCACCTGTTGCTCCGCCCCATGCCGCAGATGGGTTAAAGGCAGCTTTAAAAATCAACAAAAACATCTCAGGCACAGCAGAGATATTTGAGATAATAATAACAATGCCAACCGCCACATAAAGTATTGCCATTATAGGCACAACTTTTTCAGCGACTCTTGTTATTCTTCTAACTCCACCTATAAACACAATGGTGCATATCAGTGCTAAAACTCCGCCACTAAACCACTGAGGAACATTAAATGCACTACTAAAACCGCTACTGATTGAATTTGCCTGAACCATATTACCCATAAAACCGAGTGCTAAAATAATAGCAATCGCAAAAAATCCAGCCAAAATTTTACCAAATTTTCCACCAAGACCACGAGAGATATAAAACGCCGGTCCGCCTATAATATGCCCACTATCGTCTTTTGTTTTGTAAATTTGAGCCAAGCATATCTCGGCAAAATTTGTCGCCATACCTAAAAAAGCAGCAATCCACATCCAAAATATAGCACCTGGACCACCCATTATAAGTGCCGTAGATGCACCTACTAAATTGCCCGTGCCAACCTGAGCTGCAACCGACGTAGCAACAGCTTGAAAGCTTGTCATGCCATCTTTTCCAGCAGCATCTCCATGAAGCGAAAAACTGCCAAAAAGCCGTCTATATGCTATTTTAAATTTACTCAACTGAACAAAGCCAAGTCTAATCGTAAAATAAATACCTGCACCGCAAAGTAGTGTAATAAGAAAATACGGTCCCCAAACAAAGTCATTTATGGTTTTTACAATATATAGCAAATTATCCAAGCAAATCCTTTAAATATGAAGTAGTCTTATAGGATACTAAAAATTTTATAAAATTCAAATTAACTTAAATTTTTTTATAAAATTAAAATTTAGTATTTGCTTAAGATTTTAGTTGTTTATTGTTAAAACTTTGCCAACAATTTAACTTGCAAAATTATAATAACTCAATTAAAAAGTTTTACTATAGCAATGAAAAACAAAAATATAAAAATTGCAAAGCAAATTTTAAAGAAGCATTTTTGATTTATAAAAGTGCTAGGTTTGTTGCTTATATTTAAGATTTGCTTTACTAAATTTCAAGATTAAAACGGATTTTTATATTTATTAAAAGAAGCTAAATCAATACAAAATTCAGCAAACAACAAGGATAAATTAAAGTTGGCTTTTTGGTCTTTGTTATTTAAATTTTGCAAAAGCAATTAATAAATTTTATAAAAATAATGCAACTTTAATTTAGATTTGCCACAAATTCTTTAAATTTATTACCTCGCTCGGCATAGCTTTTAAACTGATCCAAACTCGCACAAGCTGGGCTAAGAAGTGCCACTTCATCACTTTTAAGTGACTTTGAAATTTCACTTACGGCATTTTGCAAAATATCGCATTTAACGCACTTTATGCCAAATTTTTCGCTTAAAATAGTTAGCTTTTGGCTATTTGATCCGATTGTATAAATTTGTACATTTTTAGCACTCAAAGCCTTAAAAACCGGACTTAAATCCACACCTTTATCGTCGCCACCCAAGATTAAATGCAAAAATTTACCATCATATCTTTTTATCGCCTGTATCGTTGCGTCGATGTTTGTAGCCTTCGTATCATTTACCCAAACACGCCCAAATTTATCCCTAAACTCTTCAAGCTTATTTGGCTCGATGACAAATTTATTTAATCTGCCTACATCACACTTATCAAGCAAAATTTTCTCTACCGCAAGGGCTAAGAGTGCATCCATTAAAAACGGCGTTTTAAAGCCTATCTCGCTCTCATCTACACCGCAAAATTTAGCCAAATCCGTCTCGTTTTCATAGCTTATAACACAGGCTTTTGTGGGAGTTTTTGCGTATGCTTTTGGCACGATAGCCACGCCATTTTCGCTCATCATGCCAAGCGGCTTAAGCTTTGCTTTTTCATACTCACTAAAATCGCCGTGCCACGACAAATGATCAGGCGTGATAGGCAAAAGCACGTAAATATCAGGCTTTGCGGTGTTTGAATAATGCATAGTAAATGAGCTGGTTTCTAGTATCCAAATTTTTGCTTGTGAGCTAAGATCGGCAAGTGGCGTGCCGACATTTCCGCCCATTGCAGAGCCATGATTTTCAAGCAGATACTGCATCATCTTTGTGGTCGTAGTCTTGCCGTTTGTGCCACTAATCCATATACAAAAGGGTAAATTTTTTGTATGTTTTTCGTAAAAATAGTCATATTCGCTTATCAAATTCTTAGCTTTTTTGATAAGCTCGTGACTTGGTGCGATACCGGGAGTCGTGATCTCAAGCCCTGAGTTTTCGGGCTTAAACTCACTTACTGGCAAAAGCGTGTTGCCAAACTCATCGGTAGAAATCTTGCTAAATTTATCATCATAAATATCCCAGCCACCGCTTTTTGCGATGGCTTTTATCGTGCCGCCATATCCAAATAAGCTTTTTTTCATATTTTACCCCTTTAAGATTTCTAATTTGCCAAGCTAAACACAACACAAACTAAAATCACTCAAAAAATTATAAAAACAAACAGCCCTTGTTTTAAATCTATATGCCTATCAAATTAGCCAAAATCTCGGTCATCTCGCTATTTATTTTCTATCTTGTAAATAGTTTGTAGGTGCAAGTCTCTTTAAAATTTAGCCTTAAAAAATCATGAAAATAACTTGCGTATGCCACTCTACTATACTCACTCACAAAAGCTACACATGTGCTCAACGATTTTGGTAAGCTCGGCCTTTGTGCTGTCTGGCACGAGATTTGCCTCTATCAAAGCGATGTCAAATGCGATATTTTCGGCCCCATCCAGTCTCCCACCACTCCACGACATTAAAATCATAGACATTTTTGCTACCTATGGCTTTGATATTTTGCTTTAAAATTTCATACTTTTTGCCATCTTCATCGTAGCAATCAGTATATGATAAAATTTCAGCCAAATTTTATCATATCGCTCTTTTGCGACCTTAAAATTTGGTTCTATCACCGCTCTTACCTAAGTTTTAGAGCGATAAGTGCAACTAAGTTTGCCATCAAAGCAATAATCCAAAAGCGAATGATTATCTTATTTTCTGCCCAGCCCTTCATTTCAAAGTGATGGTGAATAGGTGCCATTAAAAATATGCGTTTTTTGTTGCGAAATTTATAGCTTGTGGTTTGTAAAATCACACTTAACGTTTCAACCACAAAGACAAAACCAACCAAAACGAGCAAAATTTCATTCTTGCTCATAATACCCATAAGACCTATAAAGCCACCGATACTAAGACTCCCACTATCGCCCATAAAAACTTGTGCTGGATAGCAGTTATACCATAAAAATCCAAGCAATCCACCAACAAGTGCCGAAGCAACAATGATAACTTCGCCTAAATTTACAACCTTTGGCAAGAAAAGATATGAGCTAAATACGGCGTGTCCACTAAGATAGGCAAATACACCAAGCGTAATTAATGAAAAGATACTAGGAACAGTAGCAAGTCCATCAAGTCCGTCGGTTAAATTTACCGAATTTGACGTAGCAACTAGCACAAGCATCCAAAATGCAACACTAAAAAGCCCCATATCAAAAAGTGGGTGTTTATAAAACGGCAAATAAAACTCACCGCTAAGCTTTCCTATAAAATATAAAAACATACAAACTATAAACGAAAATGTAATCAAAAGTGCCATTTTTGCCTTTGGCGTAAGACCAGCGTGATTTTTACGACCGACAATCTTTGAGTAATCATCATAAAAACCTATTGCACAAAATCCAACAAGCGTCATGAGCGACGCTAAAACAAAAGCATTATCAAGTCTAGCACAAAGCAAACTAGCAATAACTGCCGTAAATACAAAAACAAGTCCGCCCATAGTCGGCGTTTTGCCCTTTTCTTGGTGAGTTTTAGGGGCTAGTTCGTAGATGGGCTGACTGGCATTTTTAGCCTTTGCCCAGCGTATAAATTTTGGCATAAGCCAAACAGTAAGCACAAATGCCACGAAAAATGAAAGTCCAGCGCGAACCGTAAGATACTGAAAAAAGTTTAAATTTATAATCCCATTAAGATAGTAAAACAAAATATTGCCTTTATTTTTAAAAAGGCTAATTTTAGTATAATGCCACTAAAAAAATGATAAATTCGGAGCAAAAATGGCACAAAAAACCATACTTGTGATAACTGATGGCATAGGACATAACGAGAGTGAAAATTTTAACGCATTTGCCGCGGCTAAAAAGCCAACATATGAGTGGCTATTTAAAAACACGCCAAATACTTTAATAAAGACTTCCGGTTTTGCTGTTGGCTTACCTGAAGGACAAATGGGCAACTCAGAAGTGGGGCATATGACGATAGGGAGCGGACGAGTTTTATATCAAAATTTGGTAAAAATTGATCTAGCTTTTAAAAATGGTGATTTTAAAACCGATGAAAATTTATGCAAAATGTTTAAAACTTGCAAAAATATCCATGTCATCGGACTTTACTCAGATGGTGGAGTGCATTCGCACCTTAATCACTTTCATGCCATGTATGATCTAGCTGTGCAAAATGGCTGCAACGCCCACGCACACATCATCACAGATGGTCGCGATGTATCGCCAAAATCAGCATTTGAGCTTGTAAAATCAGCCGAGCAAAAGATGAAAATTTCAACCATTTGCGGTCGCTTTTACGCCATGGATAGAGACAATCGCTTTGAGCGTGTAAAACAGGCTTATGATGCGTATTTTGGGGCTTTAATGCCACTTAGTATTACGCCAAGCAAGTACATAGAGCAAAACTATGCTAAAAATGAGATTGATGAGTTCATCGCCCCTGCTACTTTTAATGATTTTAAAGGCATTGGCGAAAATGATGGCGTGATTTTTATAAATTTTAGAAATGATAGAATGCGTGAGCTAGTAAGTGCATTTGGAGGCGAGAGCTTTAGTGAGTTTGAGCGAAAATTTATCGTGCGAAATTTAATCACGATGACCGAATACGACGCGAAATTCACCTATCCAGTTTTAATCCCAAAAGAAAATTTGCAAAACACTCTATCAAATGTCATCGCAAAAGCTGGTAAAACGCAGTTTCATACGGCAGAAACAGAAAAATACGCCCATGTAACTTTCTTTTTTAACGGCGGAGTAGAAGATGCTGAGATAAACGAAACTCGCGTTCTTGTGCCTAGCCCAAAGGTAAAAACATACGACGAAAATCCACAGATGAGTGGTTATGAAGTATGCGATGCGGTTTTAAAGGCGATTGATGCGGAGTATGACTTTATCGTGGTAAATTTTGCAAATGGCGATATGGTCGGGCATACGGGCGATTTTAACGCGGCTGTAAAGGCGGTTGAGGCGGTTGATGAGTGTCTTGGCAAGATCGTGCAAAAGGCTCGTGAGCTAGGCTATGCGTACGTGCAAATTTCAGATCACGGCAACTGCGAGGCTATGCGTGATGAGAGCGGTGAAATGCTTACCAATCACACGACTTTTGATGTGTATTGCTTTGTGATGGCCAATGGCGTGAGTGAGCTAAAAAGTGGCATGGGGCTTAGCAACATCGCAGCAAGTGTCATAAAATGCATGGGGCTTGAAAAACCAAGCGAGATGAATGAGGCGATATTTTAACATGCAAGAAAAAGAAATTTATAAGGCGATAACAGCTGATGAAGTTAAAATGCTTGATGATATTTACAAGATTAATCAGCCGATGTTTTGGACTATTGATATTTATAACTCGCATAAGGAGTATCTACAATCAGCCAAACGCTTTACTCTAGAGCAACGCTATTTAAATGCGATTTTTGGTATTTTGCAGAAGTTAATAACGGTGGGCATATTCAGTTTTTTACCAACGCCACAGGCATAGTTTGGCAAGATGTGATAGATGGGCTTAATCATTTTGGCATAAAATCTCATGCTAAAAATTTTCAAAAAGTGCTTGATTATTTTAATGAAACAATCCCTTTTGATAGGGACGAGCGAGAGAAATTATTTGATAGTGCGGATGATGAGCTTGATGAAATTTTAAAAAACATTGAGAGTGATTTTAAAAATGCTGATAAAGAGATTTTAAATTTTATTAAAAATAATCCCGATAAATTTACATTTAACGGCACTTATCGTAGCTATCAAGCTTGGTGAGTTAGTATTTTGACTAAAAAATGCAAAATTTATGTTTAAAATCATAACACAAAGGAAAATAAATGAAAGATACAGCACTTGTCATAATCGACATACAAAATGACTATTTTCAAGGTGGCAAATCCGAGCTTTACGAGCCGATAAAAGCGGCACAAAATGCAAAAGCGTTGCTTGAAAAATTTAGGCAGCTAAACGCACCGATTTTTCATATCCAGCATATTTTTGAGAGCGAAAATGCACCATTTTTCGCACCAAATACAAACGGCGTGCAAATACATGAGTTATTAACACCAAAAGATGGTGAATTTGTCGTTGTAAAGCATTTTCCAGACGCATTTTTAAACACTAAACTAGGACATGAGCTAGAACGCTTAAATATTAAAAATCTCATAATTTGCGGTATGATGAGTCACATGTGTATAGATACTAGTGTGCGTTCAGCCGTTGCAAAGGGCTTTAGTGTGAGTTTGGCTCATGATGCTTGTGCTACAAAAGAGCTTGAGTTTAACGGCACAAAGATAGACGCAAATATCGCTCATATAGCATTTATGGCTGCAATGAATGGAATTTTTGCTGATGTAAAAACAACCGATGAAATTTTAAAAAGTTTGTAAAATTAACCTAAAATTTGTTAAATTTCTATTTTTAAAAAATAAAAGGAAAAATATGAAGAAGTATTTAAAATTTAGCCTAGCTGTTGTTTTGGCTGGAGCATTTGCTGGTTGTGCTGAGGTTACTGAGGCGCTAAATAGCATAAATAAAGTCGCAAGTGGCGCCAGTCTTGCAACCGAAATCAACCCAAGCACCATATGTAATGAGTGGAAAGAAAACGAAGCAAGAGCAATACAAAATTACAACAACAAAATGATAAAATTTAAAGGCGAACTCACTCATATATCTTCTAGTGCCTTACTTAGCAACACCGCTTCATTTAAGTCAGGTAATGCAGATCTTACTTATGTGCCAGAAAATTCAAAAGCTGATAACATCGCAACCCTAAGCAAAGGTAAAAGCTACATAGTTACTGGCAAAATCACAAGTATATCATACAGCCTTGATCCAAAATCAAAATGCGACATTGGACTATTAGGGGCTTTAATAGAATAAAAGTGTTATTTAAAGTAGATAAATTTAGCTTAAGTTCTAACAAATGAGCTTAAAAACCATAACCATATCGATAAAAATAAGTATATTGTTTGTTTTTAAAATTTCAAAAAATCTAAATATTTAAAATATCTTTAGATCAATTAAAACAAACAAAATACTAAAAATGGCATGAATTTCATAGGTGAGGTTATATTAAAAAGTATCAAATTTAATCCAAGCAATAAAGAAATTTTTAACTTACTACGCTCATTAAAGTAAAATCCTTAAAGTATTAAAAGCTATTTAAAACCTTTAATGCTTTTTAAAAACTAAAAAGCATTGTATAAAAAGAAAACTAAGCCACTACAAAATAACAAATATTACATGACTTTCATGATTTTAAGAATAAAATAAAAAGTTTATTAATGATAAAAATCACATCAGTAGGATAGAAAAATTTTAAAGACTGGGTAATAAAAATGAATTTTTGATGTGCAAAAGGGTAAATTTTAATAATAAAAATCGCACTATATAAAAAAGGCAAGGTGGTAGCTTACCCACTTTGCCAAAATTTTATAAGCCAACAGCACTTAGTGTTTGGTATTTATTCATGTATATTTGAGCTTCTACTCTTCTCATCGTATCAAGTGCTACTGAAACAACGATAAGCACAGATGTACCACCAAAATAAAAAGGCACACCCATAAACTTAACTAAAACCCAAGGAATCGTTGAGATAAGCCCTAGATAAATAGCACCTGTAAATGTCAAACGTGAAGCCACTTCGTTTAAAAACTCAGCTGTGCTTTCACCAGGTCTAACACCAGGTATAAATCCACCTTGTCGCTTTAAATTTTCGCTAATATCTTTTGTATTAAATGTGATAGAAGCGTAAAAATAAGCAAAAAAGATGATAAAAACAAAACTTAAGAAATTAAACATGTAGCCATTTGGGTTTAAAAAATCATAAACCGCCTGAACGTATGGGTTAGTACTCGCTTGTAAAATAGTGCTTGGAAACATCAAAATCGCACTTGCAAAAATTGGAGGTATAACACCACTAAGATTTACCTTAATTGGTATATAATTCATAATGCGTTTATTCTGATTTTGCATAACAACCTTACGAGAATATGAGATTGGTATGCGTCTCTCACCCATTTCAACAAAGATAATAACACCAACTGTTAATAAAACCACTGCCAAAATAGCAATTACAACTAAGAAATTTAACTCACCTGTATTTACTAAATTTATAGTGCCTCCTATTGCTGAAGGTATACCAGATACAATGCCCGCAAAAATAATAAGACTTATACCATTGCCAATGCCACGCTGAGTAATTTGCTCACCTATCCACATAAGCAGCATTGTTCCAGATAGCATTGATGTAGCAGCTATCGCGATAAATAAATTTAGCTCTATCATAATAGCTTGTTCGCCATTATGTCCGTTTAAGCTCTGCAAACCTATGCTAACACCAATAGCCTGAACTATCGTAATAGCAATGGTAGCGTAACGGATAATTTGCATATATTTTTGCATACCATCACGCTCTTTTTTAAGCTTTCCTAAATTTGGAAAAGTTGCCGCCAAAAGCTCCATGATGATAGATGCTGTAATATAAGGCATAATACCAAGTGAGATAATACTTAAACGTTCAGCAGCATTACCACTAAACATATTAAATAATCCAAGTGCGTTATTGCTGTTTGAGTTAAAAAAATCTTTAATCACATCTACATTAACGCCAGGAACTGGCACATATGCCAGTATCCTATAAGCAAATAAAAATGCCAACGTGATTAGAATCTTGTTGAGCAAATTTTTATTCATTATTTTGTACCGCTAACAATAACGTTGCTATCTTTTATCTTAGACACAAGATCTTTTGCACTAACGCCGATTAATTTTATCTTTGTTACGCTTTTTGAAATTTTATGCACACTTGCAATAGTTGCAATAGTAATTTCGCTTAGATCTTTTACAGCTGTGATCTTTTCTACATTTATCACATAAGGTTTTTCAAACTTAGATGTAAAGCCTACTTTTGGCAAACGTCTTTGAAGTGGCTGCTGACCACCCTCAAAGCCACGCTTTTCATTATAGCCTTTTCTAGCTCTTTGACCCTTGTGCCCTTTTCCTGCTGTTTTGCCATGACCGCTACCTTGTCCGCGACCAATTCTTTTTGTATTTTTTGTTGAACCAACTGCTGGAGTTAAATTTTCTAATGCCATATCTTATCCTTTAAGCATACTTAGTGCTTTTATAGTAGCACGTACAACGTTTGCTGAGTTGTTTGAACCAAGTGACTTTGTAAGGATATCCTTAACGCCTGCAAGCTCTAAAATAGGTCTAGCACCACCACCAGCAATAACACCAGTACCTTCGCTAGCTGGGCGAAGCAAAATACGACTTGCGTTATACTTAACTTCGATATCGTGAGGTATAGTTGTACCTTTTAGCTTAACTTCAATGATGTTTTTAAATGCATCATCAACGGCTTTTCTCATCGCATCTGGCACCTCTTTAGCTTTACCGTAGCCAAAACCAACTAAGCCATTTTTGTTGCCAACTACCACAAGTGCTGTAAATCTAAATCTACGACCACCTTTAACAACCTTTGTAACCCTACCGATATCAACGATTACTTCTTCAAATTCTTCTCTATTATACTTTTGCATTGATTTTCCTTTGGGTTATAGCTTAATGCCATTTTCTCTTAAAGCGTCAGCAAATGCTGCAACTACACCATGATACAAGTATCCGTTTCTATCAAATACGCCAGTTTCAATACCCTTAGCTTTCAAAGCAGCAGCAAATTCTTTAGCCAACACTACCGCACCATCTTTGTTTGCTTTAATGCCTAGCGTTTTACCACTTGCAGCCGCTATTGTTGTAGCCGTTACATCGTTAATCGCTTGAACATAAATCGTTCTATTTGATTTAAATATCGAAATTCTTGGGCAAACAGGGCAACCTGAAATTTTAGCTCTAACTCTTCTTTTTCTCTTTAATCTAAGAGCAAGTTTTCTTTTTAATACTTTTGCAGTCATTTTTTATCCTTACTTCTTAGATGTTTTACCCGCTTTGCGGATTATGCGTTCTTCAACATATTTAACGCCTTTGCCCTTATATGGCTCAGGCGGCCTAAATCCTCTAACCTGTGCTGCTACTTGACCAATTACTTGCTTATCGCTACCTTTTAAAGTAATGATATTTCTCTCAACTGTAGCCTCTATACCCTCTGGCAACTCATAGTTTATAAGGTGTGAAAAACCAAGAGTAAGCTCAAGAATTTTACCTTTAACTGCAGCTTTGTAACCAACACCGTTAATTTCTAGCTGACGTGTAAAGCCCTGAGTTAATCCTATAACGATATTGTTAGCTAAAGCCCTATATGTTCCCCAGTAAGCTCTGCTTTGGCGATCTTCACCCTTTGGAGAAAATACAACCTCGCCATTTTCTACTTTTACTTCAACATGACCCTTTGTGTCAAGTTCTTTTACGCTGTTGCCTTTTTTAAATTTCAAGACACCATTTTCAAAGCCAACTTCTAAACCGCTCGGTATAGATATTGGCTGTTTTCCTATACGTGACATTTTTTTCCTTTTACTTGTCTAGGGTGTTTCTACTATCTTGAATAAACACCTCAATGCCGTAAATTTTATTGCTTTTAAAGTTATAAAAGCAAAACCTTTTATTATTTTGCACTTTAGATTACATAAAGCAAAATTTAATTATGTTGGCCTCAAAAGAAGCCTACATAATCTGATTAACTTTAACAAATAACGTTCAAGTTAAATATTACCAAACAGTGCAAAGAATTTCGCCACCAACACCAGCTTTGTGAGCAGCTTCACCACTCATCACGCCTTTGCTTGTGCTAACTACGATAGTTCCGTATCCATTTTTAAAACGCTTTATATCGTCTTTACCTTGATATACACGTCTGCCAGGAGTTGATACACGCTTAAGCTCATTTATAACACTTCTACCATACTCATCATATTTAAGCACAACGTTTATAAATTTCTTATTGCCATCTTCTACAACATTAAAGCTCTCTAAATAGCCATTACTTGTTAGCACATTAAGAGTTGCTTCTACAACATTTGAGTGTAGAAGTTTTGTTGTATCTAGCTTTCTAAGAGCCGCATTTCTTATACGCGTTAATCCATCTGCTATTAAATCATTTAACATATTCTTATCCTTACCAACTTGCTTTTTTTAGACCTGGTATTAGTCCCTCGTTAGCCATTTTTCTTAGGCAAACACGGCAAATTCCAAAGTCTTGATAAACAGAGTGTGGACGTCCGCAGATTTGACATCTCGTATAACCACGAACTGCAAATTTTGGCTTTCTAGCAGCTTTTGCTATCATTGATTTTTTTGCCATCTTACTTTCCTTTTGCAAACGGCACACCAAATAGCTCTAGCAATTTGAATGCCTCTTTATCGTTTTTAGCTGTTGTTGTTACAGTGATATTCATACCATGAGTACGTAAAATTTTATCATACTCAACCTCAGGGAACATTAACTGCTCTGTTAATCCAAAGTTGTAGTTGCCTCTGCCGTCAAAACCATTTCTTGGCAATCCACGGAAGTCTTTAACTCTTGGCAATGCTACACTTATAAGCTTATCCAAAAACGCATACATACGCTCTTTTCTCAAAGTCACTTTGATACCAACAGGAAAACCTTCACGCACTTTAAAACCAGCAACTGATTTTTTAGCATTGCAAACTATTGCTTTTTGACCTGCTATTAAAGATATAGTGTCTGCCATATTTTGCAAAATTTTCTGATCTTTTGCAGAATCATTTGCACCAACGCTTATAACAATCTTTTCAAGTGCCGGAACAAGCATAGGATTTTTGATATCAAATTCTTTTGTTAAAGCTGGTATGATACTCTCTTTGTATTTATCTTTTAATCTCATACTCTTAACCCTCAACTTTCGCAACATTTGAGATGTCTATCGGCATTTCTTTGTTGATATGACCACCATTTGGTGTTTTATCGCTTGGTTTAATAGCCTTTTTAGCTAGCTTACAACCTTCAACGATAACCTGACCTTTTTTAGCCAATACAGACAAAATTTTGCCAGTTTTACCTTTGTCGTCACCAGTGATTATCTTTACCATATCACCTTTTTTGATTTTGTATTTTACATTTGCCATTATAGAACCTCCGGTGCTAGTGAAACAATCTTCATAAAGTTAGCATATCTAACTTCACGACCAACTGGTCCAAAGATACGTGTTCCAACTGGCTCTCTTTTATTGTCTAATATAACAGCTGCATTCTCATCAAAGCGGATAAGTGAGCCATTTTCTCTTTGAACTTCTTTTTTAGTTCTAACAACTACCGCCTTGACAACTTGACCTTTTTTAATCTTGCCATTTGGCAAAGCTTTTTTTACAGAGCAAACAATAATATCACCTAGTGTTGCATATCTTCTTTTGCTTCCGCCTAAAACCTTAATACACATTAGCTCTTTTGCGCCACTATTGTCAGCAACTGCTAGTCTTGTAAAACTTTGAATCATTACTCAACTCCCTTTGCTAAAATAGCTTTTAAACGAAAGCTCTTACGTGCCGAGATAGGTCTGCACTCAATAGCAACAACAGTATCTCCCGCTTTTGTTTCATTTTTTTCATCATGAACTAAGTATTTTTTAAAGCGTTTTACAAATTTGTGATATCTTGGATGCATAACGCGTCTTTCAACCAAAATTGTAGCTGTTTTATCGCCAGCTTTTTGTAAAACTACGCCTTGAATTTCTCTTTTTAATGCCATTTTACGCCCCTTGCTTTGTTGCACTAATTGCAGTATTGATACGGGCTATCTCTTTTTTAACAGCACCGATCTCGTTAGGGTTGCTTAACTGCATAGTTTTTAGCTTTTGTTTTAATGTAAATAAAAGCACCTTTTTCTCTTTAAGCAAAGCGTTTAGTTCTGCAACGCTTTTATCTTTTAAATCAGTATATTTCATTTTCACTCTCTCGCGTTACAAATTTTGTCTTAAAAGGTAATTTGTGCATAGCTAATGTAAGTGCCTCACGTGCAAGTTCTTCGCTAACACCTGCCATTTCGTATATTATACGACCTGGCTTAATATTCATTACCCACTCTTCTACACCTGCTTTACCCTTACCCATACGAGTTTGAAGTGGCTTTTTAGTTAATGGCTTATCTGGGAAAACACGTATCCAAATTTTTGCCTGACGTCTTACATGACGAGTAAGTGCTTGACGAGCAGCTTCAATTTGGCGTGAATTTATACGACCAGCTTCAACTGCCTTAAGTGCAAATTCGCCTGTTGATAAATTTGCACCACGTGTCGCATAGCCACGATTGCGACCCTTCATTTGCTTACGAAATTTCGTTCTTTTAGGTAGTAACATGATTATTTACCTCTTCTTGGTCTGCGTGATTTTTTAGGTGCATCTTCTTCTGTTTTTTCCGGCTGAACACCTTTTTGAAGTACTTCGCCTTTAAAAATCCATACTTTAATGCCTATGTTTCCATAAGTCGTATGTGCTTCTGCCACACCATAATCAATCTTTGCTCTAAGTGTATGCAGTGGCACACGTCCTTCTAGATACCATTCAGTTCTTGCCATCTCAGCACCACCTAAACGACCAGCAACTGAAATTTTAATACCCTTAGCACCTGCTTTTTGTGCACCTTGGATAACTTTTTTCATCGCACGGCGGAAAGCAACACGACGCTCAAGCTGCATAGCTACGTTTTCAGCGGCTAGTTGAGCTGAAGCCTGTGCTTTTCTCTCTTCTTTGATGTTGATATTTACATCTTTACCAACAAGCTTTGAAACTTCATTTTTAAGAATTTCAACATCTGAGCCTTTTTTACCAATGATAATACCTGGTCTTGCAGCTACTACTGTAACACGAAGCTTCTTGGCTGTTCTTTCTATTAGAATTTGACTAATTCCAGCATAGTAAAGCTTTTTCTTTAAAAATGCACGAATTTTATAATCTTCGCCAATGTTTTGAGCTAGTGTATCCTTTGAAGGAAACCATCTAGACTCCCAGTTGCGGTTAATGCCTAGTCTAAGACCTATTGGATTTACTTTTTGTCCCATATTACGCTTCCTTCTTTTCAGCTTTAGATACTTCTACCATGATGTGAGAAGTTGGTTTGCGAATTCTACTCGCTGTTCCTCTTGCTCTTGGGCGAAATCTCTTTAATACAGGGCCTGCATCCACACGGCAACTACTTACTACAACTTCTTCAGGCTCAAATCCGCCATTTGCAACAGCTGAGCTGATAGCGTTAGCGATAAATTTTGCACCACGGTTTGGCATAAACTGCAAACTAGCAAGTGCAAGCTCGGCATTCATACCCTGAATCTCACGAGCTATAAGTCTGGCTTTTGTAGGTGAAAGTCTTACAAATTTTATAATTGATTTACTCATTACCTACCCCTTACTTGCCGATTTTTTTCTGCACTGAGCCTTTGTGACCCTTAAATGTGCGTGTTGGAGCAAATTCGCCAAGTTTATAACCGATGTGATTTTCTGTAACATACACAGGTATAAAGCTCTTGCCATTATGAACGTTAAATGTTAGTCCTATCATCTCAGGCACGATTGTGCTTCGTCTTGACCAAGTTTTGATAGGTTTGTTGTCGTTTGCCTTTTTAGCGGCATCAACTTTTTTCATTACATGATCATCTACGAAAGGACCTTTTTTGAGTGATCTAGCCATCTCTATTTTCCTTTCCTTCTTGAAATTATAAGCTTATCGCTTGCTTTTTTACGGCGAGTCTTAGCACCCTTAGTTGGTTTACCCCATGGAGTAACTGGATGACGACCTGAGTTTTTCTTGCCCTCACCACCACCGTGTGGGTGATCTACTGGGTTCATCGCAGAACCACGTGTTTGTGGGCGGATACCGCGGTGGCGGTTACGACCAGCTTTACCGATAGTTACGTTTGCCCAATCTTCGTTGCCTACAACGCCGATAGTAGCCATACATTCAGCCAAAATTTGTCTCATCTCTCCTGATGGCATACGAACGATTACATATTTATCTTCTTTACCCATTAGCTGAGCATAACCACCAGCTGAACGAGCTATTTGAGCACCTTTGCCAGGTTTTAGCTCTATGTTATGCACGATGGTACCCACTGGGATATAGCGCAACTTCATAGCATTTCCCGGCTTAATATCAAGTGAGCTATTTTCAGCAGATGCGATAACATCACCTACATTTAAACCACTTGGCTTAATGATATATCTTTTTTCGCCATCTTTATATGAAATTAATGCGATACGGCAGTTTCTGTTTGGATCATACTCAATCGCTTCAACCTTACCTTCAACGTCAAATTTGCGACGCTTAAAGTCGATGATACGATATAATTTTTTTGCACCTGCTTCTTTATGGCGAGATGTAATGCGACCGTTGTTATTTCTACCGCCAGTTGCTGGAAGTTTAACAAGAAGGCTTCTTACACTTGGCTTAGCTGTGATATCTTCTGAACTTAGTCCAGTCATATATCTACGGCTAGGGGTATATGGTTTATATGATTTTATCGCCATCTTATGCCTCCGTGTTCTCTAGGCTTACGCCCTCTGGTAGTTTTACGTAAAATTTCTTAAAATCATCTCTTACGCCAACTCTTCCTCTAAAACGCTTAACTTTGCCGTCCATTCTAAGAGAATTTATGCGAAGTGGCGTTATCCCAAAATACTCTTTTAAAACTTCTTTTAAGCCATTTTTAGTAACGCGTGGTGAAGTCTGGATAACTACAACACCTTGCTCTTGAAGGCCAAGAGTTTTTTCTGTATAAATAATTGTTTTGATATCAGTTATATCTGCCATATTAGCCCTCTTTTGTTAAGTTCGCAAGTGCTGCTTTTTCAGCAAGAACTGCACTGTAAGTCGCAACCAGATAAGCATTAACTTCACTAGCATCAACTACATAGCAATTTGCTAAGTTTCTAAACGCAAGTAGTGTTTTATCATCAAGCAAATCTTTAACGATAAGCACATCTCTTACTTTTAAAGCCTCAACAATCTTAGCCGCATCCTTAGTCTTTCCGCTCTCAACTGAGATGCTATCAACCGCAAATAGTTTGCCGTTAGCAGCTTTTTCGTTTAGAGCAAATTCTAGTGCAAGCCTTTTTTGCTTTTTATTGACTTTTTGGAAGTAGTTTTTGTTGTTTGTTGGACCAAATGCTACTGCACCGCCTACCCATACGTTTGTTCTAGTTGAACCAGCACGAGCACCACCGCGACCTTTTTGTCTCCATGGCTTTTTACCACCACCGCTTACTTCTGAGCGACCCTTTGTATGGGCTGAGTTTGCACGCATACTTGCAAGGTAAGATTTTACATAAAGGTAAAGATTGTGCGGATTTACTTCTGCATAACTAGCAGGAAGCTCAAGCTCGCTAGCTTTTTCAAATTTATCGTTTAATACTAAAACTTTACTCATTTTGCAATCCTTATTCTGCCCATTGCACCGTTATATCCTGGCACACAACCTTTTACAACAACGATACCATTTTCAGCGTCAAAGCTTATTAGTTCGTTTTTAACGGTTACTTTCTCATTTCCCATATGTCCTGCCATTTTCATACCAGGTTGTACGCGGCCTGGCCATTCGCAGTTACCGATTGAGCCGTGGCGTCTGTGAAAACGTGAACCGTGACTCTTTGGACCACCAGCAAATCCGTGTCTTTTAACAACACCCTGATAGCCTCTACCTTTTGAGTTAAAGCTAACTTTTAAAATTTTAGCTTCGCTTAGTGGGCTAACATCAAGTGCGCCTACTTCAGTATTTGCCACTGTTAAAGTTGCAAATTTGTTAAACTCGGCAGTTAGATTGTATTTTTTTTGCTGACCTGCGATAGCTTTGTTTGCTGCTTTTGTATCAGCATAAGCTACGATAGCACGCTTGTTTTCACCGATTTCGCATACTTTTGTATCAACAAGTCTTAGTAGTGTAACTGGCGTACTGTTATCAGAAACAGTTCTGCTCATGCCTATTTTTTCTACGATATATTCCATACTTGCACCTCTTATTTCATTGCTCTAACTTCGACATTTACTTCAGGAGCAAGGTCAAGTTTTGTTAGGCTATCTACGGTTTCTGGAGTAGCTGCTACAATGTCAAGCATTCTAGCGTGAATTCTCATCTCAAACTGCTCGCGTGAGTCTTTGTTGATGTGTGGAGACTTCAAGACTGTGTAGCGTTTGATCTTCGTAGGCATAGGCACTGGTCCGCGGACGTCAGCACCAGTTCGTTTGACAGCTTCTACTATTGCTGCAACTGTGCGGTCTAGAACTCTGTGGTCATAAGCTTTAAGCTTAAGCCTGATTCTTTCCATGATTTTTCCTTTAATAAAGAACTTGTCGCAACTCGCGACCTCTTTACATAGATGAATTTGCAGAGGATTGTTTTGGCTTTTTAGGGCTTGAAATCATGCAAACAGATGTTAAATCTTTCGTAAAGAGACCGCGATTATACTAAAATTTACTTAAGAAATCAAGAATTAGTATGTTTCTATATGAAATTTTATAAATTTATTTCCTTTTAAAAAGGAAAAGTTTTAAATTCTAAAAATGAAAATTTGGACTTGATTTAAGCCATAAAATTTTAAATTTAAAAATTTATCCAAAAATACTCAGCATATTTTATGTAAATACAATATAACTTAAAATCACTAAAAACTACCGCAAAAATTATTTACTTCACCAAGTTTTTACAAATTTTTTGACATTATTAACTAAAAAGCACACAAAAAGAATTAATATAAAAATAGCCTTATAACATTTTAGCTACATAAAAAATGATTTAAAAAGATACCACTAGCCTCACACAACAGCTGTTTTTAACTTTTATAAATAATTTATAGTTTCTTACTGATTTAAAAATAAAACTTAAAATTAGCTATTGTGTTAAAATTTCTAAATAAATACAATGAAGTTAAATTTATTTTGTTACAGTATTAAATTTTTATTTAATTTTAAGTGGGGTGAGTGGGTAAAATACAATGTCAAATCCAAATAAGGAAAAACAATGACAGAGTATTTAAAAAAGGTATTTTAAGATCTGTCCTACTTTGCAAGAAGTTAAAAATTTATCCACAAAGTCCTGAAAAGATCGAAATTTACGCACAGGCGACTAGGTTATTTTTCATGCTTGGCAATAAGGCAACTTTTACTAAAAAGCCACTTGTGGTTGGTAAGCGTTTTGGTTGGTTTTTATTTTATGTATCGCAAAAACTATAAAGCTATGATTATAAATTTTTGATTATAGTTTTTACATAGTTCTTGCTTTCTTTACAAACTTTTACTACGCAATGTATGCAAAATATAAAATTGTCTCAAATTTCAAAAAGACACTTTAATATGAAAATGATGAATTATTAATGCGGTAAAATGACACCAATAACTTAGCTATTTGGCTATACGTTGCCTTAATGGCGTTAATCGTTATTTTAAATTTTATAGAAAAAGCCACATAACTGCAAAATTTGACTTAATAAATCTACTAAGCAAAATTCATCTACTTTTAGCCAAAATAGAAGTTAGAATTTATAGTGTAGTGAAAAGCCCCAAAAAAGGGGCTAAAATCATATAGGCATAACGCGAATATTTGGACTAAGTCCCTCTTGAAGGACATTTTCTATCGCAAAAAGTGTCCCAGTGCTACCACTCGCACATGAAGAACAAGCGCCAAGATAGCGTATATAAATGTCAGTATAGTTATCGTCATCTTTTCTAATATCTATAATCTCTAAATTGCCACCATCCATCATAAGCATTGGGCGAATTTGCTCATCTATAAGACTTTCTACCGCTTTTAACTTACCAACAACACTAAGTTCATCAAACGCAAGTGTATCGCCAAATCCCTTAGCATCGGCTTGTTTTTTAAGCTTTTCACTCTGCATTTCAGCTCTAGTATCTCTTAAAATATCCACTAAATAATACTCTTTTTCTTCGTGTCCACCAGGCTTGATACATGATTTACAAAATGCACCAGCTTTCGTATATGCCGTAATCTCTTCGACTGTTTTTAAATCATTTAGGCGAATTACTTCTTTGATGGTTCCTAGGCTAACTCTTGCACATTCACATACGATTATCTCATCTTCAAAACTCGCAGCATCAACGCCCTTATAACTCGCAGCAGCAGCCTTTATAACATCATACGCCATTACTGAGCAGTGCATTTTTTGAGGTGGGACGGCTGGTTCATCAGGTGTGTCACGCATAGCAAACTCAACATCTAAATTTGTTATCTTAACAGCGTCATCGACCTTTTTTCCTATACATAACTCAGCCATTGTGTCCGAACTAGCAATAGCAGTCCCACAACCAAAGCTTTTAAATTTTGCATTTATTATAGTATCTGTTTCTTCATCAACCAACCAATACAATCTCACCGCATCTCCACAGCTCTCAGCTCCAAAATCCGCTACTATAAGCTTTGCACCAGCCTCTTTTGCGTCATCTTCTGTTAGCTCTCCCATATGTCTTGGGTGATTCATTCTATCTTGAACTTTTTGTGAGTACTCATCCCAAATTGAGCCACTTATTAAATTATTTTTTGCCATTTTTTATCCTTTACTTTATAATCCGCTTATATGTCCGGCTGGTGTGTAGGCATAAGTGCTTGATATCGCCCTTAATCTCTTAGCAGCCTTATTTATCTCGTCTATTGCATACTCTATCTCTTCATCAGTTGTAAATCGTGACAATGACAAACGAAGTGCCGTGTGAGCCAGATCTTTATCCACTCCAATAGCTTCCATGATAGGATTGCTCTCTAGTGCCTCACTAGCACATGCTGAGCCAGTTGATGCCGCGATACCAGCCTGATTTAAATCCCAAAGCATCGCCTCACCCTCTACGCCTTTTATCGATGCAAGGATTGTGTTTGGCACTCTATGCTCACGTTTTCCGACAACAGTAACTTCTGGGATTTTAAGTATCGCATCTTCTAGTTTGTCACGCAAACTTTTCACATGCGAGTTTTCAAACTCTAAATATTTATTTGCCAACGTTAAAGCTGTAGCCATGCCGACTATACCAGCTACATCTAATGTGCCACTTCTACGACCGCCCATATGCTCTCCGCCATGAAGCAACGACGACAGTTCTTGAGAGTCTTTTATATACAAGGCACCAACACCTTTTGGACCATGAAATTTATGTGCTGAAAAACTCATAAAATCCACATCCAAATCCTGAACGTCTATTTTGATTTTGCCAACGGCTTGAACCGCATCGGTATGAAATGGCACACCATATTCGTGAGCGATTTTAGCAAGCTCTTTTATTGGGAAAATCATTCCAGTTTCATTATTTGCATACATTACAGATACAAGTGCAACATCATCTCCCATAGCGTCTCTTAGCTGTTGCGGAGTTATAACACCCTCATCATTTACATCAAGCACTGTAAGCTCTACACCTAAATCCTTTAAAAAATGACACGTTGCCGTGATAGCTGGATGCTCAACAGCGGTTGTTATAATGCGCTTTTTATCGCCCCTTGCTATTTTGTCAAAATATATGCCCTTTATCACCCAGTTGTTGCTCTCAGTGGCACATGAAGTCACGATTATATCATCGCTATCTTTTGCATTTATGCCAACATAAAGCTCATCTAACGCCTTACGAAGTGCAGGGTGAGTGGCTGAGCCAAAAGAGTGAAGTGAGTTTGGATTGCCATAGTTATCAGTTAAAAATGGCTTCATCGCTTCAAAAACTTCTGGATCTACCATGGTTGTCGCGTTATTGTCTAAATAAACCTTCAAAATATCACCTTTAATTAGGATAGATTTTATCCTTTTAATTTTTAAGCAATCTTATAACAAGTTTTATAAATTTTAGTTGAAATTTTAATGACAAAATTTTCATTTTAGTAATCAATTTGATAATTAAAAATAATGAAATTCTTTATCAAAATAACGCTACTAAGGCACTATCGGAATTTTGACTTTTAAAAAGACTATTTTACTCTTTTAATTAATTTAAATTTTTAAGAATTGATATTAAAATTTTAAATATTGCTATTTTGCACAGACTTAAATTTAAAGCAAATAAAAACCATTTTAATAGATACTGGAGTGCAAGAATTTATAATTTATCAATGCTTTTGCAAAATAACAAGCAAAAATACAAACAAGCATATTTATTATCTTAAATTTTTAACATTATTTTACATAAACATTTTGGTTGGCGTTAAAAAGCATTTGCGTTTGTTTAAGCAAATTTGCTTTGATTTTGCGTTGTGTAGCTTTGCTTATATTTTTGGCTTGATGGACTTTGCAAAATAGGCTACGTCGAGCGTTACACTTGTTTTCAAGGAAACATTTTACTTCGTAAAAACGCTTCGCTTGTTTTGATATTGATTTAAGTTGCAAAAATTAAAAATTGATATTAAATTATTTTACCACTAATAAAATTCTTAACAAGCATAAGTGCAAAACTAAATAAATTTTATCTAGAGCAGGTATTTTGCGAATACAAATTTAAAATTACTAATCCCATTAATATCATTTTCGTGCTCCTTGTAAAGTAACAAATGTGACAAATTTATGTCATAATCAACAAGACAACAGTTTTAAAAATCCTTTAAATTTCAAAGCCAATCTTAACTTATATCAATAGGCTTTATATATTCAATTAAGAAATATTTAAATCCATATTTACTATTTTTTTGCTAAATTTACGCATCAAACAACAAAGGAGAAAAAATGAGTTTATACGATAGAAATTATCGTGCTTCTAGAGAAGAAGCATACGAGCAAAGCTACGCACAAACCAATCTAAGTGCATTTATTAAGCAGACTTACCAGCTTTTTGCAGCATCACTATTATCTGCAACTGCAGGTGCTTATGTCGGCATTTATGCCTTGGCTGTTACGCTTATACAAAATAAAATGCTATTTTGGGGTCTGGTAATAGTTGAGTTTGCTTTACTTTTTGGATTAATGGCAGCTAAACGCAAGGCTGGATTAAACCTAATCTTACTATTTGCATTTACTTTTATGAGTGGCTTAACACTTACTCCGTTACTTTATGCGATTCTTGGTATGCCAAGTGGTGCGTCGATAGTGGCACAGGCATTTACGCTTACAACGGTTGCATTTGGCGGACTTAGCATATTTGCCATGAATACAAAGCGTGATTTTACAACAATGAGTAAATTTTTGTTTATTACACTAATTGTTGTTGTCGTGGCTGCGATTATAAATATCTTTACGCAAAGCCCACTATTTCAACTAGCTATTGCTAGTGTATCGGCAATACTTTTTAGTGCATTTATACTTTACGATACGCAAAATATCATCCGTGGAAACTACGAAACTCCAGTAGAGGGTGCGGTTGCACTTTATCTTGATTTTGTAAATCTTTTCACATCGTTGCTTCAAATTTTAGGAATTTTTGGAAGAGATGATTAAAAAGCGACTTTATAGAGTAATTGACGCTAATTTAAATAGATTAAAAGAGGGCTTAAGGGTCGTTGAAGATATTAAGCGATATGGCTTTGACGACAAAGCCCTTGCCTTAAAGATAAAAAACCTTCGTCACAAGGCAAAAATTAATCACGACGAATATATAAAATATCGCGATGTCACAAATGATGTATTAAAGCAAAGCATAAAAAGCGAACAAACAAGAGAAAATTTAGACGAAATAATAACTGCAAATTTAAAACGAGCCCAAGAAAGTTCGCGTGTTTTAGAAGAGTGTTTTAAGCTTATAGATACACAAATCTCTGAACTTTTTAAATCAATACGATATGAATTGTATGAAATAGAAGCACTCATTATAACCGATCAATCAATCAAGCAATGATAAATTGTACTTATATCTTATCATCACTTTTACTACAATCCAATGATAAATTAGTATAGCTTATGCAACTATTTGCTTAAAAGTTGCAAATAATTTTAATATAAATTCAAAACTTTTTTAGTATAATCACGAGTTGATTAAAAATTTTAAAGGAATATTAGTGAGTTCAGTATTTTTGATTTTACAATTTGTCTTAGCAGTAATTATTACGATTGCTGTGCTTTTGCAAAAAAGTTCATCAATAGGACTAGGTGCATATAGTGGCAGTAATGAAAGTTTATTTGGTGCAAAAGGTCCAGCTGGATTTTTGGCAAAATTTACGTTTATCGTAGGGCTGCTGTTTGTTTTAAACACGCTAATGCTAGGATATTCATATAACAAAGAGATGAAAAAATCGCTATTTGATGGTGTTGATACAAGCACTTTAATTGTTCCACAAAGCAATGAGATTAAAGCACCTATGGCACCAGAAGCACCAAAAGAATAAATCACAAAAGGATAAAGATGTTAAATGAAATTTATCAAAAACAAAAAGACGGTTGTGAAAAGACTATCGCAGCACTTCGTCGTGATTTTGGCACACTTCGCACAGGCAAGGTAAATATCAATATACTTGATCATGTCACGGTTGATTATTATGGCACTCAAACTCCACTAAATCAAGTTGCAACTGTCCTTGCGACAGATGCCTCGACTATCACGATCACGCCGTGGGAAAAGCCGATGATAAAAGTCATCAGCTCTGCTATTCAAGCTGCAAACATCGGTGTAAATCCAAACTCAGACGGCGAAGCTGTGAAGCTATTTTTCCCACCAATGACTAGTGAGCAACGACAAGAAAACGTAAAACACGCTAAAGCATTTGGCGAAAAGGCAAAAGTAAGCGTTAGAAATGTGCGAAAAGATGCCATGGATGATGTTAAAAAGCTGGAAAAAGATAAAGTCATAAGTGAAGATGAAAGCAAAAAAGCACAAGACGAAGTGCAAAAAATCACCGACACTTACACTGCAAAAATAGACCAAACGGTAAAAGAAAAAGAAGCTGAGCTTCTAAAAGTATAAATTTTTGGCTAGAGTTTCTAGCCAAAAATTTGTTTTAAAATTTAAATTTTACAGCACACTCCCCAAAAAGCTCTGATAAATTCTCCCTTCAAATGTTATAATAACCAAAATCATATCTAAAAGGACGTAAGTTGAACCTATTTACCGAGTTTAAATCCAGTGCAAAGCACACCTTAAAAAACCATCCAGCTGAAACTATACTCATATTACTTGTTGGCCTTGCATATGCTTTTTTGCCATATTATGCTTTATTTATGGTGCTTGTTGATATTTTGCCAAACTATGTCGGGCGATTCCTCAGATACGCATCAAACAGTGAGCTTTATTATAATTTGCCGATATTTTTGGTGGCGATCTACTCGCTTCGTCGTTTTAAAGCCGCCTACATCACGGCGTTTTTTGGCTCGTTTGTAGCACTTTTTGCACTGCTTTATATAGGTTTAAGTAATACTCACTTTCTTGCCATAACCACCATCTCATTTATCTTGCTTTTAAGCGATGGTTTTTCAAGATCAAACGAAACCTTTGTCAAAATCGCTCTAAAAAAGTTATCAAATTTATCTATGGCACTTGCGACTGGTGCGATGATCTTGATAGTATTTGTTATCATTTTGGCAGGAATTCAGTATCTCTTTGACATAAATTTATTTATAAACCAAGCATATTTTATACTATTTTTATCTAGTGTTTGCTGGTTTTTTATGGTTTTTGAGGATGCGAATTTAAACTTAGAGTCGCCATTTTATGAAAAAATTTTTAACTTCTTACTTACCCCAGCACTCATCATCTACACCATAATCCTATACATTTATATCGCTAAAATCGCCATTTTCAGCGGCCTGCCACGTGGCGGAGTGGCTTATATCGTGCTTGTTTATCTTATTTTTGGCTTTGTATTTTTGATGATTTTTAGCGTTTTAAGCGAGAAAAAATGGCTGAAATTTTACGCAAATTTTAAGTTTTTAGCACTTGCTCCCATTGTTCTTTTGTGGGTGGGGATAGTTGAGAGAGTTAGCACTTACGGCTTTACGCCGGACAGGGTTTATCTGTGCGGGGTAGCTGGTTTGATGAGCGTGGTTTATGCTATGAATTTTGTAAAATTTTTAAGCTCTTACCGCCTTATTTCTGTGCTTTGTATGAGTTTGCTGTGCGTGACATTTTTCATACTAGATACTAGATCGATCACGATAAACTCGCAAACAAAACGCCTTGAAGAGCTAGTGCATAAGCTAAATTTAAACAATCTAGACGCACTAAAATCTCTTAATCAAACACAGCTAAACGAGCTACAAGAGATGTCGTTTATATTTGATAGATATAACGCTGAGTTTAAGCCAATGCCAGAGCTTTTAAAACATATAAGCGATATCAAAAATCCACGCGATATCTCTTTTGTTTTAGACCAGGAAAATTTTAGCGATGTGACCGCGTCTCGGATAATTTTTAACAACCAGTACTACATTTGCAAGGACGAAAAAGAGTGTGAGATCGAGCTAAGTTTTGGCGATAAAACGGCAAAAGTAAATCTCTTTAATCACGCCAAAAATGCCTTAGAAAAATATGACATTAACATGCAGCACTACGACGATATGAAAAGTGAAATTTTATTTTTGAGAAATGAAAAATACTCAGTCGTTTTTAAAGCATTTTATGTGGATTTGATAGACGATGAGATAAGTAAAATCCATGCCGTCACGCTGATGTTGCTAACTAGCGATTAAGTCCAAATTTGCTAAAATCGCACAAATTTTAAGGGAGCATAGATGAATATAGAGCAGATTTACAGGGACGCTGGGGCGTATTTGCAGGGGCATTTTTTGCTTAGTAGTGGCAAACATTCGCAGTTTTATTTACAAAGTGCAAAGGTTTTAGAAAACCCTGAACTTGCAGGGCGTTTAGCTGATGAACTAGCTAAAATTATCTCTGAAAATGGAGTGGAATTTGATAGCGTTTGCTCACCAGCACTTGGTGGAATTTTGGCTGGGTATGAACTAGCTCGTGCGGCCAAAAAACGCTTCATTTTTACTGAGCGAGTTGAGAGAGTGATGAGCCTTAGGCGTGGCTTTGAGGTGAGAGAGGGTGAGCGTTTTATCATCTGCGAGGATATTATTACAACTGGTGGCTCAGCACTTGAGAGTGCAAAGATAATCCAGGAGCTTGGTGGAGTGGTCGTGGGCTTTGCAGCTCTTGCAAATCGTGGATTTTGCTCACTTTCAAATATGCCTAGTTCCAGAAAAGCCGAGTGCAAATTGCCGTTTGACAAGCCACTTTTTGCATTAGGAAATTTTGAGTTTGAGATTTATGAGCCAGAGTCCTGTCCGCTTTGCAAGGGCGGAAGCGTGGCGATAAAGCCGGGCAGTCGCGGAAACTAGATTTGTTTTTAGCATTTTAGCAAAAAGGCTGAAATTTTAGCTTGTGTAAAAAGCGATTTGCTTTAAAACACAGCCTATTTTGAGTGAAATTTATCCGTAAAAGTGGGCTAATGGCAAATTTAAGCTGATTTTTGATTGATAAGGTCAAATTAGGCTTTGGCTAAAATTTACGTTTTGGTTTGAAATTTTTAAGAGCAAAATTTATCAATGCGTGTTTGTGGTCGAATTTGTGTTAAAGCCAAAAACACACAACAAATTTTGGCACGATTAAATTTATAAAAAAGGCAAAAAATGAGCGAAAAAGCACAAAAGCAAAAGGCGGTCATCGCCCCTATAACTAGCCGTATAAAGGCATTTGTGATAGATATGTTTATCATTATGATGCCGATTTTATACATCGCGACCTATGTCGTGCTTGATGGCAAGGACGAGTTTTTGCACTCACAGCTTACCATTGGGCTTTGTCAAGGGCTCTACGGCGTGATTTGTGCGCTATTTTTTACTCTTAAAGCTCAAACTCCAGGCTATAAAGCACAGCAAATTTATCTCATAAATCTAAAAACTGGACGCAAAATTTCACTCATTCACGCCATTTTTCGCTACATCTGCTTTGTTTTGGCAGGATTTAGCGTGGTTGGGTTAGTGATCTGCTTTTTTCGTAAAGACAGGCTAAATTTGCACGATATTTTGACAAGCACCTCAGCGGTTTGCAAAAAAGCGTAAAATTTTAAGCTTAAAGCGTCTAAAACAAAATTAATCTTACGCCTAAAACATAAACTTATAAAGGTTTTTAACTCAATCACCTAGCACTCATGAACCAATTTTAGTAATTTGAAATTTCATTGAGATTAGCGATTTTATAGCTCTTGCAAATTCTTTATGCCTACAAATTTGCAAAAGCCAGAAGATGAAATTTTAATGTTTTAACTAACTACAAGAGCTTTTTGCAATACGATTACAAAAAGCCAAAAGTTTATATTAAAATTAAATCTTAATGGATTTTTTACTATCAAGTTCATTTAAAATATCATTATAGCATTTGTCCAAAACATGTGTAAATTTTCTATTCACAACCGCTCTTAAAAGCTTATAGTAATACCTTATAGTAATCTTTGTTGCATCGTGTTTTGAGAGAATTTTATCCTTGACATCTTGCAAAATCGTCTTGTTAAAACGCAGACAAATATCGTTAAAATCCTGCGTGTCTTCTAGCTTTATAAAGCCGTCATTTACGCAGTTTTCAAGCATCGAAAAACTTCGCTTATGCAAATCATTTGTCGCAAACATATCGTTTAGAAATTTTGGCAGTTTATTTTTATCTTTATTTGGATAAAGTTCGTAATACTGCTCTATGTAGCCGTCAAATTTTCCATCATTATGAGCGAAAAATAAAAGCTCATAAATTTCAGGCTTTGCATAAGAATAATCACAAAAGCACTTACAAACTCGCATATAAACTTCTAGCGAATTTTCGCACTCGGCTATGTTTTTTGACAAAGCTTTGTTGTATTCTTCAAGCTGGTTAAATGTCGCCAAAAATACCAAATGTGTTAAATTATCAAAGTAATTATATAAAGTCGCACTCGAATACCCTGCTAAATTTGCTGCGTTGCGTATATTTACCGCGTCTATGCCATCTTTTTGGATTATTTCATTTGCGGCGTTTATGAAGTATTTCATCATTCTTGTTTTTTTAATATTGGCTCGTTGCTCACTAGTCATAAATAGACCTTTGTTTATTTTTTAAAATTTTATAATAAAAAGCTTTGAAATATTTTAAGTTAAGCATATTTTAAAGTGTTTTGGCTCAAAACTTTTGCTTTGAGCCGTGATTTCAGAATTTATAACTTAAGCCAACGCTTACTTGCGTCATCGCTGGGTAGCTTGGCTGTGCTTTAAAGGTTTGATCGTATGTCGCAAAAATATCTAAGTTGTTCATGATAGGATAGCTTAACCAAGTGCTTAGTTCATGCTGTCTATAGCTTTTATCATCACCACCTTTTAGCTTGTAGCTAGTTGAGCCAAATAATACATCTACGCTAAGTTTTTCTATGTTAGTTGAAAGCATACCGTAAAATGTCTTTGCGTCTCTTTCATACATCACATCGCCCTCTTCAAACGGCACTATCCTATCTCCAGCTTTGTTAAAGCTACCCCAGCCGTTTTTCTTGCCAGATTGAGCATAGCCTAGTGTAAATTTGACATTATCATACTTTGCGTATGTGGTCGCTTCAAAGACTTTGCCGTTATCTACGCCGTTCTTTTTCTCGCTAGTTTGAGCGTAATGTAGCATACCTCCCACGCTTGTTTTGTCATTTATAGCGCCGTCATAAAATACCTTGCCACCAACGCCTGAAAATAAATCATCAGCATACATACCATAGCCCCTAAACGCCAGTCCCATATCAAGCTTATATGTAGCACCAAGAGCATAAATGCCTTTGTTCTCGTTTTTCTTTGTAACTCTAAACATCTCGTTTAGCTGAACCTTGCCTCTGGCCCTTGTCCAAAGTGCGTCTATGGTTAAATTTTTAATTGAATTGTTTGTTATGCTAACGCCGTCATTTATCTTTGTGATCCAGTCGCCCTTCATATCTTGACGACCAACTCTGATAACGGTGTCATAGGCGTTATACTCTAAGAAAAGTTTAGAGAGCATATATCTATTTTTCTCATAAATTCTCTCTGTTGAATCTCCTTTGCCATTGCCAGTGTCGAAATTTTTATCATCTTCATAAAACGGCGCACTAGCCCTAAATCCAACGCCAAGCTTGAAATTTTGATAAAAATCGCTTTCATAAGAAAGACCGATTGAGCCTATCGCCCAAGCTGTATTTTCAAAATAGGTCGATTTTTCGCCTTTTGTTACATGGCGACTCTCATAATATGCCGACACATCGCCACTTGCCTTGCCGTTTTTAAACGCCTCTTCAAGCGTCTCACTGCCACTTGCCATAGCTACGCAAGATAGCACAGCAACTAATGCCAAACTCTTTTTCATGTTATCTCCTTTAAGAAATGTTTTATCCGTGTCTGTATTCTACGCCAAAGCCACCAAGTGGGTACTCCCACTTTTTAATGATCGTATCGCCACATAAAATTCTACAAGTTCCGCACTCTAAGCAACCAGCATAGTCAAATTTGACCTTGCCACTCTCGTCTATATCGTAAAGTGCGGCAGGGCAGGCGATTTGCAGTTTTTTAAACTCAGCCAAATCCATCTGCTCTGTAAGCTCGATGTGAGCGTTGCTCTCATCAACAAAAAATTTATTAAGTCCTAGTTTTTCATCAACATTTATAGTTATCATAACGCCTTAACTCCTTTGTAAATATCCTTTGCGATGTTTAAAATTCCCGCCTTTTTTACTCGCGGTATGATTTTTTTCATTAGCCGCTCGCTTTTGCCATTTACCATAAACATATCGTGCATAATGTCAGCTGCTAAATTTGGATAAAGCCCAAAAATTCGATCATTATCAAGCATTTGTGGCACATCTTTATAAAGCTTCATATCCTGCATTACAAAGCTTTCGTTTAGGAAATTTTCATAAACACCAAGCGAAGTCTTTGAAAAATCGCCCTTTTGCTTTGCTTGTATTATGGCATTTGCTGCTTCCACGCCGCTTTGAACGGCTAGATCCATACCCCTTACGATATAGCCTAAATTTAGGCAAAGTCCAGCTGCGTCGCCCACGACTAAGACGCCATCATTGCTAATGTTTTTTATAGCATTAAATCCACCCTCTGGCACGATATGAGCTGAGTACTCGATCGTTTTGCCATTTTTGATAAGCGGGGCTACGGCTGGATGAGCTTTTAAATTTTGTAGCATTTTTGCGACGCTTAAATTTGCATTTCCTGCGTTATGCATCCCAAAAACTACGCCAAGCGAGATCGAGCTTTTGTTCGTGTATAAAAATCCACCGCCCATTTTGCCGTCTGTTATATCCCCAGCAAAGAGCCACGCCGCACCTTCGTTTGCATTTAGGTTAAAGATATCATCTATCCTATCGCTACCAAGCTCGATGATCTCTTTTACGCCGACCGCACAAGTATGGGAGTTTGCGTCAAAACCAAGGTTGTATTTTTTACAAAGTGGCGAATTTGCACCATCTGCAAGTATCACAACATCAGCAAACATCTGCTCATCACCTGCTACAACACCGCAAATTTTGCCGTCTTGTTTTACCAGATCATCAACTCTTATGCCAGTTACGATGCTTACTCCGGCTTCTTCAGCCTTTTGTCCTAACCACTCATCAAATTTAACCCTTAAAACAGAGTAAGAACGCTCAAATTTATCATCACTTGCTTTTGATTTATACTCAAGTGTTACATTTTGCTCTTGCGTGATAAAAGATAGCTT
>NZ_CAJHOF010000008.1 GCF_905120465.1 Campylobacter majalis
CTCAATTTAACTTAACCCTATTTTCTCTTATCAATTTTAATAAAATTTAATAGAGATTGTCATGGTTATTAAATCTAAATTCACACTCTTTTAAGTGTAACAAAAAGTTATCTCGTTTTACACATTTAAATTTGCTTAATCTATGTTTAGCAAAAGTAGGGAAACTCTCAATTTTATTTATATGGTTTTTACCATTAGCAAATTCATTTTTACAATGCTTAACCCTATAATGAGCACAATGCAGCATAATCAACAAGCCCGTCATAAACTTTTTAAGTATCAGTAAAAGCTCACTTGTAGAGTAGTTTTTAACTTTTACGAGTATAAACTTTACCGTCTCTTTTAAGTAAGCCAAATACAGGCGTTTTTACTCTGCTACGCAAGAAACCTGCCACTGCGAAGTGATGGCGAGTGAAACGAGACAGGTTTGTGTGAAAATATTTCAAAATTCTTTAAATTTGGCTTCTGAAATTAATAACGATAAATATACTTGTTTTTCATCAGTAAAATCATAACTTAAAGCAAATAAAATGAGCTTTAAGTTAAATTGACCATTAAGGTATAAAACCTAAAGCATCAATAATTAAATTTGCAATGACTTAATTCGTATATAGCTATTTAATGCCGCAACATACGCCTTTGCACTTGCCATCATAGTATCTATATCTAGCCCATGCCCCATAACAGCATGTGAGCCTTCAAACTCAACTTTAACATCAACTTTAGCTAAAGCATCCTTGCCTTGAGATACAGCAATCACCTTGTAATCTTTTAAGACGCCACTTATGCTACTTATCCTATCAATAACCTTAAATATCGCATCGGCCGTGCCATTTCCAAGAGCAGAATCGCTAATGATCTCGCCATTGTGTTTAATGCTAATTGATGCACTAGCAAGATCTCCTCCACTACTTTGAAGCAATCCTACTATTTCATATGCTTGTGGGATTTTTGTTATCTCTTGCGATACTAACGCCCTTATGTCATCATCAAAAATATCTTTTTTCTTATCCGCTAAATCCTTAAATTTCTCAAATGCCGTATTTAATGCGTCACCATCAAGCTCAAATCCAAGAGAGATAAGCTTATCTTTAAATGCATGACGACCACTGTGTTTGCCTAAAACTAAAGAATTTTTCTCAAGACCTATGCTTTCAGCAGATATAATCTCATAAGTTTCTTTATGCTTTAAAACACCATCTTGATGTATGCCACTCTCGTGAGCAAAAGCATTTTTGCCAACTATTGCCTTATTTGGCTGCGGCTCAATACCAGTAATGGTGGCAATTAGTCTAGATATTGGATAAATTTCTTTTGCAATTATATCGGTATAAAGCGGTGCAAATATATCCTGGCGTGTTTTAATAGCCATAACTATCTCTTCAAGTGCAGCATTTCCGGCACGCTCTCCAATGCCATTTATTGTGCATTCAACCTGTCTAGCACCAGCCACAATAGAAGCTAGTGAATTTGATGTGGCCAAACCAAGATCATTGTGATTATGCACTGAAACTATGGCTCTACCATCTATAAATTTCACCATTTGTTCTATCATAGCCGAAATTTCTAATGGTAATCTATATCCAACCGTATCAGGAAGGTTTATGGTTTTAGCACCAGCACCTATAGCTGCATCGCATATCTCTTTTAAAAACGATATCTCACTTCGTCCAGCATCTTCACAGCTAAACTCAACATCATCACAAAAACTCTTGGCATACATCACGGCATCAACTGCTCTTTTTATAACTTCATCTGGCTTCATTTTAAGCTTATACTCCATATGAATAGGACTTGTTGCGATAAATGTATGAATGCGTTTGTTCTTTGCTGGTGCTATCGCATCTGCAGCCGTTTTTATATCTTTTTCTAACGCACGAGATAGTGAGCAAACCGTGATATTTGACGCTTGTTTTGCTATCTGATTTACCGCATCAAAATCCCCAGCGCTAGCTGCAGCAAATCCAGCCTCCATAACATCAACCCCCAAACGCTCAAGTGCAAGTGCAATTTGCAACTTTTCAGCCGTATTCATAGAAGCACCAGGGCTTTGCTCTCCATCACGCAATGTTGTATCAAATATTATAATTTTATTATCGTTCATCATATTTCCTTTTGACAATTTTTATTTTTTGGTAATTATAATGAGTTAAGTTTAAATTTTGTTGCTACCTAAGTAGCAGTAGTAGGTTTTTTATTTCAATTTTTGGAAGAAATTTTATAGCTTTTATAACCCCTATGCTCACGACTCTTCCTTTTTTGAAAATTTAAACATTATAAAAGCACGAGCAAGCCCATAAATAACATACGCACTCATAACAAGCGTAGCACTCTCGATAGGGTATAAATATATCATAGAAAATGCAATAATTAAAATTACTAAAATCCTTAAAACATGAGCTTGTTTTAAATTTATTGTTTTAAAGCTAGGATAACGTATGTTGCTAACCATTAATATAGCCAAAATAGCTTGCAAAATCAAAAACAGCCACTCATATCCACGTAAAAACTCATAATCTAGATAAAATCCAACCCAAACCACGCTCACAACTGCTGCTGTTGGAATAGGAAGCCCTATAAAAACATTTGGCTCATATGTGCCTGTAGTGATATTAAATCTAGCCAATCTAATAGCTCCAAATACTACAAACATAGCACTCATCAATGCACCAAGTTTGCCAAACTGAGCACCAATAGTAAGATAAAAAAGTATGGCTGGAGCTACTCCAAAAGCAACCAAATCCGCCAAACTATCAAACTCAACACCAAATTTACTAGTAGTTTTTGTAAGTCTAGCAACTCTGCCATCAAGCCCATCTAATATAAGCGATAAAAAAATATACAAAATTGCCTTAAAATATTGTCCATTAATTGCGGCTATAACGCTAATAATACCCATAAAAGCACTAGCAGCCGTAAATAGATTTGGCAATATATACATTAGTTGCAATTTTTGTAAATTTTTCATCACTATACCTTATACTTATTTTTCAAGTTGTTTTTTAATATCATCATCTTCTTCATGTTCAACCAAACGTGTTTCTAAACCATTTGCTTCTTCATAATTTCTAATAATCTCACGCACTTTGGCTCCGTCAATAGTCTCTTCATCGTATAATGCTAAAACCATATTTTCAATAGCACCAGAATATGCACGTAATGTATCAAGAACAGCTTCGTATCGTTGTGAAAGCATTGTTTTTACAAACTCATCAACTTTCTCAGCCATTTTGTCACTATAGTCTTTTATGGTCTGTCCGCCAAGAAAATTGTTTCTTTGTTTTTCTAAAACCATAAGCCCAGCCACATCACTCATACCATAAATACTAACCATTGATTTAATGATGTCTGTTGCTCTTTCTAGATCATTACTAGCACCGGTTGAAATCTCTTTTATAAATACTTCCTCAGCGGCACGCCCACCAAGAAGCACATCAACTTCAGCTATAAGTTCATGCTTTTGCATCATAAACTTATTCTCTTCAGGTGTGTTTAAAGTATATCCAAGTGCTGCTAAACCACGTGGCACAACTGAGACTTTACTCACTCTTTTTGCACCTTTTGTTAGTTCCGCTATTAGTGCATGACCACTTTCGTGATATGTAACAATTCGTTTTTCCTTTTTATTTACACGACGAGATTTCTTCTCAAGCCCAGCTATGGATCTCTCAACGGCTTCTATTAAATCGCTCTGCTCTACAACTTTTTTTGATTTTCTACCAGCTAAAAGCGCTGCCTCATTTATCACATTTTGCAAATCAGCACCGGCAAGTCCAGTTGTAAGTCGCCCAATCTCTTGCAAATCAACATTGTCTGAAATTTTAACATCCTTCATATGTACCTTAAGTATGTCAATCCTACCCTTAAAATCAGGTTTATCAACAAGCACTTGTCTATCAAAGCGACCAGGTCGTAAAAGTGCAGCATCTAAAATTTCAGGACGGTTAGTGGCCGCTATGACTATAACTGGTGCTTTATCAGCATCAAAACCATCCATTTCAGATAACAATTGATTTAGTGTTTGCTCCCTTTCATCATTTCCGCCCATCGGCCCAGAATTTCTACTTTTACCAATTGCATCTATTTCATCTATAAAAACAATAGCAGGACTCTCTTTTTTTGCGTTTTCAAATAAATCTCTAACGCGAGATGCTCCAACCCCAACAAACATCTCAATAAAACTAGAGGCCGACATAGAAAAAAATGGAACGTTTGCCTCTCCAGCAACAGCACGAGCAAGAAGTGTCTTGCCGGTACCAGGAGGGCCTACTAGCAAAATTCCTTTTGGTATTTTTGCACCAAGGCGCAAATATTTATCAGGATCTTTTAGATAATCAACTATCTCTTCAACTTCTTCTTTTGCCTCTTCTACACCAGCCACATCAGCAAATGTTACTTTTGGTTTTTCTGAGTTAATTAACTTTTTTGCACTTCCAACTCCAAGCAGTCCACCACCCATATTTTTTTGCATACGAGAAGCAAGAAACATCCATATACCAAAGAATATAAACACAGGCAATACCCATGAAAATAGCAAATCACTAAGCCAATTTCTTTCACTAAAAGCAGTGTATTGAACTTTTGCTTCTTCAAGTACTGGAACTAAAGTAGGATCATTTACGCGTTTTATCATATATACACTATAATCTGTGCCGACAGCCTTTATTGTAGTTTCGGCTATTGCTACCTGAGAAATTTGCCCCTTTTTAATATAATCTTTAAAATCAGAATAAGCCAAATTTTTTGTTTGAGTATTTGCAGATATCATATCTGAGCCAAATTCAGAATCGCTAAAACTTCTAAACAACACCACAATCACAATAGCAAAAACAGCAAAAATCAAAATTGGATTTTTGTTAAAAAATCCATTATTATTGTTTTCATTTTTATTCATTATTTCCTCTTAATTTTTAAATACAAAGCTTATCCAATCATTTAATTCGCATTTTTGAACAAGCTCAAATTCTCCAAACTGTCTCTTAATTCTATCATCATATTTGTTTAAAATCCCAGATAAAATCAAATATCCGTTAGGTTTTAAAATTTTCTTTAAATCATTTTGAAGCATAAATATAACATCGGCAATTATATTTGCAACAACTATATCATATTTGGTATCCAATCCAGCAATTGATCCAGTCCAAATTTTATCTATATTGACGTTATTTAATTTTGTATTTTCTAATGTGCTTTGAATAGCCAGCTCATCGGTATCACACGCACTAACATTACAACCAAGCTTTGCTAGAGCTATGCTTAGTATCCCACTTCCACAACCAACATCAATGGCATTCATATTAGATTTTGCATATTTTTGAATTAGACCCAAACACATGTTTGTGCTTTCATGGTGCCCTGAACCAAAAGCAAGAGCTGGATCTATGATAATATTTATTGCATTTTTTACCGGTTCTTCCCAACTTGGATGGATATAAATATTATCCACCATTATTGGTTTTACTGCTTTTTTATACTCATTAATCCAGTCTTTATTTTGCCAAATTGTAATGTTTGTAGTTAAGTCATTTTGTAAATTTAAAGCATTCGCAAGAGCTTTGGCATACTCGTTTATGCCAAATTCCACATCAACCAAATCACTCTCATCACGTAATATTATCTCATTATCACGCTCTTGAATACTCTCAAAGCCTAATGAAAAAATAAGATCTATAATATTATCGTAAAAATTATGAGTCTTTACACTCAACTCATAATAGTTATCATTTAAAATACTATCTTGCATTAACCAAGAACGTCCTCAAGTTTTTCTTTTAATACTTGCGGAGTAAATGGCTTAACAATATAGTTATTAACACCAGCTTTTAAAGCGGTAATAACCTCAGCTTTACCACCTTCTGTGGTTACCATTATAATAGGCATATCTACATATTTTTCTTCAGCACGAACCTTTTTTACCAACTCCAAACCATTCATCTCAGGCATATTCCAGTCAGTAATCAAAACTTGTACATCAGGGTGCTGCGTAAGTAATCCCCAAGCTTCTACACCATGTTCGGCCTCTAAAATATCTTGATGACCTAGTCTTTGCAGTGTGTTTTTTATAATTCTTCTCATTGTTGAGCTATCATCTACAACTAAAATTTTCACTCAAAATCCTTTTTAATTTAGTAAAAATGCTCTATTCTAGCAAATTTTTATTTATTAAAGCTTTAAAATTTATAAAACTTGACTAAAAGCATATTTTAAATCAATTTTTCCTTCGTAATACGCCTTGCCAACTATTACTCCAGAAATCTCTTTTGTGTTTTTTAAGCATAAAATATCATCAAATCCACTAACACCACCACTTGCTATAGTCTCAACACCACTAGCATGTGCAATTTCAAGAGTAAAATCAACATTAACCCCACCAAGCATTCCATCTTTTGAAATATCGGTGCAAATTATGCCACAAACACCAGCATCAGCAAATTTTAAAGCCAAATCACTAGCTTTTATCTTGCTTACATCAGCCCAGCCCTCGGTTGCCACGTAGCCATCTTTAGCATCTATGCCAACAACGATAGGATATTTTTGTGCCATTTTTTTTACAAAATCTGGATCCTTAAGTGCAACAGAGCCTAATATAACACGGGTAACACCCATGTCTAGATAAGTTTTTATACGCTCTTCATCACGAATTCCACCACCAACTTGAACATTTAAATTTGTATGTTTGACAATTGCTTTTATTGTTTTTAAATTTAGTGGCTCGCCTGCAAATGCTCCGTCTAAATCAACAACATGAAGCCAAGTAGCACCCATATCTTGAAAATTTTGTGCCAAATCCCAAGGTGTATGTGAGTAAATTTTAGCCGAACTCATCTCGCCTTTGCTTAATCTTACAGCATTGCCCTGCTTTAAATCAATTGCTGGATATATTATCATGCTATCTCCGTAAAATTTTTAATAATTTTTAGCCCAACATCATGACTTTTTTCTGGATGAGGCTGAAAACCATAGATATTCTCATAGGCAACCGCCGAAACAAACTCATATCCATACTCGCTTGTAGCAAGAACAAATTTATCATCACAAACGGCATGAAAACTATGAACAAAATAAAAATACTCACTTTGATTTAAATCAAAATTTATAGGTGTTTTTTGATGAAATTTCATGCTATTCCAACCAACATGTGGTATCTTAAGATCTATTTTATTCTCGTTAAATTTCACAACATCTCCGCTAATAAGTCCCAAACCAGCACATTTTCCAAATTCATAGCTTTTATCAAATAAAAGTTGCATACCAAGACAAATGCCTAAAAACGGTTTTTTACTAGCCACAAACTCACGTATACTACTATCAAATCCACGCTCTTTTAATCTAGTCATGGCATGCGCAAATGCACCAACTCCTGGCAAAACAACCCTGTCACAAGTAAAAATTTCACTAGCCTTGCTTATTAAAACAGCCCTTTTGCCAATAAAATTAAATGCATTTATAACACTTTGTATATTTCCTGCACCATAATCAATTATGCCTATTTTACTCATACTTCGTTTCTTTTTACGCTAAATAAATAAGCACTAAGTGCTATCATTAATACCGCAACGCCACCTATTAAATAGATAGCATTTATGATATTCTCAGGTGCAGTTATGGCAAATTTAAACACAAGCATAAGAGCTTCGATTGCTAGTGCAATTATTATAGAGCCAACAAATCTAACCATAGTCTTATACATCACACTTGAGTCATTTCGACTTTTACCTATAACCTCTTCTTCAAAAATAGTCTTAACCAAATCAAAAATAGCAAGTGCAAGTGTTAAAATAATAGTTGATTCAAAAATATGCTCTATTTCGATATCTGAAGTATGCTCAATAAAGCTCTTAACTCCATGCCAAAACAAAAATGCACACACCATAAATAGTGCCAAGCAAAATGCAGTATAAACAGAGCGCAAAAATACACCAAAGTAGTTATCAAGTCGTCCTGGATGGGCAATGCTTAATAAATTTTTAAGAGATATATCCACGCACACAACGTATATAAGCTCATTTTTTTCATCATAAACTGGCAAACTAGCCGTCACACAAAGCTTACCGTTTAAACTAGAAGGATATGGATCGGTTATAACTAATCTTTTTTCCTTTACAGCTAGGTAGTAGTAGGCTCTATTTGAGCGATTTTCGCCATCTCCAAACACATAACACTCTTGCAAACTTGTTGTATTGCCTATTTGCACACCACTTTTATCAAGCACATAAAAAGCATCTATGCTATCGATTTCATGAGCCATTTTTTCAAAGCCTAGCTTTATATTTTCTAAACTTACAGCTGGCGAGTAATTTGGTATATTTTTCTCAAATAGATACGTCATATAAGCCCTAGCCTTATAACGAACTGAGCTAAAATTTTGTATATCTTTGATTATCAATTTTGTCCTTTTAAATTTAGTTTATGATTAAATTCTGGCACTATAGCCTTTAATGCAGTTGGGATTTCGATATCTTTTAGTGTTAGTAAATTTAAAATTTCATCATTTAATTTTGAAATTTCATAAGGATTTGAACTAGTAACAAATATGCTTTTAAATTCAGTTTTAACATCATTTTCATCAATCAACAGCTCTTCATAAAGCTTTTCTCCCATTCTAAGACCTGTAAATTCTATGCCAAGATGTTCTTTATTTGATAATAAAAGCATCTTTTTAGCCAAATCCAATATTTTTATCGGCTCACCCATATCAAGCACAAAAAGCTCACCACCTCGTGCTATAGATGCTGCTTGAAGCACAAGCTGACAAGCTTCACTAACTAGCATAAAATATCTTGTAATATCAGGGTGAGTAACACTTAATGGTCTATTTTGTGCAATCAGGGATTTAAATTTAGGTATAACAGATCCACTTGAACCAAGAACATTACCAAAACGCACACAAACTATCTCTGTCTTATCGTCATTTGAGTTAAGTGCATATAACTCACAAACTCGTTTTGTCGCACCCATGATATTTGTCGGACGCACAGCCTTGTCACTAGAAATTATAACCACCTTTTTGACTGAATGTTTTTTGGATATATCAACTACATTTTTTGAGCCAATGATATTATTTTCTACAGCTTGGTGTGGATTTAGCTCGCAAAGTGGTACATGCTTATATGCTGCTGCGTGAATTACTATATCTGGCTTATGCATGGCAAAAATTTCATCAAGTTCATTAAAATTTAATATATTTATCATTTTTGCGATACTTCGCCGATCGCTTATTTCTTCTGAAATTTTATACAAATTATACTCACTATTTTCAACCATAACCAACTTACTAGCCCCATAACTTAAGCACTGTTTTACTATTTCACTACCAATACTGCCGCCTGCTCCAGTTACTAAGACAACCTTGTTGTTTATAAAATTCTTAACAACTTGTTTATCTAAATCCTTTGGTTTTCTAGCTAATAAATCTTCTATCGAAACATCCTTAATCGGTTCATTTTCAATTAGTGAGAAAATTTTAATATCCCTAATACCATAGCCTATAAGCTCATCAAATAGATCTTTTAACTCATCTTGCTCTATACTAAAAGCTATGATGGCAGTTTTAACATCATACTCTTTAATGAGATTTACTATCTCGCTTTTAGACTGAACCATATGCCCATCACAATATGTTCCCACAAGCTCACTTCTACCATCAACAACACCAACAGCATAATAATTTAAATAGCCACTTTTTAGCCCCTTTAAAACATGAAGTGCCTTGCTTGTAGCACCAAGCACAATGCATGGCTCCCCTTTTTGTCCGCGTTTTGAAAAGTCAATAAACATGCGTTTTGAGATCCTAAGCCCACCAATAAGCAAATATGACATAACAAAATCTATAAATAAAATACTTCTTGGAAACGGATTAAAAAGATCTTCAAATATAAAAAACAAAATACTAAAAATCAAAAAAGAAAAAATATGCACCATGAAAATTTTACGTGCTTCATTTAGTCCAAAAAATCTCCAAGGCACTCTATAAATCTTAAAATACCACATAAAATTTAATTTAATTATACACATCAAAACAAGAGTAAAAATCAATCCTTGATAGAAGATTTCAGGTATATTTCCATTAAATCTAAGCAAGTATGAAAAATAAATAGAACATAAAAATATAGTTACATCACAGATCAAAAAGAAAATTAGACGTTTTAATTTTGTAGCATAAAACATCTTTAAATATTATCCTTTACTATTTGTATGATTTTTTGTTGTGTATTTTTATCCAAACAACTACCACTTGCAAGACAAATACCACGCTCAAAAAGATTCTCGCTAGTGCCATCAATTACGCTTAAGGCACCATTAAATACAGGTTGTAAATGCATCGGCTTCCACAATGGACGACTTTCGATATTTTGCTTTGCAAGTGCGTCTATAACACGCAAATGTGTGCCTTTGTCCTTAAAAACACCGGTTGTTAGCCATCTGTTACCACGGGAATTTTCAAGCTCTGGCATAAACTCGATCACATCGCTAAGCTCACGCTCATAAATTTCAAAAACAGCCCTTTTTGCCAAAACTCTTTGCTCTAAAACCTCCATTTGTGCTACGCCAACAGCACCTAAAATATTGCTTAATCTGTAATTATATCCATACTCATTATGCTCATAATGTAAAAATGGCTCACGTGCTTGAGTGCTGTAAAAACGAGCCTTCTCAACTAATTTTTCATCACCAACAAGCATTCCTCCGCCGCTTGTTGTAATTATCTTATTTCCGTTAAAGCTATAAATACCAAGCCGTCCAAACGTCCCAAGTGCCTTATTGTCATAAAATCCACCAAGTGCTTCAGCAGCATCTTCAATTAAAGCAATGTCGTTTTCATTGCAAATTTGACAAATTTCTTTCATCTTTGATGCTTGTCCATAAAGATGGGTTAAAATTAGAGCTTTTGGTTTTTTAGGGGCTATTTTTATCGCTTTTTCAAGCAACTCTGGACTTAAATTCCAGCTCTCATCACAATCTATAAAAATAGGCGTTGCCTTTTCATAAAGTATCGGCGAAACTGATGCCATAAATGTAAAACTAGATGCAAGCACCACATCGCCCTGCGTAATACCCAAAACCCTAAGTGCTAGATGAAGCCCAGATGTCCCAGAACTAAGAGCAAGTGCATTCTTTGCACCAGTATAGTCTTTTATGCTATTTTCAAACTTATTAACATGCTTACCAAGCGGAGCAATGTAATTACTTTTAAAAACCTCTTTTATATACTCTTGCTCTTTGCCACTCATATTTGGTGGCGATAAAAAAACCCTATCTATGGTATATCCTTTAAAATTTACGTGAATTTTAGCACTTAATATTTAAATTAGTCTTTTAAACTCACAACATTATTTTTAAAATATCGTTTTATAAACCCAAACACAACAACAAATCACAATGCGATTATAAAATAGCACCCTTTAGACCAAAGACTTTGACATTCCACTTTTTCTTAACAATAGTCTTTAAAATAGATGGAATAAATCCGCTCATCTCAAAACCCATAACAAGTGCAGTAGCGTAACTATCGCCAATTGAGCAAATAATGCCATTGCTTTTAAAACTAAAATTTTCATCAAATGAAGCATTATTTAAAATAGCTTTAAATTGTCTAGCCAAATAAGCACCTTGCTCACAAGCTATCTGTGCTGTTGGCGGGTAATATCCACCCTTGCCATCACTCACAGCACTTACATCACCTATATAAAATCTCTCACTATGATCTGGGGCATGCAGTTTTGCATCAACCTTAACACGCCCTCTATCGTTTTCTACATCACTATCGCTAACGATACTTGCACCCTTTACACCGGCCGTCCATACTATCAAATCAGCCTCTAAATGTCCGCCTTCGTAATTTACTCTACCCTTATCTAGCGACACAATTCTGGTGCCATGAGTTACCTTTACGCCCATTTTTTCCAATCTATCTGCTGTTTTTTTAGATAATTTTTCACTAAAAAAAGTCAAAAGTCTAGGAGTAGAGCTTATTAAATGAACATTAAAATTCTTATCACTTATGCCATGAAATTTGCACTTATGCTTAAGCATATCAGCACATGAAGCAGCAAATTCAATACCAGTAAGCCCGCCTCCACATACTACTACATTCATGCCGGTATTGTTTTGCAATGCATTTTCAAATTTAAGCTTTATAGTCTCAGCTATCCTGCCTGATTGTATATATGAGTCAATAAACATTGCATTTTCAATACCTTCTAGATTAAAACTCTCTTTTTCAAAACCTGCAGCACACACCAAATAATCATACTCATATTTACCATGTTCAGTCGTTACTATACGTCCAATCTCATCTATATCAGTAACAGCTTGCTGGATGATTTTTATTTCAGGATGTAAAATTTCACGCAAATCAAACATTATTTTTCCACTTTTCTCAGCAGTTGCGACCTTGTGAAGCATTGTAGAATGATAATGATATGAGTTTTTGTTTATAATGGTAAAATCCCCTAACCTAAAGCACTCTTCATCTAAACTTTTTAAAAATGCAATCCCAGCATAACCTGCACCTATAACTATAATCTTAGGTCGTTTCATTTTAATTCCTTTTTGAGTTTCATTATTCTATCATATGAAATTTTAATTCTTTGCTTTGAGATCTCTCCGTCGTTTACAGCCTGCTTAATATACTCATATACCACATCAGCCGTTCGCTTACCATCTATTTTAAACTCAGAAAACAGCAAGATGTCGCCACCAGCATTTATATAGCGTATAATTTGCTCTTTTAAGCTAAGTCCAGCCACACCTTTCATCATCATATCATCACTTACAACCACACCATCATAGCCAAGCTCATCTCTTAATAGTCCATTGATTACTATGCTAGATAAAGTAGCTGGATATTTTTCATCTAAATTTTTAACATAAATATGTCCTATCATTACCAGTTTTGCTTTATTTTCGGATATGAGTGTTTTAAATGGATTTAATGCTTCTTTTGTAAGCATTATGTATGTTTTTTCATTGTGCGAGTCTTGCTTTGCACTGCCATGACCTGGAAAATGCTTGATCGTAGATAGTATTGAATTTTCACTCATAGCGTCTATAAATACACTAGCATATAGACTAACCTTAGCTGGATTTTTGCTAAAAGCCCTTTTTTTAGAAGCAATTATAGGCGATAGCTCATCATGCAAATCCAAAACTGGTGCAAAATTTAAATTTATTCCATATTGTGCTAATTTCTGAGCCATATCATCATAAAGTATTTTAGCATCGTTTATATCAACGCTAGAAGCTACATCTAGGGCACTTGCAAAGTTCATTTTAAAACTATCAGCTTTAAATCTAGTTACTACCCCACCCTCTTCATCTATGCTTATAAAAGCATTTTTTTGACGCTTTTTTATCTCATTTGTCAAGGTTTGCAATTGATTAGGATCTTGTATATTTCGCCCAAGTAAAAGAACTCCGCCAAATCTATTATAACTAAGATCGCTTAACATCGCTTTTGTAGTGACTTCATTTAAATTTTTACCATGAAAGCCTACAATTATCATTTGAGAAACTTGCTCTCTTAGACCTATTTCTTTGGCATTAACAAAAATAATTAAAACAAAAAATATTAAAAATTTTAAATTTTTCATCTTTTTTCTAATAGCGCCTTTACGCTTTCATACACATCTTTACCATCAAGCATAGCTGAAACTTCATTTGCAATAGGAGTGTATATACCCTTGTCTTTTGATATATCGCGTATAGCATAAGACGTATCAACCCCCTCAGCAACTTCACCTAGTTCATTTAAGATTTTATTTAAGCTCTCATTTTTAGCAAGTCCGATACCAACTCTATAATTGCGAGACAAAACCGACGAAGCCGTCAAAAACAGATCTCCAGCTCCACTAAGCCCCAAAAATGTCTCATCTTTGGCACCAAATTTGCGTCCAAATCTAGCCATTTCAACAAGCCCACGTGAGATTAAACTAGCCCTTGCATTATTTCCAAGTCCTAAGCCATCGCATATACCACCAGCTATGGCTATTACATTTTTATATGCACCACATATCTCAGCACCTACAACATCATCTGAAGTATATGCTTTTATGTATTTTGGAAAAAACGAAGCAAATTTGGCTGAAATTTCATCATTTATTGAGTTTATAACCAAGGCACAAGGAAGTTGTTTTTCTACTTCTTTGGCAAATGTTGGACCAGACAAAAAGCTTAAATTTTCAGCGGGCAAAAAATCTTCATAAATTTCATTTAAAAATCTTTTAGTACTCGTTTGTATGCCCTTACTTGCTACTAATATTTTTTGATTATTAAACTTAAAATTTTGCCGCAACCATGAGTGTGTGTGCTGTGACGATAGGCAAAAAACTATATATTCACACGCTAACGCCTCATCTAACTCGACAAAATTTTGCATATCGCGTTTTGTTCGTGAGCTAATAACGCAATCGTTATTTTGTGACAAAGCATGAAATAGTGCAGTTCCCCACTTCCCAGCACCAATGACGGCTATTTTCAAGCAAGAGCCTTTAATAAAAGCTCATTTACTTTTGCCGGATTAAATGCCCCCTTGCCCTCTTTCATCACTTGTCCTACAAAAAATCCAAACAGCTTATCCTTGCCATTTTTATACTCGGCAACTTTGTCAGCATTTACACTTATTACATTTGCTATTATTGCCTCTATCGCACCATCATCACTTACTTGCTTTAAGCCAAGTTTTTCTATCACGACATCTATATCACCGTCATTTTCCATAACATAATCAAGCACCTCTTTAGCAGCCTTTGCACTTATTGTGCCATCTTCTATGCGTTTTAGGAGCTTGCTCATTTTTGCCACATCAACAGGACTATTTTCGATAGTTACGCCATTTTTAAGCCTTCCAAGCAACTCGACTAATACCCATGTAACACAAAGTTTTGGCGAAATTTTATCATCAATTAATGCTTCAAAATATCTTGCCATCTCGACAGAACTTACTAAATTTAAAGCATCTTCTTCTTTTATGCCTAATTCACGCTGATATCTAGTGACTTTTTCATCGGCTAACTCTGGTATCTTGATCGCTTCATTATACATCTCATCACTAACTTCAACCGGCAACAAATCAGGATCTGGAAAATATCTATACTCTGCACTATCTTCTTTGCCACGCATTGAGCGAGTTACGAGATTTACAGTATCAAAAAGTCTAGTTTCTTGATAAACCTCTTCATCATATTTGCCATCTTCCCATGCGATACTTTGACGCTCCACCTCATACTCTATCGCTTTTTGTATAAATCTAAATGAATTTAAATTTTTAATCTCAACGCGTGTGTATAGCTTGGTATCACCCTTTGGTCTAATGCTTACGTTTGCATCGCAACGAAAAGAACCCTCTTGCATATTTGCATCAGATATATTTAAAAAACGCAAAATAGAGTGCAGTTTTTTAAGATATGCAACAGCCTCATCGCTACTTCTTAAATCAGGTTCGCTTACAATCTCAAGTAGTGGCGTTCCTGCACGATTTAAATCAACCAAGCTTCTGCCATCTTCATGGATATTTTTACCAGCATCTTCTTCTAAATGAGCACGAGTTATGCCTATGCGTTTTTTCTCGCCATTTACTTCAATAATCAACTCTCCATTTTCAACAATAGGCACTTCAAATTGCGATATCTGATACGCTTTTGGCAAGTCTGGATAAAAGTAATTTTTGCGATTAAAAACAGATTTTCTATTAATAGTAGCATTCACAGCCGTCCCAAAACTAATGGCCTTTTTTACTGCTTCTTTATTTAAAACTGGCAAAGCACCAGGTAGAGCCAAACACGTAGGACATACATTCGTATTTGCTTCTTCACCAAAACTCGTGGCACAAGAACAGAAAATTTTTGTTTTAGTGTTTAATTGAGTATGAACTTCAAGTCCGATAACGACTTCAAACATGTGATAAAACCTTAAGTGTAAAATTTTATCTATTTTATCAAAAATTAACTAAATTTTAAATGAGAATTTTGTAAATAAAAAGAGTAAAGCCGAACAAGTCGGCCTTAAATATTAGTGTTCGTCGATTGTAACAGCACCAGCTAAATAGACCAATGTAAGCATCATAAAGATAAATGCTTGAAGCACAGCCATAAGTGTAAGAAGTGCATAAGCTGGAAGCGGAGCAATAAATGGTGCTAGCGTAAGCATAACCATTAAAAACAAGTCATCACCCTTAATGTTACCAAAAAGACGAAATGATAGTGAAATAATACGTGATAGGTGAGAGATGATTTCTATTGGAAACATCAATGGAGCCAAAATTTTGCTAGGTCCCATAAAATGTTTAAAATACTTTATCACGCCATTTTCACGAATACCCTCATAATGATAGTAGATAAACACAATCAAAGCAAGTGTTAGCGTAAGATTTAAGCTAGATGTTGGAGATTCAAAACCTGGTATTATGCCAATAGCATTACCAAAAAATACTACCATGCCAATAGTTGCAACAAGCGGTAAATACTTACGAGATAGCTTTTCACAGCCTAAAGTATCCTTGCCCATAGAAAGAACACCAAGCACATACGCTTCAACTATATTTTGCACACCGCTTGGCACCAATTGCATCCTTGCAGTAGCCATGCGTGCTACAAACACAATAATAAGCGTAATTAGTAAAAAGTGAAATGCATACACAAATGAGTGAGAATGCACGATAAGATCAGAAAACAAAAACAAATCTTTCATTTAAACCACCTTTTTAAAATGTTGTTGTAATTTTATCCTAAGGAATATTAAAAATTTTTTAATTTTTTCAATAACATTAGAATTTTATTAAATTTTAGTTATTTTTTCACAATTTAAGTTAAAATCCAGCAAAAAGCATAAAAATCGTCGACCACAAAGGCAAAGTATCATTTACAATAACATCACCCTGCTCTTTATCATAAACTAGATTTATGACACTTTTGCCATTCTCATCTATAATGAAACCCTGTGCCTTTAAAGAATCTTCCATCTCTTTTAAGCTTTCTAAATTTGAGAAAAATTCTGAAAAATTTGGACTAAATATAATTTTTGAGTTCATTTTAAGAGATTGAAGTATCCTTTCTCCAAGTTCGCCACTATATTTATCAAAATCATCAATCGAGATATCAAATACAATATCAATTTTATTATTTTTATTGCTAGTAGCTTTTAGTTCAAATGCATATTTCAAATCATGTGATAAAAATTTAGGTAAATTTTCAAGATAGATTTTATTTGCATCATTTAAATAGTTATCACTTTGAGTGTCTAATTCTTGTAATGACTTCATGATTTCATTAAATGAAACTAAATCAAAATTTTTAACACCACCAACCATGCTAATATCTTTAACAATCATATCACCATGAGTGTAACTACCTATCTTTAAAATATCTTTGCTATCGCCTAAACTTTTATCGTTTTTAACAAATTTACTATCTAAAAATACATCTTTTATCGTGTCCTGATCGGCAATTGATATCTCATCTATTTTTATCACAGATTTTCCATAATATGCTGTATTTAAAAAATCATAAACGCTTAGTGGAATATCAGAATGCGTGATAGCAACTAAATTTTTTACATAACCTTGCTCTAATAAAACATCACCAATCATTAATTTAGCAGATTGCATTAAATAATTAGTTGTTGTTATAGAATCAATCTGTATATCTTTAAAAATTAAACCATCATAATCTAAGTCTTGAAATTTCATACTTACATCATAATTTTTTAATCCAGCCTTAATGTTGCCAGTTGCCAAAATATCACTCATAAACTTTAGCATAAAATCATCATCTGTTTCTAAAATTTTCACAACAAAATTAGCACTACTTTTTTGCAAAATCACATTTAATGGGTTTTTAGATGCCTGTGTAACAATTTCTACCTTAAGTTCGCCAAGTGCAGTTTGCAACAATAACCCAATCGTGCTTTGTGAGCTTAAAATTTCACTTTGCAAGGTATCATATATAACTTCAGCATGAGTGCTATTTTGCAGTTTTTCTACAGCTGTGTCGTGTGCTTTAATAATCTTATCATTAGCAAATTTTATAAACCCAAAAACAAGTGCTATAAAAACCAACAACACAAACACTAACTTTTTCATTTTTGTTCCTTTTTCTTTGTTTTATTTTCTAAAAATAACCAAGTTCCGCCAAGCAGACACAGCATAAAAACTGGCATTATCCAGCTATTATCACCAAGGTAGTCAGCCACTTTTATAAATGCATCACTAGCATAATAACTACCAAATCCAAGTAATAATGCCCAAATCGCTGCTGCTATAAAATTTAAAACGTTAAATTTTACATATGGATATTTTGTAAGTCCGATCGCAAGTGGAACTAATGTCTTTACCCCATAAATATATTTTTGAAAAAATATCATTTTATCGCCGTGTTTTTTCATTAAAATTTGTGCATAAGCTAATTTTCTCGTTTGATTTTTAAAATATGGCATTACGGCGGCTCTGTTAAATCTAGCCAAATAAAACAGCACACTATCGCCTATAGCATTTGCTAAAAATGCCACAACTATACTTACTCCAATATCCATCTTTCCCATATAGCTTAAAATCCCAGCAGCGACAATCGCAACCATTCCGCCACCAAGAGAGTATAAAAACAAAACCACATAACCATATGTGCTAAGACTACTTAACATATCATGCATATTTACCTACTTATTGATTGAATTAATTGTGAATATGCATAGCCATCATTTTTAAATTTAGTCTCATTTGAAGATAGCACAACCCCAGCAAAACTTGCTCCTGCAAAAAAACCTCCATTTGTCGCATACACATATACATCTTTTGAAAAATCAAAACTTTTAACTTTATTAAAACCTCGATTAATATCACCAAAGGAAAAACTAGCCTCCACTCCAAACGTAAATTTTCCATCTTGTATATCAGCTACGATGCTATCACGAAGTATAAACATCACCAAAGCAGAATCTTTATAGCCGACCTGAAGCCCTAAACTCCCCGCTTTTATATCCACCCCAACCAAACGTCTATCTTTAGAGAGTGGATTTATTATCATCACACCACTGCCACCCATGCCACCAAGCAAAAATCCAACCTTTTTAACACTAGGAAGCACAACGACAGCTTTTGATTGCGACATCAAAGTATAAAACGGTGCTTCTTTGTTTGCACGTTTGCACATTATATAAGAATTTGCACAATCTAGCATAAGCTCTTCATTAGCAAATGCAACCAATCCTAATAAAAAAATGATTAAAATTTTTCTCATTTAGCCATCTCTACAGCCCTAGTTTCTCGTATGACATTAACCTTTATCTCGCCAGGATACTGCACTTTTGCCTCAATCTCAGCGGCAATTTCTTTAGCAACTAGCACAGCCTCATCGTCATTTATAAGCTTTGCATTTGCGATTACACGTATCTCACGACCAGCATTTATAGCGTATGCTTGTTTTATGCCGTCCTTGCTTTTTGCTATATTTTCTATCTCTTCAACACGTTTTAAAAAGCTCTCAAGAACCTCTCGTCTAGCACCAGGTCTAGCCGCACTTAGTGCATCGGCCGCACATACCGCCGCACTTTCTACACTTGTTGCCTCTTCGTGTCCATGATGAGCATATATAGCATTTATCACAACTGGATGTTCTTTATAGCGTTTGCATATCTCAGCACCCAAATCCACATGAGAACCTTCAAAATCATGCGTTAAAGCCTTGCCAATATCGTGTAAAATTCCAGCCCTTTTAGCCAATTTCTCATCTCCGCCAGTCTCGGCCGCTATAATACCAGCCAAATAAGCCACTTCTAAGCTATGAGCTAGAGCATTTTGCCCATAACTAGCCCTAAATTTCAACTTTCCAATTAGCTTTACTATCTCAGGATGCATTTTATTAAGCCCAAGATCAATTACTATATTTTCGCCCTCTTCTAATATGCTTTGTTCAAATTCATCAGTCACTTTTTTATGCAAATCCTCAATTCGTGCTGGTTGTATTCTGCCATCTTCAACAAGTAGTTCAATCACACGAGTTGCTATTGCTCTTCGGTATAAATTAAAGCTACTTAAAATAATCGCATTTGGCGTATCATCTATAATAATATCAACACCAAGTACCATCTCAAGCGTCTTGATATTGCGACCCTCTTTGCCGATTATCCTGCCCTTTAACTCATCATTTTTTATATTAACGACATTTATAAGCCTTTCAGCTGCAAATTCTCCAGCAAAACGAGAAGTTGCTTGTGCTAAAATGTAGTTTGCCTTCTTTTTGGCTTCTTTTTTGGCCTCTTCTTCATGCCTTCTTACTATATGTGCTATCTCGGCACGACTTTTTTCCTCGACTTTTTTTAATACAACTTCACGAGCCTCGTCTTCTGTTAAACCAGCCGCATGTTCAAGCACCTTAAGTGCCTCTGCAACCTTATTTTGATATATGGTTTTTAGATTTACACCCTCTTCATATATTGTCTGTGCCTCTATTTTTTCACGCTCTAAAGCACTTTTTGAACTATTTAATAATTCTGTTTCATTTAGTAACGTCTGCTCTTTTTTGCTTAATTCATCAAATTTGATTGTGTAGTCTTTTTGAAGTTTTATACTTTTTTCATCATATTTTTTCTTTGCTTCAAACTCAGCTTCTTGGACTGAAATTTTTGAATTTTTTAGTATTAGCTCAGCTTCATGTTCTATTGCTTTTGCTTTTGCTTTTGCCTGTGCTAAAAATATATTGTAGTTTGCATCATTTATCTTTTTAGCTACTGCATACCCTACACCAATGCCCGCCGCACCGGCTCCTAATCCTACTAAAATCTCTATCATTTTTTCCTCTTTTTACATAATTTTTTTTAGTAGTTAGGTAATAATCTCCAACTAAATCATGTGGCTGAGAAATTTTAAAATCTATGAACATATCTAAAATTTGCACAAAAACAACATCACTTACTCTATACGGCAATGACGAAAAAAATCTATCATAATAGCCTTTTGCGTGACCTATTCTAGCCATATCTTTATCGACCCCAACTACTGGAACTATCGCCATGTCTATCTTGAAATTTGCAAATTGCTGATTTACTGGCTCTTTTACATTAAATTTCTTAATATTAAATGGCTGCCTTAATTTTACCATTTTTAAACTAAGCCCTACCATAAATGGAACAAAAATACTATGTTTATTTGCTAATTTTCTTCTTAATCTATAAACATTTGGCTCGTATGGAAGTGGCATAAATAATAAAATATTTTTTGGCTTTTTTAAATTTATAAGTTTATAAAGTGTTGATATGAGCTTGTAATGTCTTGACGGTGCAAAAATTTTTGTGTATTTTTTCATTTTGTTTATATTTTGCTGTCGTATAAAATTTTTACTAATCATAAAATTTATTCCATATTTTTCACATATGATACCATAATCATGCATAATAAAACTCAAAATTTGAGCGAAATTTTAAGTAAAATTTCATATAATGATTGTTTTTAAATTTAAACAGTGAAGGCAATAATAATGAGATTAAAACTATTATCGATATTTTTTGTGTTATTTTTTATAACTGGTTGCGATAAAAAAGATGAAACAAAAAGCGACTTAAATCAAACAACAAAAGAAAGCATAGCATCAAATAAAGTCCAAGAAATGCAGGTTAAGGATGCAAATTTAACACTAACAAACGGACAGTCATTGTTTGTTGTAGCAAAAAACAATAAAATCGAAATAGCTGATAAAAACAAAGCAACATTGTTTGTGTTTTGGGCTACATGGTGCGCCCCATGCAGAGCTGAAATCCCACATTTAAACAATCTAAATGATAAATTTAAAAAAGAGCTAAACATAATAGCAGTCTTAATAGAAAACAAAACACAAGATCAAATCAAAGACTTTATGCAAAAACATAAAATCAAATACAAAGTTGCTGTAGGAAATGAAAATTTTAAACTAGAAAAGGCTTTGGGTGGCATTATAGGGCTTCCATCATCACTACTTTACAAGCCAAATGGAGAGCTTTATCGCTCATATGTTGGCTTGGTGCCTGAAGAGATGCTGCAACGTGATATTTTAAAGGCGGTAGAGTAATGTTTGGCTTGATAAAAAAGGGCTTTGCTAAGACTTTTGGTGTAATTAGTGAAGCAAAAAAAGATAAAATAATCACAAAAGATGTGCTTGAAGAGTTGCTTTTAGAAGCCGATGTGACATACGATATCGTTGAAGAGATAATTTACTATCTGCCACCTCAAAATGAAGTAAAAAGAGCCGATTTAAGACATGTAATGTCAAGCTATTTTATATACGAAAAAGAGAGAATAATACCAGACGATAAGCCATTTGTAGAGCTAATACTTGGCGTAAATGGTGCTGGCAAAACTACCACCATAGCCAAACTTGCAAATTTATACAAAAAAAATAAAAAAAGTGTAATTTTAGGCGCTTGCGATACGTTTAGAGCTGGTGCGATAGAGCAACTTAAACAATGGTCTATTCGTGTAGATGTGCCAATAGTAGCAACACAGCAAGGACACGATCCATCAGCAGTAGCGTTTGATACAATAAACTCAGCGATTGCTAAGGGCATAGATAGGGTTATATTAGATACGGCCGGAAGACTTCAAAATCAAACAAATCTAGCAAACGAACTAAACAAAATTGTAAGAATTTCAACAAAGGCTTACGAAAAAGCCCCTCACCGTAAAATTTTAATCCTTGACGGCACTCAAGGCAATGCCGGAGTAGCTCAAGCAAAGGCGTTTAATGATATAGTTAAACTCGATGGAGTTATTATAACCAAACTTGATGGAACACCAAAAGGTGGGGCATTATTTGGTGTAGCACGTGAGTTAGAACTGCCTATACTTTACATAGGTGTTGGCGAGAGCATGGATGACTTAATTGCATTTAATCCAGATGAGTTTTTAGATGATTTAATGGATGCGATTTTTGCATAATTTTTTTAAATTTGGATTTTTGATTACAATTGTAGCCGTTGAATTTCTTGCAACAACATCCAAACAAATAGCCATAAATGAAGTTTTTTGGGATAAAACAAATCATATCTTGGCGTTTTTTGTGTTGTATGTTCTTTTAAACTTTGGTTTTAAGCTAAAAAATTTAAGCAAAATATTGATACTTCTAGCTTATGGTATCCAAATAGAAATAGTCCAAAGTATGCTACCAAATCGCTTTTTTAGCCTTTTTGATATAGTGGCTGATTGTATCGGAATTATGTTTGGTGCTTTATTTTGCATTTTTATAACAAATTTAATTACAAAAAGGGTAAAAAATGGCAAAAGCAAAGGTAGTTTTTGAGTGTCAAAGTTGTGGCAACCAACAAAGTAAATGGATAGGCAAATGCCCAAGCTGTGGGGCATGGGATAGCTTTATAGAACTTAGCAAAGAACAAATCAAAGTAAGCCAAGAACTAGCTAAAATTTCAACATCGCCATCAAAAGCCTTAAGCATAGACAAGGTGCAAGTTGAAAAAATCACGCGTTTTAGCACAAACGATACTGAGCTTGATTTGGTTTTGGGTGGTGGGGTAGTTGAAGGCTCATTGGTGCTAATTGGAGGAAGTCCAGGGATTGGTAAATCAACACTTTTGCTTAAAATTTCATCAAATCTAGCAAAAAGTGGAAAACCAACACTTTACGTAAGTGGCGAAGAGAGTGCAAGTCAAATTAAAATGAGAGCTGAGCGACTAAATGCAATAGATAAAAATTTATACCTACTAACAGAAATCGATTTAGAAACAATCTTAAATGAAGCAAAAAAAGAAAAATACAAAGTCTTAATAATAGATTCAATCCAAACTCTATATAGCCAAAGCGTCGGATCAGCACCTGGCTCGGTTTCACAAGTAAGAGAGATAACATTTGAACTAATGAGGCTCGCAAAAGATCTAAACATATGCGTTTTCATAATCGGACACATCACAAAAGATGGGCAAATAGCTGGTCCTAGAGTGCTTGAACATATGGTTGATGTTGTTCTTTATTTTGAAGGAGATGCATCGCGTGAGCTTAGAATGCTACGTGGGTTTAAAAATAGATTTGGTTCAACTAGTGAAGTTGGAATATTTGAGATGAGCACACAAGGATTGCTTCCGGCAACCGAAATTTCAAGCAAATTTTTCACTCGTGGCAACGCAATAAGCGGCTCAGCAATAACTATCATAATGGAGGGCTCTAGAGCTTTAAGTATCGAAATTCAAGCCCTTGTAAGCGAAAGTGCATATCCTAAAAGAAGCTCAACCGGATATGAAAAAAATCGTCTTGATATGCTTTTGGCTCTGCTTGAGCGAAAATTAGAAATTCCGCTTGGACATTATGATGTGTTTGTAAACGTCTCAGGCGGAGTTAAGATAACAGAAACAGCTGCCGATTTAGCTGTAGTTGCTGCTATAATTTCAAGCTACAAAAATCGCCCAATGAGCAAAGATAGCGTATTCATCGGAGAGCTTAGCTTAAATGGAGAAATAAGAGATGTCTTTAATGTCGATGAGAGATTAAAAGAGGCAAAAAGGCAAAAGTTTAAAACTGCAATAATACCTAGCAAACCACTACAAACACACGACATGAAGTGCTTTTATGCAAAAGAGATAACGCAAGTACTAGAGTGGTTTTAGATTACAAAAATAAGCCAATGGCATTTGATAGGCTTTATATAAATAAACTTTAATCCAAACCAAGTAATTTTTTCTACTTCATAAGAACTCTTATAAATTTAGCAAATTTTCTACTTAGTTTAGCCTTTAGCCACAAGTAGGCGATAAAGATTTTCTTTTATCTAGCTTCACTTCAAACTCTTTTAAATACAACAATAAATTACTTTTTTTATTATTTTACTTATAGCTTTGTAATAAATCCATAAAATTTATATGTCAATTACGTTATTTTTACCATTTAAAACTCATTTTTGCAATCATAGACTTTGCCATCTTGCTTTAATATAAAAAAGCAAAGTTAAAACTAATCACTTGCCACACCACAGCACTTACCGCACAATATTTTGCTTTAGCCAACGCAAAATAATCTCGCTTTAAATTTTGTGATATCCTAGCATTTAGACGCCATTAAATTTAAAATTTCATCAACTTTAATTTTGAAATTTTACAAATTTCTTTTATGTAGCTTTGCTAAATTTTCATTTTTAACAAAGTCAGAGTTTTTAAAATTTTATTCATGCGGCAAAAACGGATATAAAATCCATTTTAGCACAAAACAATTAAGCTTTTAAAACGCCATTATTTATTTATAATGCCCATAGGAACACCAACATAAGTATCCATTTGAGCTTTTACCTTTTGGATTTTGTCATTTAGCTTTATTTGATCGCTTGAAATTCCAGCCTTAAGCATCGCATTTTTTAAATTTTTAGCTCTATTTTTTGCTAAATTTTCTAATGTTGATTGTGAAATTTGACGCCCTTTAACTAACTCATTATAAACATCTTTTGGCGGTTTTTTAAACATTTTTGCAGCCATTTGCCTTATAATCTCATCATGACTTTTACTACTTCTACTAGCCATTATTGCTACATCTCTATCAAAAAGTCGCTTTTGAACAGCCAGTCTATCCACCACATCATCATAAGCCGGTGTTATAGTTAGCTCAATATCTTTTTTATCGTCTGTTATCTTTTTTAGTTTTTGTATTTTTGTGGCTTGTGAATGCATCATCTCATCACTTCCGGCCGTAAAATCAATATCAGCCAACTCATCAGCTCCCTCGATACCAAGCACACTACTTAATAGCCTAAATGGAGACGTCACAACATCAGTAAAAATTTGCATAATTGCACTAAATATAATGCCACCATAGCTAAACTCAGGATTATCCATATCGCCACGAACTGGTAAATTTAGCTTAATAATATTATTTGAGTCTTTAAGTATAGATATGGCAAGACTAAGTGGCAAACTCATCGCATCTGGTGCTTCTACACTATCGCCAAGCACAATAGTATCGATTTTTAGCTCGTTTTTACCATCCATTTTTGAATCATTAATCTTATAATCAAGAGATAAATCAAGTGTGCCAGCATCTATCTTACGTCCAACAAACGTCGCTGAATACGGCGTAACTTCGTTTAACTCAACATCTTTAAATGTTAGTTTAAATTCGCTTGATTTTTTAAAATCAAACACATCAACTCTAGCATCAATATTTGCACTACCGCTACTTCCAACAACGCCACTAGAAATAATAGATGTCTGAATATTTGGCTCTATCTTGTCAATCTTAGTGTTTAGATTACGTATTTTAAACAAAAATGGAAGCACCAAACTATCATCGCTAAAATCAACACCCATATTGTTTAATGCTACATTTGAAATCGAAACTACAAAATTATTATTGCTTGATTTTTTATCTTCTTGTTTGTTATTTAAATTTTCGTCATCATTTTTTTGTGATTTTTTTAACATGTTTGCTAAATTTAAACTTTTATCTTTGTATAAATGTGCCTTAATAAACGCATCATTTAAATCGGTTTTATCTAAGCTAAGTCCTTTTTCGTTTAGTTTTATACTATTTATTTTTAAGCTATTTGCACTTGCTAATCTATCCTTGGCTTTATCGGTAAGCAAAAAATTACTTAAGTTAAATTTAGCATCTAAATTATATGTTTTTGCCATCTTAAATTTGGCGTCTATCTCGCTTTTACCACTAATATCACCATTTATATACTGATTTACTATTTTATTTAATTTTGATAAATCGCTTAGTATTATTTTTGTATTTGTATCGATATTTAACGGCTTAAGTGACACTTTGCCATTTAGGTTTATATCTATTTTTTCACCAGTATTAGCCTTTAGATTTAGCAAAAATGGCTTTTTAAAGTCGCTTGAAAAATCTAAAATTTCAGCATTTTTTATATTTATCTCATGATTTAATGCCTCATTTAAAAATGTTTGCTTAATTTTTGACTTGGCATCTAAAATCTTAAAATTTTCAACACTTACTATAAAGTCACTATCATTTTGAACTTGCTTATTTGTAGTTTTGTTGCTTTGCTTTTGCGTTTTTGGCACAACTATACTATTTATAGATTTTAGCCCACTGCCACCTATCTCATCATTATAGACCAGCTTATTTAAGTTTATGTCTTTTATATGCAAAATATTATTTAAAAAATCTATCTCATCTATGCTAGCACCAGTTAAAAATAAAATTTTATCTTTATTTGAACTAATATCAATACTGCCAATGTCTATTTTAGATAAGTTAGAAGATATTTCGGTATTATTTAAGTCAAGCTTTAATTCTGTTTTAAGCTTGATAAAATCCATGCCAGAGTTGGTAATTTGCATATTAAAGCCATTACCCCCAAATCCAATAAGTCCAAATTTATCAACATCTATATTAAAATTTTTAAACCCATTTGTTACATTTATATCTGTGTCATTTATATAAAATTTCTCATTTTTTACAGAAAAATCGCCAGTTAATAAAGATAAATCATCAAGATTTATATTTGCAATGTTTGCATTTGTTGCATTTAAGTCATGATTAAAGTCAATATTTTGAACTAAAAACGTATTTAAATTTATATCCTTAGTTGCAGCATTATCAATCTTTAGTTTATCAACTTGACCCTTTATATTTAAATCATTATTTACATTTACATCTGCTAAAATATCAAAAATTTCTGCACTTTTTATCAAAATTTCATTAAATACAAGTTCATTAACAAAAATCCCACCAAGTTTTACATTAATATTTTGCTCGTTAGCAAAAGTAGCATTTATATCGACATTATTCAAACTTAGCTCATTTAAGTCTAGCAAACCACTTTGATCTTTTAGATTTATTTTGTGGAATTTAATACCAGCGTCTTTTAATTTAGCCTTTATACCATTGTCATCTAAGCTTAAGTTATAGCTAAGCTTTGTATCTACAAAACCATTTGTGACATTTAAATCACTACCGCTCATATAGCTTTGCCAAATTTTTACTAAATTTAATCCATTAAAATCAATGTCTCCATAAATCGTAAGCGGATCTAAATCAACTCCACCATCCCAATTAAAACTTTCAAACAAATTAGAATCAGTTGCAAACCTATGAAGTCCTATGCTATGATTTTTGATGTTTATATCTTTTATAGTGTAATTTAACCCATTAAATTTTGCTTCAAAAGGACGCTTTAGGCTATCATCTTTATATCTTATGCCACCATTTATTAGCTCAAAAACATTAAGAGTAAAGTTAAAAAAACTATCGCCACTTGAAGTTTCGTTATTATCATCGTTTGAAATAAAATTATCAAAGTTAAAGCCTAGATCACTATTTCGTTCAATATTAATAAATGGTTTTGTAAGTCTAAAAATATCTATATTTATATTTTTAGCAAAAATTTTACTAAAATTCATCTTTGCATCTACAGCATCCAAACTAACTAAATCGCTTGTTGTTTTTAGATTTATGCCAGTTGCATTTAGTTCGAATTTATATGGATTAAATTTAGCTGTTTGTATCGTAAGTGTTGCATTTTTATCGGCTATAAATTTTGGAACAATATCTTTTAAAATCCAAGGCACACCAAAAAATCCAAAAAGTGTATAAAATAACAAAAAGCCTATAAAAGCTATAAAACATATACATAACTTTTTATATTTAGCATAAAATTTTCTCATAAACAGCCTTTAAATTTTCATCGATTGTAGCCAAAAATATTAAACCAATAGCAAAGCGTGTGCAAAACTTACAAACTTAAAATTTTTGATTATAATAATCCCATACAATACGACCACTTTTGATAGTCATTATCGCCATGCCTTTTAATTTTTTATTAAAAAGCGGAGAATTTATAGACTTTGACTTATTTAAAGCTTTATCATAAATATACTCAATATCTGGATCAATAATTGCAATATCAGCCAAAAATCCCTCTTTTATCTCGCCCTTGTTTGAAATTTTAAGTAAATTTACTGGATTTTTAGAAGTAAGAGCAACCATTTGCTCTAAGCTTATCACACCTTCATCTACCAAACGCAAAGTAAGTGGCACTAGTGTTTGAAGTCCAATTATACCAAATGGTGCATGATCAAACTCGACACATTTTTCATCGTTGTGATGCGGCGCATGATCCGTTGCTATGACATCAATTAGCCCTGAGCTTAAAGCCTTGCGTATAGCCTTGACATCAGAAATTTCACGAAGCGGGGGTGATATTTTGTAGTTTGTATCATATGCGTTTGCTAAAATTTCATCATCACTAAATGTAAAGTGATGTGGGGTTGCTTCGCAAGTTATTTTTATGCCATCACGCTTTGCCATATCAATAATTTTTAACGAATACTCAGAGCTAACATGTGCGATATGAACGTGTCCGCCAGTAAGTTTTGCTAAAAGCATATCACGACTTACAGATATCTCCTCTTTTTCTCTTGCCATGCCTTTTAAACCAAGAATTGCAGAGACTTTTCCCTCGTGCATTACGCCTTGACGACACAAAGAGCAATCTTCTGAATGAGATATGCAAAAACTGCCAAACCCAGCCGAATACTCAAGTGCAGCCCTCATCACGCTTGAGCTTGATACTGGCAAACCATCATCACTAAAAGCAACAGCACCAGCCTCAAGCATATCGCCCATCTCAACTAACTCATTGCCTTTTAATGCCTTTGTTATGGCTCCAATTGGAAGTAGGTCGATAAGCCCAACGCTATTTGCTTTTTGTATCATTGCACGAGTGATACTTGCGTTATCATTAACTGGAGTTGTATTTGCCATAGGTAAGCAGGTAGTCACGCCACCGGCAACTGCAGCACGCGAGCCGCTTATGATGTCATCTTTATACTCTTGACCGGGATCTCTAAAATGAACGTGCATATCAATAAGTCCTGGCATTATATATTTGCCACTTGCGTCTATTACTAGGTCGGCGTCTTTTATATCCTTGCCAACATATACAATCAAATCATCTTTAATTAGCACATTTGCTTTTATTTTGGTATCTGCATTTACAACCAAGCCATTTTTTATTAAAATTTTCATAAATTAACCTCTATTTTTAATCAATGTGCTAAGAATAGCCATGCGTATCGCTACGCCATTTTCGACTTGATTTAATATAACAGAGCGGTTGCTATCAGCCACATCTGAGTTTAGCTCTATGCCTCTATTTATAGGACCTGGATGCAATATAATAGCATCTGGCTTGGCTAAATTTGCCCTATATTTATTTAAACCAAAAAATTTACAATACTCACGACTACTTGGGAAAGCCACATCCGCATCGCCACGCTCAAGCTGAATACGAAGCATCATGATAACATCTGCTCCCTCACATGCCTCGTCCATATTTTTTGCAACCTTACAGCCAAAAACATCAATATCCTTTGGCAACATCATGGCTGGACCAAACAGCCTAACATCCATATTGAAATTTTTCATAGCCCAAATATTTGAACGTGCCACGCGAGATCTAGCTATATCGCCTATAATTGCAACGCTTGTATTTTTGTCTAATGATTTGCCATTTTCTCGTATAGTGTATAAATCAAGCAGAGCTTGACTTGGATGCTCATTCATACCATCTCCAGCATTTACAATACAAGCATCTGTGTTTTGTGCTGCTAATAAAGCGGCTCCAGAGTTTGGATGACGAAGCACGATTATATCGCTTTTCATAGCTGCCATGTTTTTAATGGTATCAATTAAAGTTTCACCCTTATTTACACTTGAGCTTGAAGCTGAAAAATTTACAGCATCTGCACCAAGCCGTTTAGCAGCTATCTCAAAGCTAGTTCTAGTGCGAGTTGAGTTTTCAAAAAAGGCATTTATGGTAGTTTTACCACGCAGATAATCGCTCTTTTTAATTTCTTGATTGTTTAAAGCCTTAAACTCATCAGCACAGTCTAAAAAGTGTAAAATTTCAGCCTTACTAAGCCCACTAAGCCCAAGTAAATCTTTATGTTTATAGCCCATATCCTACTTCTCAAACAGCTTTGAATGATGTTTTTTAAGATACTCAACTATCTGTATCACCTCATCAACGCCCTCAGCTTGTGAGTCTTGCAACGCATCATCTATCACACTTACATACATCTCAGCCGCATCTTCTAACTTTGATTTTTTAACTCCAGCATAATATAAAAGCCCCTCTAAAACAACACTAAGCTCATAGCTAAGCTCTTCCACGCTCACATCATTTTCACGCATTTTTACTCCTTTGTTTTTTTATCTATTAGCTCAACCACTTGTGATTTTATGCTCTCATATTCAAAACCATCCTTAAAGGCATTAAATAATCCACCACTCGCATTTGCATGTCCGCCACCGCCGACTAAATGCTTTGCCATAGCACTTACATCAACCTTGCCATTTGCTCTAAAACTCATAGTTTTTTTACTTGTAATATCTATAAAAAAATCATAATCGTCATTTGCAACCAAAAAGTCATTACCAATAACTGACGTATTGCCGATGTTATACGTTAAAATTCCTCTAAATTCCTTATATGAAATTTCATATTTTTGCCTATTTTTGCTAAGCAAATCAACAACATAAGCCGAGATAAGATTACTTAAAGTATCATCTTTGTCTTTTTTGAAAAAATCCTTTTTTATCGCATGGATATGCATATCAAGTCCGATATAATCATTTTTGTCATTGAAAAATTTCTGAGCCTGACTTAACAAATAAAACATATAATCACTATTTTGCTCCTCAAACATGACTTTGTTGATATCCTTTGCATTTGCAATTAATCCTAGGCAAACCTTTCCCATCTCAAAATAATTATCATCTTTTAGCCAAATATCAACAGCATTTACTACATCGCTAAATAGCTTAAGCTTTGCATCTTCACCAAGCATTTTGCTAAAAAAATCATATGTGATTTTAGTAGCTGAACGCGAACTATCCAAAAAATACCATGCAAACTCACTAGCACACTCAGCACCAGTTTGATGATGATCTAGCAAAAATAATTTTGCATTTTTATCTTTGATTTTTTGCTCAAAATCCAAACATTGCTCTTTGCTTAAATTTAAATCCGTAATTAAAATCATAGCCTCTTCATCATCTAAAAGCGACAAAATTTGATTAAATTTCTCATCGATTTCTCGTCCATAATTTGAATTAAAATACCGCACATCTTTAAAATAGTGTTTTGTTATATATTGAGCACCATATCCATCTAAATCCGTATGTGAAAGGTGGTAAATTTTCATTGTTTTCCTTGTTTTATAAATTTTCTATTTCTATTGTGCCGACTGTTTCAAACGGCGTATTTGGAGATATTTCAGCAAAGCTAAGCACAACTATATCGATGCTAAAATTTTGCACTATGTCCGCAATAAATTTTCTAAGGCTTGGCTCAACGCACACTATCATCGCACCATTTTCACTTATAGGTCGCTTTTGTTTTGCCATACGCAGTGCCTGAACTATTGCTGAAGTTTGAGCAACATTTATCATTAAATGATACGCTCCGTCTTTATACTGAACAGCATCAATTAGCTTTTGGTGAGCCTGATTTTCTAATATATAAAAATTTAACTCACCTTTTTCATTTGCATGCATCGAAGTTATTACACGAGCCAAACTTGCCCTAACATGCTCTATAATCATGTCTAAATTCTTGCTTACTTCGGCTACATCGCTTATTGATTCAAGTATGCTTAGCATATCTTTTATAGGTATATTGTCTTTTAAAAGTGCTTTTAATACCTTTTGTATAAGCCCTATACTAGCCACTCTAAACGCATCTTCAACAATAACTGGATAGTCATTTTTAAGCTTGTCAAGTAAATTTTGCGTCTCTTGACGAGTGAGTAACTCAGCCGCATTTTGTTTTATTAGCTCACTCATGTGCGTTGAGATAACAGAGGCTGGATCTACTATCGTGTAACCACTTAGTATAGCGTCCTCTTTAACATTTGCATCAACCCATAAAGCATCTAGCCCAAAAGCTGGTTCTTTTGTAGGGATACCCTCGATATCTTCGCTAACTAGCCCACTATCCATGGCAAGAAATTTATCTGCATAAATTTCCCCCTGCCCTATTATAATGCCTTTAAGTTTAAATCTATACTCATTTGGAGGAAGTTGCAAATTATCACGAATGCGAATTTTTGGCATCAAAAACCCAAGTTGTGTTGCGATATTTCTTCTCATAGCACGAATTCTCTCTATCAAATCAACATCAGCAAGTTTTAACAACCCATATCCCAAATCAAGCTCTAAAATTTCAAGCTTTAATATATCATTTATCTTAGTTTCTTCCTCTCTTGCTATCTCTTCATCGCTTTTTTTATGTGGTTTTGCTGGGGCGTTTGATGCGGCGTTTGCACTAGCATTTGTGCCTTGCGTTGCCTTAATGCCATCTTTTTGAGCTACATCCGGTATGATTAAATTGCCATCTTGTGCTTGTTTAATCATATAGCCAAGACCCAAAAATATAAATGCTATAAACCCAAGCGAAAGCGTTGGCAAACCAGGAACTAACGCAAAAACAAACAAGATAAATCCAACTATCAAAAGCGTCTTATAATCACCCAAAAGTTGCTTTAGTGTCCCCTCGGCAAAATTATCATCATCCTTACTTGCTCTTGTTATTATTATAGCCGTTGCAGTTGATGTTATAAGGGCTGGTATCTGACTAACAAGTCCGTCGCCGATAGTTAAAATAGTATAGTTTTGTGCCGATGTTGCCATATCTAAATCAAACTGAAAGCTTCCTATCGCAAAGCCACCCAAGATATTTATAATCGTGATAATTATACCAGCTACTGCATCGCCTTTTATAAATTTAGACGAACCATCCATAGCACCGTAAAAATTCGCCTCTCCTATGATTGCTTGACGACGCTCACGTGCCGTTTTTTCATCTATCAAACCAGCATTTAAATCTGCATCTATTGCCATTTGCTTACCAGGCATTGCATCTAGCGTAAAACGTGCTTGAACCTCGGAAACACGCGTCGAACCTTTGGTTACAACCATGAAATTTATAAGCACAAGTATGCTAAAAACAATAATGCCTATAACGTAATTACCGCCTACAACAAACTCACCAAAGCTAGATATTATCTCGCTAACGGCGTCTGGTCCATTGTGCCCTTGGCTTAATATCATCCTTGTAGTTGCAATATTTAAAGACAATCTAAAAAGCGTTATAATAAGTATAAGCGTCGGAAATGTGGTTAAATCAGTAGGCTTTGGCACATAAATTGATATGAGTATGATAAGCACTGACAATGCCACAGAAATAGCAAGAAAAAAATCTAATACAGCAGACGGAAGTGGCACGATAATAATAGCAAGTATTGCCATTATAAGCCCAACTATACTAAGACTTTTAAATTTTATAATCGGAGCTAAAAATGGTGCAACTAACGTGATTATGTTGTTTTTTGCCATTTACTCACTTTGTGACGATATCTTTTAAGCTTATGTTATCTAGCATGTCATCTATCTTAAACTGAAGCGTATTAAACATATTCCACACTTGACAGGTTGCGGCCTTTGTGCAGTCGTTTTTTGAAGTTGAACACTCAAACACACTCATTGGCTTTTTTTCGACACATTCAATTATGCGTTTTATGCTAACGTCTAAAGCGTTTTGACTTAAGCTAAAACCTCCATTTGCACCTTTAAAAGAGTTTAAAATTTTATCTTTTGCAAGAGATTGTAAAATTTTAGCCAAAAAGCTTTTTGATATCTCTAGCTCATTTGATATACTATCAACATCTACTGGATCGTTTTGCTGTGAAATATAAATGAGCGAAAGCAAAGCATATTCACTCGCTTTTGTAAAAAGCATAATCAGTCCTTAAGTGTATTAAAATTTAGCACATATTTTATACAAAATTAGCTAGATTTTTTATTAAAGTATTTAATCACAAACCAATCTTATTTTTTATTTCATTAAAATTTTATTTATTTTTAAGTATGGGGGGGGGTAGAATGCGTTTTAAATTTATGCAAAAAGGAACAAAAACATGTATATAAAATTTAAAAAATGCGGACATAAAGAAAAGACAAATGTTTCATTTTTTGTAAAAATAATCGGTGCTTCACTGCCAGCTGGTGGCTTTTATGCTTGGGTTACTTATCTTTTTGCTGGGACTGGACTAGCGATGCCTATTTGTATCGCCATAGCAACTGGTGGCATAGCAATGTTATGTTTTAAAGATGAAATTGTTGCATGGATTATTGAAAAAGGCTATCAGTGTGAAAAATGCGGTAGCAAAGACTGGCAAGCGTGTGAATAAAAGTAGTTTGGTTAAAATTCAGATAGATATTTTTATAAAATGTTTAAAATACACAAATAATTTTAATTAAAATTTAGCGGATTTTACTCCGCTAAATTTCACACCTTACTCGACTTCGGCGTCGATTACATCATCATCTTTTTTCTTAGATTGTTCGCCACCAGCGGCATTTTCGTCTTTTTTATACATCGCTTCGGCTAGTTTGTGACTAGCTTCGCTTAGAGCTTTTACCTTCGCATCGATCTGCTCTTTTGTAGCACTCTCATCTTTTAAAGTTTCACGAAGTGCGTTTAGAGCCGCTTCGATATTTGCCCTATCATCAGCTGGGACTTTCTCACCTAGCTCATCAAGACTCTTTTGTGTCTGATGAACGAGTGCATCAGCTTGGTTTCTAGCCTCTACCGCCTCTTTGCGTTTAGCATCTTCTTCTTTGTGAAGCTCAGCCTCTTTTACCATTTTATTTATCTCATCATCACTTAGACCGCTTGAGCCTGAGATTGTGATGTTTTGAGCCTTACCAGTGGCTTTATCTTTTGCTGAAACGGTTAAAATTCCGTTTGCGTCGATGTCAAATTCAACTTCGATTTGTGGCACACCACGAGGTGCAGCTGGGATACCTTCTAGATTAAACTGACCTAGCGATTTATTGTCTCTTGCAAACTCACGCTCACCTTGGATAACATGGATAGTAACGGCACTTTGATTATCCTCAGCTGTTGAAAAAGTCTGATTTTTCTTAACTGGTATAGTTGTGCCCTTTTCGATAATTTTTGTCATCACGCCGCCCAAAGTCTCGATACCAAGGCTAAGTGGCGTAACATCAAGAAGTAAAACATCCTTAACATCGCCCTTAATAACCGCACCCTGAATAGCCGCACCGATCGCTACTACTTCATCTGGATTTACACTTTTGTTTAGCTCTTTACCAAACGCCTTTTTAACCTCTTCGCCAACAAGCGGCACACGAGTTGAGCCACCGACCATAACGATCTCTTTTATATCGCTCTTGCTAAGACCTGCGTCTTTTACGACTTCGTTGATTTTAGCTATAGTTTGAGCCACTAAACCATCAATCATACCTTCAAATTTTGCACGAGTTAGCGTTTTAACAAGGTGCTTTGGACCTGTTGCATCGGCTGTGATAAATGGTAGGTTGATGTTGCTCTCTTGTGCTGAGCTAAGCTCTTTTTTTGCATTTTCAGCAGCCTCTTTTAAGCGCTGAGATGCCATAACATCTGCTTTTAGATCGATACCTGTTTCGCTTTTAAACTCACTTGCGAGCCAGTCAATAACAAGGTTATCAAAGTCATCGCCACCTAAAAACGCGTTACCACCAGTTGCCAAAACTTCAACTACATTATCGCCAGTCTCAAGCACTGTTACGTCAAATGTACCACCACCTAGGTCATAAACTAAAATTTTCTCAGCCTCTTTTTTATCCAAACCATACGCCAACGCCGCAGCTGTCGGCTCATTGATGATACGAAGCACATTTAGCCCAGCTATCGTTCCAGCCTCTTTTGTCGCCTTTCTTTGGCTGTCATTAAAGTATGCTGGCACCGTGATAACAGCGTCTGTAACGCTCTCACCAAGATAAGCTTCTGCGTCTTCTTTTAGCTTAATTAGCACCTTTGCTGAAATTTCTTGCGGAGTATAGACTTTGCCTGAAATCTCAATCGCGCAAGCTCCGTTGCGATCCACAACATGATACGGAAGTCGCTCTTTTGCCTCACGTGCAGCATCTTCGTTACTCATAAGACCCATAATACGCTTAATAGAATAAATCGTCTTTTCAGGGTTTGTAACTGCTTGACGCTTAGCCACATCGCCCACCAAAACATCGCCCTTGTCGGTGAATGCCACAACAGAAGGAGTTGTGTTTTTGCCCTCTTTGTTAGGGATAACCTTGCTCTCGCCACGCTCATAAACGCTAACACAAGAGTTAGTCGTTCCTAAGTCGATACCTATAACTTTTGCCATTTTTTATCCTTTTTATTAAAATTTTATTTCTAAATTTAGATTATGCTATCATATCTGCCATCTAGTATTCTCCATGCACACATATACAATGCATGCCCGGACCGCTCTTTACCAGTTTTTTCAAAATGATATGGTGCATATAAATTTGCTGTTTCATAATCATGAAACTCACCATTTACTTTCATATAGTCCCTAATACATTCAAGCTCTTCTTTTGAATAAAGTTTTCCACTATCCTTTTTCTGCTTAGTTTTTGCCATTTTATACTCCTTGTTAGTTTGCTATACTAACCATTGCTGGACGCAAAACCCTACCATTTATCAAATACCCTTTTTGCATAACTTGAACGATGTTAGTTTGCTATACTAACCATTGCTGGACGCAAAACCCTACCATTTATCAAATACCCTTTTTGCATAACTTGAACGATCGCACCACTTTCGTGTGCCTCACTATCAACGCGCATTATAGCGTTATGCATGTTCGGATCAAATTCCACGTCTGTGTTAATAGTCGTTACACCATGCTTTTCAAGTGCCTTTTTAAACTCGCTTAAACTTAACTCTATACCCTCTTTTATCTTTTTTGAAAAATCATCTTTGGCTTGAAAATTTACGCCCATTTCCAATGCATCTATTACCGAAAGCAAATCACGTGCAAATTTCTCATTTGCATAACTTGCAATATCAGCCTTTTCTTTTTCAACTCGCTTTCTTAAATTTTCAAAATCAGCATTTGCTCTATAATATTTATCAGTTAGCTCAGCCACCTCTTTTTCAAGCTCAAGCACCTTTGAATTTTCGGCATTTAACCCATCAAAACTGATATTTTCACTCACGCCTTGATCGATTTCTTGCGTAACGTCTTGCTCTTTTATCTCTTCGCTCACGCTACCTCCCTTATTTGATTTATTAATTTTACATAATCACTATACACGCTTCCAGCACACACCATCGTAGAGTTTTCGCCACAAAATTTCACTCTCATTTTTATTCCCATATACTCATCTGCAAATATCGGAGTAAAATTTAGTCCATCACTCATACGGGTTAGAAAATTTGTCCTATAACGCTCGTTTTGAAAAATTTTATAAGCTAAAATTTCATTTTCACAAAATAAAATTTTTGCTCGTTTAAGCTCCGTAATTTTACGTTTTAGTTCGCTTAAACCAACTTGAGAACAGATAAACTCAAGTTTGTCTAAACCAACTTCACCAAGATTATGCAAAAACTTCTCAACCCTATAATCATACTTAAGCACTATCTCATCTTTGCTAAAATTTAATACCAAAAATCTATCATTTACATTTAAAATTTCAACCAAACTCTGCTCATGCTCAGCACAAATCATCATATAAACATCATGAGTATCAGCTAAAATTTTAAGCGAAATATCATCATTAATATCTAGCAACTCATCTGCAAAATCAACTCCATCAAAAATATCCATCCAGTAATGCTTCATTGCACCAATAGTCGGTATCCTGCCCCCGCTTATGTGAAGCTGAGTGATCGCACCCTCATCTGATAGCTTTTTAAAATAAACCCTTATGGTCGAGGCTGGCATCGCAACATCCATGCGAGAGCCAAGCTCAGATGAGCCAATAGGAGAATTATCATCAAGATAGGCTTTTATGATTGATTTTAATATCAAATCACGTTTGCTTAGCTTACTCACAACTTCTCCTTTAATTTTTACTCTAAATTTATAACAAATGCTTTGCGTAAAACAAAGCGTGTCATGACTACTTGATAACACTTTGCTCTAAATTTTAGCACTCTATATTTTAAATTGCTAAGTGTATTATACATAAATGAGTATAACAATGTCAAGACTAAATAAAATTTTTTATAAATTTTTAGTCTAATAGGCTCAATTTTTATAAGTTGATTTTATAAATTAAAACTATAAAATCATTAAAATTTTAGTTTTTTATACATTTTTTCGTATAAAATATAATATAAAACTTTTATTTATACAAATAAAAATTATATTTAATGCTAATTTATATGTATTTTATAAATTTTAATAGATATTTAATATTATTTAACGTATAATATGCAAATGATTGAAACAAATGACATATTTAATCTATTGCATAATGCTGTTGAGTCTAAAAATTTGGGAAAGAAAATTTCTCAAAATGATATGGCAAAACATTTAGGCATATCAATGCGGACGTATCAAGACTGGCGTCTTGGTAACTCAAAACCGCAAGCCGCCATTGCTGTTTGCAGATTACTTTGCGAATTAGATGATGATGATGTGTTATTTGTAATAAAAAAGATGAAAAAACTAATCGGAGTAAATTAATGCAAGGTTTAACACAAAAAGAACGCATAGAGCTTGAGAGCGTATTTGCAGCCATTTATACAAAAAAGGAGTCAAGATTTATATCATTTTATAAGTATTTTTACCATACTGGCAACTTAGCACTTAAGAACTTAAAATTAAAAATTAAAAGAAAAAATCGTAAATAAATTTAAACATATTTACTATTTAGATTATGTCTATCAAAACTAACATATCAGTGCAACTATGTTAAAAATTCATAAATTTTATTTAATCTAACACTTAAAACCCAAAAACATACCCAAAACTCAAATGAAAATACCCATTTAAGATTTGACACAAATACAGCATTAGCAAGGAAAATACCGCTGGGCAAATAAAAGATATACTAACTAAGTAAAGCTTAAGAATGATATTTCTTATGCAAAATTATAGTTTACTAAAAACCGTCTTTAGCACCAACTACCTGATAAAGATTGCTAAAATGTAATCAATAAGATAGTTAATTAGCTATCAATGAAGCTTTGTAAAGCCTATTTTGTGACAAGATTGGGTTTGGCGATTTTAAAAATTTTAACCAGTATTGCTGTATTTGCAGGACTTAATTAAAGATAGTAAATAATATTTTAATAAATGATGATTTGACAAACTAAGGCTAATAGAGAAGTGACAATGCCTAGCGTATGTACTACAGCCATTTTATCATCGATAGATTGCTGTTTAAAATGTAAAAAGCAAAAATTAATTGTGCCAAAACAATACAAAAACCATCAATAATAAAATTTTAAAATAAATCCATCAAAACAAACAAAATCCATAATCAAAAAACTCTTAGTTAATGCAGCAATGAAGTCATTAATACGCAACAAAACATTAAAAATTTAAAAAGCAGTCTTTAGATAAAATTTAAATTTTAAAACAAATATTTTGCAAAATAGATAATATATCTAGTTTTGCTTGTGTTTGTTATCATTATTCCTTAACTTAAGAAGTTTTAAAAAGTATTTTACTTTATAAAAATGTTTTATTCTAATTACAACTCAAAATAACTTATTGTTTTATTAAGAGTGTTTTGCTTGGCTTTTATAGCTACATTCACTCCATAAGCTTTAAACAAACCTACTTCATCTTTGCCATGCACCGCTTGGCTTTGGTTACTACTCTCATTCTTTGGGCTTGAGAAGTTTTACAAAAATATCACTTTGTGAGCAATTCACTTGTTTTCAAGGAAACATTTTATATATCATAATGTCTCATGATAACTTAATGATAAAAATGCTTCGAAAGACAACACGTAGAAATTTATATAAAAATCACAAACAAATATTATGAAAACTTTAAACTTAACTAAATATACTAAATGTTGCCATACAGTAAATAAAGTTATAAAATGCATAGTTTAAACAAAGCTTAAAATAATAATAAATTTTAAATTTGAATGTGTATTTGTAAATATTTTTAATTTTTTATCCAAAATATTGCAACCTTATTTTATAATTTGGTGCAAAATTAGCTATTTATATAAAATTTTTTCGCTATTTTTTCAATATTTAAAAGCTTGTAAGTATCATTGAATTTGGTCTTATAAGCATTTTAAACTACTTTTATGATAAAGTAGTCTTTTAAATTACAAGAACCTTTGTTCAGCAATTTCTTGTATTTAATAATAAAAGCAAAACTCTTAAATTACTCACTTTGGATACTTTCATAAAATTATTGCTAAAATTTTTCGCTCTTATTTTCTTTGCTTTCTCACGGATTTAACGATTAACAAAATCTAAGTAGCAGGTAAATTTCTTGATAATGATTTAAATATCATATTATGAATAGCAAAGCAAAATATACGCCTTTTAAATTTAAATCTAATTTTATAGCTTACTTACGCTAAATTTAAAACCAACTAAAAACAAATACGAATGAATAATAAAATACTGATAGTTTTTGCTAATTACTATAAGCAAGTTGCAATATAAATTATATAGATTTAAAATTTATTTTAAGACCTATTTTTAAAATAGTCTTATATTAAAAGCTAAATTTACACATAAATATAAATCTTTATCATATAATTAAAAAATAATAAAGTGCTTTAAAATATTAGAGTTGATCTAAGGTAAAATTTAGCGAAATTTACAATAAAACTTGCAAATCATAAGATGAAGTTGTGGTTAAGATTTAATGACCTTATCTTGGGCTTTAAAAACGCACTTTGTAACAACGTGATTTAAAAAATAAACACTGAAAATAACCCAAACAAAAAATTAACAAGTAAATATTAAGAAGTATCACAAAGAATAAAACAAGTAAAATACACTACATCGTATATTACTTGTATTACTATAAATTTAAGCTACTATAAAATAGAAAAAAGCTTGAAAGAAAAACTTTCAAGCAATGTGGATTATTTTCTAAGTTCGCGGATTTTAGCCGCTTTGCCACGTAAATTACGTAGATAAAATAACTTAGCACGTCTAACGCGACCACGTCTAAGAACACTTATCTCTTCAATACTTTCACTGTATATTGGAAAAATTCTCTCAACGCCTACGCTATTTGCACCAATTTTTCTAATAATAAAAGTCTCGCCAGTACCACTACCACGTCTAGCTATACAGACACCTTCAAAATTTTGAACCCTAGTTTTATCGCCCTCTTTTATGCGGATAGCAACACGAAGTGTATCTCCTGCACGAAAATCAGGCACATTTTTGCTTGCGATTTGAGCATTTTCAAATGCTTCAATGTATTTATTTCTCATGTGTTTCCTTAGTTTTTGGCATTATTTTTTGGTATAAATCAGGGCGAAAGTACCTTGTTTTACAAAGTGCCATAGTTTTTTTTAAAGTTCGGATATTAGCATGATTTCCCTTTAAAAACTCTGAAACAACTTCCAAACCTTGAAAAATATTTGGTTTTGTAAAAGATGGTGCTTCTAAAATTTCGTTTTCAAAGCTTTCAATATCAAGACTTTTTATATTTCCAAGCACTCCATTTACGTTTCTAGATATAGCATCAGCTAAACACAAGGACGCAACTTCGCCGCCAGTTAATATAAAATCACCAATACTAAAAATTTCATCAGCCCATGTCTCTATCACGCGCTCATCCACACCCTCGTATCTACCACAAACAAAACAAAGATGTTCCTTTTTAGCCAATCGTTTTGCATCATTTTGCTTAAACTTTTTGCCAACTGGACTTAAAAATATAAAATGAGTTGCTTTGTTTTTAAAATTTACATGTGTCAATGCATCATTTAATGGTTGAGCCATCATTAGTAATCCTGCTCCACCACCGATCATATAATCATCAACTCTTTTGTGCTTATCAATAGAAAAATCACGCGGATTTACATAGTCAATACTTATTAATGATTTTTCTATTGCACGATATAAAATCGAAGCATCAAAATACGAGCAAAGCAATTCTGGAAAAAGTGAAACAAAACTAAATTTCATGAATTTTCTAAAATTGCCTTTGAATTTTTTGTATATATTTTTTTATCTTTTAAATTTACATCAACCACAAAGTTATCAAGATAAGGAATATAAAAAGACTTTGGTAAATTTTGCTTTACTAAATTGGCATCTGTCGAGATTTCCAACAAATAAGTGCTTGTATTATCATCTATGTCCTTAACTACGCCTAAAATTTCGTTATTCTCAACAACACAAAGCCCCAAAATATCAAAATAAAAATATTCGCCATCCTTAAGCTTACATGTTTTTCGTGTTATATCTTTTGTTGTAAATAAAATCTTATTTGTTAGTGTTTTAGCTAAATCTACATCTTCATAGTCATAAAAAAGAACACTTTGATTTATTTTATCATATGCCTTTATAGTAAATTCTTTGCCATCTTTATCAAAAAAGATGGCACCACTTTTAAATTGCTGTATAAAGTCACTCTTGTTATGAAGTTTTAGATACCCCTTGAGTCCTACACTCTTGCCAAGAGTAGCAACTTGTAACAATTCATCATTAATTTTCAAGTGCTTTTACCGTTACTCTATAGCTTGTAGTATCTTTGGCTTTAAAACCAAGAATCACAGTCTTTATGGCGTTTATCATTTTACCATCTTTTCCAATAAGTTTGCCTGTATCTATTTTATCGGCAGTAATAACGACTTCAGCAAAATTTTCATCAAGTTCAATTCTTTTAACACTTACTTTATCTGGAAAATCAGCTATGAGTTTTGCATATTCTAAAAGAAAATTTTCAACCATTTATTATTTATCTTTTGTAATTTGAGCTACTCTATCGCTAAGTTTAGCACCAACACCTTTCCAGTATGCCAGTCTTTCAGCATCAAATTTTACAACCTCTGGCTCAACCATTGGATTATAGTATCCAATACTCTCAATCCATCCACTATCACGTCTTTTTCTACTATCTGTTACAACTATACGATAAAATGGTCTTTTATTGCGTCCCATTCTTGTTAGTCTTACTACTGTTGCCATATCATCTTCTCCTTTAAATTTTTAAATAAGGCTTAAATTTTAATACATCAAAATACTAAAATTTAAACCCATTTTATCTAGGTCTATTCATATTGGCTTGACTTAACATATTTGCTAAGCCCTTCGCTCCACCTTTGCCTGAAAATTTCTTAGCTAATTTTGAAGCATTTTCAAACTGTTTTAAAAAGCGGTTTACCTCCATTTGACTAAGACCAGCACCAGCCGCCAAACGTCTTTTTCTACTATTATTAAGCAAATCAGGGTTTTCACGCTCTTTTTTTGTCATAGAATTAATCAAAGCCTTGATATGAACTATCTCTTTTGAGTTTTCTAAATCGATATCTTTTATCTGATTAGCTACATTTGTAAGTCCTGGTATCATACCAATAAGCGACTTCATAGAGCCTAATTTTTTAACACTCTCCATTTGTTCTAAAAAGTCATTAAAGTTAAACTGACCTTTTTTTATCTTTTGATTTAATCTTTTTGCCTCTTTTTCGTCAATAATCATACTTGTTTTTTCAACAAGAGTAGCTAAATCGCCCTCACCCATAATGCGACTTACAATTCGATCAGGTATAAAACTCTCCAAATCAGCTACTTTTTCGCCTATACCAACAAATCTAAGCGGTATACCAAGCTGTTTTGCTATACTTATAGCTACGCCACCCTTGCTATCTGAGTCAAATTTTGAAAGTATGACACCACTAATTTGTAAAACGTCATTAAATTTAGAAGCTGATTTAACACCATCTTGACCACTCATCGCATCAGCAACATAAAAAATTTCATGCGGATTTAAAGCTGTTTTTACATCTTTTATCTCACTCATTAGGGCTTCATCTATTGCTAAACGACCAGCTGTATCAACCAAAAGAACATCATAAAGTCCAGTTTTTGCCTTATTTAACGCCTCGGTTGCTACTTTTATCGGATTTGTTTCATTTTCTATAAAGAACAGATCTATCTCGTTTGCTTCGCAAAGCTGACGAAGTTGCTCAACAGCAGCTAAACGTTGCAAGTCACAAGCCGCAACCAAAACCTTTTTTTTACGGAGTTTTAAATAATTTGCAAGCTTAATAGTAGTCGTTGTTTTACCAGAACCTTGCAGTCCTGCCATAAGCACGATGGTTGGTGCTACTTGAGCATAGACAAACCCCTGATTTCCTGGGGCTGTTAAAATTTGAGTTAAATTTGATTTAATTGCATCTAAAAATTGCTTTTGTCCGATACTTTTTTGCTTCATATCGGTTTCAATACTTAACAACAAATCCTTGGTAACTTTATGATGAACATCAGCTTTTAAAAGTGCTTTTTTAAGCACATCAAGAGCATTTTTTATCGCTTTTTCATCATCTACAAAACGCACTTTGCTAAGTGCAAGTCTAAATGATTCGCTAATTTGTTCAAACACTACTCATTACCTTTTCATTAAAATTTATTGTATAAAGGGCGTATTTTACAAAAAATATTCTTTATCAACTATTAAATTTCAAACTTTCTTGAAATTTCAAACCCAAAAGAAGAAAATTCATCAGGCAAATATGACTTAAAATTATACCCCAAAAATTCCATCTTAAATGCATGCAAATACATTCTATTTGACCTATTTTTGCCATATTTTTCATCGCCTACTATTGGCATATTTATACTAGCAAGATGCACCCTAATCTGATGAGTTCTACCAGTATCAATTAATACTTTTACAAGACTTTTTTTACCAACAACCATAAGTGGATAAATGCGAGAAACTGCACTCTTGCCATCTTTTGAAATTTTTGATATTGCACCACATTTGCCTTTTATGGTAATAATTGGCTCATTTACAATAACATCTTCGCTAACGATACCACGTACGATCGCAACATATGTCTTTTTTACACGCATTTTTTTAAATTCTTCTATTGCTACTCTGGCAAATTCATCATTTTTAACAAGCACCAAAACACCGCTGGTCTCTTTGTCTAATCGATGAAGTAAAGGCGTTTTGTATATCTCGCTTATTTTTTCACTTGTAATAAATGCTGGTTTATCAATAGCAATTAAATTTTCATCTTCAAAAATAACTCTTGGTTTTGGTAAATTTTGCACGTTAAATTTCGTAGAAATATTTATTAAGGCTCTTGCAATCGCGATTTTTTGACCTTTTGCATATACTAAACCACTATCGATTAACTCTTTTGCTTTATTATTTGATATTCCTTCTTGCAAAGCCAAAAGCTTATATGCTTGTTCTTGTTTCATGCCTTTCCTATCTCATTTATTATCATTTTTAAATCTGCTTTGTGTGTAACTTTGCACTTTTTCAAATCATTCTTTAAAAGCGATGAAATTTCATTAAATTTTGCAAAATAAACATTGCTAACAAGTGCGTATAATGCTTTTTGATTATGTATATATTCGCCACTTATTAAAGCATTATTAAATACAGCGATCTCAACAGGATTGTGCCCACCAACACCTGGCACAAAACTACCGCCAAGCACGACCACATCGCTTATAGCATATAAATTTACTAATTCGCCAAGCGTATCAAGTAGCGTTATTTTTGTTTTAAAATTTCCACTTTTGCTAAATTTTGCAAACTCATAGTTATTAATTTTTGAAAAATTTAATAAAATTTCAGCAACTTCATCAAATCTCTCTGGATGACGCGGTGCAACAACCAATCTATCACTTTCTGCAAGCTCTAATCCATCAAGCAATAGCTTCTCTTCTCCTTTATGAGTGCTTGCTAAAACCACCAAACGCCCATTTGGTTTTTCGTATATTTTTGTTGGGCTTGGAGTGTTTGCTGATTTTATATTTCCGCTTACAATTATATTGTTTGCACCAAGTTTTTCTAAACGACTCTTGTCAATTTCACTTTGTACATAAACTGTGTCAATATATTTAAAAATACGCTTGTAAAAAAAACTAAATTTCAAATATCTTTTATAACTTCTATCTGAAATTCTCGCATTTACAAGTATTACTTTTGCACCTTTAAATTTTGCCATAAAAACCAGCATAAGCCAAAGTTCAGCTTCAAATATCACTAAAATTTTACTCTTTTTTAACCAAAATGGCAAAAATATCTCAAACGGCAAAAATCTCACATTTTCGCAAATTTTAATCGCTTCATCAAAACCCGTCTTGGTTATTACACTTATTGCTTTATCATCAAACTCATCAAAAAGTGGCTTTAATGCCCTAATCTCGCCAAAACTACATGCATGAAAATGCACTCTTGCTGGTTTAAAACTAGGATTTTTATACAAAAAAAACCTAGCAGGAATACTAATTTTATACTTTTGTTTTAAAGATAAAATTAGTAAAAAAATAGCCCCAAATAACCACAAAAATAGGGCTAAAAAATAGTAAATTACTACCAAATTTACTCTTGTGTTTCTTTATATAAAATTCTACCACAATGCGGACAAGTAACTATGTCTTCACCTTTTATTACAGCCGAATATGTTTTATCATTTATTTGCATAAAACAGCCATAACAAGCCTGTTTTTTAACAGGAACAACAGATGTATTTCTAGCCCATTTACGTATTTTTTCATAAAATGTAAGAATTTTCTGATTCATTTCGCCAATTAGTTTATCTTTTTTCATATAAATTTCTTTGCGTTCTTTTTCTATACTCTGCAACTCCGATGAAATTTCAGCTTCTATTTTTATCAATTCATTTGAAATTTCAGCCACTACTTTTTCAAGCTCCTCTTTACTTTCTGTTTTATTTGCCTCAATTTTTTCAAGTCTTTGTATCTCTTCATTTGCGGCTTGAAGTTGCTCTTTTGCTATCTCCTCTTCTAAATTAAGAGCTTTTATTTCCTTTTCACTTTTTGCCTGAGAACCCTTTTTAGCAACCTCTTTTATCTTTGCTGCAAATTCTGATATATGAGTATTTGTCTTAGCTTTTTGTAATTTTAATTCTTCTAGATTTTCATCTATATTTGCTATTGCAATATTTGTTTGTTCTAGTTTTTCTTTTGTAGTCCTTAGTGTTTTTTCAACACTTTCAACACGCGGTATAAACTCATCAATCTCTTTGTCAAATTTAGAAAGCTGAATTAACTGCTCTAAATACTTGTTCATATGTTTCCTTTTGAATTAATAATAAGTAAATGGATTTTTTGAATTAGATATTATAACTTCTATTTTAAAATTTTGCAAATATTTTGCCAAAGATGCCCCAAAATACGCTTCGCTCTCATAGTGTCCGATATCTATTAAATTTAGCAAATTTTCCTTTGCTTCAAGAGCTTGGTGGTATTTTAAATCACCAGTTAAAAAGGCATCGGCTTTAACTAAATTTATCATATCCCCACCACTGCCAGTGCAAACTGCTATGCGTTTTACTCGCTCTTTTGCTCTTACACAGCGTAAAATTTCTAAGTTCATTTTTGCTTTTACAAACTTTACTAGCTCATCAAAGCTCATATCAATATCAGTGTAAGCCAAAAACTCATCTTTTTGCGTGATTTTAAGTCCTAAAACTTCACTTACAAAATACTCATTTAGCACGGCTTTATCGTAGTTTGTGTGAGCTGCAATTAAGCTTATATTTTTTTTAATCATTAAATTTATAAGATTGCTTGGGTAGCGAGTAAAATCAAGCGACTTTAAGCCCTTAAAAATTAGCGGATGATGTGCGATGATAAGTGAGTTTGGCATGGCATTTTGCAAAAACTCACTATCAATATCAAGTGCAAGATAAATACGTTCAATCTCATCATCAAACGAGCCAATCAAAAGCCCTGAGTTATCCCATGCTTCTTGCGTGTCAAATGGTGCGATCTCATCTAAAAATTTATAAATTTCACCAATTTTGATCATTTTTCTTGACTTTTTAAATAGGTCATCGCACACGACTTGGCAAGTTCGCGAATTTTTAGGATGTAGTCTTGACGCTGTGTTACGCTAATCGCCCCACGCGCATCAAGGACATTAAAAGTGTGAGCCGCAAGCATACAATAATCATACGCAGGTAGTGAAATCTCAGCCTCTAAGCAGCGTTTGCACTCGTTAAATGCGTTTTCAAATTGAGCAAAAAGCATATTTACATCAGCCACTTCAAAGTTGTATTTGCTCCACTCAAACTCGCCTTGTTTATGCACGTCTCCATAGGTTACAACGCCGTTTTTATCATCCCAAACGATATCATAAACGCTGTCAATATCTTGCAAATACATAGCAAGTCGCTCAAGTCCGTAAGTTATCTCGCCACTTATTAGCTCACACGCTATACCGCCAACTTGCTGAAAATAGGTAAATTGTGTCACCTCCATGCCATCTAGCCAGACTTCCCATCCAAGCCCCCAAGCACCCAAAGTTGGGCTTTCCCAGTTATCTTCGACAAAGCGAATGTCGTGCTTTTTAAGATCAAGTCCAAGCCGCTCTAAGCTTTTTAGATAAAGCTCTTGGATATTTTCTGGGCTTGGTTTGATTAAAACTTGAAACTGATAATACGCACCCAAGCGGTTTGGGTTCTCGCCGTATCTGCCATCAGTTGGGCGGCGAGATGGCGCGACATAGGCAGTCGCCCACGGCTTAGAGCCTAAACTTTTTAAAAATGTCGCTTGATGGTAAGTCCCCGCACCTGCTGGCATATCGTAAGGCTGAACTATCACACAGCCCTGCTCACGCCAGTAGTTTTGTAATGTCAAAATAATCTCTGAAAATGTCATTTTTATCCTTATTTTATCGATATATAAATTTCAACTTTATCTTTAAGTATTTTTCAAAATCGCTCTTGCAAACTCGCTCTAGCTTTGAGTTTTGAAAAATTTTCAAATCGTACTTCATAATTCTCGCACAGCTTTACGTTCGTGCCGTTAGTGCCAAACAAAGCGTATTTAGCACTACGCTTACACTCACTTTTTCATAAACACCTCGCGGAAGAGTTTTGTGTCAATACAAAGTGTAAAAATCCACTAAAATCGCTCTCATAATCACAGTAAATAGCATAAATTTCATCAAATCAGTTGTAGCTAGAGCTTAAAAACTCTTGCCATAAATTTGCGTTTTTTGGTTTTATTCATCTTATATTTTCTGCGTTTTTCGTGCAAGTTTTAACTTCTTAAATTCAAAATTCTCGCCTACTTTAAACCACTCTTCAAAATGCTATTTAAACCTTAAAAATATAATTTGCCACGCCCACACGCAAGCAATCATCAAAATTCTCAGGCTTTGTGCCACTATAAATGCTTTGAATTATCAGTCCTTTGTCGTAAAACTCACTAAATTTTATCTCAAAACCGCTTCCTTCCAACTCCTTACCCATAGCTTCGATGGCTGAAATTTCAAATCCTTCAAACTGCACAATCATCGGCATTCTTCTAAGCTCCAAATCAAGTGTGACAGGATCGGCACTTGGGATAAATTCTACACTCTCGCCACCTTTTTTGCCAACGACCACAAACCACTCGCCACCGATTTGTAAAAATACCTGATTTATCTCATCGCCAACAGTATGAATAAACGAGCTTTCAAGCTCTTTGCCATGTAAATTTGCCAAACTAGCCATTGAAATTTTCAACCGCCTTGTTCCACATTAATTTATATTTTCGTTTTAAAAACTCAATCTCTTCTTGCGAGTGTTTAAGCTGTGCTGTTAGCGTATCTATGGTCTTTCTATCCTCATCGTAAAGCTCTTGCATCGAGTAAAGTGCCTCTTTTAAAAATTTATTCTCATTGCGTAAAACATCAAGCGTTTCATCTTTGGCATCAAGGACTTTCTCGTGTAAATTTAGTATCGTGCCGATAGTCTTTTCTACAAAGCTCTCGCCTGGCAACGCATTCATATTTACACTTAAATTTGAACTTGTAGTTGGCACGATGCTCATTGTGCCTTGGCTAGCTTCGATGTAAATTTCGCCATCTTCTTCTGTTTTTGTGTTTAAAACGCCACGCTCTATCATGCCCTCTATGACTTCACGCTCTAAATGCACAAGCTTACAAAACTCATCTATCTTTAAAAAAGTCTGCATTAATTCCCCCTTAAAGTATCACTTCAACCTTAGCAGAATCAGCTCTTAAAGCTTCTTTTTTGCTCTCTCTATCGTTAAGTAGCTTTTGTGCCAAAGTGTCGTCATTTAGTGCTAGAATTTGCATTGCAAGATACGCTGCATTAATCGCACCAGCTTTGCCAATCGCAAGTGTAGCCACCGGCATACCGCTAGGCATCTGCACGGTTGAATAAAGTGCATCCATTCCATTTAACGCACTACCACTCATAGGTATTCCAATTACTGGCTTTGTTGTATTTGCGGCTATGGCACCTGCTAAATGTGCTGCCATGCCAGCTGCTGCTATAAACACTTTTGCACCTTTTGCCTCAGCAGTTTTTATATATTCATGGGTTCTTTCTGGACTTCTGTGTGCTGAGCTTATGATAAGTTCATATTTAACATCAAATTTTTCAAGTAATTTTGCCGCTTCACTAACTATATCATAATCACTCATGCTACCCATTACTATAGAAATAAATTTCATAAATTTTCCTTTCTTAAAAAACTAAACTTCGGTAAATTTATAGGTAATTTTATTTCATTTTCGTTTCCACTATGGATTTCATCAAACACCTTACCTTTTTTGCTAACAAGCTGTTTAAACTCAAGCCAAAATTTTCCATTTTCATTATAAATTTTACCTATCTCGTTATCACAGGTTTTTATACTCTTATCAAGTGGAGCGACTATTTCATATGCTTGATTTGGCGTAATTTTATACTTGCATTTTATATACTCACCATCCTCGCTTATAGCATGAACCTGATGAGTGCCTTCTTCTAGGCTACTTGTATGGTTTTGCGTATCGATTCTCTCAAAAGGACGCGACACCAAATACCCATCCGTATAACCACGACTTTTCAAGGTTGCTATTTCATATTCATATTTTTCTTGCTGAAATTTTCCAGTCATAGCGTCATCTATAGCCATTCTATAAGCACGTGTAGCACAAGCGACGTAATATTCACTCTTGGTTCTGCCTTCGATTTTGTAACTATCAATCACACCAGATTTAACTATATCATTAATATGGCTAATTAAACTTAAGTCTTTAGCATTCATCACGTGAGTTCCACCCTCTGGGTCTTCTTCTAGTCTAAACAGCGTCCCACTTTCTGGATTTTTAGCATAAAGTTCATACTTAAAACGGCAATCATTCGCACAACTTCCGCGGTTTGACATACGTCCGCTTTGCACTGCTGAGACCAAACAACGACCAGAATACGCAAAACACATTGAACCATGTACAAAAATCTCAATCTCAAGCGTCGGTATAAGCTCTTTGATTTTTATGACATCTTTTAAATTCATCTCTCGTGCAACAACTATACGTGATGCTCCCATATCATGATAAATTTTCGCATCAAGATAGTTCATGACATTTGCTTGAGTGCTTAGATGAACGTCTATTTCGGGAGCTATTTGTTTTGCTAGGCTCATAACACCAGGCGTTGAGATTAAAAACGCATCAGGCTTCATCTGCGAGATTGTCTGTAAATGACGTTTAAGTGGCTCAATTTGCCCATTAAACGGAAATGCATTTATAGTGACATAAAATTTCTTACCCTTTGAGTGTGCGTAGTCTATGCCTTCTTTAAAGGTTTCAAGACTAAACTCACGAGCAGAGCGTGTTCGAAGTGAAAAACTAGCCACACTTGCATAAACCGCATCTGCACCATACTCAATAGCGATTTTTAACTTGGTTAAATTTCCTGCTGGAGATAATAATTCTGGCGTTGTCACTTTTTACCCAAACTTTCAATTAGTGCTTCAATATCGTCGTTGCTTACTAAATTTTCAGTGGTCGTATCACCAGCGATATGAACAGCCGAACTAACTCGTTTATCATCGTCAATCTTGCCTTCAAATAAGCTACTCATATATTTACTTAACGCTCTCATGACGTTTATAACACGCTCTATTTTTTGGCGATGGATGTCTTGATACTGCATCATATCCATAGTCATCATAACCTCATCTTGCCCCATTTGCAAATTTCCAACCACATCATCCACGTTCGCCTTTAGCTCTTCGTTTCTTTGCAATGCCTCAGCAAACACGCTGACATTTGGAAATTTTTCACTTAGTGTTTGAAAAAGTTTGATATTTTCATAAAGTCCAGCATTTAACGCACTACATCCACCCTCTGCATCCATGAAAAAATTATTTATAGTCTCTAGCTTATCAAACATCTCGGTTGCTTTTTTCTCGCTATCACGAGTAACGTCATCAAGCTGATGTACCATCTTATGGTCGTCTGTTGGAGGAGGTGGTGGCCAAGCTGTTTCAGCATTTACACGGTAATTTTCTGGATTTATGCTTACTTCTTGTATGCTTTCTTGTTTTTTTACATCTTCTGACTTGGTAGCCTTTGTGTCTGGCTCTGTCGCACCTAGCATATCATCATCTAACTCTCCAGCCATTAATGCATCTAGTTCTTCTTGGGTCATAAAAACTCCTAGTATAATGTTAATTGTGCGATTATACTATCACTGTGCTAAAAGCTAACTTTAAACAAAATATTTTTTTAAACTCGTTTTAGCTAAAATGTGCCTTTAAAAGGACAAGAATGATAATTGATCTACATAATCATACAAAGCTATGCAACCACGCAACAGGCGAAATAGAGCAGTATATTCAAGCCGCAATCAAAAACAAAACAAAATTTTATGGCATCAGCGATCATGCTCCAATGGATTACGACGAAAAATACAGGATGAGCTTTTCACAGATGGATTTTTATGAAAAAATGGTGCTAGAGTGTAAGCAAAAATTTTCAGATCAAATTGATATTTTGCTAGGTTATGAGGTTGATTATCTAAATGGACATATGCACGAGTGCTTATTTAAGCGAAAAGTAGATTATCTAATTGGCTCAGTTCATTTTTTAAACGATTGGGGATTTGATAATCCTGAATTTATCGGCGAATATAAAAATCGAGACATAGACGATATATGGCGTGAATACTTTATGACCGAGATTGCTTTGGCTAAGAGTGGAAAATTTGACATCGTTGGGCATTTTGATTTGATAAAAATTTTTAATTTTATGCCAAAAACTGATATTAAAATTTTAGCAAAAGAGGCATTAAAAGCGATAAAAAAAGCAAATATGGTTGTAGAGATAAACGCAGCTGGGTTAAGAAAACCAATTAAAGAGCAATACCCAAGCCGTGAAATTTTAGAATTGGTTTTTGAAATGGGCATACCTATTACATTTGGCTCAGACGCACATAGTCCAAGCCAAGTAGGTCAAAATAGCGATATTTGCGTAAATTTAGCTAGATCAATAGGCTTTAGCGAGGCAGTTTGCTTCAAAAACAGAGATAGATTTAATGTAAAATTTTAACTTGCTTTAAATTTTTATATAAGTTTTAGCTTAAAAGCAAAATAATTGTGCTAGAATTACATTTTTTGTAGTTTTGGTATTTTTATTGTGCCTATGTTGTGATAAACTAAGCACAATTTAATATTAAAACTTAAACCAAACAAGGAGAAAGATTTATGGGAAAATTTGTAAAAGATATAGACCATTTTTTTGAATTTTGCAAAGAAAATGAAGTAAAATTTGTTGATTTTAGATTTACTGATTTAAACGGCACTTGGCACCATCTTGGCTATAATGTGAAAGCTGTAAATAAAGAAATGTTTGAAAAAGGCGTCCCATTTGATGCTAGTTCATTTGGCGGTTGGCAACCAATTCATCGCTCTGACATGATATTTATGCCTGAAGCACAAAGTGCATTTTTAGATCCATTTACTGCCGATGTTACAATTGTTGTATTTTGTGATATCTACGATATATATAATAATGAAATGTATGCAAAATGCCCTAGATCACTTGCTAAAAAAGCAATGCTACACTTAAAACAAAGCGGAATAGGAGATGAGGCATTTTTTGGTCCTGAGAATGAATTTTTTGTATTTGACAATGTCAAAATAGTAGATAAACCAAACTGTGCAATGTATGAAATAGACACAGAAGAGGGCGAATGGAACGACGATAAAGATTACAAAGATAGCTACAACACAGGTCATCGCCCACGTAAAAAAGGCGGATATCTGCCATGTCAGCCAGTAGATAGCATGGTTGATTTACGAGCTGAAATGGTTCAGGTATTAGAGCAAGTTGGACTTGAAACTTTTGCCGTTCATCACGAAGTAGCACAAGGACAAGGGGAGATAGGCGTAAAATACGGCACACTAGTAGAAGCTGCAGATAATGTGCAAATTTACAAATATGTAGTAAAAATGGTAGCTCACTTAAATGGAAAAACAGCAACATTTATGCCTAAACCACTTTATGGCGATAATGGTAGTGGTATGCATGTGCATCAATCAGTATGGAAAGATGGCAAAAATTTATTTTATGGCGAAGGCGGATATGCAAATTTAAGTGACTTTGCACGTCATTATATAGGTGGAGTACTAAAACACGCAAGAAGCGTAGCAGCATTTACAAACGCTAGCACAAACAGCTACAAACGCTTAATTCCTGGTTTTGAAGCACCATCAATTCTAACCTACTCAAGCCAAAATCGCTCAGCTTCAGTACGCATACCATATGGCTCTGGTGAAAAATCTGTAAGAGCAGAGATGCGTTTTCCAGATAGCACAGCAAATCCATATCTAGCATTTGTAGCACTGTTAATGGCTGGACTTGATGGCGTTAAAAATAAGATTGAACCAGTTGGGCCAATGGATGAAAATTTATTTATTTTACATCTAGATGAGATAAGGGAAAAAGGCATTGAGCAATTACCTCATACCTTACGTGGAAGTTTAGAGAGTTTAATTCGCGACAACGCATATCTAAAACCTGTCATGACAGACGAATTTATCAAAGCATACCAACACTACAAATTTGAGACGCAAGTATGGCCTTATGAAGCAAGGCCTACGGCTTATGAGTTTAAAACTTGCTACTCATGCTAAAGCCAACTTTGGTCTAGACAAACCTCTAGACCAAAGCTTAATTTAGTAAATACAGTTTTAATTACAAGCTTATTTTCTGTAGCACTTTCGACTAATAAAATTTAAAAAATTATTTTATTATTTGTTAAAATAATTTTTACTATAATCCCAAAAATTTTATTCAAAAATAAAGAGATTTAATAATGCAAAAAAACAGAAAAATTATGCTCTCGATTGCTCTTGCAAGTGTTTTAACAACCTGTGCTTTTTCACAAAATATGAATGTTAACAACTTTTATTATAGAGATTATTTAGACCTTGGACAAAACAAAGGAGTTTTTAGTAATACTAACAAAGAAATCATCTTAAAGGCAAAGGATAAAAGTGAATTTAAATTTGTTAAAATTCCAAACCAATCTTCTAGGACAATAGATGGCTCAATAACATCGCTTGGACGAAATTATGTTGTAACTGCAAATCATATACAAAGAGTTTTTGGGGCAAATAGTTTTAATGTAAGTGGCGGTAATGCTACTACATTCTCACAAACAAATTATAAATTTTTAACCGGACAACACGGTAGCACAGACACCACAAAACACTATTCAACTGACACAATGTATCTAAAAACAACAAAATATATTGTAGAGGGTCAAATCGCCCCTGCTGATATTACCACACTAGATATCACAAAGAACATTAATCAATCAAATTCACAACAAAACATACAAAAAATAAGCCAGTATTTAAAAAGTATAGACGATGACAACGATGCACGTATTGTGCTTTATCAAGCTGGAACTGGCGTTTTAAAACTAAACAACTCTACTGAACTTACAAATGCTAGTGGGAATACATCAAGAGGTGGTAGTATATTTTTACTATCAACAAATGATTATATGATGAATTTTAAGACAAGAATGTCACATGTACAAAATTTTAAACAAGGCATTGTTTTAAGTGCTAGATTAGACGAAACTTTTCAAAATAACACAACAACAGGCGATAGCGGAAGTGGATTTTATGCATACGATACTAAAAAACAAGAGTGGGTTTTAATAGCTGTTTTAACAGGTCATAGCAATGACGCTAGATGGATTGATTTATCTTTGGTAAGCAAACAAGACTTTGATGATTACAAAAAAAATTATGAAGTCAAAATAGACACTAACAACGAACTTTTAAAAGATAAAGACAACATTATATATGGCGATAAAACTTTTAGTATAGACAGCAAAAAAGATCTTGGCTATGGTGGTATCGTTGTAGAAAGTGGCACAACCACAATAAATGGCAATGAGAGTTTAAAATTTGCAGGATTTGATATAGCCAAAAATGCAAGTGTAAATTTAAATACAAAAATTGAAGAAGACTTGCATAAAATAGGCGAAGGAAGTCTAAATGTAAATACACAAACTGGGACAAATTTACGACTTGGCGATGGACTTGTGATCCTAAATACAGACAATGCATTTAATAAAATTTATATAACAAGTGGTAGGGCAACACTAAAGCTTTCAGAGAGTATAACTAATTTTAATACTGAAAATATGTTTTTTGGAAATGGTGGCGGAAAGCTTGATCTAAACGGCAAAAGCATAACCGCTAAAAACATCTCTGCAAACGACGCTGGTGCAAATATCATAAACTCATCAACAGCAACTGCAAATTTAACTCTACAAGGCAATGATAACGCCGATACTATCGTGCATACAACCATCGGTGGAAGCGATAAAAACAAGATAAATATAGCAGTTCAAAACACAAATGACAAAACGCTAGTTTTTAACGCAGATACCCAAATAGACGGCACTTTAAGCGTTACAAATTCCAAAGTTGCCATACACGGACACCCAACCACACATGCTGTAAAAACCAGCAATACAAGCACACAAACAATAAAACAATATGACAAAAATATCCCAGCCCATATGGATTTAGAGCGTCCATCTACGCTTACTCAGCCTGACTGGGACAAAGTAAAATTTCAAGCCAAACAAGGTATAACGCTAGAAAACTCGACGCTAAGCATTGGCAAAGATAGTGAGTTTAACTCAGACATTACAGCAAACGGCACTTCGGCTGTAAATTTTGGTGGCGATATTGATTACTTTATAGACAAACTTGATGGCAGCAACACACAAAAAAGCGGCAGCAATGACCTGCTTTATAAGCAAGAAATCGAAAGTAAAAAGCTCAGCGAACAAGAACAAGGCAACGACAGCATAAAATACACTGGCACAATAACAGCAAGCGACCAAACAAAAATAAACTCAAGTATTACAGAGTTTAGTCCGACTTTGACACTTTCAAATACGGCAACTTTAATAGCAAAAAATTTAACAATCAGTGATAACAATAGTGTGAATTTTAAGGACAATTCAAATGCCAAAATAGAAAATTTAATCCTTAAAAATATTACCGATGCAACCAACAAGATCCAAAAAGAAAACACAGCTACACTAAAAATAACAAAATCATTGACGCTTGATAATGCTAAAGGCATAAATTTAAACAATAGTCAAATTGGCAATCTTAATGAGCTAAATTTAGTTGCAAAAAACGCTAGTTCGGTTATGCAAAATAGTGCAACAACTTTAAAAGGATTAAGTCTTAACAACTCAACTTACGAGCAACAAGGCAACGATGCTCTTAGCATAAACGGCGGAAATATCGAGCTTACAAACAACTCAAGCCTAATTGCACAGAATTTAAGTTTGGAAAATTTTAAAGATGAAAATTTAAAAATCGACAGCTCAAAATTTGATGTGAAAAATTTACAAACCGACAACTCAAAACTAGATCTTACAAAAATTACAAGTAGCCAAACTCTACAAAGCATAACTGCCAAAAACAACAGTGAAATAACGCTAAAAACTTGGGCTGATGACAAAATAGACAAGATAAAAACTCAAAATAATTCAAGAATAAATTTTAAAGAGCTAAGTTTTGATATGTCAAGCGAAAAAAGCATGAATGCAAACGTAGGGATTTTAAACTCTGTATCTTTAAACAATGTCGGCACCATTGAAAATGATACACTACAAATCAATACACTAAAATTTGATGATTTAAGCTTTGGTGATATGCTTAAAATAAATGTACATTTTGCTGATGCCATAAAATCTAGTCTTGATAAAATTGACTACGAAAAAGATTATGAAATCGTTACAGCCAATAAAATAAGTGGCAAAATACCATACATTAAGCTATCAGATGGAATTTTTGCAACAAGCAAACTGATAGATAATAAGCTAAGTTTGCAATTTACAAAAGAAGATCCAAAAAGCGAGAGTGCCCTTAAAAATCTTACAGACAATCAAAATAACGAGCTTTTAAAAGCAATCATATCTCACGCAAATAGCGGTGCAAATCCAACGTTAGCAGCACAGATTGAGCAAGCAGCATATACAAAAGATGCAAAAGTCATGAAAGAAATTTTGCATAAAACCGAAACAGAACTTAAAAATATCGGCGAAAACTCAAAACCAAGCATCATAAATAACGTGCTTTTCTCATCAAATTTAACAATGAACTCACACCTAGCACACGCCAAATTTAACACTCGTCTAACTATGCAAAATGCTTTTAAATACCCTCTAGCAAGCAGTGGCAATGACGACATAAAAAAAGTGTTTGAAGCGATTGAAGCAGACAAAACCAAAAACAGCTTTTGGTATAACTTTGGTGGTGGATATTTTAGCGAAAATAGTGGTGCGGATTTGAAATTTTACAATACAAATTTTGGTTATGATAAAACGATAGATGTGGGACAAGCAAGCATGATTTATGGCGTTATGGCCGGATTTACAAATGCAAAATATGACGCTAAAAATTACAAAGATCGTTCAAAGGCTTATAATATTGGCATTTATGCAGATTATGAAGGCGCAAATGCACATGAATTTTCGACAAATTTAAGCCTGGCTTATATAAAAAGCGAGAAGCATTTTAGTCTCTTAAACAATAATGAAAAGGCTAAAAATAACGGCTTTGGCACGTTGCTTTTGACACAATACAAACATCGCTTTGAAATTTCAGACAAACAAAGTATCAAGCCACTTGTTTTGACTGAGTTTGACTACACTAAAATGGACGGCTTTAAATCACAAAACTACAAACAAGACAAACTTAAAGAATTTGGCGTAAATATAGGGCTTGGCGTAGAGTATGCTTTTGTAAATGAAGCACAGGCTCACACGATACAAACGCTCATCAAAAAACAAATTCATCGCTCAAATGATAACATAAGGCTAAATTTAAGCCACGCAAATAACTATCTTGAGTATGAGAACAAAACAAGTCGCGTCAAATACGAGCTAAACTATATCGGCGAGACAAGAGTAAGTGAGAGTTTTATACTGCAGTATAATTTAGGCACAAGTGCTGATTTTAAGGGCAGTTATGGTGGCAAAGCCGGCATAAAACTAGAATATAAATTTTAAAAGTCGTTTATGAATTTTAAGCATCAATTTATGCTTAAAATTCCATTAATAATAAATTGTTACCTGATTATGGTGCTAAATTTTAGTCTCATGCAAAGCCATATTTATTTAATAAAATTGCCATATTATGCATTATAGATCACAAATACAATTTTTACAACTTAGTATCATAATAACCAAAAACACAAGTTACAAAAAGCGTCTAAGTCATTTATTCTCATAGTCTAATTTTTAGCTTTTCATTTGGTCAAGTATAGTTTTATTTACTTATAGTTTTTAATTTTATATAACTTTGCACTTTTTTTTAGTATAATCACGCAAAATAAAATAAGATACTAAAACCACAAATAGTGCTTGTAAAACATTAGTGATTGTGTTTTTGACAAGTTGCATTTATGATGTTAGCCTTGTTAAAATTGCAAAATTGTAGATATTGCTAACTCGTTATTATCGAGTTTAGTGCTACTTTTTTAATGAAGCAATGATGTATCTTATTAAAATGGTAGTTAAAATTAAACTAAACAAGCGATAATAAAATCTACTATTGTTGTATTTTGATTATTATTTTATCAATGGTTGTGTTTGATATAATGCAACTTGCAAAAATTAATATTTTAAGGAAAAAAATGAAAAAATTTACATCATTATCTTTGGCATGTCTTTTTGTTGCGAGTGCGTTTGCAGCAAATGAAGTGTATTATATCAAGGCAAACGGTGAGTTTGGCAAACAACTAAGCGAAATAGCAAAACAATACGCCAATGACAATAATACAAAAGTAGAAATTTTCGTCGATGAAGACCCACGAAAATATAAAGATACTAGAATTTTAAAAACAGGAGTAAACAAAAAAGGCCACTATTCTGCTTCACTAGGCAAAGAGCTATATGAAAAAGACTGTGCTAGTTGTCATGGTATAAACGCAGAAAAACGTATGGGCAAGACTGCTCTAAAAGATATGAGTGCCAAAGATATCGAAGATAGCATGATAATGTATCGTAACGACTCTAGCTTTGGCGGAAGCATGAGAACCGTTATGCAAAATAAAGCAAAAACTATATCAAACAGCAATTTAGGTGCAATAATCGCTCATCTAAAAGGCAAAGATGCATTTGCAAGCGAGATAAATGAGAGCGAAAATAAGCCAGTCTCAACACAAAAACAACAAGGAAGTTATCTAAGATAATAAATTCGCCTTTAAGCTATCAATAAGGCTTTTTAAGCAAGAATTTAGCAAAACACAAGGTCTTTCTATCTTGTTTGCACTCAAAAAAGCTATAAAAAGCCTTTTATGTCTTAGCTCGTGTTTGTAGCAGTCTTACATTACTAATAGGTTTTGCTAAATTTGCCTATACTGTAAGCAAAACATGGACGAATATGACTTAAGTTTAAACCAAAGCAAGCTTATAATAATCACTATCTAAAATAAAAATTTTAAGATTTTATACTAAATTTGTAGTTTTATCTGCTAAAATTCTTAAATTTCACAATAATTTTGATAGAATTTAAAATTATAAAAATTTTACTATTAAAGGAACTAGATGATAAACCTACCAAATATTTTAGCCTTTTTTAGAGTATTGCTTGCACCTGTGATGTTTTTTATACTTATTAATCTGCCACATATCGCACCACAGATACACATTAGCTGGATAAATTACTTTGCTGGACTTATATTTGTTATTGCTTCAGTAACCGATTTTTTTGACGGATACATTGCTCGTGCTTGGGATCAAAAAACAAAACTTGGTGCCGTGCTTGATCCACTAGCAGATAAGATGCTCATACTTGCGGCATTTTTGGGGTTAATGATGATGGATAGAGCCAATGCTTGGGCTGTATATCTTATATTAATACGTGAGTTTTTCATCACTGGTTTTCGCGTCGTAATGGCTAGTGATGGTATCGAAGTTTCAGCCTCAATGGCTGGCAAAATAAAAACTGTAATCCAAATGATAGCAATTGGTTGGCTTATAATGCAATGGCGTGGTGCTGAAATTTTACTATGGATATCTGTTATAATAACGCTATATTCAGGCTATGAATATGTAAGAGCCTACATAAAAGAAAAAAAGTAATTTTTACAATCGGCTGAAATTTATCTCATTTTAAAACAACAAAAGGATTGTTTTTAAAATTTTTAACTATTTTTCATAGATAAGATTATCGCACAAAAATCATCAATAGCCATCTTTTAAAAATAAAACAATTTTTATATAAATTTAAACAAATATTTAGTTTTAAAAATCGCAAAATCATCTTAATATAAATACAATATTTTGAAATTATATTAAAATTTTGCAATAAATTAACAACAGCTATCTTTTGTCCTTTAAACGCTCTTTGTTTAGTCCGCTTTCTATACGTCTTATCTCCTCTTCGCCAGTTCTTACAAGTTGGTTATCAAACTCCAAAGCCTTCTTATCTATCTTATTTGGATACTCAACATTTGATAAAATATACTTAAATATATTAATTCTTGCACTTTTTTTATCATCAGAGCTAACTATAGTCCATGGTGCTATCGGAGTGTTTGACGATAAAAGCATTGAGTATTTTGCGACCGAATACTGATCCCATAATTCTTGAGAACGCTTATCAACTGCAGAAATTTTAAACTGTTTTAAAGGGTCTGTTATACGCTCTTTAAATCTTCTTTTTTGCTCTTCCTTGCTAACAGAGAGATAAAATTTAAAAAATTTTATTCCAGAATTTATTATCATCTCTTCAAATCTAGGTACCTCGCGTAAAAATTCCTTATGCTCAGCCTGAGTACAAAACCCCATCACAGGCTCAACTCCAGCCCTATTATACCAAGACCTATCAAATATCACTATCTCTCCAGCACTTGGCAAATGAGCAACATATCGTTGAAAATACCACTGTGTTTTTTCAACGTCACTTGGTTTTTCAAGTGCAACCACACGACAACCACGTGGATTTAAATGCTCAATTAGGCGTTTTATGCAACCGCCCTTACCTGCCGCGTCACGCCCCTCCATTATAATAAGCACTCTTAAACCATTGTTTTTAACGTGATTTTGAAATTTCAAAAGCTCTATTTGCAGTGTTTTTAACTCTTTAAGATATTGTGTTTTTGGCATACGCTTTATCATTATTATACCTTTAAGAAAAATATAATTTAAATTTTACTACAAATTTAAATTATATCGGTAAAATAACTTATTTAAAGGGAGCAAGATGTTACAAAAAGTAATCTTTTATATTGTGTTATCATTTTCATTTGTGTATGCTAATGTCTTAAATTTGGACGAGGCATTTGATATAAAATACACAAGCGACAAAGATGGAATTGAGTTTAAATTTGGTTTAGGGCAAGACATTTACATCTACAAAGAGACGTTTGATGTAAAAATTTCAAACCAAAGCATACTAAAAATGCTAAATTTGCCAAAACCGCAAATTTCAAATGAATATGAAATTTATATGCAAGATTTTAATATATTTATACCAATAAATTTGATAAAATCCTACATACAAAACGGCAACAATAAACTAATCTTAGAGTATCAAGGTTGTGCCGAAAATGGAATATGCTATCGTCCGCAATTTAAGCAATTTCATCTAACCCAAAACTACGACAAAATAACATTAAAAGAGTTAAATTTAAACGATGATGAAATTTCAGACGAGCAAAGTATCGCAAATACACTTTTAAACAGTGGATTTTTCGTAGCATTAATAACGTTTTTTGGCTTTGGTTTGATGCTATCGCTAACACCATGTGTTTTTCCGATGATTCCGATACTTTCAAGCATAATAATAGCCAAAAACAAAAGCATGAGTGTTAAAAATGGATTTTTACTTTCATTTGTATATGTTGTAGCCATGAGTCTTGCATATGCCATAGCTGGGGTAATAGCGTCATATATTGGTTCAGGTGTTAGCAGTATGCTACAAAACTCCTATATTTTAGGATTTTTTGCTTTTATTTTTGTAATTCTTGCATTTAGTATGTTTGGATTTTATGATATTAAGCTTCCTAGTAAATTTGAAAATAGCATAAATACAAACTCAAACAAAATAGGTGGTTTTATAGGTGTATTTATCATGGGTTTTGCCTCGGCACTTGTTGTATCTCCTTGCGTGGCTGCACCACTAGCAGGAGCGTTACTATATATTTCACAAAGTGCAAACGTGCTATATGGCGGAATAATGCTATTTGTAATGGGACTTGGAATGGGCGTTCCACTACTGATAATAGGTGCAACATCTGGTAGAATTTTGCCACGTCCTGGCAAGTGGATGGATATGATAAAAATTTCATTTGGATTTATTATGCTGTTAATGTCAATATGGATATTGGCAAGGGTAATACCGCCATTTTACCAGTTAGTCGCTTATGGCGTAGTAGGTGTAGTTTGGGCAGTGTATTTAGGGGCGTTTGATGTCGCAAATAGTGGCGTCATCAAACTTAAAAAATCACTTGCAATTTTGATTTTTATCTACTCTATAATGCTTATAGTTGGTGGTTTTATTGGTGGCAAAAATCCACTATCGCCACTTGAAAACATTACTACAAGCACAAACAAAAGCGAATTAAAATTTCAAAAAATATCAAACATAGATGAGCTATTAGACACTATAAATAGCTCTACTAAACCAGTTTTGGTTGATTTTTGGGCAAGTTGGTGCGTAAGTTGTTTAGAGTTAGACAATAAGACTTTTAGCGATCCAGATGTAATAAAAAGACTTAGTGAATTTAACCTTGTAAAAATAGACGTAACTGAAAATTCATCCAAAAATAGAGAAATTTTAAGGTACTTTTCATTAATTGATCCTCCAGCAATTTTATTTTTTAACAACACAAATGAGCTAAAATCAAAACGCATCATTGGCTATATAAATCCCAAAGATTTTATAAATAAGATATCTGATATAGATTAAATTTAAGCTTGATTTAGCAAATTCACGTTTCATGTTTGGTTTTATACAATTATACGCATTATATTTGATTTGCTAATAAAGAATAAATTTAAATATAGACATTATTTTATTTACAAAGCAAATAATTAGCAGGTTTTATAAGATTTGCAAATTTTAAAGTCATTATAATAATTAAACCTATATTTCTTTGTATAAACACTATTTGTTTTAAAAAATGAGCAAAAACAAATATTTTTTCTTTATATCTAAGCAGTTGCGAAGTAGTTCTTGGAAAGCTACGAGCGTTAGCGAAGTAGAAAACAAAGCAATACACTAATTTTAAACTTTAAAAATTAAGCTAAATTCTATATTTATACATAATTCAAAAAGTTTGTAAAGCAACCACCGCTATGGCAAAATCACCATCATGTGTTATACTAATAGAAGTTGATTTTATACTAAAATCTTGCATAATTTTACTTGAAAATTTTAGCATCGGAGCATTTTTATTTGTTTTAGATATCAAAATATCCTTAAATCCACACTCTGCACCAATGCCTACGCCAAGTGCCTTACTAGCAGCTTCTTTTGCTGCCCAAAGCCCAGCTATACTAGCATCATTTTTTACATTTTTTATCTCATCATCACTTAAAAAGCGTTTTAAAAAATCATCTCCAAAACGCTCTTTAAGCTTTGAAATTCTAGAAATTTTAACTAAATCTACGCCAATCATTGCACGACAAAGTCGGTAAAATATATATTTTTGATATAGCCGTCGCTTAACACCTCATTTATCATGCCAACTATCTCATCTTTAAGCTTATCTTTGCCTTTTGCTGTGCTAACTTCTTCAAAGGTTTTAGATGATAATGTGCGTATGATTATATCGCGCAAAAGTGCTTTTTTCTTATCTAATTCTGCCGCTAACGGCTCAGCACTTTGCTCTAAATCAATCTTAGTTTTTAAAAATCTCGAACCATTTTCACTAAGTAAATTTACAATAAATTGATCAAGCGGATATATAGGTCCCATATTCATATAATCACTACTTCTTTTGCCCGGTTGCCTAGCTGGTACAGACGTGCTTTGCTGTGTTTGCATTGCCATTTGCTGTTGTTGAGCATTTTCATCATCACCTGAAAGCAAAAACACTATCAAACCACCAACTACCAACAACAAAACCAAAACTACCGCTATAATTGCTATCAGTAGTCCATTGCCACCTTTTTTACTCTCTTTTACTTCTTTTTCTTCATCTGCCATAATTTCTCCTTAAAAATGCTAGATTATACCAAATTTATTAAATTTTAGGTAGTGAAAAATCGCATTATCACGCTCAAACTAACTCTCACTCGCCATTTTTTCAGCTCTTGCAAGTAGCTCACGTCCGCCACGTTTTATAAATTTCTTAGCAAACTCTGCACCAGCACATTTAAAATCAGATTTTTTAATGCTAATTTCATCGGTTAAAAACTCACTTGCATCAGGCATACCAATAACTGCTTTTATTAAAATTTCATCGCCACTTATCCTAGCACTAACGCCTATCGGTGCTTGACATCCACCATTTAAACTCGCCACAAAATCACGCTCGATTGTTGTTTCAATCACAGCATTTTCGTCATTTAAAAACTCTATTTTTTCTAAAATTTCAGGCTTAAGCACAGCCTCTATACCCAACGCACCCTGTCCCATAGCTGGTATCATATGATCTATTTCAAATGCAACTATATACTTTACTTCATCTTTTAAATTTAGTCTATTTGCTCCAGCCATAGCCAAAATTATCGCATCAAACTCGCCATCTTTTAGCTTTTTAAGTCTAGTTTGCACATTTCCACGAAGCGATATTATGTTTAAATCTGGTCTCATCATTAATAGTTGCATTTTGCGACGCAAACTAGTTGTCCCAACTCTTGCACCCTTTGGCAAATCATCAAAACTAGCATAATTTTGACTTATCATAGCATCTCTTACGTCCTCACGAGAACACACAGCAACCAGCCCAAGCCCCTCTGGAAAATCAACTGGCACATCTTTTAAGCTATGCACGGCCATATCGCTATCTCCGCGAAGCATGCTCTCTTCTAACTCTTTTGTAAATAGTCCCTTGCCACCGATTTTAGCCAAAGGAGTATCTAGTATCACATCGCCCTTTGTTTTCATGCCTATAAGCTCAACTTCAAGCTCTTTGTGTTTATTTTTTATTTTGTCTTTTATATGTTGGCTTTGCCACATAGCAAGAATGCTCTTTCTAGTCGCAATAGTTAGCTTTTTCATCTAAACCCTTTCTTATCTTTACATTTTCGCCAGTTAGCTCATTTCTCATACTTTTTTGTGTTTTTAAATTTATAATATCGCTTAGTATTAAGTTGCCTTTTTTAAACACAACTTCGCTCTTTTTTATTTGCTTATTTGTACCTAAAATTTCAACTCTAGCACTTACAAAATGTGCCTCATATCCATCAACAAGCTCAATAATCTTATCCGTTTTAATTTCTATTAACTTTAAACGTTCATTTTTAGCATACACTTTTGATAAATATGTATAAATATCTGATGAAAATGCCACATTAACGCACACTAATATGCTCATCAACCACTTGCACATCTATAATCTCATCATCTTTATATCTAAAATTTTCACTTTTTAAGTCATTACTATTTTTGTTTTTAAATACAAACGAAACTATTGCTATAATTACACCAAAAATATCGCTTAAAATCCCAGGCATAAATAGCAAAAATCCAGCCAAGCCAAACCCAATACTACTAAAAATTTTAACAGGCGTTAAGCTAAAACCACCAATACCACCAAAACCAGCACTAAAAAGCAAAGCAATACCAACTGCAGCACTTAGTAAAATTTCAATCACCAAATAACCAAAACCATAACTAAGCACAAAAAAATAAGCCACTATAAACTCAATAATCAATACTGGCAAAAATAGCGATCCGCCAAAACGAATTAACATAGTAGTTCTTTTATGTTTTTAAGAGCATCTTGGCTTTTAATCTGTGATTTTTCAAGTCCGTCACGTTTAATAATCTCAACCACACCATCATTTAATCCCTTGCCGACCACTAAAGCATAAGGAAACCCTAAAAGTTCATAATCGTTAATTTTTACACCAAATCTCTCATTTCTATCATCAAGCATTACATTTATACCACATTTTTTTAGTTCTTGGTATAAATTTTGAGCGTAATTTACACTATTTTCATCTTTCATATTTGAAATAACTATCATCAAGTCAAACGGAGCACATTGCTTTTTCCATATCATGCCTTTTTCATCATGACTAGCCTCGATCATTACAGCCATTAACCTACTAACGCCGATGCCATAACAGCCCATCATAAATGGCTTTGCCTTGCCGTTTTGATCTAAAAATGTAGCATTCATAGCAGATGAGTATTTATCACCAAGCATAAATACATGCCCTACTTCTATGCCCTTGCTCACACTTAGCACTCCTCCGCACTCAGGGCATCTATCGCCATGATTTACAGATACTAAATCCTTAAATCTATCATCATTAAAACTACTTACACTTACACCGACATAGTGATAATCTATCTCATTTGCACCGCATATCATATTATTAGCATTTTTTAATTCATTATCTATATAAAAATCAACACCACTTAATCCAACTGGACCACAAAAACCAGCCACCAATCCAGCATCTTTTACATCATTTTCATCAGCATCAACAAGCTCTAAAGCCCCACAAGCATTTAATGCCTTAACATCTTGTAGCTCATCATTACCACGCACAAAAAACACAACAGCTTTTTGATACTCTTTGTAAATTGCCTTTTTTATCACAGCTTTTATACAATAAAACTCAGCCACTTTAAAAAACTCAGCCACATCTTTTATCGTTTTAGCATTTGGCGTTAGAAATTTAGCAGCATTAGCTTCAGGTGCCGCTGCGTCGGTTACTCTTGGTTTTCTTTTTGCAGCTTCAATATTTGCAGCATATTTACAGCAATTACAGCTAACCACGTCATCTTCGCCGTTTTTAGCCAATACTATAAATTCCTTACTCCCACTCCCACCTATCGCACCACTATCAGCAGCTACAGCTTTATATTCTAACCCTAAACGTGTTAAAATTTTGCCATAAACATCTTGCATAAGCTCAAACTCACGCCTTAAATCATCGCTACTAGCATGAAAACTATAAGCATCTTTCATCACAAACTCACGACCTCTTAATATCCCAAATCTAGGTCTTGCCTCGTCGCGAAATTTTGTATTTATCTGATATAAATTTAGTGGTAGTTGCTTGTAGCTATTTACTTTGCCACGCACCATGGCTACGGCACTTTCTTCGTTTGTAGGGCTTATAACAAAATCATTTTCTTTTCTATCTTTAAATCTTAAAAGCTCTTTTCCAAATACGTCAAATCTACCACTATCACGCCACAACTCAGCTGACGTAACCACGCTAAAATCGACATTTAAAGCACCGGCCTCGTCCATCTCCTCTTTTATGACGCGTGAAATTTTATCAAGCATAATTTTGCCAAGCGGTAAAAAATTATAAAGTCCAGCGCCATTTTGCTCTACAAAACCCCCACGAACCAAATAAATATGGCTTGGTAAAGTCGCATCTTTTGGTGCTTCTTTGGTTGTTGGTGCATAAAATTTTGAAAATCTCAACTCTCATCCTTTATATCAAATATTAATCTCATTGCCTTGCTAATTTCATCGGCATTTTTTAACTCTGGCATTTGCTTTAATTGCATCGTCATTGGGTGCAAAAATACCCTAAAAACCTGATCAATAAACCTATATGCTTCATCTTTATCACAGTTTTTTAAATACCCTTTTTTAATAGCTTTATCTAGCTCGTTTTTAGCTACAAATTTAGCCTGTTTTCTTATAGCTTTTATGATTGGTGTGCTTAGATTAAGTCTTGTTTGTTTTAAAAACTCAGCAGTATTTTGACCAACTAACTTGTAAGCAATATTTGCTTGCTCTTCTCGCATTGCTAAATTTTTTTGAACTATCTCTTCTAAATCATCTACAGAAAACACTTCTATATTTTCATGATTATTTAAATTTATATCTCTTGGTACAGCAATATCAAAAAAATAGCGCTTAAAATCCTTTTTTTCTACAATACTATCATTTATAATTGCATGTGGTGCAGATGTTCCTGAAAAGATTAAATCGTATGAATTTACATACTCTTTTAATTTTAAGATCGTATCCCAATCTGCTTTATTGCCAAGCTCATCAACTAATGCTTCAACACGCTGACTGCTTCTATTTATAATCAATACATTAGCACCATTTGATATAAGATGTTTTGCTGCCAACTCACACATCTCACCGGCACCAACAATCAATACCTTTTTATTTTCCAAAGAGCCAAAAATCTCTTTGGCCTTTGCAACAGCCACACTTGAAACAGAGATTGGGTTTTTAGATATTTGCGTCTCATTTCTCACACGTGCAGCACATTTTGTAGCACCCTCAACAAGAATATTTAACGCATCAGCACAAAATCCAGCATCATATGCGTATTTAAACGCCGACTTAAGCTGTCCTACTATCTGAGTTTCGCCAACCACTAAACTATCAAGCGAACTAGCCACAGCAAACAAATGATGAATGGCTCCACTATCCTCGTATATATCAGCCCTTTCAAAAAGCTCATCTTCAAATACGCCAGAGCTGATTGCCATACATCTAAGTATATGTGCTTGAGCCTGTTTTGTATCATCTACATATGCTAAAACCTCTACTCTATTGCAAGTGCTTAACACAAACGCTTCTTTGATATTTTTGTTTGCTTTTATTAATCTTAAAATTTGCTCTTTTTTTTCGTCAGTATCAAATGCAAGTTTCTCACGCACCGATATATCAGTATTTTTATGCGTAAAGCTAACGTTTAGATGATACATTAAAACTCCCTATCTATCATGCTAACAATTATCTCTTTTAACTTTTCATTTTCATATTCGCTTATCGCTTCAATGGCTTCTTTACCGAGATTTTTAGCATTTTGTATTGAAATTTCTATGCTTTTAAACTCCGTAAATTTTTGCTTTATCCACGCTTTTTGATTATCATCTAACTCTTTTAAATGATAAGATCTTAAAATTTCTTTATCGTCTTTATTTAAATTTTCATAAAGATGTATGTATGGTAGCGTAGTTTTGCCCTCTTTATAATCATTTAAGCTTGGTTTTCCTAGCTTTATGCTATCTTGAGTGATATCTAAAACATCATCTATAATCTGAAATGCAAGTCCTAAATTTTTGCCATATAGACCAAATTTATTCTCATCATATCCAGCCAAAATTGCACCACATCTAGCTGTAGCCTCTATTAATATCGCGGTTTTATAATATATCATTTGCATATATTTTTTACTATCATCATTAAAACTCTCGCCAAGCCTAACATCCATAAGCTCCCCAATACTTAACTTAACAACCGCGTCAGATATGATACTTGATATTTGTGTGCCTATTTTGCTTAATTCATAAAAAGCTTTTGAATAAAGTATATCCCCTAGCATTACGGCATCTTTTGTGCCAAAAAGTGCGTTTATGCTAGGTTTGCCACGTCTAGTATCGGCATCATCTATCACATCATCATGAAGTAAACTAGCTAAGTGTATAAGCTCTATAATTGCACAAATTTTAAGCGAATTATCGCTATCTCCAGCAATACTTAAAAGTAATTTTGATCTAAGTTTTTTGCCTGAACTAACATGCAAAAACATCTCATCAGCTACGCTATATCCAAGCTCACTTATGAAATCAGACATTATTTTATCTATCATTTTTAAACTATTTTCATTACTCATTTTCACTCCTACGTGGGGACACAAACTCCACATCTATCTTTTTTTGTATGTCTAGTATATCTACGCGAAATTTCGCCTTTTTATTCTTAAAATCAATAAAGCTTAAATATAGCTTTACGCCATCATTTGGTGGCTTATTAAAATCTGGCAAAATTCTTTGCACGTATCTATTTTGCCCATGGCGAAGCGACATGCTCATGTGTCTAGGAAATCGCCTAAAAAAGCTTTGAACCGTGATATTTGTCGTATCAAAAAGCGTCCATCTAAAATCAAAAATCTCTTTTATATTACTTGCTTTTTCTATTATAATAACTCTTGCCCACTCATCTTTTTTTAGCTCAAACTCATGACTTGGATTAAAATCAGGCGGTGTAGCAAAAGCACTATTTATAACACACAAAAAAGCAAAATATATAAAAAATTTTCTCACGCAACCAAACTTTTAATTAAATTTCTTTTATTATCTCCCACGCTTTTTGAGTTGTATCAACTAAAAAATCAGGATTAGAACTAGCAGTGCCAAAACCCCAAGTAACGTGAATATAAGGCACTTTAGCATTTTTTGCAGCCATCTCATCTTTTAAGCTATCACCTACAAAAACCGCCTTTAAAGCCCCTGTTTTTTCAACGGCTAAGTGAAGCATTTGTGGATTTGGTTTTTCAGCTACGCCATTACCTGCACCAATAACCTCATCAAAAAGATGCAATATCTCGTTTTTAGCTAAAATTTCAGCCAAAGTATGCGATGGTGCATTTGAGGCTAAAACTAGCTTAAATCCAGCGTCTTTGCAGCTATTTAGCAAATCTTTTATACCTTCATAGCATCTAGCATATAAGTCGTAATTTTTTTTAAAATTTTTCTCAAAACCAGCTTTTAGCGACGAGCTTGGATTTTGCAAACCATATAAATCAAACGCCAAATTTCTACCTGGCTCATTTATAACACGTGTTATATACGCCGTTGCAAGTGGCTCTAACCCCATATCGGCCCTTATGTCATTTATAGTTATCTCAATCGCCTTGGAGCTATCTATAATCGTGCCATCCATATCAAATATGATAACCTTACTCAATGTTCGTCCTTATAGCTATTTTTATGTTTTTCTTTTTTATATGTTTTTTGATTTCTTAGCTTATCAAGCAAATTTGCACTCTTAATCATCTGTGTTTTTTCGCCATTACTAAGCACCAAATTAACAAAATTTTCAAGCTCTTTTGTATAAGCATTGTCTAAATACACAGCCTGTGCTTTTTCAAAAATTTTAGCATTTTTATTCATTCTAAGCCTAAATTCATTCTCGTCAAAATCATCTCTTTTTAGGCTTGTTACGGCTGATTTTGCAAATTTTTCCAATGCTCTTAAGTATTTTACTCTTTTTGCTTTTTCGTCTTGATTGCTCATATTTTCACTTAAAATTTTAGGTAAAATGATACCAAAAAAATCTAAATTTAAAATTTTTATTTTTTTTACGTTATTTTTACTTTAATTATAATAAAATCATGAAATTTTAAGTAAGCATGATTTTATTTAAAATTTAAATAATTATTAAGCAAAATAAGGGAGTAAAAATGAATCAAGAAACAATTGCAACACACTTTGGTTACAACACCAAAAGCGGAACAGGTGCGATGGCTGTACCAGTATATATGAGTGCAGCATTTGATTTTGGCTCCAGTGACACAGCAGCTGCTAGATTTGCATTAAAAGAATTTGGACCTATTTATTCGCGTCTTACAAACCCAACGCTTGACGTTTTAGAAACAAGATTTGCAGCCTTTGCTGGTGCAAAAATGGCTATTAGCACTTCAAGCGGTGAAGCGGCGATATTTTACGCTATAGCAAATTTAGCACAAGCTGGAGATAACATCATCGTAGCACAAAAAATTTATGCCGGTTCTTTGCTAACTAAGACTTTTAAACGTTTTGGAATACAAGCTAAGATATTTGACGCAGATAGTGCCGATGATTTAGAAGCTTTAATAGATGATAAAACAAAAGCAATATTTTTTGAAAGTTTAGCAAATCCGCAAATTTCAGTTGCAAATATCCAAAAGATAGTAGATATAGCAAAAAAACACAAAGTTATAACCATAGTTGATAATACCGTCGCAACTCCAGTGCTTTTTGATGCACACACTCACGGCATCGATGTAGCGGTGTATTCAGCGACAAAATACATAAATGGTAACGGAACAGCCCTTGGCGGATTAATCACAGCATCAAATCACTTAAATAGCATAATAAAAAACAACCCAAGATATGAGTGGTTTAACGAACCAGACGATACCTATCATGGACTAATATACGCACAACTGCCTGACGAATTAGATTGTTATATTTTACGTATAAAATTATGCTTATTGCGCGACATTGGTGCAACACTAGCACCACATAGTGCTTTTATGATGATACAAGGACTTGAGACGTTAAGCTTAAGAATGGCAAAAGTATGCGAAAATGCTGAAAAAATAGCAAATTTTTTAAGCTCTCATCCAAAAGTAAAAAATGTAAATTACCCTACTTTAAAAGACAATCCAAGTTATGAAAAAGCACAAAAATATCTAAAAAATGGTAAGGCAAGTGGTCTTATAAGCTTTGATTTGGGCGATAAGCAATTAGCAACTCGTGTCATAAATGCAGTTAAATTATTTTCAATTGTAGTAAATATAGGCGACAGCAAGTCTTTAATAACACATCCTGCAAGCACTACACACTTTCAACTAAGCGATGATGAACTAAATGCTGTAGGCGTGGGTCCTGGCGTAATACGACTAAGCATAGGCATAGAAAACGTTGATGATTTAATAACTGATTTAGATAACGCCTTACAAGCCTAGAGTAAATTTGGGAAATTTAAATAAATTTCCCAATATGAATTTTGTCTATAATTTTCAAATAAGTTTTTAAGCCTATATATTTTTAAATTACTTTTAGTAAAATTACAATACTTAAAAATTTTATAAACTAAGGAATTAAAAGTGTTTGCACACGAACAAACCCTATATATAATAGGTCTAACACAACAAAATTTCAAGCTTATATTGGATTTGGCTCCAAAAGATTTAGTGTTAAAATATTATGAAAATTTAGACAATATTGATTTAAAAAAGGCTGATTATATAATAGCAAAATTAGAAATTCATGAGATTACAACCATCACAGATAAATTGCAAAATTTAAATAAAAATTTAGACATCTTAACACTTTGTATTAACAAAGATGATTTTTATACTCTAAACTTAGATGATATACACGATATTTGGCCAAGCGAACCTAATAAAAATGATATAAAATTTTATTTTAAAAAGTTAATTAAAACGATTGAATTTAACAATAGATTTTTTGAGCAAAAAGAAATTTTTGAGACTATTATAAACTCAACCGATGATTTAATCTGGGTAAAAGATACCATAGGAAGGCATAAACTCTTTAACAACAGCTTTTTAGACGCACTACCATCGGCTCCAGATGGACACAGAAAAACACGCGAAGAATGCACAAATAGAGGGCATTTGTTTATATGGGAGCTAAGTCCGGAGGATTACGAGCAAGGCGAGTTTATATGTATGGAGTCTGAAATAGATGTCATGAGAGCTGATGCGACGCTTACGCTAAATGAAACACTAAAAGTTGGCTCTGGTGAGCTACGTAGTCTAATAACCAAAAAAGCACCAATTCATGATAGAAATGGCAAAATCATGGGAACGATTGGTGTGGCAAAAGATGTCACACAAGAGCTTTTATACAAAAAACAGCTTAAGAAAATAGCATATACAGATATGCTTACAGGTTTATATAATAGACGCTATATATATGACTGGATGGATAGAAACTCACATAAGAATTTTGGTATTTTATTTATGGATTTAAACGACTTTAAATATGTAAATGACAAATACGGACACGTAGTCGGTGATGAAGCACTAATGGCTACTGCAAATACACTCAAAGATCAGCTTAAAGGCTATATTTTAGGCAGATTTGGCGGAGATGAGTTTATAGCTATACGTGACAAATGCGATGTTGATTTACAAAAAGAAGCGGATAAGCTAGTTAAAATACTTGAAAAAACGTATGCAACAAATCAAAACTACACAAAACTAGGTATAAGCGTTGGATACGCCATAAATAATCCAAAAGATCCAGATATAGAAGGAATTATCCATAAAGCCGATACTCATATGTATAAGCACAAAACCCAAAGCAAAATGGCTTAAACTAAAAGGTTAAATTTAACTTAAGCTCCAAACAAGGAGCTTTCTTAAAGAGGTGATTTTGCCAATGTTCTTAAAAAATAACGAGCGTAGCGAAGTTAAAAAATAAGTATATATAGTTTCTGAATTTCAAAAAAGAATTTAAAGAAATTTTGAAATATTTTTATATAGGTATAAAAACAAGTAAGATATCAAAAATCATAGGAATTTAGAAGTAACTTTACGTAAATATTTTAAACAAAGCTCAATTTAACTTAACCCTATTTTATCTTATTAGTTTTAATAAAATTTGATAGAGATTTTTGCAAGTTTTAAATCCAAACTCACACTTTTTTAAGTGTAACAAAAAGTTATCTCTTTTTATGCTTTTAAATTTGTTTAATCTATTTTTTGCAAAAAATGTTTTTTAAAACAGTTTTAAAATTTCTTTAAATTTCGCTTCTGAAATTTTTGAGTGATATATATACTTATTTTTATCGACAAAATCATAACTTAAAGCTGCTTTTATTTGATTTAAGTTAAATTGAGCCAAAACAAATAAAATTTTAATAGCAAATGAATGCAAAAAATAGCTAAAATTAGTGGTAAAATAAAGATTGAGAGTTACTTTGATGCTAAAATACGTGATCTTGTGCTTATACTCTCTTTGAAAAAGAGAGTGTGGAACCAGTAAAAACAACCAATGTTTCTACTTCGCTAGCGTAGCTATAAAAGGTAGCTAAAATAAATATGGCATGATCTATATGCAAATATTTACTGCCAATTTTAAGAAAATTTAGCGAACTTGATGATAGCATTATCTACTTTGATAGCTAGAAAATTTATGATGGACTTGTGTTAAATTTTAGCTCATTATAGAGTTAAACACTGCAAGAATGTGTTTGCAATTGTATAAAATCATATCAATGCAATAGATTAAATTAAAAAGATGTATGGGGATAAAATCCCCAAAATTAAGATGTTGCTTGAAGTTTTTTAAGCCTTAAATGATCAATCCACTGAGTAGCAAAAACAAAAGCATATATGGCACCAGCGATGACGTATCCAAAATATTCATTTGGTATGATGGAATATTTTGCACAAACGTTTGGCACTAGGGCTAGTGGCACTACTGGGATTAGTAGCACTCTCTCCCACATTCTAAGTTTATTAACAAAATACCCTTGTAAAACGGAAGTAAAAGCAAACATCCCAATTAAAGCCATACCAAAAACAAGACCTATCTCAAACGGATTGCTCATCCAAACTATACCTTTAGCATCACTTGGATTTGTGGCATCAACACTTTCAATTAGCAAGAGTTTGCTATTAAAGAAAAAAGCAAAAGGCAAAATCGCTGTGCGTAAATCATAGAAAAATCCTTGTATGCCAACTGTTATGGGATTTGCTTTGGCGATACCAGCCGCAGCATATGCTGCTATACCAACAGGCGGAGTATCGTCGGCTAAAATCCCAAAATAAAACACAAACAAATGCACTGCTATTAATGGTATCAAAAATCCATTTTTAAGTGCCAACATATAAATAACTGGTGCAACTAAACTAGAAACAACTATATAATTTGCTGTAGTAGGCAGTCCCATGCCAAGTATTAATGACATAAGTGCTGTTAAAAATAGTATTAATATAATATTATCTCCAGCAACAGCCTCAACCACCTCAGATAAAACCTGCCCTAATCCAGTAAGAGATATAGAGCCTACTATTATCCCTGCAAGTGCAGTAGCAGCTGCAATGGTCGTCATATTTTTAGCAGCTGCTACCATAGCCCAAAATATGTCAGCAAAACCAAGCAAGATATCATCCAAGCCAACCTTTTCTCTCGTGGCTAATTTTTTTACAGGCTCTTGAAATATCATTATTAAAAACAAAAATCCTATCGCATTAAATGCCGCTGATATAGCTGATTCTTTAGCAATTAAAAGCGTATATAAAAGCACAAATATTGGCGTTAGATAGTGTATACCGCTAAGGAAAATTTTAAGTTTAGATTGATACTTGCTATCTTCTATACCCTTAAGCCCAAGCTTAACACTTTCTAAATGAACGATAAAAAACAAAGATATATAACAAGCAAAAGCTGGTATAAGTGCCGCCATCATGACATTTGAATAACTCATGCCTAAAAACTCAGCTATAATAAAAGCAGCCGCTCCCATAATAGGTGGCATAAGCTGTCCATTAACCCCAGCCGCAACTTCAATGGCTCCAGCCTTTGTCCTGCTTAAACCCGCTTTTTTCATAAGCGGTATAGTAAAAGTGCCAACAGTTACAACATTTGCTGTTGAGCTTCCACTTACCATGCCAGTAAGACCACTTGCTATAACTGATGCTTTTGCTGGTCCTCCACGAAATTTACCAAGCATAGCAAACGCAACATTTATAAAATACTGCCCTGCTCCAGCACGTTCAAGCAAAGAACCAAACAATACAAAAAGATATATAAAACTCACGCTAACGCCAAGCGGAACACCAAAAATACCCTCAGTAGTCAAAAACATATGACCTGCTAATTTTTGCAAACTAGCACCCTGATGAGAAATGATATCAGGCATGTATTGCCCAAAATAATCATATGCTAAAAATATAGCACAGATTATGCCAAGTGCTGGTCCAAGCACACGTCTGCCAGCCTCAAGCACGATGATAATTGCAATACAAGCAACTATAATGTCACGCTGTAAATAATCACCAGGTCTTTGTGCAAGTCCGTAAAAATCAACCGCAGGATAAAGCACACAACAAACACCCAAAACAAACAACACAATATCATAAAAAGGCATCTTAAAATGTGCCGATTTGTGAAATTTAACTGGATATAGCAAAAATATAAGACCAAGACCAAAAGCTAAGTGTATAGAACGAGATATGGTTGTGTTAAGCGGAAAATAAGCTATATAAAGCTGAAAAGCAGACCATAAAAAACATATAAAAACCACCAAATAATTATAAAAATTGCCATCAATCTCGCGGGTTTTGACCTCAACAAATTCTTCTTTTTCGACGTTTTCGCTCATTAAACCTCCCCAATATTTGCTTATTACTTGTAAATGTTTAGATTATAACTAAATAAAATTTTTAATTAGCTTATATTTGCGATGGCTTTGTAAATTTTTACTTTAAGGTTGATTTTATATATCTTATATATGCGTCAAAATTTTCCCTTTCACGCTCTAATGTTGTGCTTTCGCCATGTCCAGGATATATGGTATATCTGCCTTTAAGTTGCTTACATTTTTCAACACTTTTAAGCATATCAAAACCATTTGAATACTCAAAATCCCACCTTCCAATACTGTCTTTAAATAAAAAATCACCACTAAAAATCATATCATCTATCTCAATCATACTGCATCCTGGCGTATGCCCTGGAAAATAGTGATATTTAAATTTAAATCCACCATACACATACTCACCCTCTTCTACCATAAAATCAGCCTCACAACACTCATATCCCATATAATCTTGATCGCTTCTTAGGAAAAATGCATCATTTTTATGTATAAAAATTGGGACTTTAAGCTCTTTTTTTAATGCCGCCACATCATAAATGTGATCAAAATGCCCATGAGTAAGAAGTATTGCACGAGCATTTTTCACGCTTTTAATAACCCATTCGCAAGAACCTTCGCCCGGATCTATTATAAGTTCTTGTTCGCCTTCACGCACGATATAGCAATTTGTTTGATATATCCCAAAAGTTTTTCTAAATACCATCATAATTAAGAATTTCCATTACATTTAATTTTCATTTGGAATTTTATCTTTTTATTTTTAAATATAACTTTAATAATAAAATTAGTATAATCGCAGAGTTTAAATTTTTAACATAGGCTTAAAATATGAGAAAAATTAATTATTCTAACATAAAAAACCAACTTATAAATTTTTTACAAGACTATCTTAGTAAAAGTGGGGCTAATGGATTTTTATTAGGTGTTAGTGGCGGTCTTGATTCGGCTGTTGTAGCTACACTATGCAAACACGCTGCACCAAATTCCACCTATGCACTACTAATGCCAACATCAACATCATCACAGACAAATTTAGATGACGCTTACAACCTATGTAAAACACTTGAGATAAATCATAAAGTGATAAATTTAGACGATATATTAAACGCCTACAAAACAACACTTGATATAAAAAATCACCACCGACTAGGCAACATAATGGCACGAATTAGAATGAGCCTACTATACGATGCATCGTTTAACATAAATGCCTTGGTTGTTGGCACAAGCAATAAAAGCGAACTAATGCTTGGATATGGGACGATTTATGGGGATTTGGCATATGCTTTAAATCCTATCGGCGAGCTTTACAAAAGCGAAATTTTTGAGTTTGCAAAATTTTTACAAATAGATGAGAAAATAATAAACAAAGCTCCAAGTGCTGATTTGTTTGAAGGGCAAAGCGACGAGGCTGATCTTGGATACAGCTATGCTGTGCTTGATAAAGTGCTTGAGTTTATTGAAGTAAATGGCGATAATTATGAAAATTTGATCAAAAATTTCAACGATGAACTATTGATAAATACTGTGCTTAAACGCGTAAATTCAAGCGAATTTAAACGTCGTATGCCAATAATTGCAAAAATATCATAAAGGACACTATATGCAAGAGATTTTATTTTACAAACCAACAATTGATGATAATGATATAGAGGCTATCAAGAAAACTCTAAGTAGCCAAAATAATACTGTCGTGCATGAGCTAGAGAGTTATTTAACAAAATTTTTTGGCGTAAAACATGCTGTTTCAACTAGTTCAAACGCCGCAACGCATCATTTAGCCCTAAGTGCTATGGATGTAAAACGCGGAGATAAATTTATCTGCTCGGTTAATGCTTTTCCTAGCATAGCACAAGCTATCCGCCACTTTGATGCTGAGCCAATACTTGTAGATATAGACGAAGATGATTTTAACATCGATCCAAATGCATTAAAAGAGTGCTTGCAAAAAAATCATCACAAAAAACTAAAGGGTGTGTTTGTAAATCACGTTGCAGGTCAAAGTGCAATGATATCAGAAATAAAAAAAATAGCTGACGAATACGAAATACAAGTACTTGATGATGCAAACGAGGCAGTAGGACTTACTTATAATGGCGAAAAACTAGCAGCAAAAGAGTCTATTCTTACTTGTTTTCATATACATTCACAGCTTATTAATCCTATCTCAGCGGCTGGTTTTATGATAACAAACAATGACGAACTTGCACAAAAAGCACAGCTTTTACGCAACCATGCACTAATAAATGGACTTGATCGTCATGGAAATTTAAGCTACGTGTATGATGTGGTTGATATCGGTTTAAAATATGACATAACTGCTATAAATGCAGCATTTGCACTATCTCAGCTACAAAAATATGACACATTTAGAAAACGTCGCCAACATATCGCTGAAATTTACAACCGCGAATTAAAAGACGTCCCACACGTAAGCACTCCGATTAAAAAACGCGATCACGCATACACACAATATATCATAAAAATAGACAAAAACCGCGATAGTTTCGCACGTGAATTGCTAGATAATGGCATACATACTTCACTTCACTATATACCTATTCACCTATTAAGCTACTATAAAAACAAATATAACTTAAAGGTAAATGCTTATCCAAATGCATTAAAAACATACCAGCAAGTTCTATCGCTGCCGATATACAACTCGCTAAAAGATGAAGAAGTAATGTATATCTGTGATAAGATAAAACAAATAGCAAAAACACGTGTATAAAAACCTACATAAGTGGGCTGAGAGATATTTTCTTAGCCCAAATATTTTTGAGACTTTACTAGCTTTTTTACTCTATCCACTAGGTCTTATATACTCATTAATAATTAAACTAAAATTTCTACTTAGACATGAAATTTCACACGATATACCAGTTATTAGCGTAGGCAACTTAACACTTGGCGGTAGTGGCAAAACACCGCTTAGTATAGCAATTTTAAATGAATTTAGTGGCGGTTTTGTTGTGCTTAGAGGATACAAAAGAAAAAGCAAAGGATTAATACTTGTAGCCAAACATGGCGAAATTTTAGCAGATGTCAATTTAAGTGGCGATGAGGCAATGGAGTATGCAAAAAATGTCAAAAATGCAAACGTAATAGTCAGCGAAAACCGTAGCACAGCAATCCTTAAAGCTAAAGAACTAGGTGCTAAATACGTCTTGCTTGATGATGGATTTGGGAAATTTCACATCAAAAAATTAAATATACTAATCCGCCCAAAACCTGAGCCAAAGTTTAAATTTTGCATACCAGCTGGAGCGTATAGATACCCACATAGCTTTTATCGATACGCTGATTTTATCGCTTGTGAAGGGCTAACGCACTTTCGCAAAAGCCACATTCAAAATCAAACCAAAAAGATGGTGCTAGTAACAGCTATAGCAAATCCAAGTAGGTTAAATGAGCATTTAAAGATATGTATAGCTCATGAGTTTTATCCAGACCATTATGATTTTAAACGACAAGAACTAGTTGAAATTTTAAACAAATACGACGCAACATCGCTTTTAGTAACACAAAAAGATTTAGTCAAGATAGAAAAATTTAATCTACCAATCTCACTCATCAAGCTAAAAACCACTTTAAGCCCTGAGTTTAAAGAGCTTATAAAGACAAAAATTTTATAATATCCGCTTTAAAACAAGGATAAATTTTGCATAAAAAAATTAAAACTGCTAACGTAATCATATCCGCACTGCCCTATATTCAGAAATTTCGCGATAAGATTTTTGTCATAAAATATGGTGGTTCAGCACAAACAGACGATAAGTTAAAAGAAGATTTTGTAAAAGATATCACCTTGCTTCAAATAGTTGGCATAAAAGTCGTAGTCGTGCATGGCGGTGGCAAAAAGATAAATAACTACCTTGACAAACTTGAAATTAAAAGCGAATTTATAGATGGGCTTAGAGTTACGACAAAAGAGGCAATGCAAGTCGTAGAGATGGTATTAAGTGGCTCCATAAACAAAGAGATAACCGCATTATTAAATAAAAATGGCACAAGAGCTGTTGGCATAAGTGGCAAAGATGCAAATTTATTAAAAGCAAAGACACTAAATGACGGTAAATACGGCTATGTTGGCGAGATAACCGATGTAAATGCGGCCCTTATATTAAATCTTATAAAAGATGGATTTGTGCCAGTTATAGCACCAATAGCCACAGATGATGACGCAAACAGTTACAATATAAATGCAGATTTATGTGCTTCAAAAGTAGCAAGTGCATTAAAAGCAGAAAGAGTGATATTTCTAACCGATACTAGGGGTATTTTAGACCAAAACGGCGAATTAATTAGCAAACTAGATAAAAAAGAGATAGATAAACTCAAGCAAAACGGCGTAATAAGTGGCGGAATGATACCAAAGGTAGATGCGGCACTAGAGTGTGTGAAAAATGGCGTTTCAAACGCACATATATTAGATGGACGATTATCGCATTCTTTGCTTTTGGAGCTATTTACCGATGATGGAATCGGCACGATGATAAAACAGTAAGGAGAAATTATGAAGCTAACTCAAACACGTGCAAACAAGGGCGAAAAACTACAAAAAGTAAAACTAAGCGAGGCTTTGCTATCGCCAAGTTCAGCTCATGGCGGACTATATGCACCGTCTAAATTTCCACTCATTACAGATGCTTTGTGGGCAGAACTAGGTGAATTAAAATACTCAAAATTTGCCCTAAAAATAATAAAAATGTTTAAATTTGATATCAAAAAAAGCGTTTTTAAAAAGGCCATTAAACGTTATAAAAATTTTGATGATGGCAAAAATCCAGTGCCTTTAAAGCAGATTAAAAAGCGTCTTTTTGTAAATGAGTTATATCATGGACCAACACGTGCGTTTAAAGATATGGCACTTCAACCATTTGGCGAAATTTTAAGCTCTCTAGCTCAAAAAAGTAGGCAAAACTATCTAATTATGTGTGCCACAAGTGGCGATACTGGCCCAGCTACGCTAAAAACTTTTGCTAATGCAAAAAACATAAAAGTAGTGTGTTTATACCCTGCAAATGGCACCAGCGAAGTTCAAAGATTGCAAATGGTATGTATGCAAGGCTCAAACCTAAAAACAATTGGTATAAAAGGCGATTTTGACGATGCTCAAAGCACTTTAAAATCACTTCTTGCTGATGATGATTTTAAGGCAACTCTAAAGAAGCAAAACTTAAATTTAAGTGCTGCCAACTCAGTAAATTTTGGTAGAATTTTGTTTCAGATCATCTATCATGCATATGCATACGCAAGATTATTAAAACAAAACGTGATAAAAAACGACGAATATATCGATATCGTCGTGCCAAGTGGCAATTTTGGCAACGCACTTGGTGCATACTATGCCAAAAAAATGGGTGCAAAAATTGATAAAATCAAAATCGTTTCAAACGCAAACAATATCCTAACTGAGTTTTTTAACACTGGAATTTATGATCTAAGAGGCAAAAAGTTAATTCAAACTATAAGCCCAGCAATGGATATACTAATAAGCTCCAATATCGAAAGACTGCTTTTTGATAAATTTGGAGCAATTAGAACCAAAGAGTTAATGGACGATTTAAAAACTAATAAATTTTACAAACTAAGCAATGATGAGCTAGAGCAGATCAAAAAAGATTTTGAAGCGGATTTTGCAAGTGATAAAAAATGTGAAAAATATATAAAAAAATATGCCAAAAAAGGCTATGCGATAGACCCTCATACTGCAACGTGCTTTAAAATGGCAAAATCAAAAAACACAACAATCATAACCTCAACCGCACATTGGGTAAAATTTGCTCCAAGTATGCTAAAAGCAAACAAATTAAGTGCCATAGATGAAAAAGATGGGTTAAACAAACTAGCAAATTTATATAAAGAAAAGGTGCCGCATACGATAAATTCGCTATTTAACGCAAAAATTTTACACCCTGACGTAGTAGAAAAAAATCAGATCAAATCAAGTATAAGCGAGTGGATAAAACGATGATAATTATACCTGCACGTCTTGGTTCAACAAGGTTTAAGGATAAAATTTTAGCCGATATATTTGGTGTGCCGATGTTTGTTGCAACAGCCAAAAATGTAAGCAAAGTCGATGATGTAGTGGTTGCTGTAGATGATGAAAAAGTAAAATCAATCGCTACATCACACGGCATAAAAGCCGTCATGACAGATACAAATCATCAAAGTGGAACGGACAGGATAAGACAAGCGGCACAAATTTTAGGCTTAAATGATGATGAGCTAATCATAAACGTTCAAGCCGATGAGCCATTTATAGAGGCTGAAAATATTAAGAAATTTAAGGACTTTTGCGACAAAAATATAGATAATGCATTTATGTTTTCATGCTATAAATCAGCCTTAAATGAGAACATAGATGATAAAAATTTAGTCAAAGTCATCACAGATATAAACTCAAACGCCATATACTTCTCACGCTCACGCATACCATTTAATAGAGATGAATTTAGCGATTATAAAATACATCTTGGAATATATGCATATAGGGTAAAAAATTTAAAACAATTTTGCACGATGCCATACTCAGTGCTTGAAAATACCGAAAAACTAGAGCAATTAAGGGCGTTAGAAAATGGCAAAAAAATAGCAATGTTACAAATACAAAGCCAAAGCATAGGTATAGACAGCCCTGATGATTTAGCTAAAGCATTGGCAAAATTTGCTTAATTTACCACGCAAGATACATTTTTGGGATAAGTGCTAATGCCATACTCAGCAGCATCTATATCCCACGCATCTAAATTTGCACGACGAGATATTATATGCTCAAACCCCTTTTGATTTAGCTCTATAAATACTTTTAAATTACTGCCTTTTTTACACACAATACTCTCAAAAAATCTCGAAAAATACTCAATATCAAGCTCATCATTTTGAATAGATCTATTTAGCATAAGCTCTAAGTTATTAAGCGATTTAAACACGCTTTGAGCCGATGAAAACATCCCAAATCTCTTGTAATACTCAACTAAATTATTCTCATCAAGCACGATATTTTTCGTGTAGTTTTTACTAGCTTGCTCATAGATGATATTATAAAGCATAATAAAAGCATTTTGGTTTTTGGCAAATTTGCCATTATTATCACCAGACAACACATAGCCATCTTTGACAAAATGTCTTTCATTTTTGTAAAAAAAGCTTAAATTTGCTATTTCATGCTCAAAACGTTTCTTTCTACCAAATGGCACATACTCAAATACACCCATCTTATCAAGAACAGCAGATGTCTTAACACCAGCATCTAATTCATGCTGCATAAAATATCTCACAAAACCGCCCTGCTCCTGCGAAAATTCATTTAAATACTCTATCTTATCAAGATATGCACAACGATATAATTTAACAAATTCGGCATTTAATCGAACCTGTATCTCATCTGGTATATCACTATACTTATCACTATTCTTGACACTTATATACTCAATTATGTTTAGCTCTTTTTCAATTTTATCTTTGACAAAAATTCTTATCTTTACCTGCTCTAATTCGTTTAATCTTTTAATTGTATCAATCGCACTTTTTGTTATATCTGTCTTAAATTTTTTAGCAAGCTCAGATTTTTTAATACTAAATGAAAAATTCCCTTTAATAAGTTTGTTTTGTGAGTGAAGTATATATAAGCATTCTTCATAAAGCAACAAATGCGAATATGTCAAAAATACATTGTCAATTACTATATTATAATAACATCTAGTGATTGAGTAACGCTTGTTATTTTGCAAAAAATCTGTATAAATTTTACCGCCGGAGCTTGGATAAATCTTAAAAACGTCATAAGCTTCTAAAAATATATTTTCCATTTTCTATACTTTAATTTAAATATAATAATTAAGAATTTTATTAAACAAAGCTTTTATATAGCTTAAATTTATATTTAATACCAACCAAAATCATCAAATCATTATTATCTAAACATGCAAACAAAAATCTATATCAAAATGTAACATAATAAACACTCTTTGGATTTAAGGCTTTTTAAAATAACACAAAATAAAAATATACCTTATATTGTATATTACCACTTGTGTTTTGGTACTCTCTTTAAGAAACTTCTCAAGCCCCAAAGAATGATGGTAGCGACAAAAGCCAAGCGAAGCACTCGGCATAAAAACTTCCATTAAACCAAAGAATGAGAGCAGTAATCGTAAAAGAAAATC
>NZ_CAJHOF010000009.1 GCF_905120465.1 Campylobacter majalis
TCCCATTTTATCGCTATACTTGCCTTTGCCTAAATTTATAGCTATGACTTCGCACTCATCATCTTTAAAGCTTTTAAATTTTAAATTCATCTGGCTTCTACCGCCGATATATGCTGCGTTTGGATTGCGTATGACTAAGATTTTACAACATTTAAGTTTTTCTTTTTTAGCTCAAATACAAACATCTTGTTTGCATTTACTATCTGCGGTATAAAACACCCAATAAATCCGCCAACTCCCCAGTGACTTTTATACATATTCATCATCTTTGCAGTTTTTATATGAGATAACTTATCACTCCACGCTAAGGCCTCAGAAATGTCATCAATACCGTAAAAATCAAACTTATTTTTCATAAATTTTATCACATCATGCCTACCCTTACTCATCTGTTTTGCCATAAATTTATTTAAAAAATCAAGCATGATCACCCCATCAAACCTCTCGCCTAAATTTCTAAAAAATCCGCTCATCATCTCATTATTAAAATACATCGCAATGCCCTCAAGTATAAAACAAAACTTAGCCCCCTTGTGCTTACTAGCAAGCTCGTCCATCCAAGCCGTTTCAAACATCGATGAGGCTATGTAGAAGTTATTTTTCGCTTTTGGTATGAGATTTTCTCTAAGTGTAATGACATCTGGCAAATCTATATCATAAAAATAGGCGTTTTTGCAAATCCCCTCAAGCCTAAGCGGTCTAGTATCAAGCCCAGAGCCAACTTGCACGATGACAACATTTTCATTTTGTAGATAAAATTTCACGGCCTCATTATCAAAAAATTTAGCCCTTATGACTATGCCGACCCTACTCATCTTGCTTTTGTTAAATTTAGTAAAATCATAGTCAATCCCGCTTACGACATCGCCTGAAAAAGCGTCACTTAATATAGGCTCATCGCTTTTAAAATCAAGACTTCGCATATATAAATTTATAAGCAAAGTTTCAGAAATGCCATCACTAAAATCGATTTTATACATAATGTTTCCTTTTAAAAATATCTATAAATTTTTACAAAATAAAAAAGAGTAATGAGAGAAAACACGCACGAACCTACCACAACCGTAGCGTATCCAAACAAACTCGCTAAAACCATGCCAAGGTAAAATGCAATAAACTGAAAAAACAAATTTGCACTGCTTTGGATAGAGTACTCACTAGCTAGTGCGTTTGGCGATTTTTGCATCATTATAGTTGAAAGCATCGTCATACCAGCCACATAAACGCTATACATCAACGCACAAACTAAAAGCACTTGATAGTATTTGGTGTAACCATTTAGCATAAATAAAATGCTTAATATGCTAAAACTTTGAAAAAATACTAAAATTATAAGGCTATTTTTTGCCCCAAATTTACCAATCAAAAATCCAGCCAAAACGCTTCCAAAAAAGCCAAATGCCATACCATAGATGTGAAGGACTTGACCGATAAGCTCTAGCTCCCAGCCTATATCAACAAGCATAGGATTTAAAAGTCCAAAGGCTGAGCATATGCCAATTGACTGTAAAAATAAAACGCTAAGCCACGCCTTTTTACCCTTGAAAAATAATATCATCTCTTTAAATTTCAAGCTTTCGTTAGTTAGAATTTGAGTATTTTCTTTATAAAATAATACATTTATCGCAGAAATCGCCGTTATCACAGCCAAAAAACACACAGTGGCATTCCAGCCAAATTTTGCGTAAATAATAAGCGTAAGTCCGTTGCCAACGATATGCCCTAGCATAGTGCCTGCAAATTTAGACGCATTTATCTTTTCTAGTCCGAAACTATCAGAAATTTTCATAAAAAACGCATTTGAAGCGACTGTGCTACCCATACTAATAAATGATATCATTAATGCTAGCAAGATGATACTAGCTAGGTTTTGCCCGATATCCAAAAAGCTAATCACAGCCAAAATCGCCACCACCAAGCACTGAGCTGCGATGATTATCTTTTTGTATCTGCCGTTTGCGATTTTATCGATTAAGGGCGCAAACAAAAAGCCAAAAACAAGGCTAAATCCCATAAATCTCAAAAGTCCAACTTGTTCCAAGCTCATGCCATCTTGCCTAAGTATAGCGATAAGCCCCTCGCTAAAAAAGCCGATACTAATATACTGAGCGATACACAGAGTGCAAATAAGCGAAGCTTTATACATCATTGCTCGATATTTTCCAGCTTTTTGCACTTTGGGTTGATTGCCACATTTGATAATATTTGCCAGTTGTATCTTTTATAAGTTCATCGTGAGTGCCTTTTTGAACGAGCCTTGATTTATCAAAAACTAAAATTTGATCCGCTTTCATTATCGTTGATAGGCGGTGAGCGATGATGAGTATGGTTTGATCCTTGACAAGGGCATTTATCGCCTTTTGCACTCCAGCTTCACTTTGCGTATCAAGTGCGGCTGTTGGCTCATCAAGCATGATGATGGGAGCATCTTTTAGTATGGCTCTTGCTATACTTATGCGTTGTTTTTCTCCACCACTTAAATTTTTACCCATATCGCCAACCACGCTATCATAGCCATCTTTTAGCCTAGATACAAACTCATCGCAGTTTGCACTAATACCAGCTTGTTTTACAGCATTTTCATCGGCGTTTAAATTTGCCATTAAGATGTTGTTTTTTATGCTATCATCAAACAAATAAACATCTTGAAACACCACAGAAAGAAGTTTAAAAAGATCATTTTGTGGGATATTTTTTATATCAATTCCACCTATTTTTATGCTTCCTTGATCACAGTCTGCATATCTCATCAAAAGCTTAGTTATCGTGCTTTTACCACTCCCACTAGCTCCTACGATAGCGGTGAGCGAGTTTTGCGGGATTTTAAAGCTCACATTTGTTAAAGCGTTTGCGTTTGATTTTTCATAAGCAAAACTTACATCATCAAACTCTATGTCAAAATTCTTAGGAACTGAGTGTGGCTTGCTAGTTTGTAGCTCTTTTAAATTTAGTATCTCATTTGTATGCTTAAATGCCATGTCTATTAGATCAAAGAGCGACGCAACGGGCAATAAAACAGACATCGGCTCTATCACGCTTGAACTTATCACAAGCACTGCTATCACCACGCCCACACCAACTAGCTCAGCTTGATTTAGATAGACCCCAACACATAAGGCTATCATCATAACGCCAATGCCTATAAACCCAAAGGCTATCGTTGGCAAGGCACTTATGTTGGCTGCTTTTTGCTGTATGAGCTTTACATTTTCTATGCTTTTGTTTAAATTTTTTGAGTTTGCTCCGACTAAATTTAGTGAGCGTAAAACGCCGATACCTTGGATGTATTCGATGATTTGAGATTCGAGCTTTGCATTTGCTTTGATAAACTCATCTTTTTCCGCGATGGCTAGTTTTCGCCTTAACTTATAAAGCCAAAAAGCTATGGGAAAAGCTATGGCAACTATCAAGGATAGATAAGGTGCGTAAAAAAGCGAGACTAAAAATATACTAATAGCTATGATTACAGGCTCTAAAAACATAGAAGGTATCATATTCATAAACATCACAGCCTCATCAACGCTACTTGAAAGCATGGCATTTAACTCGCCTGTTTTATATCTTGTTAGCGTTTGAAGTGGTAAATTTGTAAGCTTTTTACCAAGCTTTTTACGAAAATCATAGCCAACATCTATAAACACACCACCATGATCATAGTCTGCACTTTTAAATTTAAACACCATAAAAAGTAAAAATACCACGCTCATAATGGCTAAAACGATAGTTAAAATTTTATGATTATTTTGCGTTAAAGCTATAAAAAACTCAAAAAAACAGAGCAAAAACGCACTCTCAAATAAGATCGCTAAAATGCTACTAAATAGGCTTTTTTTATAGGCCTTTTCGTGGTTGGCTGAAATTTGCAAAAATGTCTTGTATAAAGATAGGATTGATTTAGTTTGCATTTTTGCCCCTTATGTTCCAAATTTGTGCGTCTTGATAGGTTTGCCAAAGCTTTTTATACTCACCATCTTGCGTGATTAACTCATCATGAGTGCCATTTTGGCAGATACTAGCATTTTTAAAGACAAAAATTTCATCCACACAAGCTATCGTTGATAGGCGGTGAGCGATGATGATGGCTGTTTTGTTTTTTATCAAATTTGATATAGCTTTGATGATTTGCTCCTCGCTTAACGCATCGGCAAATGCCGTAGCTTCATCAAGTACGATGATGGGAGCATCTTTTAGTATGGCTCTTGCTATGCTTATGCGTTGCTTTTCTCCGCCACTTAAATTTGCTCCTCTTTCGCCAATTACACTATCATAGCCGTTTTCAAGACCCATGATAAAATCATGTATATTTGCCGCTTTTGCAGCGTTTATGACCTCATCTTTTGTTGCGTTTGGCTTTGATTTTATGATATTTTCATATATCGTTTCGTTAAACAAAAAGACATCTTGAAATACAAATGAGATGAGATTGTTTAGATCTTGCATAGCTATATCTTTGATATTTATACCACCTATTTTTATATCACCCTCACTTACATCATAAAATCTTGGTATCAAGGTAGCTGCCGTGCTTTTACCAGCACCGCTTTCGCCTACAAAGGCGATTATTTCACCGTTTTTTACATTGAAATTTATATTTTTTAAGGCAAACTCATCTTTGTTAGGATATTTAAAACTTACATTTTTAAACTCTAAATCATAGCCATTTGGCACCTTTGGCAAAGGCGAGATAAAAAGCTCTTTGGTATTTAAAAACTGCATTATGCTAAGTGCTGCGGCGTTTGATTTCATTATGAAATTTCTAAGCATCATAAGTGGCATAAACACACTAACAAATCCAGTGCCAACGAGCAAACAGCCTACAAAATCGCCAAGCATTAGTGAGTTATTAAGATAAAATATTGCTCCGGCAACGCTTAGTGCAAAATATGTCGGCAATGGGCTTAAAACAGCTATTGCTAACTTAGATGAAAGGCTAGAAAAGCTAAGCCACTCTTTAAGCGAGTCTGCATAGTTTTTTAATGCTTCATCGTATTTATTAAAGCTATTATCGGTGTTTGAAAACGTGCGAACCACAGCCATAGCTTGGATAAATTCAATTATCGAAGCGTTTATTAAAGCTGTTGCGTCATCGTATTTTTGCCTATATTTTGTATTATCTTTAAAGGCAAACATAAGTATAAATCCGCCTACAAAAAACACTCCAATGCTAACCAAAAACATCCTATAATCAAGCCACAAAAGTGCGATCATACTAGCCACTGGCAATACGCTAAGGCTACCAAAATAAGGCGTAGTATCAGCCACATATGAGTGAAGCTCTTTTACATCATTTAGCATGATTTTTTTAAGCTCACCTGTGCCTAGGCTTATCACATCTCCATATGGGATTTTAGCCATCTTTGATGAAATTTTAACCCTTAAAATTTGCTCTAATTCAAACGCGGCTTTATGCGAAATACCAAAGCCAAACATTCTAAGCAAAAGCTCAGCTACAACAAACACTCCAGCCAAAACAAGCAAGTCTATCCTTATCTCATTTTGCACTAAATTTGAGATGATAAGGGCAAAAAGGCAAAAAGCTAGGACTTTTGATATGGCTGAAAGTGCCGATAAGATAATGCCTAATACTATCTTAGCTCTGACTGGCAAGATAATCTTAGATAGTGCTTTTTCTTGCATATTAACCCCTAAAATGAGTATCTAACTCCAAGCCCAAATTTTCTAGGGTCGTTAAAATGCACCATACCGTATCGTCCAGAGTGCTCCATATAGCTTTGCACGTATTTTTCATCTGTTATATTTGTCACATAGCCATAAATATCAAAGTCTTTAAATCTATATCCGATTCTTGTATCAGCACTCAGCCACGCTTTTTGCTTTTGTGAGTTCATGGCATCAAAATACGTATCTCCCTTCGCATTTGCATCTAGCCGTGCATAAAATCCACTTGGATGAGCGTAGCTTATGCCAAATGTTGCGCTGTATTTCGGTGAGTATTGTATCTTTTTGCCTTTTGCAATTTCATTTCCGATATACTCTTTGTATTTTGTGTCTAAAATAGCAAATGAACCGCTAATGTCCACCTCGTTATTTAGTCTATAAAGTGCCTCAAGCTCTACGCCTTTTGAAGTCGCCTTGCCGCCGTTATCAGTTAGATATAAATTTGGTGGAACTATTGAGTATGTGTGAATATCTTTTATGTCCATATAAAATGCACTTAATGAAAATCTTAGTGCGTTATCAAAGGCATTTCCGCGAATTCCAAGCTCATAATTATTGCTTGTTTGTGGTTCGAATTTATTTTTTGGATGATCTTGTGTTGAGAAGTAGTTATGTCCGCCCGCCAAATAGCCCATAGAGTAGTTTGTAAATACGCTTAAATCATCATTTAAAGCATAAACCACGCCAAGTTTTGGTAAAAATTTACGCCACTTAGCTTCATCTTTATAGTCATAATCAGCCATGCCCAAAGCAGGGTTTGGCGTTTGATAACGCATTTTTAAATCCATATCTTTTTTGATCTGCTGATACCTGCCACCAGCACTAAGTGTAAGTCCGTCTATAATCTCATAATTTGCCAAAGCAAACACAGCCATGGTCGTGGCATCAAACTTAGCTGGTGCATCTTGTGCATTTGACATGCCAGGACCCATAGAAAACTCCTGTCCCATTGCTTTATTTTCGGTTTTTTCTTTTTCGAAATAAACCCCAGCTACCCACTTAAACCTATCATTGCCCAAGCTGTTTAAGCGTAACTCTTGCGTGATGGTATCTATCTTTACATTTTGCCATTGTGTTAAACCGTCGTTTAAATTTCCAGCACCATAATCAGCGTCATACATACCATTAGCAGTCGAGCTTTTGTGTGTTGTTAGCGACGTTAGCTTTATCTTGTCAAACTCATACTCAAGTCCAAGTGTTTGCGCAAATGACTTTGAATCAGTTGATGAAGGCATATCAAAATTTGCATGTTTTGCTTGATCTCTTGTTATCTTACCTAAAAATCCTGTCCCACCCTTGTAAAAATAATCCTTTTGCTTATCCGCGCTTAGAGTTAGTCTTAGCGTTAGCCTATCGAGTGGCTTTGCTGTAAGCATTGTGTTAAATTTATAGTTTCTGTTTTTATTTGCTTTTTTATCACCATTATAGTCGTTTTTTATCCAGCCATCATCACTGCTTAAAACTCCGCCTAAATTTAAAAAGAGCTTATCGTCTATTATCGCACCATTTGCGTTTGAACTAAGGTTTAGATAGTTATACGAGCCGTATTCCGCTCCCAAATTTCCACTCCACTCATTTTGTGGTTCTTTTGTGATGATGTTTATTACGCCACCGATTGAGTCCTTGCCATATAATGCCCCTTGTGGTCCTCTTAGAATTTCAACTCTTTCTACATCGGTTAAAAATGCGTTGTAGTTGCCATAAGTGCTACTTTGTGGAATCCCATCTATATAGACAGTTATTGGATTTGAGTTTGTAAAATCTGATTGATTAATGCCTCGAAAATTTACGCGAGTTTTTGATATAAAGACAGATGAGTTTAAGTTTGGCACCTCTTTTATGATGTCATTTACGCTTTTTATACGCCTTTGTTCTATGATGTCTTCATCTAGCACGCTAATGCTTTGTGCGACATTTTTTATATTTTCTTCCATTTTATTCGCACTTACTATAACTTCATTTAGTTTTACATCACTTGCACCAAAAAGATATACGCTAGTTGCTATAGATAGAGCAAAAACAACCTTTGCGTTTTTCATAACCACTCCTTTTAAATAAATTTTAATCGCCATTTTACTATAATAAGATAATTGTTATCAATATAATAATTAACGCTAAAAGGATTATTTTTAACGCAAAAGGGATAAAATGGCTAAAATTTTAGATATAGTTGAGTTTTTAAGTAAAACTAAGCAAGATGTAGCCCCTATAAATGATAAAAATTTTGGCTCTTCTTTTTTTGCAAACTCGGACATTAAATACAAAATAAGCTTTTTTAACACAGGTCATAATATGTGCTACTGCGAGTATGAGTGTGCTTGTAATAAGGATATATCGCTTTATATGCAAGAAGAAAGTGGCTACTCTTTTATATGCTTTAATGTAGGCGATACAGCAAGTGCATATGGACATAATAAAAATAAATTTCATCTAAAACCAAACGAGCTTTGGATAGGTAAAATAAATGCTGATTTTAATGGATTAAACCATTATGAAGGCAATAAAATTTATAAAAATAAAGCCATAATGATAAGCGATGAGCTAATGAGAGAGTTTGAAATTTTTAAGAGCTTATCTTGCAGGGATGATAAATTTAACTTTATTTCAAGTCAGATAATACAGTCGCAAAATATGATTTTAAATGATATTGATAATGCAAAATACTATACTGGAAAACTAAAAGAGATCTTTTTAGAATCAAAAATTTTAGAGCTTCTTTATAAAACCTTAGCTCAAAATAATTTGGATTTTACAAGTTGTGACACGAAATACCTTATAAAAGCCAAAAATATCATGCTTGAAAATCTACAAAATCCACCCACTATAAAGGAACTAGCCCATCTTTGTGCGACAAATGAGTTTAAGCTAAAGAAGGAATTTAAAGCCCACTTTGGTACTACCATACACGCAATGCTGCAAGATGAAAGACTAAAAATCGCCAAAGAGCTTTTAGTAAAGGGCGATATAAATGTCAGTGAAGCCGCAAATATGGTAGGATATGCAAACCTCTCGCACTTTGCAAAGATTTTTAAAACCAAATTTGGAGTTTTGCCAACACAGGCTATAAAGCAAAGAAGTTATTATATTGTGGATAGAATTTGTTCTTAAAGTATGTTGTAAAAAATATAAAATTTAAAAAGTGTTAAATTTTACGGCATTTTGCCATACTTACATAGCACAAGCCATATAGACATTGCCATCTTGTTTTAATATAGCATCTATTTGCGATACAAAGTTAAAAACTTGCCACTTACCGCACTTGCTACGACCTTTTAACTTCACATAGGACAAAAAGTATCTTTGTTAATCTCGTTTTTAAATTTTGAGATATTTTAGCATTTAGATGTCATTAAATTAAAATTTCTACTTACACTCATAAGTAAAGAAGTAAAAACATTTTAAAATTTAACAAAATTTATTTTTAGAAATTTAAAAACAATATAAATTTTAAGCCCCACAAACCCAAAAATCCACTAAATCACTCTTTAACTGCTATACTATAAATTAAAAACAAATACATATATAAAGTTTTTAAAGTCTCTTAATAAATTTTATAAAATTATAAAGTATTTTTTACTTCACTAAGCTCATAACTTTTTAAGAAGTAAATGCTCGCATAAATGATATAAAGAAGGTTATACTAAGTATGGGTGCTAAGTAAGTTTATAAAAATATAAAAAGAGATAGTTTTTGTTATACTTGTTTTTAAATGTTGATAATTAAGTAAAAAAGTGTGAGTTTAATAACAAAGAAAACTTATATCAAGTTTTCTTTAAATTAATAAAAAATGGGGTTGGGTTTAAGTTTATTAAAAATTTGAAAATCCAACGTCTAGCTAAAGTGATAAATTTACTAATTTAGCGAAGTAGCCCTACTCGCTTCTCATCGCCAAATGCAGAGCTTAGCTCTCGCTCAATACTTACCTTAAAGTCATCCATGCAAAATATCGCATCATCTTTAACAGCCACTTTTAGTGCCGTATTTTTCATAACAAGCACTATTTGTGCACCGCTTAGATTGTGCTCGGCTAGTTTTTCTACACTAAATCCATCTTCAAAATCAGCATTTTCCGGCAAAACCTTACGCCAAATCGCCAAACGCGACTTATAATCTGGCTTTTTAAACTCTATTTTATAGTCAAAACGCCTAGAAAATGCACTATCAAGACTTTCTAAAAAATTTGTCGTAGCTATTAGCACACCCTCAAACCGCTCAATCTGCTCTAAAAATATATTTTGCATTTGATTATGCATCTTATCGACACTCCCACCGCCACCTATGCGAGTGCTTAAAAACTGATCGGCTTCATTTAATAGCAAAACTGGCTCTGATTTTGTTCTTTTGCATATGTCTTTATAGCTATCAAAAATTTTTCTTACATTTTGCTCACTCTCGCCAACATATTTGCTTAAAATTTTAGAACAATCAAAGCTTAAAACCTGTTTTTTAAGGCTCTTAGCCAGACTTACCGCACTCATTGTTTTGCCAGTTCCAGCCTCGCCGTAAAATATCACTTTTGCATCTATGCCTTTGCGATTTTTAATACCCCAACTATTTAAGCGAGATAGCACTTTTTTATCTACTTGGCGAAGTATTGTGTTTAAAAGCTCTTTGGTTTTTTCGTTTAGCACAACATCATCAATGCTCGTAGTTGGCTCAATTAGTTCAAAAATTTCTTGCTCTTTTACCACATTTTCAAGTTTGATTTTTTTATCATTTTTTGAATTATTTGGATGCATTATGGATTGTAAAATTTCCTCATTTATAAAGAAATTTTTACTTATCGTTGAAAATGCACTATATATCTCATCATACTCTATAAGTCCGCTCTCAACGAGCTTAGAGCTATCATCAAGTAAAGTTTTATTTTTCATCCTATCAAATTCATCATCGCTAACTAACCCAATTAACGAGTTAAGTTCTCTTGAGTTTTCAAAATCATTAATATATTCAAGTCTTAAAAGCGTTAAAAATATCAATTGCTCTTTTTCATTGAGTGCATGTTCTTTGAAAATTTGCTCTACACTTATGTAAATTTTGCTTAACTCTAAACGTGATTTTATATGATTTTCAAGTCTTGTTATCTGCGATTTAACACGCTTGTTAGCCTCACTTTGACTTAAAAAAAGTGAATTTTTCTCATACAGCTCAACTCTTAAAAACTGATCTTTTAAATAACCCAAATGATCATCATAAGCTGAAATTTCAGGCAAGTGCATGTCTAAATTTCCATCTTCTAAAATTTTTAAAAAGCTAGGGCTTAATGAAATTTCTGTATGCAAAAGCGATAAAAGCGTAGCATGATTTGGCTTATTTTCTGGCTTAAAAAGTCCTATACCTTGCACTACCCAGCCATTATCTATTAGTGATTTTAAATCAGCTAAATAATTTAGATGATTGTTGTTTTCTGTGCCAAAAACAAAACTAAGAGTTTCAAAAACACTAAGCAACCCAACGCCTTGCACATATGATTTTGCAAGATGTTTTAAAATTTTAATCTCATTTTCATTTGCGTTAATTATCGTTTCGACCTGAGAATTTTCTGTTTTCGCGTTTAAAAACTCTAGCAAATACTGCATTAAATTTTATCCTTAATCTGCTCTTTTAGCACACGTTTTAGCACTTTGCCAGTTGCGTTTCGCGGAAGCTCTTCTGAAAAATATATATTTTTAGGGATTTTGAAATTTGCTAGATATTTTTTCAAATACGCTCTTAGCTCTTTTTCTTCAATATCCATGCCTTCTTTTAGCTGCACAAATGCCACCACCTCTTCATCAGCATGCTCATCACTTATGCCAATAACCGCACACGCCTCGACCTCTTCGCGCTGATAAATTACCTCTTCTATCTCTCGTGGATAGATGTTAATACCCTTTGAGATGATTAAATCTTTTTTGCGATCTACGATGTAGATAAAACCATCTCCATCAACCCTACCTAAATCGCCCGTTTTTAGCCAACCGTTTATGATAGTATCGCTATTATCAAGACCATAATAACCCCTCATAACACAATCGCCTTTTACAATTATCTCACCGACCTCGCCAATGCTTAGCTGCATCATCTCATCATTTACTATTTTTATCTCATAGCCATCAAGTGGCTTACCAACGCTTAAAAGCTTTTGCTTTTCTAATAAATTTGAAGCCACAACCGGAGAGCATTCGCTAAGTCCATAGCCTTCTATAAGCTTTGCACGTGGAAATTTTTGTGTAAAATCATCGATGGTTTGTTGTGCTAATGGTGCTGCACCGCAAACAAAAAGGCGAACTTTGTTAAACCATTTAAAATACCATGGGATTTTAGCCTTTCCTATGGCTGTGTAGATAGCTGGAACCCCTAAAAATATTGTTGCACGTTTTAATAGTGTCTGTTTTAAAACATTAGAGAATGGAAACACCGATTTTACAAGTATCACAGAGGCACCAACGTGCATAGGAAGCACGACCATGGTAGTAAGTGTAAAGCTGTGAAACATCGGCAAAAACACGACAAATCTATCTTTTGAACTAGCCTTAAACCTATTTGAAACGCCAACGATATTTGAATAGATATTTTTATATGTTATCATTGCACCTTTTGGTTTGCCAGTCGTGCCTGATGTATAAATAATATGACACAAATCGTCTAAATTTGCCTTACACTCGTGAGAAATGGCATTTGGAAATTCAAGCAACTCTGCAAAACTAACATGCTTAATATCATCGCTAAACTCACCACCCAAATACAAGCTCTCAGCCTCTTCTTCATATGTCTTATCAAGTGGAGCGGATTTGACAAAACCATTTGGGACGTCGCTGACCCATATGAAATGATGTATGCCAAGCTGGTTTGCCTTCTTAAGCTCTTTAGCATACGAGCTTGAAAGTATCAATACCTTTGCTTCGCAGTCTTTTACTATATAGCTTATCTCGTCAAATTTTAAAAACGTATTTATAGGCACAGCTACTGCACCAAGTGCAGTTATGGCGTAATAGCTTATGATAAACTCTTGCGAATTTGTAACCAACACAGCCACTTTATCGCCGTATCTTATGCCAATACTCTCTAAATATCCAGCCACCCTATCCACTTTTGTTTTTAACTCGTCATAACAAAGCTTTATCTTATCGTCATATATAGCTACGGCATTTGGCTTATCTTTTGCGATTTGAGTTAAATTTTCATACAAGTTTTGATATTTATATCCCATATTTTTACCTAGAATTTATATTTTATCCCTGTTGATAATATCCAAATTTTAGCATCACCAAAATGTCCATTTAAAGTTGTAGGTTGTGGTGGCATTGAGAATTTCTGATCCTTTATAGCCTTCACACTTGCACTGCTTTTTTGTCTATCTTGATACAAGCCACTAAATGCAAACTCTAAATTTTCACTAAATTTATAGTTTATACCAGCTGAATACGCATATGATTTGGTATCAGGCAAATCAAAGCTAACACTATATGGATTTTTAGCCGCTTTTTGATCATAAACAAATCCAGCCATCAGGCGTATTTTAGGATTTAGCTCATGTGCGATACCGAATCTAAATGTATTTGTATCGCGGTAGTTTTTTTCTATTTTTTTATCATAAAGCCCGTAAAAGATAGGATTTTTTGGAGCATTGTCATACTCAAAATCATATCCATTAAACGAAGACCAAAATGTTCTTTCATAGGCAAACATAAATGTAGTATCATGTAGTTTGTAAGCAGTTGCTAACTGAAGTTGTGCTGGTAGTGGGATGTTTACCTTCGTTTTGCCATAAAAATCAAGCATACCTTTTAGCATCTTGCCATTTCCTGCACCGCCGCCATTTGCCTGAGACTTGCCATTATAATCAGAGCGTGTTTTGCCACTAACCTTTAAACTAACTTTTGAACGATATGTAACAGCAAACGAAAGCTCATCAGTTGGCTTATAAGACAATGCTAGGTTATAGCCAAAATTTATACCATCTCCATGCACGTGGCGGTATCCATTGCCATAAAGCTCAGTAGCAACAAAGCCCTTAGTATAAACCGCTCTAGCACCTAGTGCTACGGCTAATTTATCATTTATCCTATATGCTACGGTTGGATTTAACTCGACTGCTTTTAGTTTAAAACGTTTTCCGCTAAATGCCGCATCTTTACTACTCCAGCCAATGCCAACTCCAACAGGTACCGCCAAACTCAAGCCAAAACGCCAATTTTCATAATGCTCTGGCGATACAAAATGAAAAGTCGAAGCCATGGTGTCAAATTTCTGAGATTTAAACTCTCTGCCATCATTTGTGTGAAATTTAACCGGATGGATGTGAAACCAAGCAAGAGTATTTTCAAAATAGTGCCTAGAATCATACATAAACATCATATTTGCAGGGTTATAATACGCAGCATCTGGACCAAAATTTACAGCGACGTTACTTGCACCAAGTGCTAAACCATCATTGCTTTGCTCTGGTATCTTGTATCCAGCAGCATTGAGCATACATGCACTTAAAATAGTGCCTAACATAACCTTTTTAAACATTTGTCTCCTTTAAGTTTCTTAAAATTTCAATCTCTTTATCCCAAATACTCTCATCAATCGTCTCTAAAACAAGTGGTATTTGTCCTATATTCTCATCATTTATAATATTTTTAAATGCATCAATACCCAAATACCCCTTACCAATGCTTTCGTGACGGTCTTTTTTAGAGCCAAGCTCGTGTTTAGCGTCGTTTAAATGCATACCACAAAGATATTCATATCCAACAACAGCATCAAATTCTTGCATACTATTTTTGTATGCTTGTTTGCTTCTTAGATCATATCCTGCCGCAAAAGCGTGGCAAGTATCTATGCATATGCCTATTCTATTTTTGTCGCTAACATTTTCGATAATGTAAGCTAAATGCTCAAATTTATAACCTAAATTCGAACCTTGACCAGCGGTATTTTCAATGACTAATTTAACATTTTGTGTTTTGTCTAAGATTTCATCTAGTGATTTTACAATCAAATACAAACACTCGCTCTCACTTAGTGCATTTAGATGCGAACCTGGATGAAAATTTATCATCTTTAATCCAAGCTCATTAACACGCTGTATCTCATCTATAAAGGCATTTATCGACTGCTGTCTTTTTTCATCGTCGTAGTGTCCTAAATTTATCAAATAACTATTGTGTGGCAATATATGCTCTGATTTTATGTTCGCTAACTCGCAGTTTTTCTTAAAGTATTTAATATTTTCAGATGTTAGGGGTTTTGCATTCCATTGACGTTGGTTTTTTACAAATAAAGCAAAGGCGTTTGCCCCAATTTTTTTTGCATTTAGCGGTGCGTTTTCTACACCACCACTCGCACTTACATGTGCTCCAATAAATCTCATCACAACTCTTTTAAAACTATTTTTATTTTATTTTTTGTGTCGATAAATTTGATATTACCAGCACAAATTTCGTATTCTATAAAATTCTTTTTTATATTTTGGTTAAATCCGCATTGTGTTTTTATTAAACTATCTTTATCAAATATCGGCTTAGCTGTTAAAATTTCTGCCAAAAGTCCATCATAATGTCTTGCTAAAAAAAATCGTTCGTTAAATTTGCTTTGATTTAAGCAACTTTGATTTAGACAGATATTTTTTGAAATTTTAATATCAGCTGTATTTACACCAAAGCTATAAATTTGCATATTTAAAAATTTATCATGAACGTGCAAAAATGCCACGTCACTTATCTTAATCATCGGTGAAATTAGCGTTGCATGGTAGCTTTTAGTATATATTGGTGGTTTTTTATCCGCACATCCTACAAAAAAAACTATCAAAAGCAAAGCATATATAACTCGTTTCATTAAATATCCCTTTTATGCAAAAGCAGATATTTTACCAAAATTTGCTTATAGTATTATTTGAAATTTCAATTATCTTGTGTTTTTGATAATCATCATAGAATTTTTATAAATTTAAGTAAATATTAAGTATCATTGATATATAATCCCAATTCAACTTCACGGTTGGCCCATTCGTCTAGCGGTTAGGACATCGCCCTTTCACGGCGGTAACACGAGTTCGAGTCTCGTATGGGTCACCACTTTTATTATATTTTCCGATTTTTTATTTTTTGTTGTTTTTGCATTGCTTCACTTCTTTGAATTTTTGCTATAATACCTAATTTTTTGGAGAATAAATGCAATCAGTTTTAGAAAAAGCGGTAAATTTCATGGAAGAGGGCTTTAAGGAGCATGAAGAGCTATTTAAAAGCCTACAAAACAAACAAGAGCCAAAAGTCTTATTTGTGTCATGCACAGATTCTCGTGTCGTGCCAAATCTCATTACAAAAAGCCTGCCAGGTGATTTATTTACTATACGCAATATCGCAAACATCATACCACCATACCGCGTAAGCGACGAGTTTTTAGCTACAACCTCAGCAATAGAATATGCCATAAGCATATTAAAAATAAAAACTATAATAATATGCGGACACTCTGATTGTGGTGGATGCAAAGCACTATATGAACCTGATGAAAAGTTTAAATCAGCACCAAATTTTAAAAGCTGGATTAGGCTTTTAGAACCGATTAAAAAGCAAGTGCTAAAATTCTCATCAGACGATCCAGCCAAAATGGCATGGCTAACAGAGCGTTTAAATGTAATAAACTCGATTGAAAATTTACTAACCTATCCAGATGTAAAACAAAAATATGAAGCTGGTGAGCTTGATATATATGGATGGCACTACATCATCGAAACTGGCGAAATATTTAGCTACGATTTAAAAACCGAAACATACAAACTACTAACAGTAGAAAGCAATAATTCATGATAAAAATTTTACTTTATTTTGTGCTTATATTTTCTGTGTCAAACGCCCAAACACAACTAGAGCAAAGCGATATAACACAGATAGTAAATTCAATAAATAAAATAAATTCTCAAATAGAAATTTTAAGTATAGATGACAACTCTACAAATAAGCTTAGTATCGACACTCTTTCATATGAAAAATCAAAGCTTTTAGAGCAAATCCCAATGTCAATCATGGCGATAGATTTTTCATCAAAACAAGTGCAAAATTTTCTCTCTCAAAAAGAAAAATTGCAAAAAAATGTAGCAAAATATAGCACAAATAAACAAAGTCAAAACTATATCAAAAACGCACTTGAGCTTGAGAAATTTAACTTAAATGAGATATTTTACACTAGCATTATCAAGCTTGAAGAGATGTTTAAAGACGCAGCAAAGCTATCAAGTATAAAAAATTTATTAACCAATTCAATAATTGAGTTAAAAACGCACAAATTTAATTATATCAATGATATAAAAGACACCATGATAGACGAAGACGCTCAAAAATTAGCAGAGCTAAGGATTTTTAAAAAAACAGCTGATGAAATTTTAGTCTATTTAAAAAACAATGCCGAACTTCTAAGCTCGAGTTTTTCAATAACAAGACTTAATCTAAATACCGCTGTAGAATACATAAACAACAAAATTTCGCTAAAAAACAAAAATATAAATTTAGGCAAAATTTTAGTCATTTTTGTTGTATTTGTATTTTTTGTATCTTTAACTAAAATTTTATCCAAAATCACATACTGGGTCGTATTGTCTGTGTTTGCAAAAAATGCCAATGCCAAAACCATAAAAGAGCAAATCCTTGATATTATAAAGCTTCCTATTTCATCTTTGCTGATTGCATATGCACTCAAAACTTGTATGTCACTTACATACTATCCAGCACCTATGCCATTAAATATAGCAAACGCTTTTATTATATTATACATCTTGCTTGGGACATGGCTAGTTGCTACTATATTAAATGGCTATGGGATGCTGATAATTAGCGAAGTTGCTAAAAAAAGCGGACGCAAAGAGATCGTAAATCTAATAATAAAAATTGTAAATTTTATCGTTTTTACGATTGCTATATTGCTTGTGCTTTCGCGTCTTGGATTTGATATATCAGCCATTATCGCTTCTTTGGGAATAGGCGGTTTGGCGGTTGCGTTTGCAGCAAAAGACATCATAGCAAATTTCTTTGCATCGGTTATGCTTTTATTTGACAACTCATTTTCACAGGGTGACTTAATCGTATGCAATGGCATTGAAGGCACGATAGTAGAAATAGGACTACGCAAAACAACCATCAGAAGTGCCGATAATGCACTGATTTTTGTGCCAAACTCAACACTTGCAGGAGATGCGATAATTAACTGGTCACGACGCAAAGCGGGGCGAATTATAAATATCACGATTGCACTAACATATGATTCTAAACCAGAGCAACTAAGACAGTGCATAAACGATATAAAAACTATGCTACACACTCATCCTGAAATTTCAAGAGAGGATAATGGCGGCGCATTTGGTGGCTCAAGCAGGTTTAGATTTCGTGATAACATAGTAAGCATTAATGATTTAGCTGGATACAAAAACGCCATTTATGTATCACTTGATGCACTAAACGATAGCTCCATAGATATAGCTGTTACGTGTTTTAGCAAAGCAGTAACAAAAGCTGAATATGTAAAAACAAAAGAAGATATTTTGTTTAAGATAATGGATATAGTCGCACAAAATAATCTTGAGTTTGCCTTTCCTAGTCAAAGCCTATATCTACAAAATAATCAAAATATAGTATAATAAAGCCTAAATTACTACAAATAAGGATAAAAAATGGAAAATTTTGACGACGAATTAGAAGATTTAGATTATATCGATGATGAAGATAGCTCATATAATAGCTATAATTACACATATGACGATGATGATTACTCATATGATGATGATGATTACTCATATGATGATGAAGATGATGAAGACGTGGAATATGAAGAATACTAAAAGATGAATAGACTAGACATAAATCCAAATAACTATAAATCTATACAAGACATACACTCATCTTTATTAAACATTCTTTTAATAGCTCAAGCAATTGGATTTATGTTTATACTTAGCACAAATAGCTTAATTTACATAGCTTTAATCATATGTATTTTAATCACACTATATATAAAAAATGAAAAATTTCTACAAAAAAGCAATTTAATAGCAACATGGTTTCACACAAATATTTTATTTATAGCTGTTGCTTGCACGATGCTTTATGGCAATGATGCTGGGTTTATATACTTGTTGGTTGGACTTGTGTTTATTAGTTATTTTTGTGCGTTTAATACAAGAATTTTAACCTATTTAATAGCTACATTTGAAATTATTGTTGCTGTGTTGCTTTATGTGATTAGTCAAGACAGAACAGACAATATACTAAATAACAACATATATAATTTAATGCATATTGGATGCTTTGTGGCGACATTTTTTACAATTTACATACTATCAAGTTACGCAAATATAATTACATCACATGGTTATCAAGACATCAAAAAAGAGCAAAACACTCTAGAAAAACTTAGTCAATACGATCAACTAACTGGGCTGTTAAATAGACGAAGTATGCAAAAGATCATAAAAACAAAAAACAAACAAGCTGTTGCAGAAAATATAAAAACAAACAAAGTTGTAATGATAGGCGACATAGATGACTTTAAGTCCGTAAATGATACGTTTGGACATCTATGGGGCGATAGAATAATAAAAGATGTCGCAAGTGTTTTAAAAAATTCTTTCAGGCAGCACGATCTAATATCTCGCTGGGGCGGAGAAGAGTTTTTAATAGTTCTTACAGACACAAATATTGATTTTATTTATAGCATCTCTAACAGACTCCTTCAAAATATAAGTGCAATACGGCTGCCAAACAATACTCCTGTTACTATGACATTTGGAATGATTATACTTATAGATCAAGTAAATTTTGACTTTGATTATGTATTAGAACGTGCAGATAAACTACTATACAAGGGCAAACAAAGTGGCAAAGATCATATAGAAATGGAAGTAATAAAGTGAAAACAGAGTATAACCACTTAAGAGTAAAAATTTACGATATTTTTATAACTACCATTTGGCTCGTGACATTTTTTCATTTAGCTTACTTTGTATTATTTTATATTATTTTTATACCTAAGCTTATTATTGTAGAAATTTTCTCTCTTTTTATATATGCTTTTATAATAACCATAATCAAAAAAAATCCACATTCACTTAAAATCGCTTCTTATGTTTTTCAAGTAGAGGTCACACTTCACACTATAATATGCATATATACTCTTGGATTTGGTGCTGGATTTGAGTTGCTATTTTTAGCATTTGTTTTGGTAAATTTATTTATAAGTATTGGCTATGCTAGCATAACTAAATTTCTTACATTCTTGCAGGTAGTTCTTTTTATACTTTGTTATTATATCATTCCAGATACAGATATACTTAGTAGTTTTTGGACTAAATTTTTATATGTTTATCATATAATATTTATTTGCATACTTGCTATAATTATATCTTATATGCTAGAACTTGCAAACAGACTAGCATACTTAAATATACAGCAAGATCGAGATAAGCTAAAAGACATATCAGAACAAGATCCACTAACTAAACTATCAAACAGACATGCTTTACAAAATTTTATCAGCGAAAATTTAGTCAATAAAAATTTTGCCCTTATAATCGCAGATATAGACGACTTTAAATCCGTAAATGATACATTTGGACACAGTGTAGGTGATATGGTTCTTGTTAGAATTGCAAATATGTTAAAAAATATATTTAGACATGAAGATTTTGTATGTAGATGGGGTGGGGAAGAGTTTTTGATTATCATTCACGATGTGGATAAAAATAGTGCCGTAAATATCGTAAAACGCGTATCACACATGCTAAATACTACATCATTTAAACATAATGAAAATATCATAAAAACAACGATGACATTTGGAATTTCATATTATGATGGATATAGTGAGCTTGATTTACAAAAAATGATAAAACATGCCGATGATTTGCTATATAAAGGAAAAACAACTGGTAAAAATAAAATAATGCTTGATTAATACTTAAAAAGTATTATTTAATGCCAGTATTAAAAATTTCTCTTTTGTAAATGTCAATAAAGATTTAAATTTAAGCAGTCGGTTAAAAGAGTTAGATTAGAGTTAGGATACGACTCATAAAATTTACTAACGCAAGTAATAAAAAATATTAATTAATTATTTAGATAAATTAAACTATAATCACGCCAAAATTTAAAACAAAGGAAACAAAATGTTTAAGTTAAGAGAGCTTCCGTTTAATCCAAGCACAAACGCTGTCGTAAGTGAAAAAACCTGTGAGTATCATCACGGTAAGCATCACGCTACATATGTAACAAATTTAAACAATCTAATTGTCGGCACTGAGTTTGAGAATGCATCATTTTATGACATACTTTTAGGTGCAAAAGCTGGACTGTATAATAACGTTGCACAAGTTTATAATCACGACTTTTATTGGGATTGTATCGCTAAAAAAAGTGAGCCAAGTGCTGAGCTAAAAGCGGCTATTGAGGCTGAATTTAGTGATTTTAAGGCTGAATTTATTAAAGCAGCAACAACGCAATTTGGCTCAGGATGGGCATGGTTAGTATATAACCCAAACACATCAAAACTAGAAATAATCCAAACATCAAACGCATATACACCAGTAAATGATGGAAAAATTCCATTGCTTGTTGTTGATGTATGGGAGCATGCATACTACATAGATAATTTCAATGCTCGCCCAAAATATCTAGAAACTTTTTATGAAAATATAAACTGGGAATTTGTATCACAAGCATATGAATGGGCAAAAAAAGAAGGACTTGGCTCGGTTAAATTCTACACCGAACAACTTCACGCAAAAGCCTAAAAAATCAGTCTAGCCATAAGCGGCTAGACACTTTTATCCACTCCAATACTCTCATCGAAATTTTTACTTAATTGGCTAAGTAGATTTGAAATTTTATCACTGCCATCATCTTTAAATAGCATTTTATAGATAAAATCTTGAGTATCTTTTGAGACATTTAGCATTATATTTTTAAACTCTATCTCATTTTGTGCGATTTTTATTTTAGCTTTTACTAAAATTTCACTATCTTTTGCTCTATTTTCTAAAATTTCACCAACCTTTTGACTCATATCATCAATCCACTGATTTTGCTGATATATCTCGTCTAAACTCAAAGTTCCATCTTTATTTTTATCCATTATTAGGGTTTCGTTTAGAGTCTTTTCTATGCTTATAATATTTTTCTCATGATCTTCATATGATAGATGAGTTGCAGTCTCGTATCTATTTGCAATCCAGGTCATAGATTTATCAGCACTTATTACGCCATCTTTTTCTTTGCTAAAAATTTTAGTTTTAGTGCTAAAATCCGTCTTTAAATTTGCAATCTCGTTAGCATCTATGGCTCCGCTTTTATCTATATCGGCACTTAAATAACCTCTAGCATATGCTATCTCATTAAACCAACCGCCCACAAACGCTTCAGCGTCTCCTGTTAGTATATACTCTGCATTTGCTGTCTTATAAACATCATCTTTAAAAATAGCACTTAACGTGTTTAAATTTTCATCGCTTAATCCTATTTTTATATTAATTCCTTTTTGATTATTGCTAAGATAAACGATATTATCATACTCTGATTTTTCGCCTTTAGCCCAACCTTGAGTAATATCTGTCAAGGTATTTAGAGATTTTTCGACCTGTTTTAATTCATCTTGATTTAATTTATTTGTGACTAAATTTGAAGCTTTAAAAACTTGGATATTTTTAAAATTTTTACTATCTTTATATAGTGCAGTTTGAATAGAAGTCTTATTAACAATCATATTAAATCCTTTTAATTAAATGTTAAATCCTATAACACCATGCAAAACACTCTATAATACAATATGCACTTATAGCATAATTGATATAAAATGTCAATTTCTCAGATGTTAAAATGCTATCTTAACGAAATTTGCACCACTATTTCAATAATCACTAACACTATATTTATTACAAAATATTTTGCTTTTGCACTTAGACTTTGGATTTTAAGTTAGTAAATTTCGGTTATTTTTAGACTTTATTTTATAGCCTTCATCTTAACTTAATTATCTATTTTTTACGCATTTTAGCCATTATTTAAACTAGGATATATGATGATTAAAGCACCGCAAAGTGCAATAATAGAGCCTATCAGATCGTATCTGCCAAACTCTTGCTTTTCGATAAAATTTAGCCATAAAAGTGAGCATATGATATATATGCCACCATAAGCTGCATACGCCCTACCTGCAAACTCACTCTCAACTCTCGTAAGTACAAAAGCAAATATCACAAGCGAAACGACGCCAATGCCTAAATACCACACTGGTTTGTCGTTTTTAAAATACTCCCAAAACATAAAACAACCTAAAATTTCAAAAAATCCCGCCACTATGTAAAATATAATCTCTGTTATCATTATTTTATCTTTTATTATAGATTTTGCTAAAAATTCTTAAAATTTCTAACCTAGTTTCAATGTCTTTTAATAATTTATTTTGCTGTTTAAGTAATTTTATAAGCATTTATTTTATAAATGCAAATTTGTTAAATTCTAAAATTTTCATCCCAACCAAGTATGGTTTTTGCTTTGTCATTTGATGTTATATTGTCTGTATCTACGATATTAAATATCTCATTTTGTTTGCATTGCAAAGCCAATACTACTGCCTTTGCAGCCGCATCAACATGCACACTAGCATAACCTTTAAATGGTATATCAAAACCAGTGCCTTCACCATAAATTAGTCCATTTCTTAACACAATAGCACACATGCCACTACCTAATACTTGCTCTTCTAGACTAGCCACAGCACGTGAAGTCTCACCATAGGTTGTATCATTAAAATTTAAAAGCTGACTTTGCTCTGTATATGGCATATCTCCTGGCTCATAAATAAAACCCAAACTTTGTGCGATGATAGTTTTTACTCCGCTTTGTTTTGCTGCTTCGATAAGATTACGAGTACCTTCAGTGCGAATACGTGCATTTCGTGCTAAAACCTCATCCATTTTTCCTGCATAATCTAATCCATCAGGCAAATCAGTGAGTTGGTGCATTAAAATTTCACAACTTGCTTTCTTCATCTCTTCTTTTAGTTTTTGTGTGTCAAAAACATCAAGCACTACTGGTTTTATGCCGATTTGCTCTAGCATTTGTGCTTTACTTTGGCTTCTAGTTGTGCCATATACCTCGTAGCCTAACTCTACAAGCATTTTTGCCACTCTTATACCAATCACTCCACTAGCACCAGCCAAAAATACCTTTTTCACTAAAATCCTTTCAAAGTTTTTTGGTTGAGTATAGCATAAATTTATCCATGATTGTATTAAATTTTACGCAATAAAGGTTTAAAATACCTATTTTCTAATACTTGTAATTTCATAGAAATGGCATTAAGTTATCGTATCGCACATTTATCGTTTTTTAAATTTCATAAAAATTTTCATTTAATTTTAATTAGAAAATAATTTATATGATACGAAATTTTAAATAATTTATTGGTTAATGCAGTGTAATTATTATCATAGATTTTAAATCGTAATTGTGGTTTAAGTTTATATCTAACTATTTAGATCCCAATTTATAGGTGTTTTGCCATATTTTATAAGATAGTCGTTTGCCTTTGAAAAATGCCTACAACCAAAAAATGCCCCACGAGCTAATGGGCTAGGATGTGCAGCAGTAAGCACCAAATGACGATTTGGATCAATTAAGTTGGCTTTTTTTATAGCAAAATTTCCCCAAAGCATAAAAACTATATTTTCACGCTTTTGGCTTAAAATTTTTATTACCGCATCAGTAAAATTTTGCCAACCAAAATTTGCATGTGAGTTTGGCTGATTTGCCGTTACGCTAAGAGTAGCATTTAATAGCATCACGCCTTGAGCCGCCCATGCACTTAAATCACCGTGATTTGGAGCTTTGATGCCTAAATCAGTCTCAATCTCTTTATAGATATTTACTAGACTTGGTGGCACTCTAATCCCCTTTGGCACAGAAAAACTAAGTCCCATCGCTTGCCCTGCTCCATGATAAGGATCTTGCCCTAAAATTACAACTTTAACATCATTAAATGGCGTTAAATTAAAAGCATTAAAAATCAGATTGCTTGGCGGATATACGATAGCATTTGCTTTGGCAAAAAGTAAATTTTGCTTAATAATTCCAAAATAAGGGCTTAAAAATTCATCTTTTAGCTGCTCTTTCCAGCTGTTTTCTATCTTAACTTGTTCTAAGTTTATTTGCATTTTATCCCTTTAAATAAAATATACAAAATTTTAAATTTTGCTAATTTAAAGCATATTTTAAATGTTTTTTAAAATTTTACGCACAGCAAGACTTGCTAAATTTAGCCCAAATACAGCCGTCACACCCATAAAACTCCCAAGCACTTTACACCTTGGCTCTTCGCTAGAAAAAACAACATCAAACTTGCCTTTAAACCCAGCTTTTTTAAGCTCACTTCGGTATTTTCTAGCCATTGGATCGCCATAAGTTTTAAACACATCAGCAACTTGCACTTTTGTAGCATCTATTCGTTTTGCACCGCCCATTGATGCGATTAGTCTATCACTTGTAGCCAGTGCTAAAGCAATCTTAGCAGGGATATCATCTATCGCATCTACTACAATATCGTAGCTTTTAAAATCATGTGTAGCGATAAACTCAGGCGTGATTAAAGCCTGTATGCCTTTGACATTTTCATAGCGTTTGTCAAACTCACCTACTTTTACCGCACCAACAGCTTCACTATAAATTTGACGATTTTGATTTGTTATATCAAATACATCTTTATCCACACAAACTATCTCACCAACCCCAGCTCTAGCCAAAGCATCTACACATATACCGCCAACTCCGCCAACTCCGCACACTAAAACTCTTGCATTTTTAAGTTTATCAAACTCATCGCCAAAAAGCCAACGCGAACGTGTATATCTATCTATATTATCCATAACAATCCTTTAAATTTCACGCCCTACCGTTTAGAAGTGGCACAAACGCACACTCATCAAAACATATCTCTTCATAGTCATTTTCACTATGTTTTATGTATTTTGTGATGTATTGCTTATTATTTTTAACCATTGGAGCTACTAAAATTCCACCAATTTTTAGCTGTTTAAATAGCACTTGTGGCACCTGCATACTAGCGGCTGATAGCAAAATTCTATCATATGGAGCATAGCTACTCCAGCCATTTGTTCCATCATCATACCTTACAATTACATTTCGTGTGCCAAGTATTTCAAAGCGTTTTTTAGCCGTATTTGCCAACTCTCCTATACGCTCCATACTAAAAACCCTATGTGCTAATTTAGACAAAATCGCAGCTTGATAGCCGCTTCCACAGCCGATCTCAAGCACATTATCCACGTCCTCACACTCAAGTGCCAAAGTCATTTTTGCAACTGTCAGTGGTGAGCTTATCCATTGATTGCCAGCTATAGGTTGTGCATTTAGTGTATAAGCCTGAGCTACATTTTGAACAAAAATTTCTCTTTGAGTTTCGCAAATGGCGTTATAAACAGCAGGGGTTAATTCTATCTCATCGGCTATCTCATCGGCTAAACGTTTGCATTTTATGCTTTGTAAATTTGTCATCTTATTCTCATTAAATTTATTTTCCAAAGACAAAAGTCAACTCTTTTGGTGCGTGACAGCCATTTGGACTTTTTATGTTTATGTCTGTTCCACCAATTTGCGTATTTGCTTGCAATATCACATAAAATGCCGTTAATTTATCACTTCTTTCTGACTTTTCATCTTTAAAGACCCATATCTCTTCTACTCTTAAATTTTTCTCATCATAATCCAAGATACGCACCTGTAAAAGATCATCTTGAGTAAAACCGCATGCAGCTATGGTTTTAAAGATATCATTGTATAAGATAAAATCATTTAGAGCGTATGAGCGTCCTTTATACTTGCCAGCAGGCACTTCTTGATAAAATACCGCTTTTTCATCTTCTTTTACAAGCTCTAGTTTATAAGGCGAGTGTTTTTGTGCAGATTTTATATTTATATCATTTATAATACGAGCGTGATTGATACCAGTACATGCTGTTAAAAGTAGTGCAAATAGTATAAAAATGATAAAATTTTTAATCTTAAAAATCATCAAAACTTAAACTTCCTTTTGAATAATTCGTAACCTTTGCCTCAAAGAAATTAGATTTTTGATCGTTAAATTTCGCAAACTCATCAACCCATTTAATAGGATGTTTTGCATCATATATCTTTTTTAATCCGATAGCTGTTAAACGCTGATCTATTAAATAATGAATGTATTCTTCGATAATATCATCAGTAAAGCCCATGATTTGATTATTTGTGATGTATCTACCCCATTTTATCTCAAGCTCACCGGCTTTTTTAAACATGGCATATATTTTTTCTTCAATAGCTGGTGTAAATAGATCTGGACGTTCATTACGGACTGAATTTATCATGTTTTGAAATAAAAGCAAGTGAGTTATCTCATCACGCTGAATAAAACGTATCATCTGAGCTGAACCTAGCATCTTGCCAGCACGTGCAAGAGCATAAATCGCTGTAAATCCACTATAAAAATATATGCCTTCTAAAATTTGATTAGCAACCATTGCAAGTAAAAGTTTCTCATCTGTTACCTCACCTGCTAACTCTTCATAAACGCTTGAAATATAGTCATTTTTCTCGCGTAAAACTTCATCATGTTTTTCCATTTCGTATATTAAATCCGTATTTTCACATATCGCTTCTACCATAACCGCATATGATTTAGAGTGATTTGCCTCTTCGTATGCTTGACGTGCCAAACAGGCATTTATCTCAGGTGCAGTGATGTATGGATTGATATTATCAGCTAAATTATTTGTCTGAAAGCTATCCATGGAGATTAATTGACTCCAAACTAAATCATACATGCGTTTTTCAGCGTCTGTTAAATTATAAACATAATCCCTAACATCACCTGTTGTATCGACCTCTTTTGGAAACCAAGTATTTGCTTCCATCAAATCCCAAAGCTTTAATGCCCATTGGTATTTTGCTTTAGTAAAGTTTAAAATTCCATGTGGATTTCCATTAAATACACGCCTATCGGTTAAAGTTTCATTTGAACTTGGATTATAAATTCGTTTTCTTTGCATTTTTTACCTTTTAAATTTTTGCGTGATGATAGCTAAAATTCTTTTTATATTTTATTAAATATTGTTACATTTTTATATTATAAGAGTGAGTTAAAGCAACTGCAATAGCATCTGTTATATCAAGGGGCTTTATATCTTTTGTAATGCCTAAAATTTTTTTCACCATAAATGCAACTTGCTCTTTTTGTGCTTTTGCTTTACCAGTGACAGCTTTTTTTATTTGAAGTGGGGTATATTCTGCAAAATCACCATGAAGTTGTAAAATTTTAAGACTCAATGCTCCACGAAACTGAGCTAATTTTAATACTGTCTTTGGATTGTAAGCAAAAAATATATCTTCAATCGCAACAGAATCAAAGCTGTGATTTTTAAAAATCACATCAAGTCCTTCACATAACTCAGTGATTTGATACTGAAGTGTATTTTGTTTGATTTTAATAAGTCCAGCTTCAACCAAGCTCGTTTTTTTAAGGCTTTTCTCAACTATTGCATAACCGCAATTTTTAGATCCTGGATCTATTCCTAAAATTTTCATCACTTCCTTTTCACAAGTTTTTCACATGTTATTCACATTGTGAAAAAGTTAAAATTTATTAATTTTTTGCTATTATAGAGAGTTTATTTTAATACAAAAAGGTTTAAATTTGCTTATAGATGAAATTTTAGAGAGTTTAAGTAGCCAAATCTCAAAAAAAGAGTATGAAAGCTATATTAAACAGCTTAAATATAATGAAAAATCATCAAGCGATGATATCATAATATTTAATGCTCCAAACGAACTACTAGCAAAATTTATTTTAACAAGATATTCTGAAAAAATCGCATATTTATACGAAGCAAGAACTGGTATAAAACCAAAAATAGAAGTGTTAGTTTCATCAAAAACAACAAAAAACAAAATAAATAAAGTCGATATAAAACAGATAAAAGCACAAAATACATCGCTTGATCCAAATCTAACATTTGAAAATTTTATAGTTGGTGAATCAAATCAAATAGCATATTTAAGCTGCAAACAAGCCGCACAAAATCCTGGCATGATTTATAATCCAATTTTTATTTATGGCTCAACTGGACTTGGAAAAACACACTTGCTTCAATCTGTTGGAAATTTTTGTCAAAATTTAGGCAAAAGTGTAATTTGCGTAACTGCTGAAATTTTTAGAAACGATTTTATAAATTATCTTAAACTAAATACAATGGAAAGATTTAGAGAAAAATATAGAAATTGTGATGTTTTGCTTATAGATGACGTTCAATTTTTGAGTAAAAGTGATAGAACTCAAGAGGAATTTTTTCACACATTTAATGACCTATACGAAAAAAAATCACAAATTATAATGACATCAGATCTTCCACCAAAACAACTTAAAGGCTTTGAAGAGAGACTTGTATCTAGGTTTGAATGGGGCTTAACAACTGATATTGTTATACCTGAGCTAGAAACAAAAATAGCCATAATTCAAAAAAAATGTGAATTTAACGACATACATCTAAATAACGATGTTATAAACTACATAGCTACAAATTTAGGCGATAATATCCGCGATATTGAAGGTGCTATAACAAATATAAAAGCTTATGCAAAACTCATGAATGCTGAAATAACCATAGACTTTGCAAAAAATGTCGTAAGAGATCAGATAAAAGAAAAACGTGAAAATATAAGCCTAGATCAGATACTAGAAATCGTTGCAAAAGAGCTAAATGTCAAGCAAAATGATATAAAAAGTAAATTACGCGTATCTAACATAGTTGAAGCAAGAAGAATAGTAATATATTTAGCTAAAAATTTAACACCAAATTCAATGCCAAAACTTGCAAGTTATTTTGATATGAAAGATCATAGTGCTGTTAGTCACAATATTAAAAAAATAAATGAGCTAATGAATACAAACGAAATTTTCCGTCTTAGAATAGAAGAAATCAAAAATAAAATTTTAAAAAAGGATAAAAAATCGTGAAAAAAAGTGAAAAAAAAATAAAATTTATTCACGTTAAAAATATCAAAATTTCAGGCTTTTGTGAGTGTTTTCACATTTTCACTACATCTACTAATAATACAAAAGAAATTTAAAAATAAAAAGGAGAAAAAATGAGAGTATTTATAAACAAAAACGTTCTTGAAAGTATCATAACAAATACAAATCCATACTTAGAAAAACGTGATTTGTCAGCTATAACTTCTCACATAATTATACAAGCAAAAGATAGTGTTTTAAACATCAAAGCAACTGATTATGAAATAGGCTTAGCATATAAATTAAGTAATGTTAAAATTATAGATGAAGGAACAGCAACAGCAAATGGTAAAAAACTACTTGACATAATAAGAAGTTTAAAAGATGATGAGGTCCAATTAGAAACATTAAATAACTACTTATATATTAAACAAAAAAACTCAAAATACAAACTTCCTATGTATAAATTTGAAGACTTTCCTGAGTTTCCTACAACCCAAAATAAAAATAAATTTGATGTAGATGCTGTAATGTTTGGAAGAAGCCTTAAAAAGATAATCCCAAGTATAGACAACTCAAATCCAAAACACGAACTAACAGGTGCTAAAATAGATATCAAACAAGATTTAATAAATATAGTAGGAACTGATACAAAAAGATTATCAGTATTTTCACTACAAACACAAACTCAAAATGAATTTAGCCTAATAATCCCTAAAAAAGCTATTACAGAGATGCAAAAATTATTTTTTGACAAAATAGAAATTTTCTATGATGAAAATATATTAATAGCACAAAGCCAAAATTTTGAGTTTTATACAAAATTAATAAATGGAAAATATCCTGATTATGATAAAGTTATACCAAAAGAGATAAAAAAGAGAATAAAATTAAATCGCGATAAAATGATAGAAGGCATAAAAACCATATCTATGCTAAGTGATACAATGAAAATAACAATGAACTCACAAACTATTAATTTTGAAAGTGTAATTGAAGATAATTCAGAAGCAAAAACACAAATAGATTGTGAAACTGAACTTGATGAAGAGATATATTTTGGTGTTAAAAATAAATTTTTACTAGATTTCTTATCAAATATAGAAGATGATGAATTTTATTTAGAATTTAATAATAATAACTTACCATTTGTATTAACATCAAAAGAGTTAAAAACGGTTATTATGCCAATAAATATATAAAAAGAGAAAAATATGAGTGAAAAAATATATAACGAAGGTAATATTAAAGTTTTAAAGGGTCTTGAAGCTGTTAGAAAACGTCCAGGAATGTATATTGGTGATACGAATGTAAATGGACTTCATCATATGATTTATGAAGTTGTTGATAATTCAATTGATGAAGCTATGGCTGGATACTGTGATACCATTGATATTGAAATAACTCGCGAAGGTAGTTGTATTGTTACTGATAATGGTCGTGGTATCCCAGTAGGTATGCATCCAACTGAAAATTTACCAGCTGCAACTGTTGTTTTGACAGTTCTTCACGCCGGTGGTAAATTTGATAAAGACACATATAAAGTTTCAGGAGGTTTGCACGGCGTTGGTGTGTCTGTTGTAAATGCACTTTCAAAAAAATTAATTGTTACAATTAAACGTGAAGGAAACGTTCATAGACAAGAATTTAGTAAAGGTATTCCACAAACTGATTTAGAAATAATTAAAACAACAAATCGCACTGGAACTCAAGTTGAATTTTGGGTAGATGATGAAATTTTTGAGGTAACTGAGTTTGATAAAAATATCCTTACAAAAAGATTTCGTGAGCTCGCTTATCTTAATCCAAAAATAACTATAAATTTTAAAGATCAACGTGACGGTACAAATGAGAGTTATCACTTTGAAGGCGGACTTGAGAGTTTTGTTACTGATATGAATACAAAAGAATCTGTTAGTAAAGCTGTTAGTTTTAGTGGTGGAGAAGAAGACGTTATAGTTGATTTTGCACTAATGTATAACGAGACTTATAGTGAAAATTTACTAAGCTTTGTAAATAATATAAAAACACCAGATGGCGGAACACACGAGGCTGGATTTAGAGCTGGTTTAACTCGTGTGATTACAAACTATATACAAGCAAATGCAGCTGCTCGTGAAAAAGATACCAAAATCACAGGCGATGATATTAGAGAGGGTCTTATAGCAGTTGTAAGTGTAAAGGTACCTGAACCACAATTTGAAGGACAAACAAAAGGTAAGCTTGGCTCAAGCTACGTAAAACCAATCGTTCAAAAGATGACATTTGAAGTTCTTTCAAAATATTTTGAAGAAAATCCTATTGAAGCAAGAGCTATAATGAATAAGGCTTTAATGGCAGCACGTGGACGAGAAGCAGCTAAAAAAGCGCGTGATTTAACACGTAAAAAAGATGGGCTTAGCGTAGGAACTTTGCCTGGAAAATTAGCTGATTGTCAAAGTAAAGATGCAACTATTAGTGAGCTTTATTTAGTCGAGGGCGATTCAGCAGGTGGTTCAGCAAAACAGGGTCGTGATAGAGTTTTTCAAGCAATATTACCACTAAAAGGTAAAATTTTAAACGTTGAAAAAGCAAGACTTGATAAAATTTTAAAATCAGATGAAATCAAAAATATGATAACTGCTCTTGGTTGTGGTATAGCAGAAGAATTTGACGCTGAAAAACTTCGCTATCATAAAATAATCATCATGACCGATGCTGACGTTGATGGTAGCCATATTCAGACTCTACTTTTAACATTTTTCTTTAGATTTTTAAATCAAGTTGTAGAAAATGGCTATATTTATCTAGCTCAGCCACCACTTTATAGGTATGAAAAGGGTAAAAAAGAGGTTTATTTAAAAGATGATAAAGCATTAAATGAATTTCTTATTCAAACTGGTATTGAGGGGATGGAATTTAAAAGTATAGGAACAAATGATTTAGTTGATTTTTTAAAGGTTGTAGCAGCGTATGACTCTGTATTAAACGAATTAGGAAAGAGATTTAATCTATTAGTTGCATTAAGATATATTATAGAAAACCCTGACATTATAGCCAAATCATATCCTGAGATGTTTGAAATTTTAAAAAATTTCCTTACTCAAAAAGGGTATAACATACTTAATTCATATGTCAATGAAAATGAAGCTAGAATTTACGTTCAAACTGAAAATGGATTGGAAGAATTTTATTTAAATGACAATTTATTTGCAAATCCACTTTTTGAAGAGGCATTACATATTCATAAAAAAATAATTGAACGTGATATAGATTTTGATGGACGAGATATAATAGAGGTCTTAAAAGAAGTTACAGATAATGCCAAAAAAGGCTCAAATGTAAAAATTCAACGCTACAAAGGTCTTGGTGAGATGAACCCAGATCAGCTTTGGGAGACAACGATGAATCCTGAAAATAGACGATTATTACAAGTAAGTATAGCTGATGCTCAAAGTGCAAGCGACACGTTTAATCTATTTATGGGTGATGAGGTTGAACCACGCCGTAACTATATCCAAGAGCATGCTAAAGATGTAAAACATCTGGATGTTTAATGAATAAAGCACAAAATGCAGAGCGTTCTTATCGGTTTAATATCGCTATTAGAATAGCTTTGCCTTTTATTGTCGCTATTATATTTTCATCATATATTTTATATAAAAATGGCAGCATAGGCGATAACGATATGGTGCTATTTTTTATACTTATAATTAGTTATGTTTATTTTACAACATATATGATATATCAAAGTTTTCAAAATACATTTTTAGATAGTGTTACGAAAGTATATACAAGAGATAAAATTTTAAAAATTATAGATTCTAAAGTTAAAAAAAATAGGGATTTTAATAATTTAACACTTTTAAATTTTAAAAATATTGGTGATATTTCAGATAGATATGGTGTTGATTTTGGTGATGAAATTTTAATTCAGTGTGTTAGGGAGTTAGAGAAATTTTTAGATGAAAATTCGATAAAATCATACTTTTTAGGTAGATATAGTAGTAGTTATTTTTTACTTTATACTAATGAAAATTTACCAAAAATTAGACATTTAATTACAATTTTTAGCAAAAAAATTAAAAATGAAGGAGTAAATAAAAAAGAGATTATATTAAAATTTGAGATTAAAAATATATCTTATAGTGACTTACAAAAGAGTATAAATTATTTAATAAATAGAATTAAAGATGTAAAGATAATAAGTGATGATATAGATGAGTTTGAAAGTGATGTTATAAAAAGCATAAAAAACAAAAATTTTAGTTATAAAGTGCAGAAAATAGCTGGATTTAAGGATGAAAATTTATATTGTGTTATACCGAGTTTAAAAAGTGAAAATCATGGCAATATATCAAAATCTAAAATATCAAATGTTATGTTTAAATATAATATGCAAGTAAATCAAGATATTGCAATATTTTCGTCATTTTTTAATAGTTTAGTTAAAAATGTTAATAATAAATTTATAATTGAAATTTCAATGCAGAGTTTAAACAGTGTGAAGTATTTGGAATTTTTAAAAGAGTTTATTGATGAAAATAAAATAGATGCTTCAAATATTATAATTGAGTTTTATCCTGATGATAAAACAGAGCATTTAAATAGATTATCAGAAATTTTGTTTGAATATAAGAAATTGGGTTTTAGGTTTGCGATTAGCCATTTTGGTGCAAATAACGCATTTTTTGCGTATTTTTTAAATTTAGATATAGATTATATCATATACGATGTAAATATATCTAAAAATTATAAAGATACAAAAGTAGCAAATACGTTTTTAAAATTGAATGAATTAGCAAGGCAAATAGGCATAAAAACTATCTTAAAATTTGTAGATAGGTTTGATATGTTTGAGTTTGCAAAAAATAATAAAGTTGATTTTGTTCAAGGTTTTTATATACAAAAACCACGAGAATTAGTTTAAAAGGAAAAATATGAGTGAAAATTTACAATTAACCGATACACAACAAATGAAATACGGTGAGCGTGAGATAAAAGAATTTGATGTAGAAAAGGACTTAGAAATATGGCCAAACAAACATCAGCGTGATTACACAATACGCATAACTTTACCTGAGTTTTGTTGTCTTTGTCCACGTTCTGGTTATCCTGATTTTGCAACGATTTATATTGATTATATACCAAATAAATGGGTTGTAGAATTAAAAGCTATAAAATTATATATAAATAGTTTCATGAACCGTAATATAAGCCATGAAGATAGTATAAATGAAATTTTTGAAGTTTTACAAACAAAATTAGAGCCAAAATTTTTAAAAATAGTAGGAGATTTTAATCCACGTGGTAATGTTCATACCGTTATAGAGATAACAAATAAAGTATTAACAAAACAGTCTGAGATCTCAAATGAAATAAAATGTGAAAATTATCGTGCTGGTGCTAGGCGTATAGATGAGCGTGAAAAAGATAAAAAACGTGATAATTCTCGCTCTTTTGATAACAAAGATACAAAATCTGCAAAAAGTGGCGATAAGAAACATAACGCAAACAAAGATGGTTTTAGAAAGATAAGTTTTCAAGGCGATAAAAAACCAATAGTTGTTAAAAAAGATAGCTAATGATAAGTGCAAAACTAATAGAACATATATTTAAAGCAGCGTCTATTTCGCGTTGGAATGACTATCCAAAGATGACAAATTTAGTCGAGCTTGATAAACAAGCTCATAAATTTATCATCGCTTATTTTATCGCAAAACTTGAAAAAGATGTTGATATAAACTATATAATTGAAGCTGGAATTTTTGAGTTTTTATCTCGTGTGGTAGTTACTGATATACGTCCTGATGTATTTCATCATATACAAAAAACAAAACGTGAGCAAGTAAATACATGGATAGTCAGTGAGCTTGAAGAACTTTGTATTAAGATTGATGATGGTAAATTTTTTATTAGATTAAAAGATTATTTATTAAGCGATGATAAAACGCATGAAAAAGAAAAACTTATCCTAAAAGCTGCTAGTTATCTATCTACTAGGTGGGAATTTAGCATAGTTTATCAAACAAGCCAGTTTTTAAGCGATATAGACGAATTAAAGCGAAAAGTCGAAGAAGAGCTTGAGGATTATTATGAATTAATTGGTGTTCGAAAAATCGCAATGAATCAAAAACTTGCTCGTTTAGTTGATTTAAGTGGTCGGTTAAGATTTCAAAAACGCTGGGCTCAAACGCCACGCATACCTGAAACTGCAGTGCTTGGACATATGCTAGTGGTTGCTATACTTAGTTATTTTTACTCGCTTAAGGTTAAAGCTTGTGGTAAAAGACTAGAAAATAATTTCTTTTGTGCTTTATTTCATGATTTACCAGAAAGCCTTACAAGAGATATTATAAGCCCCGTAAAATACGGCATAAAGGGCTTAAATGAGATAATAAATGAGTATGAGATTAGACTGATTGATGAGCAAATATTGCCATATGTGCCAAATTCGTATAAAGATGAGTTTAGCTACATTCTAGGAATTAGACAAAATAATGAAGAAATTATTAAAGATGAGTTTGAAAATCGTACATTCGAAAATAAAATTTTACCATTTGATGGAACACTTGAAAATGTAAATGAAGATAAATTTAACGCAATTGATGGCAAGGCATTAAAATATTGTGATAAACTTGCAGCTTACATTGAAGCTGGTATATCTATAAGCTACGGAGTAAAATCAAAAGAGTTAATTGAAGGTTTTAAAGGCATGTATGATAATTTCAAACAAAAACCGAAAATTGATGGCGTAAGCTTTTATGATATATGCGAAAATTTCAATGAGTATTTTAATGTCGGCGAATATGCAAAAGGCATAAAAGCTTGAAATTTCATGATATATCTAGCACAGACTGATACAACAGCTGGATTTTTAAGCGACGATAAAATCCAGCTAAATAGGTTAAAAAATCGTCCAGACAATCAAGAGTGTATAATTACAACGTCAAAATTTCAAAATTTACTTAAACTAACTCGTATCCCAAATATACATAAAAATCGCATAAGAAAGTCTAAATTTTCTACATTTTTATATCCAAATTCTAAAGCTATAAGGGTTATAAAAGATCATAAACATGCAAAATTTTTGTCTAATTTTGACTGGCTTTACTCTACTTCGGCAAATTTACATGGCAAGAATTTTGATTTAAAATGGGCATTACAAGTCGCTGATATAGCAGTAGATAGTCACTTTAGTGAAGAAAAGTCATCTAAAATTTTTAAGATTTCAAATAGTAACATAAAACGCCTAAGATAAAATTATAAAACGAAGTTTAAGCGAAAAAAAATATTAGGCATTGTAAAATACGTTCATCATTTTAAAATTTGATATTTAGTATTTATAAAAGTTGCTTTTTGCAATTTTTATAAATATTGTAAATTTAACAAATCTTAAAATTTGCAATATAACTAAACAAAAGGAAATACATGAGTGCTTACATTAACCGCGTTTTAGAAGGTTTGAAAAACTCAAACATAGGTCAGCTTACGTTTATTCAAGCAGCTACTGAGGTGCTATATAGCCTAGAGCCACTACTTCAAAGAGAGAATAAATATGAAAAACATGCGATTTTAGAGCGTATCACGATACCTGAACGTGCAATAAGCTTTCGTGTAACTTATGTCGATGATAATGGACGACCGCAGGTAAATAACGCTTATAGAGTGCAGTTTAACTCAGCAATTGGTCCATATAAAGGTGGTCTTAGATTTCACCCAACTGTAAATCTTGGAGTTTTAAAATTTTTAGGATTTGAGCAAATTTTTAAAAATTCATTAACAGGCGTTGCTCTTGGCGGTGGAAAGGCGGAAGTGATTTTGATCCAAAAGGCAAAAGTGATAATGAAATCATGAGATTTTGTCAAAATTTTATGAGTGAGTTGTATCGCCATATCGGCAACACTACAGACGTCCCAGCTGGTGATATCGGTGTTGGCGGACGTGAGATAGGATATATGTTTGGACAGTATAAAAAATTAACAGGATTATATGAGGGCGTTTTAACAGGCAAAGGTGTAGATTGGGGTGGCAGCTTGACTAGGACTGAGGCTACTGGATTTGGCTGTGTGTATTTTGTAGAAAATATGCTAAGAAAAGTCGGACAGGGTTTAGATGGCAAAAAATGTGCTGTTTCAGGCTCTGGTAACGTAGCAATTTATACAGTGCAAAAACTAGCCGAACTTGGTGCAAAAGCTATCACTGTCTCTGATTCAGATGGCTATATTTACGATCCAGATGGTATTGATTTAACACTTTTAAAAGAGATTAAAGAGATCAAACGTGCAAGAATAAGCGAATATGTAAAAACTCGCACAAATGCTAAATTTACACACGTTAGCGAGTATAAGCCTGGAACAAATGGCGTTTGGTCTGTGCCGTGTGACGGGGCTTTTCCTAGTGCAACTCAAAATGAGTTAAACCTAGAAGATATAAAAACACTATATGCTAATGGATGTCGTTTTGTTGGAGAGGGTGCAAATATGCCAAGCACACTTGAAGCGATCGATTTTATGCTATCAAAAAAGGATTTTTATTTTGCTCCTGCTAAAGCTGCAAATGCTGGTGGTGTCGCAACTAGTGGACTTGAGATGATGCAAAATGCTGGTATGGCAAAATGGAGCTTTGAAGAGGTCGATACTAGGTTAAAAGGTATTATGAAGCATATTTTTGAACTTAGCTATGAAACAAGTGCTGAGTTTAATCAACCTGGAAATTTAGTTCTTGGTTCAAACATAGCTGGATTTAGAAAAGTCGCTGATGCGATGATAGATCAAGGATATGTATAAAATTTATCCCCATTTTTGGGGATAATTATTTTAGTCTTTCATAAATTTTTTGTATTAATTGTTTTTTATTATTTGAAATCTTTTTGTATAATTTTAAGATGATTTATAAATAAGGCTTTTATCAAAATTTCATGTTTTTTGTTTATTATTAAATCTACGTCTGGTGTAAATTCATATTATATTGTGTTTGCAAATACTTGTTATATCTAATATCTTTATACTACAATGCTTAGCTGAGCTTTTATATTATGAAAATTCTATTTTATTTTAAATAGTGTATTTTATAATACTTAGTAATTATAAAATAAATTAGTTCAGGCACAACTGGTGTGGCTAGTTTGGAACTTGGGCGTAAGTTTATAGGCATAGAAAAGGAAATTGGTTTTTTAAAAATATCAAAAGATAGAATCTTAAAAGTATAAACTTAGATTTAAAGCCCTCTTTGGGGGAAAGAGGGCTTGCTACAAAAAGGAGGTTTTCTTGTTGGACAATGAAATACTACTATTTTGTTTAAAATATAAAAATAACTTTAAGTTAATAGATTTTAATAACGCTTAAAATGCTGAATTTTTGGGCATGAAAAAGTATAAAATTTTTAAAATTTTGTTATAAATTTTCATAATTTACTTAAATTTCTTGTGATATAATGCCAAAAAAGGATAAAAATGCTAACACATTTAGACGAAAATGATAGACCAAAAATGGTAGATGTAAGTGATAAAAATATCACACAAAGAGTTGCTACTGCAAGTGGCATTATAAGCATGAGCGAGGAGGCTTTTAAACATATAAAAGATGGCACAGCAAAAAAAGGTCCAGTCATACAAACAGCTGTAGTTGCTGCTATAATGGGTGCAAAAAAGACAAGCGAGTTAATTCCGATGTGCCATCCGCTAAATATACTTGGTGTAAATTGCGATATCGCGGAGTTAAAAAATGCGATAAAGCTAACTGTGAGCGTAAAAATAGATGGTAAAACAGGTGTCGAGATGGAAGCACTAACTGGTGTGAGCGTAGGGTTATTAACTATTTATGATATGATAAAAGCAGTTGATAAGACAATGGTAATAAGCAATATCATGCTAGAGAGTAAAAGTGGAGGTAAAAGTGGCGAGTATATGCGATCTAAATAATCAAAAACCAAATATAAACTATCCAACATTTTGGGAGTATAAGGCGATATTTCAAGCAGAAACGGACGCAAACAGCGTGGCAAAAGAGATTATAAAAGATAGAGAATTTAAACTAAGCTTTTCAAAAAATAGCAAAGATAGCAAGTATAAAAGTTATTCAATAAGTGTTTTGGTTTTTAATGATTTTGAGAGACTTCAGATTTTTAGTGCATTAAAAAAAGTAGCAAAATATGTATTATAGGGGATAAAATGAGCGAAAAATTACAAAAAAATCTTAAAAATTACGTTGAGAGCAATGGTGTGTTAATTAGTATAAAGGCACTTGCAAATGAATATTTTAAAGAAATTTCTGATTTAAATAAAGATGAATTAAAAGATGAAATTTTAACTCGTATGCAGATACTTTTGCAACATTTTAACTCGCACAATCTAACAAATACCAAAAATTTACGCTCAGCCATGGAGGGCATAAATCAAGCATTAGTAGGTGCCAAAGAGAAAGAGTTGTATAAATTGCTTGATGAACAAGATAGTATCGCTAGGAAAATTCGTATAAAACAAGATGAGATAAGAAATACGCTTGTTATCTCATATGAGAGTGCTGAAAGACTGATGCAAGAAAGCAATGCAGAGTGTAAAGATGAAGTGCTTGGTTTAATCGGTAGTGCAATTATACGCGAAACAAGAATGCTTGGAATTTTAAAAGAAAGCTCACAAAATGCGTTTTTAACTACGATAGAAAATGGTATAAATATACACGAAACAATAAGTCAAATATCCAAAAATATGGCGTATTCATCGATACTTCAGGGTGAGTTTAGCCGCGATAGGATAATCGAGATATCTCGCACTATCATACTTGCAGCAGCTGAGGTAGCAAATGAAGGACATATTTTTGCCAACGTCTTGGTAGATGGTGCGGTAGTTGGGGTAAAAGATGGTATAAGTTTGGCCGTGGCTAAGATAAAAGATGATGCGAAATTTGCTCCAAATGAAGTAGTTGATGATGCTAGATTAAAAGAGCTAAAAAATATCGATGAGAGTTTTATAAATATGCTAAAAGAACTAGAAACCAAGCTAGAAGCACCAGCTAAAGATGAGATAAAAATACTACTAACAACTACTCTAGACAGCTTAATGGCAAAGCTAAAACGCATAAGCGAACAAGCAAATGAGCAATTAAGTGAGCGTATAAATACAATAAAGGAAAATCCAAATATAGCTGAACTTATTAATGGTGCAAATGATAGATTAGAAAAACTAAAATCGGCATTAAATGAGCGTGAGTGGCTAAAAGGTGAGATAGGGGATAAATTTGAAACTATCAAAAAAGAGCTAGATGAATTAGAAAAGAAAGCAAGTGTAAAATTTAGCGAAGTAAAAACAATAAACATCAAAGAAGAAGCCAAAAAAATGGGTGATAGGGCGTATAAATCAGCTAAAGAATTTATAGCCAAACTTAAAAAAGATGAGCCAAAACAGGACAATAAGTGAGTAAAATCATCGCTATTGATGTTGGTTTAAAACGCATAGGAGTGGCATTTGCATACCGCGATGTAGTCTTGCCGCTGTCTCCTGTGCTACGCAAAAATCGCAATCAAGCTGCACGTGACATATCAAATTTATTAGTAGAATATGATGCTGAAATTTTGGTCGTTGGTGTGCCACTTGGTGGCTCAAGCGAAGATGAAATGAGACGTAGAATAGAGCATTTTGTATCACTTTTAAATTACGGCGGTAAAATCGTGTATGAAGATGAGGCATTTTCAAGCTCCCAAGCCTCTGAGATAATAGCTGATAAGCGTGATGGACACTTAGATAGTGTCGCTGCAATGGTGATATTAAAACGCTATATGGATAAAAAGGCAAAATAATATGCAAAGACAAATTTTAGTGTTTGTAAAATCATAAAATAGCTTTTATAAACAAGTATTTAAATCTAAAATACATAATTTTATAGTATTAGATGTCATAACAATTTGAAATTTTAGATTTCATATAAAAATATTAAATAATAATTTTTATTTACTTTTTTATATTAAAATCGCCGTGACAATTAATAAAAAAAGGATATCAAATGAGAAAAATTATAATATCTAGCTTGATCGCTTTTGGATTTTTAACTGCATTAAGTGCTTCTGAATATAGTATAGATACCGCTCATAGTTCAGTTAGTTTTAGTATAAAGCATATGAGTATAACAAAAGTAAATGGTAAATTTACATCTTTTGCTGCTATTATAGATGCTGATAAAGACGTATTAAACAGACTTGAGGCGGTTGTAAAAACAGCATCTGTAAATACTGAAAATAAAAAGCGCGATGATCATTTAAGACAAGATGATTTTTTCAGTAGTGATAAATTTGCTGACATGAAATTTGTTATGAAAGAGTTTAAAAAAGACGGTGATGATGCAAAAATAGTTGGCGACTTGACTATAAAAGATGTAACAAAAAGTGTTGAGTTTGATTATGATTTTGGCGGAGTAGCTGATGTTAATGGTAAGGAAAAAATTGGTTTTAGTTTAGAGACTAAAATAAATAGAAGTGATTTTAATTTCGCTCCACAAACCCCAAATGCAATGTTAAGTGATGAGATAAAAGTAGTTATTGATATTCAAGCTGTCGCAAAATAATCCCCTTAATATGCGAAATTTTTATTTCGCATATTTTATATTTACACTTTCATTTACATTTATCATTTTTTACTTTAATCATGTTTAATAAATATCAATGTTATAATATAAATAAAATATAAATTGGTTAGTTTAAAATTAATAAATTTGTTTCATTTTTTAACAATTTATAGTTTGGTGATATTAAATTTTTAAAAATCTATTTTTTATTTATTAAAATTATATTATTATTAGGTTAAGGAATTATGATGAGAACTTTATATTTGATATGCTTTTGTGTGTTTTTTGATAATTTGTTTGCATTTGCTTATGATTATTCCTATACTTTCAAAGAGCCATATAAAAGCTTTATAATTGATTTTAAAAAATGTAGTGCAAAAGAGCACGATTATGAAAAATTTTGCGAAAATATGCGTTTTAATATCGAGATTTTAAAGGCAATGTGCGACGGTAATGATGCTGATGCATGCATGGAACTTAGTGAAATTTTTGGCTCATCGATGCCTAAAACACAATTTAGCAATACTCAAGATATGGCAAAATATGCTAGATTAGCTTGTGAGATTAGTCCTAGTGTTACACGATGTAGAAATGGTGGATTAAAAGTGCTTTTTAGCATACGTGAGCAAAACAATAAACAAAGCATGATAAAATTTAAAGACCTAGCCTCTTGGTTGCTTTCTAGGTCGTGCGAATTAGGTGATTTTGATTCTTGTGAAATGCTAAAGTTGCTACCGATTATATTAAATTGATTTTTACTCAACAAAATTCAGTCTATTTTCTAATTACGATTTTGTCTTATTACTTGCGAGTTTTCTTGTTAATTTTAATAATTTTCACTTTATTAATTTTTGTAGCTATGAGTAAAAGTGTTTATTGTGAGTTTAAAAGTAAATTTAAATGAAAATTTTGCAAAATTGTGAGTATATAAAAGTAATTTTTAAAGATATTACTAAAATTAAGTGTAAAATTTTTACTTAAATTTATATTAGTAAGATAAATTTGTATTTAAAATCTTAGCTAAGTCCTAGGTGTAATATCTTTCTAAATGAAAAGGGTAGAATATGAGTGCTTGATTCAATTAAATTTAAAAGAATAATGAATGAAAAAGTTTTAGTTTCAGCTTTAGTTGCTGGTGTTTGTGCAAGTGCTGCGTTTGCAGAAGGTGCTTTTGTGGGTGTTAATGCAGGATACGATATTCGCTCACAGCTAAAAGCAGACGGAGATAAAGTAAAAGATAGCAGATCTACTATGGGTTTAAAGGCTGGTTATGATTTTGATACTTTTAGAGTTTATGGTAGCTACGAGTATGGCTTTGAAGCAAAAGATAGCATAGATGGATCTAAACTAAAATACAAAACTCATAAATTCTTATTAAATGCCGACTATACACCTGAAATTACAACCGATCTAAAACTTATCGTAGGTGGTTATGTCGGTGCTTCTCATCTTAAATTTAAGGCTTCCGATAAAGATAGCGCTGGTAAAGCTAAGGATACGGCTCCTATAATCGGTTTAAGATTAGGTGTCCAATACAGTTTAGATGCAAATAATGCTATTGAATTTGGTGTAAAAACAGATTATGCAAAACATAAACGCGATGGCAATAATGTTAAAAATACAAACACTGGTCTTTACTTAGGCTATAACTATAAATTCTAACACAAGTCGGCATTTTGCCGACTTTACTTCAAACAAATTTTAAACTCTCGTTATCGCAGTGGTTTTAATTTATAAATTTTATAGGCTCATACAAGCGAAGTGGAAAAATACTTTAAAATTTCACGAAATTTATTGAGAGAATTTAGAAACTATATGTATTTGTTTTTCATCGATGTATAGTAGTTAAAACTCCTTTAAAAGTTTTTAATTTGTTTTGAATATTTTATGATACTAAATAATTTTTATTTAATTAGCCATAAAACTCCAAACAATAAAACAAAGCTATAAAACAAAAGAATGCAGTTATTTTATTTACTCACTCAAAAAAGCATAACTAGACCTATTTTAATCTCATCTAAACTACCAAACAATCAACTTAATGGCAAAAATTTATAAAGAAGTAAATTACAAAATGAAGCATATCTCAAACCAACTCCGCCTTAAACAAAAAACAATTTTATAAAATTTAACATTGTAAGTTAAAAAGGACACAAACAAGGCTTTTATAGCCCCACTTGTGTCATTATACTATTTTTTGATAATTAGCTTTTATTGCTTGTCGTAACTCCTATATTTGTTTTACTCAGGCTTTTTTATCTGCACGATTACGACTTTGTCACCGTCGTGAGTGAGTGCAAAAATACTATCATTTTTTATCGCAAGTGCTGAAATTTCGCCCATTTTAGGCATCGCATAAGCATCAATTATCTTAGCTGTGGCAATGTCGATTAACACAAGGGTGTTGTAATTTTTTGAATATGCATAAAATACGCCCTCACTAATGCTTCCAGCCGTGAAATAATAATCCTTAATATCCATGCTATCTTTAAGTTCTAATGCTGAACTTAGTGGTGTTTCAGAACTTAAAAGCCTATCTTTGTTGTTAACTTTAATCAAAATTTGCCCCTTAACTCTATCATTTGGCACACTTAGCATATACATACTATCGTTAGCTGCCGCAAGTGTTAGGACATACTGCTTTTTAGCTCTTATGGTTAAAAGTGCTGGACGGTCGCGATACCATGGCATTTCAAGCCCACCAGAAGTCTGTCTAAAGCTATTCCACTCTTTATACGCATCGATTTTGTCTTTATCTGTTTGACGCACGGCAAAAATTGTTTTATTAAAGCCAGTCGTTACAAACATATCACCAACAAATGTCGATGCTACAGCTTTTTGGATATTTCTGCCGTTTGGTTTATCGATTATGGCGTAAGCAGTTTTTGTAAAATTTGCGTCCATAAAATACACACCACCTTCGGTATTTGATATATAGCAAAGGTGTCATTTTGTGCATTGTATGCAAGACCGCTTGCCACACCCTTACCCATAAAGCCAGTTATGGCAAAGTCAAGCTCTTTTTGATTTAAAATTTCAGGTGCTGGTTTTACGCTTACAAAGGCACCATCTTGTGGATTTGTGCTAAATTTCAAGCTGATTTGGTTGTTTTCACCAGCGATAAATGGTTTTTCAACGACATTTGCTCCAACAAATGAAAGTGGCTTTTTAAGTCTGTCCCAAACCCCGGCAGTCCAAGTATTATTTAGGCTGATTCTCTCTGGATCGCCCTTGCCACTATACGGCGGATAACCAGCCGAAATTAAAGCCTGAACTGCATTTGAAAGCACGACGATAAGGCTGATAAAAATCACAAATTTTGAGTAGGTATTTAGTGCTTTTACCTTTGTTTCTTTTCTAAAAAGCCCCACTGCTACGGCTTCATCTTTTGCAAATAGCATCATAAGCCCCATTGCTACGACAACAACCCAAAAGACCAAAATCCCCCAAGTATAAGTATGAGCGCCGAAAATATCGCCACCAAAGCCCATTCCAACATCTCTGTAAATGCTAAAGCTAGAATGCCTTAACGTCATAAAAAGTCCATATGCCGCACCAAAAAGTATAAATGCCACATATCTAGCTCTAAGTCCATATCGAAGCACTAAAATACCACCCACGCCGATCACAATCATGCCAATACGCTCCCACCAGCACAATGTGCAAGGACCCTCGCCTATAACATAGCCAAGATAAAAATTTGCAATCTCAACAGGAATAGCCAAAACCAAAAGCACTGCCGTAGTCATAATAAAATCAAAATTTTTCTCATTTAAAATTTTCATATTATCTCCTTAATACGATGCAAAAGGCAAAAGTGAAGTCCAACTAGCTATGAAAAACATCACAAAACAAATCAGTGTTCCTATGACAAACGAACCAAACGCCAAGCACTCTTTTTGTGGTTTAAATAGCACCACAATCAACGAAAGTGCAAAAAATATCAGAGATAAAAACTCCATAATATTTCTTTTATTTTGAAATTAAAAATCAAATTGTAAAATAAATAGGGTAAATTTAAACTAAAATTTAATATTTTATTTACAAAAATTATCTAAGGTAGATCTATTTAAGTTGGCTTGTGTAATGCATCAAAGCAATGCTTATAAAATACCAAATATTTATGTTTTAATATTTAATCATTTTTATCATGCAAATGCCGCTTAAATTTAATAAAACCATGACATCAAAGACGCCAACAAACAACCTATGTAGGTTATGTTAAATTTGTGTTTATTATTTTATAAGTGATAGCTAAGATTTATGATATTAGTTAAATTAAATGTGCTAAGACAAATTTAATTTCATTTAACTGCTACAAATTTATATGATAAACGACATAATATATTTTAAATCACCTAAAAGGCTACTAGATATTTATTTTATGCTCTTTTATCTACTTTTTGATATAGCTTGTCTTTTTCATCTATTTTTGGGATATGTTTTTCTAAGTCCTTAGCAAAGCTTAGATTGTAAAGCTCTTTTGATGAGATTGTTTTATTATCACTTAGAGTAAGCAAAAACTGATTGCTGTATTTGTTCAAGACGGATTTTATGAAATTTACGCCTAACTCCTTTAGGGTCTGAAATTTTTCACCTTGTTTTATGCCGACTGTGCTAAAATCAAGCGTATTTAGCTCTATCTCATCCATATTTTTAGCGTCTAAAATTACACTTGCTCTGACACCATTTTCATATTCTAGTAGTTTGCCTGTGTCTGAGTATAGCTCAGTTACTATTAGCTCTCTGCCACTGTCAAATCTTAGCGTGTATGTGCCATTTGTGTTGCGTTTCATAGCTATTACGCTATCGCTATCGCTTAGACTTGCAGCGGCCTTGTTTGCGTCTGCTTCAAAGGCTCGTTTTACCTTTTCTAAATTTTGTGTGCTAAATTTTAGCCCTGTTGCTTTTTCAAACTCATTTTGCATAGCGATCATAAAGCTTGATTTGCTCACACTTAGCTTTGAGATTAGCTCATCGGCACCTTCTACGCCGTATTCTTTTAGGTTTCTGCTTAACGTTGCGACATTTTGAATATGAAAATCTTCTTCTATTTGATAATCATTATAAAATTTCATAAAGCTATCTTTTTGATATGCAGAGTAGCTATCGTGATCTTTGCTATAATTTACGTCTGAAATATAATTAAACTCGCTTAGTCTTAGCTTACCATCAAAGCCCATTTTTTCATATGCTAGGTTGTTAAAGCCTGACATTGTTTGATTATTTATGCTAACCCAGCCATCTTTATCAGCGTATGTGTCAAAAAATTTATCAATACTTTCGTTACTTAGTTTTTCGTAGCGATTTTCGGTGGAAAAATTGGTGTAGGGGTTTGAGCTATAGTAAAAAATTCGCTTATCCACTGTTTCATCGATAGCGTTTTTATCCGGTTGTTTATACATTTTATCTATCTCTTTTAACGACTTATTAACCGCATCATTATCAATAAATTTTGCTAGATCTATACCCATGCCATCGGTAGCATCAGCTAGTCTCATTATCCTTTCGTTGCCATCTTTATCGTATCCTCTTACTTTTAGCTTTGAGTATAGTTCGTCTGAGCCGTTTAGCACACCATCGCCATTGCTATCGAAGTTAAAAAGCAAGACATTACTCGCTAAATCTCCTATACCAAGCTTGTCATTATCATCATAAAGGTCTAAAAACACCTTCACATCACCGTAAGCGGTTGAGAGTGTAGATGAGTGAGTGCTAGGCGTGAGAGTGTCTTTTTGGATGCTAAATTTGTAAGAAAGATTTAAAATATGCGAAATTTCGTTATTTGAAAATGCAAATGAGTTTGGACTTTTAAAATATGCGTTGCCAAATTTTTCATAATTTATTGCTTTTTTTACTCTTTGCAATGCTTTAAAATTAGATGGATCTTGAAAATCTGAAGAAATTAAATTATCATAGCTTTTTGTTATGTTTGTTTGAGTATGTGCGGATAATAAGCCAAGTGCCATTTGTTTTAGTTTGGCTTGTTTTTGTGGCAGTTCATTCTCGCTAATAGTTAATTTGTTTGTGACGCCTTGGATATTTAAATTTAAAGATAAATTTACGGCTTTTATCATTGGATTTTTATCAATGCTTGTTATATTCATTTTAAATCCTTTTAAAATGTGATGTTTTTCACATCGACAGAATTTTAAAAATCTTTAGTCAAAGAATACAAGAAGCAAATTGTTTCTTGTGTTTTGTCTTATCTTTTTTCGCGAATGTCCGTGATTAAACCAAAATCTGGTATGCTATACACACGCATTGTGTCACTAGGAAAATTTAATTTAGAACCGTTTTCATCAGCAATATTTAGATCGTGAATTATCCTATTTAATAATCCAAAATCTAATTGTAGCTGTGTGTTGTTTTGAAACAATTGCATAGACGATACATCTTTATCTATACCCGAAAACATATCTATTTTTGTATTCCAAAAATAATTTTGTGTATTTAAAAGCGTATAAAATTTAGTGCCATTACATACATATTCTAAATTAAAATCATTAATGTGTCATCACTAGTAATATCTAAGCTAACACTTGGTTTTGGGTTTGCATTTTTGTCGCTATCTATTGGTGCGATTTGATGTTCGTTTTTGCCAAATGATGTTTTACCACTATTTAAGCCTTTCCAGCCAACTTCATATTTTTCAGCTTGTTCGTTTGCTTGAATATATACAGGCTCATCCGTCGGTATTGGCTTGTTTGTTCTTGCTTGACTTACTCCACCAGTTAGTCTTGTAAATTCGGCATTTAAATAGACATCTTTATCAATATAAACTTTCATAAAAGGCTTATTATTTCTTAAAGTATCTGTAGCTCTGTCGCGGTTTATTCTATTTAAAAACACAATTTTTGCATTTTTATCTTTTAATATAGACAAAATATTTGGTTTTAGCTCAATTTTAGCACCTACGCTATTTGATGACCATAAAGTAGTTTCATAAAAATCAATCGCACGGCAATTATAAGTCTGTCCACGCTCACCTTTACAACGAAAATCATTGTTTGTCATTTTTGTATCATTCACAAAAGGCAAACTTGGGTCATTTTGTGTTTTATTTGCTAGTATGTAAAAAAGCACTTTATCTCCACTGGATATTGGTAAAACAACATCTGTATCATTATTTATGTTTGGACTACCATCCATTGCTATATAGCCAAATGCCGCAGAACTAAGCCCTGCAACTACTGCTAGGCTAATTAAAATTTTTGAAATTTTCATTTTTTATCCTTTAAATAAGTATGAGTGTTAGAGTTGTTATCTCCAACGCTAATTAAAGCACTACAACCAAAAATGGAAAGTGCAACAAATGCCAAAATAACCAAATCCTTCATAATTCACTCCTTGAATTTATTCAGCTTTAACGCTACGCATACTATAATCAAAGACTTACTAGATCTTTGGGTGGTATGCGAAATACATATTTTTTACATATCATCCTCCTTAAAATTATTTTTGTTTGGTTGAAATATCATTGAAATTATGTAAAAATATTGATTTTTAGCCTAATTTCAGATATAATTACCAAAACAATGTCGGCATTATACATAAAAAACATGTATAAGTCAATAGTAAAAACTTAAAATTTAGGTTAAAAAATTATGAATACACAAAATTTAGGTGAAAAAATACGAAATTTACGCAAAAATCTTGGTTTTAGCCAAAAAGATTTTGCTAAAAAAATAGGCGTATCATATGGGTCTTTGCAAAGCTATGAATACGGCGAAATAGAACCAAAAAGGCATATTATAAATACTATTTGCATCACATTTAACAAGCCATTTAACTACTTTTATGAAAATGAAAGTATAGCAGAGCTTATCCAAAATACTAAAAATCAAAAGCAATACAATCTAAATTTTTACAAAGATGTAAGAGCTAGTGCAGGATATGGGGCATTTAGCGATGATGGCATAGCGGTAAAAATCCCGGTAAATACACAATTTTTAAGCGAAATTTTACAAGTTGAGCCACAAGAATACGACATTATCAAAGCAACTGGCGATAGCATGGAGCCATTTATCAAAGATGCTGATTTAGTCCTAGTCGATAAAAAGGCAACTCCACAACACGGCGATATCGTAATCGCAATGCTTGATGAGTGCTTGTATGTTAAAAAATATCTAATCGACCCTATCAAAAACGAGATAAAACTCACATCGTTAAATAGCTTTTATCAAGACATCATAATCACCAAAGATGATCTTGATAAAGTGCGAATAATAGGTAAAGTAAGGGCAAAATTTAACCTTGAAACGACAAATTTCAAATAGATTTTAAATTTATATGCGATATTAAAAAATATTTGCAAACAGCCTTAAAGCTAAGCTTTATGTTTGAATTATTGACAAAAAATTAAAATTTTGTTAATCTTAGAGTTTATTTTAAAATTTTAAGGAGCTAAGTATGGAGCAAAGAGAAGTCAAGGTTGCAACAGCTGATCCATCGGCATTAGGATTGTTTGGTTTGGCGATAGTTACACTAGTGGCGGCATCACAAAAACTAGGCATTACAAGCGGAACTTCACTGGTCATACCATGGGCGATATTTTTAGGTTCGTTTGCACAACTTTTTGCCTGTGTAAATGATGCAAAAAAGCTAAATGTATTTGGCACAACGGCATTTGGTGGATACGGATTGTTTTGGCTTGGGGTTGCGATGACGTGGCTTATTCAAAATGGAGTTTTTGGCGACGCAATGAAAATGACTGCTGATAGCACACAACTTGGGGTAGCATTTTTAGGCTATTTAATCTTTACTATTTTTATGACAATTGGTGCGTTAGAAACTACAAAAGTGCTATTTGCCATCTTTGTTTTGATTGACTTTTTATTCCTTGGACTTACGTTATCATCATTTGGCATAGCAACTCACGCGATGCATGAATTAGCTGCTTATTCTGAGCTTGGTATATCAATTTTAAGCTTTTATGCGTTTGGTGCAAGTGTTTTAAATGCACATTTTGGACGCGTTTTCTTGCCGCTTGGTAAGCCTTTTGGAATATTTAAAAAGTAAATTTTAGCATCCAAACACCAACAAAGAGCAAGATAAAACCTAAAATTTGCTCTTTGTTTATTGATTTTTGCAACACACCAAACAAACCCACCATATCAATGATGATCCCACCGACTATCATGCCAAAAAGCGACCACACAGACGCATTTGCCACGCCAATAATAGGCGTAATAATGGTGATAGCATACACATACAATGCTCCAAAAATACCACCAAAATAGATATAAAAAGGCTCTTTTGATAAGGTTATTTTTAATAAATTTTTAAAATTTCTAAGCACAAAAATAGCGATAAAACAAAGCACACTAAACGCAATACCAAAAGATATAAAAGCGGCTTTTAGCGATGAAAAAAGATGATTTGAAAGATTTGTATTAATACAGGCTTGAACGCTAAATGCAACGCCTACTAAAATACCAAGCAACCATAGTGCAGGATTAAAACTTAGTTTGAAATTTTTATCCTTAAAACATATAACGACACTACAACCAATAAAAACAAGAAAAAATCCCAAAAAATTAAATGCATTATAGTTTTTAATCTGCATGTCAAGTAAGCCATAAATGTCTATAATAACGCTAGAAACAATCTGCCCTAATACAAGCAAAACAATAGGCAAAATTGCCCCAAGTTTAGCAAACAAAAGTATAGCCGCACTAATTCCAAAAACGCCTAAAAATCCACCAAAAAAATGCCAAAATCTAGCATTCTCATAGTTCCACGCCATGAAATTTATAGAGTATCCATTAAGTAGTAGCAAAACGCAAAGCAAACTTAAGCCAATAAAAAATGAAACCAAACTCGCTAAAAACGCTGAAGTCACTACATTTTTAACACGCGAGTTTAGTCCGGTTTGAAACGGCAATAAAAAGCCGATAACAAAACTTAAAGCATAAAACATACAAAACGTATTAAATTTGCATTTTCATCTCAAGCCCATGTTGCCAAAACCCAACCTCAAGCCTAGTGACATTACCAAAAATCTCGCTTAAACGTGAAAATTTGCTTTCATTAACCACATTGCTATAACTATCGACAAAGGCTATAAACTCATCAACTTCACTTAAAAATTCATCACTTGAATACGTATCTATCCAAGCCTTGTAAGGGTGTGAGCTAGGTATCTTGCCAAGTCGCTGTTTGATATTTTTACCAATCACGCCGTATCCAACCGCACACGCCGCAAGTGCTATAAGCATATCTAAAAAATCGCCACTCTCGCCAACGCTTAGCATATATCTACTATAAGCCATATTTAATATACTCTCGTCAAAATCGCTGAAATTTTCAGTATCGATGCCTAGTTTTAGTATCTCTTGATGAAGTTGCATTTCGCCCTCGACGATGTAGTTTTGAAATTTCATCGCAAAGCGTAGCTCTGTATTTGTTCTGGCATTTATTGATAGTCTAGCGTAGCATTTTGCATAATTTATCAGATAGATATAATCTTGTTTTAAGTAAAACATAAAATTTTCACTGGGCAAAGTGCCATTTTCGATCTGTTTTACAAACTCATGATTTATATACTCATTCCAAATTTTAGCATTGTCATCAACTAGTCTTTTAAACAGCATTTTAATCCTTTACGCTACATTTTGTATTTGAATATTTGTGTTGTCATCGTCAAACTCAAAGCTAACCTGCACTGCACCAAAACTCTTAGCTATCGCTTCTAAGGTATCTTTGGCTGATTTGTGTATCTTGCTTTGAAGCTCTTTTATAAGCCTTACGCTCATCTTTTCGACTTCAGACTTAGCATCGTTTATCAAGCGATTTTTATCCTCTTCTCTAAAGCCACTTCCAAGCAGTCCATTTAACGAATCAGGAAGCAAAAATGGTATAAATTTTCCATCTTTTTCATCATAAAATTTCATGTCAGCAATTGAAAATTTATACTTACAAGGTGGCATTTTAACGTGATATTTTGAGTTTGAAATTTGCGTAATCTGAAGTGCTTGGCTGTTTAAATCATAGATAAAGTTTATCTCAAACTCAAATATCATAGATAGCTTTTTCTCGCTTACGAGCCATCTTAAATACTCCTTGCCGAAATTTCCAAAAGCATGGTCTGTTTTTGTGACGATCTCTTTGCTATAAACTTGAAAAACCGATAGCTCACCTATGCTTTTTAATTGCTCTATCTGGCTTATCATGCTTGTTTTTTCGCTATTATTTTTTATATTTTTAAGCTCTTTGTTTGCTTTAAACAAAGCATAAACAACACCTAGTAAGACTAAAGCAAGTATAAAAATCACAATCTCATTCATAACTGCTCCTTAAGGATTAAATTAAAATATCTGCTTAAACTCAAAACCGTTTTTGTTTAATAATTCAGCAACTATCTCTTGATGATCTTTGCCCTTTGTCTCAAGAGTGATAATAATACTAGCATCGCCATACTCAAGCTCAGTAGAAAAGCGATCATAATCGATTTTTACTATGTTGGCATTAGCTGCTTTTAGTGTATCAGTAAGAGCCAAAAGTGCTCCTGGCTTGTCTATCAATGTCACTTGGATTATCATTTTGCGTGCTGATTTGATTAAGCCTTTTTCGATGATGATTGATAGCATTTGAACATCGATATTGCCACCGCTTAATACTATGCCAATTTTCTCGCCATTTTTGTGATTTATTTTATCGTGCATTAGTGCTGCAACACCAGCAGCACCAGCTCCTTCAACTACAATCTTTTGACTTTCTAGTAGGTGCAGTATCGCCGTTGCTATCTCTTCATCATCAACTTGCACAAACTCATCTACACACTCAATGATATTTGCCAAAGTTATCTCACTAGCATCACGCACTGCAATACCATCGGCTATAGTGCGAACTGAGCTTGAGTTTATGCTTTTTTTGGCTTTGTAGCTATTAAACATAGCAGGAGCACCCTTTGCACCAACGCCAACGACTTTTATATTTGGATTTACCTGTTTAACACAGCTTGCAACGCCACTAGCCAAACCGCCCCCACCTACTGGCACAACGATGATGTCTAAATCTGCCACCTCATCAAGCATCTCAAGTCCCACGGTGCCTTGACCAGCCATAACATACTCATCGTTAAATGGATGAATAAAGCTCATTTCATGCTTTTTGGCATATTTTACTGCATATTCATATGCCTCATCAAAATTATTACCCTTTAAAATTATCTCCGCACCTAAGGCTTTGGTATTTGCAACTTTTAAAAGCGGTGTTGATTCTGGCATTACAATTACGGCTTTGGTGCTAAATTCACGTGCTGAAATTGCTACACCTTGAGCGTGATTACCAGCACTTGCAGCGACAACACCCCTTTTGCGTTCATCTTCGCTTAAATTTGCTATCTTATTGTAAGCACCTCGTATCTTATAAGCACCTGTTCGTTGCAAATTTTCCTCTTTTAAATACACATCAGCCGCACTTAATATACTTAATTTTGGCGAGTATGCAAATGGTGTTTTGTCTATAAAGCCACTAATTGTTCTTTTTGCTTGAATTATTTTATTTAAAAGTATCATTTTTTAGCCTTTGAAGTTCTATTTTTATGCATTTGTCTTGTATAAAATTTATAGCATTGTCTGCTGCGATTTGCTTTGCATTTTGATTTGTTATGCCAAGCTGCAACCATAGCGTAGGTATGGCACATTTTATGACTTCATGTATTAAATCATTGGCATATTCGCCTTTTCGAAACATTACGCAAATATCTATTTTGTCCTTTATATCGCTTAAGTTTTTATACGACTTGCACCCTAAAATTTCATCATATTTTGGATAAACTGGATATATATCATAACCATTGTGAAGTAAATATTTAGCCACCATATTACTAGCCTTGCTCTCATCTGGACTAAGCCCAACAATTGCAATTTTTTGTATATTTTTTAAAATTTCATCCATCATTAAAACCTTTTTAGCAAAACACCGCACTCAACATGATGTGTATTTGCAAACTGATCAAATACGCCAAATTTTAAAACTTTATGCGTTTTATTTAAATGCTTTAAATCGCGCTTTAAGCTATCCATACAACAGGATATATAGATGATATTTTCATAATTTTTAATAAACTCAATCACACTTTTGCTAAGTCCAGCACGTGGCGGATCAACTAAAACATGAGTGAAATTATAATCAAAAATGTCTATGTCTTTTAAGCGATTAAACTCTCGCTCTTTATTAAACGCACTCATAAGCTCATCTGCACTCATGCGTAAAAATTTAGTATTACTAACGCCATTTATCTGACAATTTTGCTTAGCGTTTGCGATTGAGCTTTTTGAAATCTCAGTTGCCAAAACTCTATTAAATTTAAAGCTTAAAGGAATGGTAAAGTTTCCATGTCCGCAGTAAAGCTCAAGCAAGTCATCGCTATCGCAAACGCATTCACCAGCCCATGAAATCATCTTTTCATTTATGGCTTTGTTTGGCTGAGTAAATGCTGTTTCGCTAAGTTTTAACTCAAATTTTTTGCCGTTTATATTTAGCTCATCTTTTAAATCAAGCTCATCGCTTAAAATTTTAACCTTACGCGAACGAGCCAAAATTTTAACCTCCAAAGCATCTGCTAAGTTGCGTATATCGTTTAAATAGCTTTCATCAAGCTTTTTGTGATACAAAAGGGTTATTAGTACTTCGCTGCTACTTTGCAAAAATTCAACGCCAAAAAGCTTTTGTTTTAAATTATCATTTTCTGAGATTTTAGACAGTAGCTTAGGCATAATAGTAAAAATTTTATCGCTTACTTTAAGGCACTCATCAATGCATAGCTTGCCACCATGTGCGTGATTCATAGTATAGCTTATCTTGTCGTTATCGTGCCATATGCCAAATTCTGCTCTTGTGCGATAGTGTGTAGAATTTGATGTGAAAAATTCAAACCCTCCATCATAAAACTCACCAAAATTTTCGCTTACAAGATCTAGCTTAAGCTTGACTTGTTCATCGTAGGGCATAAAAAGAGTGCATGAGCCACACTCTTTTAGATGTTTGCAATTCAAATTTTTCTTACCTCAACTTTTTGCCCTATAAAACGCACCAATGCCCAAGTGGCAAAAAGCCCAAGCGGCAAAGCAATCCAAACATTCACACCAAATGCCACAGGCAAATACCCAATGCCTATTGCCACACCACCAACGCTTAGTGCATAAACTATCTGAGTGCGAACGTGATCTATATGCGAACAACCTGCCCCCATAGATGATAGTATGGTTGTATCTGAAATCGGTGAGCAGTGATCTCCAAAAATGGCACCAGTAAGCACGGCAGAGATACTAACAATCATATACGCATGAAGTGCTTCGCCTTCAAGACCGGAACTAACGCCAACAGCATTTGCCAAAGGTATAGCAAGGGGCATGAGTATGCCCATAGTGCCGTAGCTTGTGCCTGTTGAAAATGATATAAAAGAGCCTAGTATAAAAATTGCAGTAGGTAAGATAAACTGCGGAGTAGCATCGCTAAGCAAAGCAACTAAATATCTAGATGTGCCAAGCTCTTTAATAACTGAGCTTAAACTCCACGCAAGTAGCAAGATAACAACTGTGATTATCATCGTTTTCCAGCCTTTTACCCACGTTTCTATAGCCTCTCTAACGCCAAAAATTTTACGCCAAACACCCATCGTAATAGCCACTATCGTAGCAAGTAGTGCTGATTGAAAGAGTGCAACAGATGCATCAGCTGCACCAAATGTCTCGCGAAATGTCTCAAAGCTAAACGGAGCTGCTTTGGCAGCCATTAATGCTTCACCCTCAAGTGAGCTAAGACCGCTAAAATAAAAGCTAACAAATGCACCAATAATTAAAGTAAAAATCGGCACAACGGCGTTTGAGCCTTGTAGTTTTATGCCCTCTTTTGGCTCAAGGGTTTTATCTTCTACATCTTGCATACTCACACGCGATGAATGCACCTCTCCAGCCCTGGCACGACGTTCAGCACTGAGCATAGAGCCAAACTCACGCCCCATAAACACAGTGCAAAGTATAAAAAAGAGCATAAAAATATTATAAAATCTATACGGAATTGTTTCTATAAAAATACTATATGAGTTTATGTTTTCAACGCCAACTAATCCATAGCCGTCTTTAATAAGTGAAATTTCAAGTCCAACCCATGTCGAAATAATGGCTATACCAGCAATCGGTGCAGCTGTGGCATCAATGATAAATGCCAGTTTCTCACGGCTTATTTTAAATTTATCTGTAATAGGCCGCATGATAGGACCTACTATTAAGGCGTTTGCGTAATCGTCAAAAAATATCACAAGTCCCATAAACCAAGTAGATATTTGAGCTCCTATGCCTGTTTTTGCACGTTTGCTAAGCCACAATGCAATCGCTTTTGTTCCGCCCATTTTAGTAACTAACGCAACCACACCGCCGATACATAATACCTGAAGTATAATTCCGGCATTCCAACTATCAGCCATAGAGCCAACCATGCGTTCAACAATACTAACAAAGCCTTTTATAAACGAAACAAAAACGTTGTCATTGATGATATTTATTAAAAATGTTCCACTAAAAACACCTATAAAAAGCGATAAAATAACATCTTTTGTAATAAATGCCAAAACTATTGCTACAACAGGTGGAACAAGCGTCCAAATGCCAAAAATCTCGGCATTTTTGCCGGGATCGGCTAATGATAAAATTGGTATCAAAAAAACCAGCAAAATTCTCATTAAAACTCCTATTTGTTTTTAAAATTTACCTAAATCTATTTATTAGTCATAATGTCTAAGTCATAATTTTAATCTCTTTCGAAATAAAATCCAGCCCAACTTTGCGTAGTAGCCATAACTTCAATTGTATTTATATTCACCGATTTTGGTAAATTTACGCAATTTGAAACGATAGTGGCTATATCTTGTGCGCTTACATACTTAGTGCCTTCATATACAGCATCTGCTTTAGCAGTATCGCCCTTGAAACGGACCTCGCTAAATTCTGTTTTGGCTATGCCTGGAGCGATGTTTGTTACGCGAATATCTAGCCCTTTTAAATCATTTCGCAAATTTAATCCAAACTGATGAACAAATGCCTTTGTTGCACCATACACATTGCCACCAGGATATGGCCACACTCCAGCAACTGATCCGATGTTTATAATGTAGCCACTTTTACGCTCTTTCATTATTGGCAAAATTGCTTTTGTAGCATAAACAACGCCTTTTACGTTTGTATCTATCATTGTCTCAAAATCATCTAAACTAGCGTCAATAATGCCTTCAATACCAAGTGCAAGTCCGGCATTGTTGATTAAAATTTCAATATCTTTAAAATCTTTTGGCAAATTTTTAACTACATCAAAAACAGCTTGTTTGTCTCTTATATCACAGACTGCAATTTGCGTTTGACCTAGCTCGTTGGCTAATTTTTCCAATCTGTCTTTGCGTCTTCCAAGCGCTATGATTTTGTATCCTTCGCTTCTTAATCTCTTGGCTATTGCTAGACCAAAACCAGACGTAGCACCAGTAATAAAAGCACTACCTTTCATTGTATTCTCCTATTTCACGATTTAATCCTAATACTTGCAAAAATTCTAAAACTTCAGTATTGTTGTTTGCCAAAGCGTAATCATATGCATTTAACCCAAGCTCATCAAGCTCATCAACATCTACACCATAATCCAATAAAAGTTGTAAAATTTCGGGTGTTGAGTTTGCACCTGCGTGCATAAAAACACTTCTTTTTGTCCTTTCAAATGCACATAAATTTATATAAAATGGCAGATTTGCCCCTAGTCCTAAAATTGCTGATTTTGAGTGATTGTCTATATATTTTTCGTTTGGATTTGCCCCATTTTCAAGTAAAATTTTAACCAAATTAGCATCTTTTAACTCAACTGCATAAAATAACGCAGTCTTACCAAAACTATTTTTATAATTAACATTAGCACCGCTGTTTATGAGAAATTTTACATTTTTTATATTTTTTAAGGCATAAATTATTGCATTTTCGTCGCCTTCGTTTATACTTGCTCCACGTTTTAAAATTTCTCTTAAAATTTCAGTATCTTTTTCATACAAAAGTGCTGTTTTTAGCAGTGTATTTAGCTCGTATGGATTGTAATCTTTAGAATATAACAACGTCAAAATTTCCTCGACATTGTTTATGTCATTTATCTGTTTTTGTTCATCTGTGATATCAACACTCATCTTGTTTGAGCCAACAGCATGATGAAGTATTTCATAAAGCAAAGCCGTGGCAAAATACCCAGCTTCTACGCTCTCATGCCCTTTTGCTTCGTAAAATTTTGCAAGTGGTGTTTGGACTTTATTAAATGCATTCCAAAATTCTTTAAATTTATTAAAGTTGTAAAACGCATGATGCCCCCAGTAGCGAAAATACGCCCTATCTTTTTGCCTAATTAGATCCATTTCATCAGGGGATTTTAGAGTTTTTGCGTATTCGTATGGTTTATAACTTGCTTGTAAAATTTTAACTCCAAGAGTGGCTAAACTTTTTTGAAATTTAATATTGCCTACACAAGAAATTCTCTCGCTTCTTATCTGTCTGGCTATATCAAACAACTCTTGCATACCATCAACTCTCATTGCAGAGCCATCACACTCAAGTAGATTTATGTTAAAATTTTCAACATCTACACTCATGCCATCTTGTAGTTTTTCGCATGAAATTTCAGCACCATAAACGCCAATTAAGCAACAAAAAATGACGATTAGCGTCTTTTTCATGCATTACCTCCTACAAAATCAGATATTCTAACAAATTTATTACTTATTCTTGCTTAGATTTTGCAAAATTTCAGCAAATTTAAAGTATAAATTTCATGTTATGGTTTCATCATATGCTAAAATTTTCAATTTCATTAAAATTTAAATACCTATAAATATCGCCATTTTTTGTTGAAATTTTATCTCTTACCATATCTTTGTATTCTTGTAAGTTTGGTAGTCGCCCAAGCAAAGCACAAACAGCAGCCAATTCTGCACTTCCAAGATAAACTCTAGCCCCCATTCCCATGCGATTATCAAAATTTCTGGTTGATGTTGAAAAAACTACAGCATTATCAGCAACTCTAGCTTGATTACCCATGCATAGCGAACAGCCAGGTACTTCTATTCTAGCACCACTCGCACCAAATACCGCATAATAACCCTCTTGGATTAATTTATCCTTATCCATCTTAGTTGGCGGCACTACCCAAAGCTGAGTTTTTACCCTGCCATTATTGCGAAGCATCTCGCCTAAGGCTCTATAATGTCCAATGTTTGTCATGCAACTACCCACAAAAACCTCATCAATATTTTTAGGACGATTTGCATCGGATAAAATTTCACTCAAACTAGCCACATCATCAGGATCGTTTGGACAAGCAAGTATAGGCTCTTTAATCTCATTTAAATTTATCTCAATTATCTCATCGTATTTTGCATTTTTGTCGGCTTTAAGCAAAACAGGATTTTCTAGCCACTCTTGCATCTTTTGCTTACGTCTTTGAAGTGTCGTAGCATCGCTATATCCAGCGTCTATCATCGCTTCGATTAAGCTTATGTTTGATTTTATATACTCTATGATTGGCTCTTTATTTAATGCTACAACACAAGCGGCTGCACTTCGCTCAGCACTAGCATCACTTAACTCAAAGGCTTGTTCTACTTTTAAATTTTCAAGCCCTTCTATCTCTAAAATGCGTCCAGCAAATATGTTTTTCTTGCCCTTTTTATCAACGCTTAACAATCCACGCTTTATTGCATAATACGGTATAGCATTTACCAAATCCCTTAAAGTAATGCCCTCTTGCAACTCCCCACTAAATCTAACCAATACACTTGATGGCATATCAAGTGGCATACATCCAAGCACCGCTGCAAACGCCACTAAGCCGCTACCAGCTGGGAAACTAATGCCAATAGGAAAACGCGTATGGCTATCTCCTCCTGTGCCTACTGTATCTGGCAACACAAATCTATTTAGCCAAGAGTGTATCACGCCATCTCCTGGACGCAAACTAACTCCACCACGTGTGCTAATAAAACTAGGCAAATTTTTGTGCAAAAGCACATCACTTGGTTTTGGATAGGCTGCTGTGTGACAAAAGCTTTGAAGCACAAAATCCGCACCAAAGTTAAGCGAGGCTAGTTCTTTTATCTCGTCTCTAGTCATAGGTCCAGTTGTATCTTGTGAGCCAACTGTAAGCACAACGGGTTCGCAATACTCTTTTGCTCTAACGCCATCTTTGCCGCACGCCTTGCCTACGATTTTTTGAGCTAAAGTGTAGCCATAATCATGTATTTTTTCATCATCTGTGTTTGAAATTTCGCTAAAAACCCCACTTACTTCATCAATGCCTAAAGCCAAAGCCGCCTTTTTGCTTAAGCTTTTACCTATAATTAAAGCGGTTCTGCCACCAGCTCTTATCTCATCGCTTAGAGTGCTTGGTGTTAGTTTAAATTTAGCAACAACTTTTGAGTTTTTTAAAATTTCGCCCTTAAATGGCAAAATTTCTATCTCATCGCCCATATTTAAATCGCTTACATCAGCAACAATCGGCAACGCTCCACTATCTTGAGCCGTATTGAAAAATATTGGTGCTATTGTTGTGCCTATGACGATACCGCCTGTTTTTTTATTTGGCACACCATCAATATCGCAACCAAAATGCCACTGGATAGAATTTATACCGCTTTTTCGACTAGAACCAGTGCCGACCACATCACCAACATAGGCAATTTGCATACCGCGAGTTTTAAGACTAGCAATATCATTTAAAGCGTTTAGTTGGCGATTTTTAAGCATGGCATTTGCATGTAGCGGAATGTCTGAGCGAGTAAATGCCTCGCTAGCAGGGCTTAAATCATCTGTATTTGTTTCACCATTTACTTTAAAAACAACTGCTTTTATACTCTGTTTTAGTGGTTCTTTGTTTATAAACCACTCGGCTTTTGCCCATGAATGCAAAATCTCTAAAGCATACTTATTCGTCTTTGATAAAGTCAAAATTTCATCAAAATAGCCATGGACGAATATTATATTTTTAAGGGCATTACAGGCCAATTGTGCTATATTTTCATTGCTGTGACTTAATGTTTTAACTAAAACCATCACATTGTATCCACCAAGCATTTTTGATAGCATTTTAATAGCCATTTCTTTGCTGATGCCTGAAATTTCAAGATTATTATTAATAATCTCATCTAAAAAATCAGCCTTTATCTTAGCCGCACTATCAACACCCGGTAAAACACGGTTTAAAAGCAAATTAACTAAATAATCATCACCGCCATTTTTAAGCAACTCTATGACCTGAGTAACTTGCTTTTCATTAAGTGCAAGTGGTGGTATGCCAAGCTTAGCACGTTCATCTATATGCGTTTTGTATGCACTTAAAAAATCCATATTCGTCCTTTTTTTGATTTTTTATATTATAAGATTACAAGCTTAAAATGGGGCTGTGTTAGATTTGTAATTTTTAAATCTAACTGTTTTTGAAAATTTTAGTGTATGATTTTAACCATAAAGCCAATTAAAGTTTTTAGTTATGATTTTACTATACTCTTAAAGGCGTAGATAAACTAAGTTCTTCATAGGGATAGCGACTTAAGCTATCATCTTGTAACGAGTAAGGCGAAGTTAAAAACCACCCTCTCCAAAACACACCCATCATTTAAGAATTTCCAAAATAAATTTAAAGCATTTTAAGGTATGTTTGTATTTTGATATATCTTAGGTTTTTAAGTAGCCGCTTCATTGCAAATAAAGGTCTTGATTTTGGACGCATAGGTGATGAAAATTAATAAAATTTTAAGAAGTGATGCAAAACTTGTGCTTTGTAAGAAAAATATTTAAGAAGTTAGGATTTTGGTAGCAACTTGGTATATTATTAAAGGCAACAAGTGTGCTAAGGCAAAAATCATTAAACTAAGCAAGAATTCTTGTAAGTAGCAAGATTAAATTGTGTTTAAAATTAGCTTAATTTTCTTGGCTCTTTAAATTTAAAAATCTTACTTGATTGGTTTATTTTGTATTTTATTGTGGCTTAAATAAATTTTGCCCCACTTTAGCAGGGCAAAATATAGTTTATTAAGCAAATTTTGGATCTTTAAACGCCGTTAATTCAGGGGCTGTGCCTTTGAATTTTTCAACATTTACAAGGTTTGAGTGGCATATTGGAGCATTTGCTAATTTTGATGATGGGATGTCATTTACTAGCACGTTTGCCGCTCCATTTTTACATAGTCCATTTGCATCTGGATCATACCAAACACCCTCGCAAAGTCGCACAACGCCACGAGAGATATTTTTAGTCACGACCGCACCTGCTAAAATTTCACCCCTTTTGTTAAACACACGCACCAAGTCGCCGTTTTTAATGCCCTTTGCCTTCGCATCGGCTTCATTTATCCAGATAGGCTCACGTCCTGCTACAGCGTATTTATCACGCAAGGCGGTGTTGGAAAGCTGTGAGTGCAAACGATACTCTGGATGCGGATTTATTAGGTGAAATTCAGCCGCTTTTGTTTTCATACCAAGCCACTCAGCTGGTTCAAACCACATCGCATGTCCTTGGCAATCATCATAGCCCATTTTATCGATAGTTTCTGAGAAAATTTCTATTAGTCCTGACGGGGTGCCAAGTGGATTTAAGATAGGATCTTCTCTAAACTCAGCGTGTCTTACCCACGCTTCGCTTTCCATCGTAGGAGCAAACGTATATGGTTTATTCTCAGCCCAAAACTCATCAAATTCCTTCATCTCATGATAAAAATCAGGTATATTTTTAACCTGCTCTAAGGCTGTGTTGTAAAAGCTCTTTATCCAGTCAAACTCATCTTTGCCGTTATCGCTGTAAGCTAAAACCAAGTCTTTTGCGTAAGCTTTTGATAGATCGGCAAAGACTTGATAGTCATCTTTTGCTTCGTAAAATTTCTCAACAACCTGCTTCATTGGCACGATATGCATATTTGAGTAATCCCCACTCATCGTAATGTCGTTTCGCTCATAAGGCGTTGTGATAGGAAATACGATATCTGCCATTTTTGCACTTGCAGTCCAGTACTGCTCGTTTATGACGACTGTTCTTGCCTTTTGCCATGCACGAGTTAGCTTGTTTAGATCTTGATGGTGTGAGAATGGATTGCCACCTGCCCAGTAGATAAAATCAATATCCGGATATGTTATCTTTTTGCCGTTGTGATCGATTACTTTGCCTGGATTTAGCAATGCATCGGCGATACGTGCTACTGGTATAGCATATGACGGCTCATCTTTTGCCACGATACCTTCGCCCTCGACATATTTGCCATTTACTATCTTGCCAGTTGCAGTGCCGATAAATTCGCCCTTATCGTTAAATCTACCAGTGCTTCCGCGACTAACTCCTGGTAAAACTGCACCCTTGCAAGTTGGAGCACCGCCATTTGCATAATGGAAACTAAAGCCTATACCGCCACCAGCCAAACCAATCTGACCAATCATTGAAGCAAGTGTAGTTATCATCCAGTATGGTTGCTCTCCGTGGTGAGCACGTTGCATCGCCCATCCACACATTATTTGTGTGCGATTTGATACGAAAGTATCAGCTAGTTCTTTGATGGTTTTTGCATCAATTCCACAAATTTTAGCAGCCCACTCTGGTGTTTTTGGAGTTTTATCTGTTTCGCCAAGTAAATATGGCACAAATTTATCAAATCCAGTTGTATAAGTTTCAATAAATTCTTTATCGTATTTTTTGCTGACGTAAAGATAGTGTGCCATGCCAAGCATCATAGCTACGTCTGTGTTTGGACGTGGAGCAATCCAAGTTGCACCATCGCCAAAAAACTGAGCTGTATAGCTTTTTACTGGATCGATTATGATGATTTTTTTGTCTTTTAACTCTTTTAATTTTTCAAAATACATAAGCCCTTGATCGTCGTTTGTAGTGTATGAAACACGAAGTGTTGCGATAGGATCAGCCCCCCAAATAACAATAACTTTTGAATTTTCAAACACAACTGGATAGCTAGTTTGTTGCTCATAAACTTCAAGGCTTCCTAAAACGTGTGGCATGATGATTTGTCCAGCACCAGTTGAGTAATCCCCTAGTGAGCCAATAAAGCCACCACTTAGCTCCATAAAACGATGCAACCATGCCGATGAGTTGTGCATATTTCCAGCACTTTTCCATCCTTGAGCCGCTGCAAATACGCCCCCAGAACCTTTTTGTTCTCTTGTTTTTTTAAGCTCTTTGGCGACTAGTTTTATCGCATCTTCATAGCTTACTCTTACCCACTCATCAACGCCTCTAAGCTCTGGCTTTGGACTGTCTGGATTTTCAAGATAGCTTTTGCGAACCATTGGGTATTTTATGCGTGAGTTATAGACCATATCGCCAGTGAAATTTAAAAGCACATTTGGCTCTTTTGTGAAATTTAAATGGCGTTTTGAGCCAGTAATCTTGCCATCTTTAACCTCGACATCCATGATGCCCCAGTGGGCTGCAGTCGTTACAACGCCATCTTTTACCAAGCCCTTTTTTGCGTTATCGGCTAGTAAATTTGTAGCACTTACACTTGAAAGCAGTGGCAAACTAGCCATGCCTTTTAGAAAATTTCGTCTTTTCATATTTTCTCCCTTTTAAATTTATTAAAATAGTTCGTGTGTTGTATTTTGCGTTCGTTTTGTGAGCTTAAAAAGCTCTAAAAGTTCATTTTTATCTGATATTATAGCTTTTGCTATGTTTAAAATTTCATCAATACTTATCTTATTTATATCTCTATCTGGATTTTCATTTAAGAATTTTGATAAAAGCATAAAACCGCTTAAATTATGACTAACTTGCGGATTGTTTGCTATGATTTGATTAAAGGTATCATCACAAAATCCAAGCAAACTCATCATGGTGCCTTTAAGGCTGTAGTTTTTATCGTTTAAGTCATTATTTTGACTTACAATATCGTCTAAAACGTCCAAGTTTTTAACTAAAATTCTTTCCATTTCACCTCCTTAATTTAGCAAATTATAGTCAAAATTAAGGTGAAATTTTGCCATTTAAGACAAATTTCACACTATATTATTTACTAAATTTTGGCTCTTTAAATGCCATTACTTCAGGGGCTTTACCCTTAAATTTCTCGATATTTACAAGTGCTGTATGGCTGATGTTGCCATTTGCAAGTTTGCTTGTTGGGATATCGATAGTAAGCACGTTTGGTGAGCCGTTTTTGCAAATTCCACTATCAAAGCCGTCATACCACGCACCCTCAGCTAGTTTTACAACGCCTTGCAAAATGTTATCAGTTACTTTTGCACCAGCTAAAACCTCACCCCTTGCGTTAAACACACGCACTAAATCGCCACTCTTAATACCCTTTTCTTTAGCGTCTTTTGTGTTTATCCAGATAGGCTCACGATCAGCCACAGCGTATTTATCACGAAGGTTAGTGTGATTTTGCTGTGAGTGAAGACGATCGGTTGGGTGAGCTGAGATCATATGAAACTGGGCTGGTTTGTTTTTCATGCCAAGCCACTCAATCGGCTCAAACCACATAGGGTGTGCCTTGCAGTCATCATAGCCCATCTTCTCAATCGTTTCAGAGTAAATTTCAATCAGTCCTGACGGGGTGCCAAGTGCGTTTAGCACAGGATCTTCTCTAAACTCACCGTATCTTACCCACTCATCGCTTTCAGGAGTTGAGCTAAATGTCACAGGCTTATTCTCAGCCCAAAACTCATCAAATTCCTTCATCTCATGGTAAAAATCAGGCACAGCTTTTATTTGCTCAAGTGTAGCGTTGTAATACTCTTTTATCCAGTCAAACTCGCTCTTGCCGTTTTCGGTATAAGCTAAGGCTAAATTTTTCGCATACGCCTTACTAAGGTCTGTAAAAATTTGATAGTCATCTTTTGCTTCGTAAAACTTCTCAACAACCTGCTTCATAGGCACGATATGCATATTTGAGTAATCCCCAGTCATTGTCATATCGTTTCTCTCATAAGATGTCGTTGTAGGAAAAACGATATCTGCCATTTTCGCTGTTGGCGTCCAGTATGGCTCATTTACAACGACAGTGCGAGGCTTTCTCCACGCTTTTAAATTTGTATTTGTATCTTGGTGGTGAGTTAGCGGATTGCCACCTACCCAGTAGATAAAGTCGATGTCTGGATAAGTTATTTTTTTGCCGTTGTGATCGATTACTTTGCCTGGATTTAGCAATGCATCGGCGATACGTGCGACAGGGAAGGCAAACTCAGTCGTTTTTATAAGCCACGCAGGGACATCCTCTCCAGCTGCTACGGCTTTTTTCACAAATTTACCATCTTTTATCTCGCTATCGCTTGTGCCTACAAACTCGCCTTTGTCGTTAAATATACCAACACTAGCCGCATTTACGCCACCTATTACGCCACCTTTGCAAGTAGGTGCTCCGCCGTTTGAGTAGTGATAGCTAAGTCCAAAGCCACCACCAGCTAGACCAATCTGACCTAGCATAGAAGCTAGAGTTACTAGCATCCAGTGAGGCTGTTCGCCGTGATGGGCTCTTTGCATACCCCAGCCAGACATTAACATAGTGCGATTTGATACGAATGTATCTGCTAGTTCTTTGATAGTTTTTGCATCAATTCCACAAATTTTAGCAGCCCACTCTGGTGTTTTTGGAGTTTTATCTGTTTCGCCAAGTAAATATGGCACAAATTTATCAAATCCAGTTGTATATGTTTCAATAAATTCCTTATCGTATTTTTTGCTTGCGTAAAGATAGTGTGCCATGCCAAGCATCATAGCTACATCGGTGTTTGGGCGTGGTGCTATCCAAGTTGCATGATCAAAATACTCGCCAGTTTCAGTTTTTAGTGGATCAATGATGATGATCTTGATGTCTTTGCGTTTTTTAAGCTCTTCAAAATACTTAAATCCTTGTTCGTCCGTGCTTGTCCATGCTATGCGAAGTGTGGCTAACGGGTTCATGCCCCACATAACGATTACTTTTGAGTTTTCAAGCACGACAGGCCAACTGGTTTGTTGCTCATAAACCTCGATGCTTCCTACGACGTGAGGCATGATGACTTGTGAAGCACCGGTTGAGTAATCACCCAAATCGCCCACAAAGCCACCGCTTAAGTTCATAAAGCGTTGAAGTAAAATTCTGCTATTATGCACGTTTCCGCTTGATTTCCAGCCATAGCTTCCTGCAAAAACGCTTTGATTACCATTTTGCTCTCTTGTTTTTTTAAGCTCTTTGGCGACTAGCTTTATCGCATATTCATAGCTTACCCTTACCCACTCATCAACGCCTCTAAGTTCTGGCTTTGGACTGTCTGGATTTTCAAGATAGCTTTTGCGAACCATTGGGTATTTTATGCGTGAGTTATAGACCATATCAGCGGTATTATACTGAAGAGCGTTATAAATTTCGCTCGTTTTTTGATATGGCTGTGAGCCTGTTATCTTGCCGTCTTTTACGCTTACTTTTAGCATACCCCAGTGAGCTGCGGTTAGCACTTCGCCGTTTTTAACAAGTGCTGTTTTTGCCTTATCAGCAAAAAGATTTGTCGCTGTTACACTTGAAAGCAGTGGCAAGCTAGCCATTCCTTTTAGGATCGTTCGTCTTTGCATTTTTTCTCCCTTGGTTTAAAAATTGCGGATTTTAATCTCCTGATTGAAATTAAAGCTAAGTTAAGCAGTTTAAAATTTTAAGTAAAGATGAGATGTAAAACCCATCTAGCAACTAAAATCCAAACTAACAAAATAACAAATGCCTTAAAACTCACTTGACTATTGTATTTTTAGATATCTTTGCGTGGTTTTATAAAATTTCAACAAAAACCAAACGGTGAGTCGAAATTTTATAAACTTTGCAAAGATAGACAAAATACAAAGTCTATTTAACGTCTGATGAGTGTTTTTGTAGATACTGAGTTACTAGCCACTCATCTTCTTTTTGTATAGCTGTTCTGCTTAGCATAGACTTAAACAGACTTGGCCACTGATTAGCTTTGTAGTGGTTTTCATCGTGTAATTTATGACACACTCCACAACTATCAGCATACATAGTCTTCGCTTTAGTAAATAGCGACTTTAGATCTTTTGTAAAGCCATCATTTTGGGCATAAAGTATCGTCTCAACTTCGTCCCATTTACCATTTTCACCCTTTTTGATAAGCTTTATGTCTGGAGTAGCAGTTTTGGCAAATGCCACAGCTATAACGCGTTCACTTGAGTGGTAATAAATCACATTTGGCGAAGCTGGATTTTGATATCCTTTGACTAAAATTTTAGCCCTATTTCCCTCAACGCCAACTATCTCAACGCCATTTGTCGGTAGCAATCTACCAACTGACTTATCTGTATTAGCGTCCAAAAACACAGGCTTTACAACGCCACTATAAACTAGCTCACCGCCAAAAAGCGAACAGGCAAGCACAGCTGAAAATAATATTTTTTTCATTCATACTCCTTATAAATTTTGATAATTATACTTAAAAAAAGTAATTAAAATATAAATTTATAAAACTTATGTAAAATTTGCATTATCATTTGGATGCAATTTTAGGTATTTATTGTTAAATAAGTACGCAAACCAAATCATTTGTGTGTTTATAAATATTAAAAACCAATACATTTTTCACCATCTTTTATAAATTTTTTCTAAATCTAATGTTATAATAAGCAAAAAACCAACAGGGCTGTAATGCTTTTTGTAAAACAATTTATATCTATATTTATCACACTTTCTTTGATAGTTCAAACCTGCCCTGCAAACTCATCTACATTTACCACCTCAAATGTAAATATAAACAATGCTTATAATATAGCTAAAAATTTAGATAGCTCATATCTAAATAAAAATGACACTATAAACATAATAGATAAAGGACTAAATGATAGCTCTAACTATACAAACATAATAGCAAACACCATAAACATAGCCTCAAACATACACGCAAATAATCTATCTTTAAAAGCAGACGCAAACAATGATAAAAACATAGTAGCCATAGATAGCTCATCTCTTGGTGGAATGTATGCTAATAAGATAAATCTAATAGCTACTAATGACGGAGTAGGTGTAAATAACAAAGGCATAATCCTAGCTACAAACATAAAGATAAATGCTAGTGGGGATATAATAAATAGTGGAAAGATAAAATCTAATGCAACAACCAAAATAAAAGCAGATAGGTTTATAAATAAAGATAATTTGCAAAAGACCGAAATTAACTCATATTACGCAGTTTTAAAGGCAAATGAGATTATTAATTACGGAATTTTTAATTTTAAATTTCTAGAAGTTTACAGTGATAAATTCATAAACAACAGCTCAAATCTAAATCTTGCAAATGCAGTAATTTACTCAAATGATTTTATACTTAAAAATGCAAAATTAAATGTAATAGATAATATGGTGTTAATTTCTCCAAACATAAGGCTAAAAAACGCCAATCTAAACATTAAATCAGCTCATATATTTGTATGAACCTTGAATAAATACATATAACGATAATGAGCTGTTAATTAAAAACCTAAACTACTTTAATAGTCTAGACGTAAAAAATAGTGACAACAACCCCGTTATGGTAGCCGTAGCTAAACGTGTAGCATTTCAGGCTGTAAAAAACAAAGTTATAAAAGATATAACACCAAAACTCTTAAAACACTTAGAAAAGACTATGAAATTAAAATGTACTTCTTGTCATAAAAATATAAGTGATAACTTTATAGAAAAGATATTTGATAATTCACATAATGGTAAAAGTCTAGTTGATACCCTCATTCCAAAAAGCTTTCAGGAGGTAACACTAAGTGAAGTGGTAGTTTATGGGGAAGACATATCAAAAAATATTGTTTATAGCAAAGATGATAAAAAGCTATCTAGCGGTGAAATAAGTAAATTAAAAAAGGTGGCGTTGACCCACACGACTTAAAACCGCATTCGGATTATGATTTATATAAGGATAAAAAAGGAAATATTGTTATAAAATTGAAAAATGGCAAAGGACAGGGCGAATACACTGGATATAACATAAATGATTTTTAAGGAAAAAATGGTGTGCAAAAATGAGATATTTATTATTTTAAGGGCTACTTCTGATAAAGAGATAGATATAAAAGATATTAACCTTAGTAAAATTTGGAAAAAGGGAGATAATAAACTGCCAAATAATAATGTCTTAAAACATCATAATTTTGGATTTGAGATATCAAAAAAAATATTATAATAAGCTAGATGTTCAAGAATTGCTAAATGGCTTTTTTAACGATAGGGATGTTAAAATTTTTACTAAATTAGACTTTGTTCATAAGGTTTTACTAATCGCAGTATATAGCTGGGATATGTTGCCAACACTTAACTATAATAGTAAGTTTTTAAAATTTATAGGAGAACATGATATAAAACTGTCGCATGACTTATACATTTTATGAAAAATAGTAATTTGAAATTTGTGTATTTTTAACACCAGTACAATAATTATAAACCCAAATAGCCATTAAAAGGAAGAAAAACTAATGATTAAGATAAAGCACTGTTGCTCAAAAATGAGACGAGCATTAAGGCTTAATTGTAGTATTTATAAAATAAATATCAGTGTCCAAATGTTCTTATATCATATTCTCCTAAATTTGATGAATACGGAATTATTATTCACGATGGCGGAGAAAGTCAAGTTATGATAAAATTTTGTCCATTTTGTGGAGCAAAGTTGCCATTGTCTAAGTGAAATAGATGGTTTAATACAATGGAAAGATTGAGGGTAAATATACATAATGATAAAATTCCTAAAATTTGTTATTTTTTAAGTCAATAAAAAATAAATAAACATTATAATCTAAATGATAAGTTAAAAATATAAAAAGGTCTTTAATGACACCAATGTTTGCTAAAAAGATGCTATCTTGCATGATTAGCATATCATTAATAGTTCAAACCTCCCTTGCAAACATCATCCCAGACCCATCTGCAGCTAAATCAAACCAACCAGTTATATTAAAAGCTAAAAATGAAGCTTTAATAGTAAATATAGTAACT
>NZ_CAJHOF010000010.1 GCF_905120465.1 Campylobacter majalis
AAATTTTATTTAATATTTATTAAATATATAGTAAAATAAAAATCAACTATAAACTTTTAGGAGGTAAAATGACTTGGTTTTTCTTTTGTGTTGGGTTGCTTATAGTAGCCTATTTCACATATGGAAAGATAGTTGAGAAAATTTTTGTCATAAATCCTGAGCGTAAAACTCCAGCACAAACGATGGCTGACGGAGTTGATTACGTTAAGATGTCAAATACAAAAGTTTTCTTAATACAACTTTTAAATATCGCTGGACTTGGTCCTATATTTGGTCCAATTTTAGGAGCGTTATATGGTCCAGTGGCTATGCTATGGATAGTTTTTGGGTGTATTTTTGCTGGTGCGGTGCATGATTATTTTTCAGGTATGCTTAGTGTGCGTTCAAATGGTGCTTCTGTGCCTACTGTTGTTGGCGATCATCTTGGTGTTTGGGCAAAGCAGTTTATGAATATTTTTGCTTTAGTTTTATTAGTGCTTGTTGGCGTTGTATTCGTGCTAGGTCCAGCAAAGCTACTTGCTGGGCTTACGTCAATGGATGTTGCGATTTGGGTTGGGATAATTTTTGCATACTACATAATTGCTACCTTGGTGTCTATTGATAAAATTATAGGCAGACTTTATCCATTTTTTGGTGCTTTGTTGCTATTTATGTCATTTGGACTTACTATAGGGCTTATGTTTAGCGATAGAGAATTTTACTCAGTTGGGCTTGATTTTTTTACAAACTACGATCCTAGTGGTTTGCCTATATGGCCTTTGCTTTTTGTTACTATATCGTGCGGTGCGATTTCTGGTTTTCACGCTACGCAATCGCCACTAATGGCTAGATGCATACAAGATGAAAAATCAGGCAGGATGATATTTTACGGAGCAATGATACTTGAGGGTATTATAGGGCTTATTTGGTGCACACTTGGGCTTAGTTTTTATGACTCGCCTGAGCTTTTTAAAGCAGCACTTGATGCTGGTTCGCCATCTGGAGTAGTGCATGAGATATCAATAGCACTTTTAGGCAGCGTTGGTGGCATCATAGCGATACTTGGCGTTGTTATCTTGCCTATTACATCAGGCGATACGGCGTTTCGTTCAGCACGTCTTATTATAGCTGATTTTTTCAAGCTTTCACAAAAAGAGATAATCAAGCGACTTTATATAGCTATTCCGCTGTTTGTGGTTGGTTTTATCATATCAAAAGTTGATTTTAACATCGTTTGGAGATATTTTGGCTGGGCAAATCAAACTACAGCAGCCATAATGCTATGGGCGGCATCGGCATATATGTATAAACGCGGTAAATTTCACTGGATTACAACTATTCCTGCGATATTTATGACGGCGGTTGTTATAGCTTATCTTGCAAATGCAAAAATAGGCTTTAATCTTGATATGAGTATCTCAACCATCATGGGTGTAGTTGGAGCGTTTGTATGTCTTGGTATGTTTTTTAGGATAAAAAAGGCATAGTTTTAGGGGGTAAGCCCCCTATTTTAATTAGTGTTAAATACTCTATCTCCAGCATCCCCTAATCCTGGAACAATATAGTTTTTATCATTTAAACACTCATCAATAGCAGCTGTATATACCGCTACATCCGGATAAACTTCACTAAATCTTTTTAAGCCTTCAGGTGCGGCAATTATTGATATAAATTTAATATCCCTAACGCCCTTGTCTTTTAAAAATTTTACAGCATCTATTGCAGTTCCACCAGTTGCAAACATAGGGTCTATGATAATTGCTGTGCGATTTGCATAATCACTAGGAAGCTTAGCGTAAAAAAATTCTGCTTTTGCAGTCTCTTCGTTGCGTTGAAATCCTAAAAACCCAACACTCGCATCAGGCATTAGCTTAAATACGCTATCAAGCATACCAAGTGCTGCACGCAAAATCGGACAAATCATAACCTTTGTAGCTAGTTTATGCCCTTTGGTTTTTGTTACAGGTGTAGTGATATCAACTTCACGCAATGCCAAATCACGAGTTGCTTCAAACATCATTAAGTAGCTAATCTCATCAATTAGCATTCTAAATTGAAATGGCTGAGTTTTGACATCTCTTAAAATAGTGAGTTTATGCTCGATTAGTGGGTGTTTTATAAGCTTTACATTATTCATTTTATTCCTTTTAAATTTATACTTTTAAGACATTTAAAGCGTTAGCAATTCTAGTTTTTATCTCATTGCTTCCAAGCACTTCAAGCACTTCAAATATCGAAGGCGACACGCTAGAACCAACTAAACTTATGCGAAGAGTTTGTGCTAAATCTTTAAGCTTTAGGTTGTTTTTGTTTAAAAACTCATTTGTTAGCACTTCATAAGCTTTTGCATCCAAATCCAAGGTCAAAATTTTGGCAAAATTTTCTAAAATATCTAATGAAGTAGGCGTGATAAATTTATCTACCGCTTTTTGTTCGTATTGTGTTGGGCGATTTAAAATAGCATTTGCACTATCTTTTAGTTCAACAAGAGTTTTTGAACGCTCTCTTAAGATATCAAGCAGTAATTCACCCTTTTTGTGAGCTTTAAAATCAACACCAAAATACAACATCTCTTTAGCCAACCGTTCAAAAGGCATCGTTTTGATATAGTGTGCGTTTAGCCACTCAAGTTTGCTTTTGTTATAAGTGCTTGCAGATTTGTTTATAGCGTATGGATCAAAGTATTTTAACATATCATCCATGCTAAAAATTTCATCATCTCCATGACTCCAGCCAAGGCGAATTAAAAAATTAAGCAAGGCTTCTGGCAAATACCCCATCTGCTTATACTCCATGACATCAGTCGCACCGTGTCGTTTGCTTAGCTTTGATCCATCTTCGCCGTTTATCATGGCTACGTGAAAAAACTCAGGCATTTTAAAGCCTAGTGCCTCGTATAGCACGATCTGCTTTGGCGTATTTGACAGGTGATCATCGCCTCTTATCACGTGTGTTACGCCCATTAATGCATCATCAATTACAACAACAAAGTTATAAGTCGGTGTGCCATCACTTCTAGCGATTATAAAATCATCAAGTATATCATTTACTTGAAATTTAACTTCGCCCTTTATTCCGTCATGTATTACTATCTCGCCACTCTCTGGTGCTTTGATACGTATAACAGGCTCAATACCACTTGGCGGTGTGCCTGTGAAGTTGCGATATCTGTTGTCATATTTTGGACGCTCTTTTCTTGCTTCTTGCTTGGCCCTTAACGCATCTAGTTCATCTTTGCTCATATAGCACTTATAAGCTTTGCCCTCATCAAGTAGCTTTTTTATGTATTGCTTGTAGATATCAAATCGCTCAGATTGATATGTTACTTCGCCATCATGCTCTAACCCACACCATTTAAATGCCTCTTTTATAGCGATGGTTGCCTCTTTTGAGTTTCGTTTTAAATCAGTATCTTCTATGCGAAGTAGAAATTTTCCTTTATTTTTTCTAGCGTACAAATAACTATACAATGCTGTTCTAAGCCCTCCAACATGTAAATACCCAGTCGGAGACGGAGCAAATCTAGTAACAATCATCATTTTTACCTTTGTTTTTATGTTATAATATCGCAAAATTATATTAAAAAATTCTTTAATAAAGGTTTTACATGGTTAAAAAACTATTTCTTGCTTCAATTATTGGCACATTTGCTTTATCATCAGAGCTTGTAAATGGCATAGCGGCGATTATAGAAAATGAAGCAATAACACTATATGAGATTGAACGTGTTAAAAAAGAGCTAAATGTAGATAAGCAAAGAGCATTAGACTTGCTTATTAGAGATAGGCTAGAGCAAGCTCAAATTAAAAATTTAGGCATAGTAGCCACACAGCTTGAAATCAATCAGCGCATAGATGCAATAGCTAGGCAAAATGGCATGAGTATGGCTCAGTTTAGAGATCATATAGAGTATAAGCAAGGCGTAAAATTTACAGATTTTAAAAACGATATACAAAAATCAATCCAACAAGAAAAACTATACAAAAATATACTAAGCGAGGCTGGTAAAAACATAGATGAAAACTCAGCCAGAAACTATTACGAGGCAAATATCAATCAATTTACGACATTTAGCACGGCTGAGGTTACACTTTATAGAGCCTTAGATGCTGATACACTCCAAAAACAAATCGCATCAGGCACTAAGCCGATAAATGGGGTTCAAACACAAAATATCACGCTTGATAGCCAAAACATACCACCGCAGTTAGTAGCTATCATATCAGCAACACAAGATGCAAGCTTTACTGGCATTTTAAAGGCTCAAAATGGCTTTGATGCATTTTACGTCAAAAAAAAGAGTGGGCTAAAAACAGCTAGTTTTCAGCAAGCTAAAAACCAAATCCTAAATCAGATGCACCAAGCCGAACAAGACCGAGCCGCACATGATTATTTTGAAAAACTAAAATCAAAATCTAAGCTTAATATACTACGATAACTTTTGCTAAAAGAGCGAGTTGAAAAAGAAATTTTCATTTAGCAAACTTTGCTCTTTTAAATCCTTGTTGATATGCAGCACATAATATCCAAGTCGGTTTAAACTCATATCAACAAGCGGCGTAACGGCAAAATAATGAGTGCGTGATTTGTAAAAATTTACATTTTCAAAATCTATCTCTTTTAAAATTTCAATCGCATTTAGATTTGTGCTTGTATAGTTTGACACATAATAATCATCTAAAAGATTATCAGCCTGTATGCTTCTTATTATCTTTGTTTTGTTTTTATCAATTAATACAAAAAGATCGATGCCTTGCTCTTTAAAAAATCCGCTTATATGGTCAAAATCAAGCATAACCTCTATCGTGCCAAGCTTCGTGCCTTGTTTTGTTACGTTTGATATAGCTCTTATAAATGTTCCAGCTATGCCATTTTCTATCCCTGCAACTGGTGCCTTTATGCGATCGGCTTCTTTTAGTAAAAATCTAAACGAAGCCAAATCATCTCCAAAACGCGTAAAATTCCAGCTTCTAAGATAGCTTTTAAAATCTCTAGTGTGTAGGTGAATTTTGATATTTTTATACATTGAGACAGAATTTAAACTAGAGACAATATTTGAAATTTTATCCATGCACTCTTGTCTATCATCTTTAATAAAGCAGTCTTGAACGCCGTCATTTTGCCCTATTAGTTTTGCTAATGCTAGTGATGATAGTTTTTGATCTTCGATGTTTTTATTTAGCTGTTTTACTTGATAATCCAAAAACATTCTAGCCGAGTTTAACTCTCTTTCATTGGAGTATTCTATATAAAAATAACTAAGCAATAACACTATAATGACAGCCAATACCCCAGCCGTAATCGCTACAGATTTACTTTTCATAATCTACTCACCAAAATTTTACTAAACTCGTCAAAATTTGGCAAATTTAGCTCACAATCCCTTATTTTTTCGCCCCACATTGAGTTTGGATAGTGTGTGTCGTTTTCAAATCTTGCTGTTACATGAATATGCACATGTGGCACGTAGTTGCCAAAACTTGCGATATTTATTTTGGTTGGATTATAAAACTCAAGCATCGTTTTTTCTACTATCAAAAGCACTTCAAATAGTCTATTTCTAGTATTACTATCACACTCACTTAACTCTTTATATGCGTGATTTGTAAAAATTTTAACCCATGGCAAATAGCTATCTTCACGCTGTATATTGATAAAATCATCTTTATATATCATCATCTCTCCTTGCTTAAAATTCTAGCCAAAAGTTATTAAAATTTCATTAGTTTAAATAACTTTTGTCCTAGAAAAACAAACTTAAAACCAAATAGTAACAAAAGCAGAACTAAAAATATATAAAAACTTAAATTTCTATAAAACAAAAGAAATTTTTTGCTAAAATATAGTGAAAATTTTGGGGGATCTTATGACACAAGCCATGAAAGAAAAATATGTAAAATTGGTTGAGTTTTTAGGCGATGTTTTGGGATACAATTATGAAATAGTCCTACACGATATAACTGATGATGGAGCAAGTATAGCAGCAATTGCTAATTCGCATATAAGCGGACGGACGGTAAATTCTCCAATGACAGGATTTGCACTTGAGATAATGCAAAGCAAAAAATACCTACAAACAGATTTTATAACAAATTATAAAGCTTCAACAAAACTTAAAAAAAAGCTAAATGGCTCAACGTTTTTCATAAAAGAAAATGGCAAACTCACTGGTATGCTTTGTATAAATTATGACAACTCAGAGTTTGAAAAAATCTCAAATGAAATTTTGCGTCTAGCAAATGTCTTGCCAAATGAGCCAAAGCTTCCAACAACAGAGGCCGTTGAGCAACTAAGCCAAGACATAGAAGAGATAATTGAAAGCGTGCTAAAAACGCATGATTTAGACATATCTGATTTAAAGCCCAAAAATAGAGCTGAGTGCATAGCAAAACTATATGAAAATGGGATATTTAACATAAAAGGTGCGATATCAAAAGTAGCAAAATATCTAAATTTATCAGAACCAAGCATCTATCGCCACTTACAAAAATTAAGTAGCGATAGTGTTTAAATCAGGCTTGTTTTGACTTTATGGTGCCTATTTCACTTATCAAGATTGCACTAATTATAATAACGGCTCCAATAATTTGCATCATGCCAAATGTCTCACCACCTATAAAATAGCCCAAAATTCCAGCCGAAACTGGCTCAAGAGTAAAAATCAAAGCCGCTTTTACAGGTGTTGTTAGTCTTAACATAGTTCCCATCATGATAAATCCAAAAATCGAAGCAAAAATAACGCTTATAACCATCGCTTTATAAAAGTTATAATCAAGCGTTGGATTTATGCCGCCATCAAACACATTTGCAAAAATTGCCGACAAAGCCACGATAACGATAAACTGCGTCGCTAAAAGCGTAAAAAGCTCACATTTTCTAGCAAAATGGCTAGTAAAAACGATGTGAAATGCCCATGCAAATGCACAAACTACGCTTAACGCCTCGCCCTTTGTAAAACCAGCACTAGGATCGCTTAAAAAATAAAGCCCAACACAGCCCAAAGCCACGCCGATATATGCGTAAATGCTTATCTTTTCTTTAAAAAACGCATAAACCACAAATGGCACGATGGCGACGTTTAGACCGCTTATAAATGCGACGTTTGCAGTTTGAGCAAATTTAAACGCAAAAGTTTGAGAACTAAAGCCTACAAATAAAAATATCCCTAAAATAAGACCGTATTTTATGGCTTTAAAATCTAGCTTTGACGAGAATTTATAAGCGATTAGCACCATGATAAAAAAGGTTATTAAAAATCGCCAAAATAGCAAAACAAACACGCCGTTAGTAACTGTTGCAGTTGCCATTGGCAAAAACGTAGCCCCCCAAATAATAGCCGTTAAAATTAATAAAATATCGGCCCTTAACTCTGTAATTTTCATTGTTCCCCCTTAAAAAAGGTGAGATTTTAACACAAAATATTAAATTCTCACAAAAATTTCACGGAGTAATTTTATCTTTTAAGGCGTTTTTTATTTACGATTGTTTCGAAAAAATACGAACCAATTTCACTAATTAATATGCCAACTAAAATAATAAATGCACCAAAAATTTGCCACGTTGATAAAATTTCAGCACCAAAATAGTATCCAATAAATCCAGCCGAAACTGGCTCCAGAGTAAGAATAAGAGCCGTTTTTACAGATGAAGTATAGCGTTGGGCTATGTTTTGGACAAAAAACGCAAACACGGTTGCAAATGTAGCAGTAATGCCAACCGCCCAAATAAACGCACTATCAAGCACTGGCAAATACGAGCCTTCAAAAATAATCGCACAAATAAAAGATAACACGGCTACAACGATAAATTCAGTAGTAACCATGATGAAAATTTCACACTTTTTTACATAATATCCAGCCAAAATAATCTCAAATGCATAGGCAAATGCACACACCAAACTAAGCAGCTCTCCAAGCCCAAAACCAAGATCTCCATCACAAAGTATATAAAGACCAACTGCGGCAAATATAGCACCTAAGTATGAGTGAAATTTTATATTTAATTTAAAAATTGCCCACATTAAAAATGGCACAAATACAACAACAAGCCCCGTAATAAACGCAACTGTTGAGCTTAGTGTGTATTTAAGAGCAAATGTTTGCAAGGCAAATCCAAAAAATAAAAATACACCAACTATTAAGCCGTATTTTATGCCTTTTATGTCTATTTTTTTAATAAATTTTAAGCTTATTAGCACCATCAGTATAGATGCAATTAAAAATCGCCAAAAAAGTAGCGTAAATACACCATTAGTTTGTAGAGCCTTAGCCATTGGCAAAAATGTAACTCCCCAAACTAACGCAACAATAACAAGGGCAAAATCAGCCGTGATTTCTTGCTTTTTACTAATCAAACTTTAAGCCTTTATAAAAGGTCTAAATTTACTATTTTTTTCTTATGTTAAATTGAATTTTAAATATTTAATTTAGCAACTTAAATATTTTTTTAAATTAGTTAAAATTTTAGTTAATTTTTAGTATTATTATACGAAATTTTAAACAAAGGCTTAAATATGCTAACCAATCCAGTGGTTTTAAGTATCGTATTGATGACGATTTTATGTTTGTTGCGCTTTAATATCTTGCTTTCTATTTTGATCTCAGCACTTTTTGCTGGATTGCTTAGCGGTCATGGACTAGTTGAAACAACTGGCATATTAGTAGCTGGAATGAAAGGAAATCTAGAAACAGCTTTAAGCTATATACTTTTGGGTGCTTTGGCTGTGGCGATATCTAGAACAAATTTAACAGCTATTTTAATAAATGCAATTAGTAAAATTCTCAGCAAAAAATCAACCTATTTGGTATTAGCAATCGCCGCTATAGCGTCACTTTCACAAAATTTAATTCCAGTTCATATTGCATTTATTCCTGTTCTCATACCGCCACTTTTGCCACTATTTAACAAAATTAAACTTGACAGACGTGCCGTAGCTTGTGCTTTGACATTTGGTTTAAAAGCACCTTATTTGTCCATGGGAGTTGGCTTTGGACTTTTGTTTTTTAATATTATAAAAGACCAAATGAAAAATAACGGACTAATCGTAAGCATAAGCGATATACAAAAAGTAATGTGGATAGGCGGTGTATCCATGCTTGTTGGTTTGATTTTAGCGATTTTGGCTTACAAAAAAGACAGGGTTTATAACACTCAAGAAGTCACTGTAGCCACAAATAATGAAAATTTGCACATGACACGCAAAGAGTGGGCGGTTTTAGCTGGTGCATTTATAGCGTTTGGAGTGCAAATTTATACCTCAAATATGCCACTTGGTGCCTTATCAGGACTAATTGCAATGATAGCGTTTAAGGGTATAGAATACAACAAAGTAAATGACGTTATGAGCGACGGACTAGCTATGATGGCGTTTATTGCTTTTATATTGCTAGTGGCCGCTGGTTTTGGTGCAGTATTACGCGAAAGTGGTGGCATAAGCGAACTTGTAAGCTTTGCTAGTTTGATATCAGGGAACAAACTAGGCGGAATACTCATCATGCTTATAGTAGGATTACTAATCACAATGGGCATTGGCTCTAGCTTTGGCACGATTCCGGTTATTGCGGCAATTTATGTGCCATTTTGTAGTTCATTAAACTTAAGTGTATCAGCCACTATATTATTAATAGGAGTTGCTGCTGCACTTGGCGATGCTGGTAGCCCAGCTAGTGATAGCACTTTAGCGCCAACGGCTGGATTAAATATGGATGGCGGACACAATCACATATACGATACTTGCGTTCCGACATTTTTATTTTTTAATATACCGCTAATAATCGGCGGCACAATAGGTGCGATGCTACTTTAAGTAGTTTTAGCTTTTAGCTTTTATGGCTAAAAGCTAAAAAATAGCGTATTTCTTGACTTTTCAAAAAACAATAATTAATAAAATAGCTTAAATTTAAAAATTAGTGAATATATTTTTATAACACTACTGCAAATATCATATATTTAAAAAATGTTATTGAAATTTTATTTGGATTATTTTTTTATATTAAATTAAAATAAAATTATATTTTTTTCTAGTTGCTAAAATTTATAATAAATTTTAAATTTTAATTATATAATTTCTAACAAATAATAAAATGTATTATCAATAATAAAATAAATTACTATTTTTTAAAGGATAACAAATGAAAAAAATTTATTTGTTGGCTCTGGCTATGTTTTTATTATTAGGTTGTAGCCCTAATCAAAACACAAATCCAAATCTCTTATCTTTATATTCCAAGCCTACGCCTTCTCAAGCTCTAGCTGATAAACCAAAAGATAAACAGATACAAGTTAGGGTTGCTGGAAATAAAAAACTCTGCTATGCTCCAAAATTTTCATCTAGTTTTGACAATGGCTCTTATTTGCAATTAGTTGATTGCTCATCAAAAGAAGCGATAGCAGCTAGATATGATGTATTTGGTAGGTTAGCTTTTAACATAAACGACACTTGGTTTTGCATTACTGCACCAGAAGAAGTAGCAAATGGAGCAATAGGGCAAGACTATGCCTATTTAAGCCCTTGTGCTATAAATTTAAGCACACAAAGATATAAAGTAATGAGCGATTCTTTTTATAGTAACGATAGCTTTTATAGTCTAAAAGATGATGGAAAATACGTGTATGCCGCAAGATTTTTAGATAGAAAACTAGACGCACACATAATCGATAATGAGATGAAAGAGTGGCTTAATACAAACGCCACACCTGCTGGACTAAATCTAGCTATGTATCTACAGTGGAATGCTGACGGAGTGAAATATTACATTCACAATGGGTTTTCATCTACTGATTTTGGTGTGCTTTATTATAATCTACAAAATGGTTATATTGCATCTTATGATAAATTTTCGCCAACTATTTCATGCCTAAACTCAAATGTTGGCACTAAGGACTGGGCATGGGCTTGGTGGGATAAATGTAGTGACGCAAAGGCACCAAGTATAAGCAAAAATTTAGCATATTTTAGACCAGTTTTAATCGGTAACGGCAAAGTAGCCATGCGTGATAGAGCTGGAAACTATCTAAGACTCACGCGATACGGAATACACTGGGGGCAACCATATACTGCAAGACTTGAGTTTTTAAACAAAGACACACAAAACTCGCCAACATCAGAGTTTTTTGTGCATCTTAGTATGCAAGACTGGATGAGATTCATAGGTGGCAACGAAGGCGATAATCTGCCATTTTGCCCAGCACCTGGATTTACTATAAAGTCAAACATAGGGTTGGGACAAAACGTAAATTTTGATAGTAATTTTTCACAAAAACCAAAAGTAAGTTTAATGAAAAATAAATCATTAAATCCAAATTTAACACAAAATCAAGATCGCATTGATATTGAAGTATGGGAACCAAGACTTTTATCTATCGTGCGTAGCACCACACCAGAAAGTCCAGTGGTAGGCATTTGTGGTACTTGTTTGCTTCATGCTTATCAGATTATTGCTGAGATTTTAGAAGATCCTTTTCATCCAAGAGCAAACGGCGGTTACTTTTTTAATACCGAAGCAAACGTTGATCCATTTATAAGTTTTCGTGCTAGAAATTCACTACTTTTTGGAACGCTTGCTGATATTGCACAATATTATAGTTTGCCAGTTAGAGTAGAGGCAGATATATTTACAAACTCTGTAAATTTAGCATTTGCAAGCTCTATTCAAATGCTACCACAATATGACTGGGCTATGGTAGGTCAAAGCCAGACAAGTGGCGGAATAGATGAGATTTTAGCTAGGATTTTTCAAGAACCGGTTGGAAGCATCTACCTAGCGATGCTCTCTCGCACAGCACCAGGCGATACGCAACCAAGTGGTCATGCAAGCGTTATGCTTCGCACAAGCACAGGCGTTAGGGTGATACCAACAAACGCACCAAATATAGACCTACGAGATTTAAGAATTTACATGCAAAATACAACTAATGTGGCACATCTACGCCATATGCTAGGAGATATGGGAAGCACGGTAGCAAACGTTAATGCATTGGCTGTTTTAAGAGTGGGAGAGGTGTATCAAAATACCTTTAATTATGTTATTTCGTTTGATAATTGTACTGGTTTTGGAGACCATAGACGTGGCAATGCAAGACTACCAAGTGCTGACGCCGTAAATCAGTGTGCTAGCGGACGTTGCATGTGGTAAAACATGAAAGAGAGATTTCTCTCTTTCACGCCAAATACTAATTTGCATTAATTATTTGTTAGTGCACCTTGTCAAATAAATTTTAGTCTTGATTTGACTTAATAAGATATAGCTATAACTTTATTTTTACTTGCAAAAATGTCTAAATCTAGAAATACAAAGCTACAAACAGGCTACTTTATCTCTTAATATTAAACTCTACTTTACTGCTTTTATGCTCTTTTGGTGCTAAATTTAGCAAAATAATTTACGCAAAATTTTACAAATTTTAGTTTTTAATTAGTGCAAAACAAGCGAATCGTTTTCGCAAAGCAAAATGTTTCCTTAAAAAAAGCGAAGTGCTTACGAAGTAATGCTTGTTTTAAACAAATCTAGGTCTTATAATACAAGATTAAGGTAAGTTTTTAAGATAAATATAATATTAAATTCTATTTTAGCTTACTTTTAAATTTAAAAACAACAGATGTATCTGTTTGTCATTATAAGCATTTTGTTTTTTTGTTGCTTTGTAATAATATAGACAAAATAATAGCTTAAGGTCTTAAATAAGGGACTTTTATATTTTAGATATAGTGTAACACTTTTACGCATTGCAAGAATATGTATTATTTAAATTGATTTACATCAATAAAATATTAAAACTACTTGGGTATTATAAAAACCTTGAATTTAGTGCATAAAGGAGAAAATATGCAAAGACGAGATTTCATAAAACAAGCCGCAGCAGCCGCAGCATGTGCTAGTGCTGGTGTAGCACTTCCTAGCAATTTAAATGCAAACGAGGGAGAAAAAGGCTGGAGATGGGATAAATCAGCCTGTAGATTTTGCGGTACGGGATGCGGTATCATGGTCGCTACAAAAGATGGCAAAATTGTAGCAGTTAAAGGTGATCCAGAAGCACCGGTAAATAGGGGTTTAAACTGTATTAAAGGTTATTTTACGGCTAAAATTATGTATGGCGAAGATCGTCTTACAAGTCCGCTTTTAAGAGTAAATGAAAAAGGTGAGTTTGATAAAAAGGGCAAATTTAAACGTGTAAGCTGGAAACAAGCTTTTGACGTGATGGAGGCTCAATTTAGAAAAGCATATAACGAGCTTGGGCCACATGGTGTTGGTATTTTAGGCTCAGGACAATACACAATTCAAGAGGGCTATGTTGCTTCAAAAATGATGAAAGCCGGATTTAGAAGCAACAATATCGATCCAAATGCACGACACTGTATGGCTTCGGCAGTTGTAGCATTTATGCAAGTTTTTGGCATAGATGAACCAGCAGGATGCTATGATGATATTGAGCTTACAGATACTATTGTAACATGGGGTGCAAACATGGCTGAGATGCATCCGATTTTATGGGCTAGAGTTAGTGATAGAAAATTAAGCGATCCGCAAAAAGTTAAGGTTATAAACTTAAGCACCTACTCAACTCGCACATCAAATTTAGCCGATACTGAGATAATCTTTGCTCCAAGCTCTGATGTTGCGATATTAAACTATATAGCACGTGAAATAGTTTATAATAATCCTAAGGCAATTGATTGGGATTTTGTAAATAAACACTGTGTATTTACTACAGGTCCAGCTGATATAGGCTACGGATTGCGTCCAGATATCAAACATGCAAAATATAATAGTAGTGAACTAGATACCGCTGCCACGGAAAAATCAAAAATTTTAAGCGAGGCCGAGGGCGTTAGCTTGGCATATTTAGGTTACAAGGCTGGTGATACTCTAGAAAACAAAAACACAAATACCGCTGCAAACCACTGGCATATAAGCTTTGAAGAGTATAAAAAAGCTCTTGCACCATACACGCTTGATTATGTCGCAAAGATAGCCAAGGGCGATGCGAATGAAGATATTGAGACATTTAAGGCAAAATTAAAGGAACTAGCAAATTTATACATAGAGAAAAATAGGCGTGTTGTAAGCTTTTGGACGATGGGTTTTAACCAGCATCAACGTGGCACATGGGTAAATGAGCTAATGTATGCGGTGCATTTCTTGCTTGGTAAGCAGTCACTTCCTGGATGTGGGGCGTTTTCTCTTACAGGGCAACCAAGTGCATGCGGAACAGCTAGAGAAGTTGGAACGTTCGTGCATAGGTTGCCTGCTGATATGGTTGTAAATAATGCAAAACACAGAGAGATAACGGAAAAAATTTGGAAACTTCCAAAAGACACACTAAGTGGCACACCAGGATCGCACTATATGAAAATGCTACGCGATTTAGAAGATGGCAAGAATAAATTTATATGGGTTCAAGTAAATAATCCATGGCAAAACTCAGCAAACGCAAATCACTGGATCAAAGCCGCTCGTGAAATGGATAATTTTATAGTCGTTTCAGACGCATATCCTGGAATTTCAGCCAAAGTTGCAGATTTGATTTTGCCAACTGCTATGATATACGAAAAATGGGGTGCATATGGCAATGCTGAGCGTCGAACACAGCAGTGGAGACAGCAAGTGCTTCCAGTTGGCGAGGCCATGAGTGATGTCTGGCAAATGCTTGAGTTTTCAAAACGCTTTAAAATTTCAGAGTTCTGGAAAGAAACCAAACTAAATGACAAAGTTACGTTGCCAGATGTAATGAGCGAAGCAAAAGCAATGGGATATGATGAAAATGCAACATTGTTTGATGTGTTGTTTGCAAACGAAGAAGCAAAGAGCTATCCTGCAAAAGACGAGATAATGCAAGATTTTGATAATTCAGAAGTATTTGGCGATAAAAGAAATGTTATCGGTAGCGATGGCAAAGTATTTAAAGGATATGGATTTTTCGTGCATAAATACCTATGGGAAGAGTATAGAAAATTTGGCGTAGGTCATGGGCATGATTTGGCTGATTTTGATACCTATCATAAAGTAAGGGGTCTTAGATGGCCGGTTGTTGATGGCAAAGAGACTCAATGGAGATTTAATACAAGCTTTGATCCATATGCTAAAAAGGCAAACCCAAATGAGAAATTTGCATTTTATGGCAACAAAAATGCAAGTTTGCCAAGTGGAGATTTGACACAAGTAACAGACAAAGAGAAAAAATCTCTATCAAATAAGGCTAAAATTTTCTTCCGCCCATATATGGATCCATGCGAAATGCCAAGCAGTGATTATCCATTTTGGCTATGCACTGGACGTGTGTTAGAGCATTGGCATACAGGCACGATGACTATGCGTGTGCCTGAGCTATATCGTGCGGTGCCTGAGGCATTATGCTACATGCATGAAGACGATGCAACAAAACTAGGTGTTAGCAAAAATGAGATAGTTTGGGTAGAAAGCAGACGTGGCAAAGTAAAAGCTAGAGTAGAGACAAACGGTCGCAACAAGCCACCTGTTGGACTAGTATATGTGCCGTTTTTTGACGAAAATGTATATATAAATAAAGTATGCTTGGATGCGACTTGTCCTATATCTAAAGAGACCGATTTTAAAAAGTGTGCGGTTAAAATTTACAAGGCATAATCATGCAAAGACGCGACGCGTTAAAATTTGGTGTTAAAGCTACAGCTTTAGCACTAGCTAGTGGATATGCATGGAGCGTGGCAGCAAACGCTAGTACTACTACTTTGCTACGTCCACCAGCAGCAAAAAATGAAAAAGACTTTTTGGCTGCCTGTATTAGGTGTGGCTTATGCGTAAATGCCTGTCCGTTTGACACGCTTAAACTTGCTGAGTTTGGCGATGGTGTAGCAATTGGGACGCCTTATTTTACGCCACGAAAAATTCCGTGCTACATGTGTGGTGCCGTTCCTTGTGTACCAGCCTGTCCAACAAATGCACTTGATGCTAGTTTAATAAATACAGACAATAAACTAGATATTACAAAGGCAAGGATGGGCGTTGCAGTTGTTGATACTGCAAATTGTATAGCCTACTGGGGTCTTAGATGCGATGCTTGTTATCGTGCCTGTCCAATGATAGACAAGGCGTTAAAAATAGAACTAAAACGCAATGAACGCACACAAAAACACGCATTTATGTTGCCTATTGTAGACAACAATGTTTGCACTGGATGCGGAGTGTGTGAGCATGCTTGTGTTACAGACAAACCAGCAATTACTATAATTGAGCGTGATAGGGTGCTAGGTATGGCTGGAGATAACTACGTGCAAGGATGGGTTGAGGGTGCCGATGTAAAAAATGACGGCATAAATAAAGACCTAAAATTTGATAGCAAAAAGATTACAAATTATCTAAACGATGGAGAGTTATGATGAAAATTTTACTTTTTAGACGTTTGGTTCAGTTTGGAATTTTAGCATTATTTGTGGCTGGAAATTTTTATGGCATTAAAATTTTAAGCGGGGATTTTGGTTCATCTTTGCTATTTGACAAAATTGCATTAGCCGATCCGTTTGCTGTTGTGCAGCTTCTTTTGGCCGGTATGGGATTTAGTACTAGCGTGATTATAGGAGCTATTTTGGTGCTAATTTTTTATGCCATAATCGCCCCTCGTGCATTTTGTGGCTGGGTTTGCCCTGTAAATATCATAAGTGATTTAGCGTTTAATCTAAGACTTAAACTAGGTTTTGAAAATGATAAATCCACCATAAATATAAGTAGAAATTTCCGCTATATTTTACTAGTGCTTACGCTTTTGTTATCACTAGTTTTAGGTGTAGCAGCATTTGAAATGGTTAGCTTTGTTGGACTTGTTTCTCGCGGAATCGTGTTTTTGCAAGGCTCAGTGGTAGCGGTTATTGGCTGCATTTTGGCGTTTGATATGTTTATATTAAAGCGTGGAGTGTGCAATTATATTTGCCCACTTGGTGCATTTTATGCTGTGGTGTCAAAATTTTCACTACTTCGCATTAAACACGATGTTAGCAAATGCACAAATTGTGCAAAGTGTTTAAAAATTTGCCCAGAAAATCACGTTTTAGACATGATAGCAAAACGAAGCGATATAGTAAAAAACAGCGAATGTATAAGTTGCGGACGATGTATAGATGTGTGCGAAGACGACGCACTTGGATTTAGTATTAGAAATTTAAGGAGTTAAAAATGAGATTAAAATATATTTTACCTATGGTTTTGGCTGCATTTTTAGTTAGCTGTGCCATGAGCCAAAAAGAGTTAAGCGATACTGAGATAGGCTATAGAAACGTTGATTTATTGGATGAAAATAGCGTAGTTGCAAAGGATATCACATGGAGTAATGAACCAGCTGGTATGTCAAAAAAGATAGAGCGTTCGTTTGAAAACGCACCGCCGTTTATTCCGCATGATATCGAAGGTCTAGTGCCAATTACAAAAGATATGAATATGTGTGTGACTTGTCACATGCCTGAGTTTGCCGCAGATAGTGGCGCTACGGCAATTCCAGCATCGCATCTATATGACATAAGAAACAAAAAAGATAAAGGCGGAGTGCTTCATGATGAGAGATTTAACTGTGATACTTGCCATGTGCCACTATCAAATGCGAAAGCACCAATAAACAATAATTTTAAAGCTGATTTTAGACAAGACAATGGAAGCGAGAAATCAAATCTGCTTGATGTTTTAAATGATGGTATAAAGTAAGTGCAAAAAAGGGAGTTTTTTGATAGGTTTAGACCAAGCAAAAAGCATGAGCTTAAACCTATCGCTCCGCCATATTTTGGCGGAGAATTTAACTGTGCTAAATGTAATGGATTTTGTGTAAGTTCGTGCAAACGTAATGTGATTGTTTTTAGTGAGAACAAAGTTAGTTTAAATTTCAAAAAAAATGGATGTAACTTTTGTCAAGATTGTGCAAAGGCTTGTGAGAGCCTGGGCAATGGTGTGCTTAGCTTGAAATTTGATGAAAAAATCACAGCAAAAACTAGCATAGATGTAAGCACATGCTTGGCATGGAATGATGTTATTTGTTGCAATTGTCAAGACGTTTGCAAATATAAAGCGATTGAGTTTTTGGGCGTATTTCGTCCTGTTATCAATGAAAAATGCGTAAATTGTGGTGAGTGCATTAGTGCGTGTTTTAAACAAAGTATAGATATAAAGGCAGTGTAATGAGAGTAGTGTTTGCTATAATTTTGTTTGTAAATTTATTGTTTTGCTTTACAATAGACAGACCATACAAAAGTATAAAAGTCGACAATAAGGTTCTTAAAATTTTCGTTATAGATGACAAAATTTACATTAGCACCATTGATGGCGTAATAGATATTTACGATATTAAAAAAGATAAATTTATTGACAAAATTAAATTAAAACGTATTAAAAATTTTTTCGAAGACGATACTCATGCAAATGTGCTTAGCCTAGATGTGTTAAATCAAAAGATTATTATATTAGCTGATGATGATTATGGCAAAAAAATTCTTTATAGCTATAGTAACGGCGAATTAAAAAGCATTAAGGTTAAAAACGAGGCCATAAAATCTGCATTGTTTTTAGATAGTTCAACACTGATACTATCATCTATTAGCAATGAGATCTACTTTTACAGTATAAAGCTTGATGAAATTTTTAAAAGTTTTAAAATATCTACCGCAATGCTTTCTGCTATACATATGACCGACGATAAAAATCAAATTTTGCTAGCACCAGAAAGCGGCAAAGTCTATTTTTATGATTTTAAAAAGGACGATTTTACAAGCATTATAGATATACATACAGATAACATATACTCTATAGCATATAAAAACAACGTATTAATTACCGGCGGTGCTGATAGTGTGCTTGGCATTTATCGTGATAATACTTTATTAAAAAAGCGCCCAGGATCGCTTATTTATGCTGTAGCATTAAACACAAAAGCAGATATTGGTGCATATGTGAGCGAAAAATTAACCGATATATATCTGATAGATACAAAAAATGGTGATAAAATAGGAGAGATTAAAACCGGACAAAGAGCCATAAATAGCATAGCTTTTATTAATAGCAATGAGATGGTAAGTGCATCTTTTGATAATGAAATTTTGTTTTGGAGAATTAAGTGAATATATCAAGTGTGATAATAAATTTAAAAAATGAGAGTTTTTTGGGTGATGTTTTAGCAAGACTAAAAGGTGTGAGTGAATGCGAGGTCGTAACAAGTCAAAATACAAAAATTATAGCAGTTATAACTGCAGATGATGTAAATGCCGAGGTTGCAAAATTTCGTGAGATAGAAGCGATAGATGGAGTTGGTTCTGTCGCTATGGTATATGCATATCAAGAAGATATAGAGTTTGATAAAGACAAGCTTGATATTGGGCAAGATGTGGCTGAAATTTTACAAAATGAAACAATAAGAGCTGAAGATATAGTTTATAATGGTCATGTTGGAGCAAAAGTAAAGTAAATTTTAATACAAATAAAAATATAAACTAAAATTTTTTATATATTTTGATATTAAGTTATAAATTTTAAGTATAATAATGACAATGAATGGTGCAGGTGAATAAAATTTCTAAATAATAAAATTTATTGTTTAATTAATTTTATTTTAAGTGAGGTGGTGATATAATTCACTCAATAAAAATAAAGGAGACAAAATGTCAAAAGTAATTTCACAGTTAAATCAAATTCAGGCCGATGTTCATGGACTATACATCAAACTACACGATCTTCATTGGAATGTAAAAGGCATACAATTTCATTCAGTGCATGAATTTACAGAAAAAGCATATGATGATATGCACGAAATTTTCGATGCAGTCGCTGAAAGAGCAATTATGCTAGGCGGTAAAGCCATTATTAAAATCGAAGATTTAGTAAAAACAAGTCATATTAAACACAACACAAAAGATAGCTATACTCCAACTGAAGTTCTTGAAGAAGTATTGGCTGAGTATAAGCATCTATTGGCTGAGTTTAAAAAGCTAGATGAACTAGCAGAAGGCGACACGACAACTCAGGCCTATGCTCAAGAGCAAATTGCAAAGTATGAAAAAGAAATTTGGATGCTTAACGCAACACTAGGCAAATAAGCCAAAATTTAAACTAACTTTTAATATAATGCCCTAAAACTTAAAGGACATTATATGAACTACATTGAAATTTTACGCAAAAATGGGCTTTTAAGAGAGATTAATGAGCCGATTGATATTGATTTACAAATAGCTCACGCAGCCTACATAGAGGTAAAAAAAGAAGACAGCAAAGCACTTTTATTTACAAATGTTACGGATAAAAATGGCAAAAAGTATCCACCGGTTTTGGCTAATATTTTTGGTTCAAAAAGAGCGGTTGAGCTACTTTTTGGAGTAAGTCCGCAAAACGTAGCAGACGAAATTTCAAGTCTTTTAAAGCCCAAAAAACCTAAAAATTTATCTGAGAAATTCGACTTTTTATCCTATCTTTTTAAAATGCGAAAAATTTTTACAAAAAAGCTTAAAAATCGTGGCGAGTGTCAAGAAATAGCCTATTTTGATAATGCTGTAAATTTAAACGATCTACCAGTTCTTAAAACATGGGAGCGTGATGGTGGAGCATTTGTGACGATGGGACATGTCTATACGCAAAGCCTTGATGGTGAGTTAGTAAACGTCGGCATGTATAGGCTTCAAGTGTATGGAAAAAACCGCCTTGGTATGCATTGGCAAATCCACAAAGACGGTGCGAATTTCTTTAACGAGTATAAAAAAGCTGGGCGTAAAATGCCTGTGGCTGTAGGCATAGGTGGCGATCCGCTTTATATCTGGTGCGGACAAGCACCGCTGCCAAAAGGCGTGTTTGAGTTATTGCTTTATGGCTTTATACGTAAAAGTCCAGCCAAACTTGTAAAATGCCTTACAAATGACATCTGGGTGCCACATGATTGCGACTATGTGATAGAGGGCTTTGTCGATACTGCAAAATTTGAGCTTGAAGGACCATTTGGCGATCACACTGGTTTTTACACTCCGATAGAGCCGTTTCCTGTGATGGATGTGAGTGCCATAACTTGTAAAAAAGAGCCGATTTTTCACGCTACAGTGGTAGGCAAACCACCACTTGAAGATAAATATTTTGGCTGGGCGACTGAGAGAATTTTCTTGCCACTTTTACAAACCACTGTGCCTGAGCTGATTGATTACAATATGCCTGAAAATGGGGTCTTTCATAACCTTATCCTAGCCAAAATCAAAGCCCTTTATCCAGCACACGCCAAACAAGCCATGCACGCATTTTGGGGCGTGGGACAGATGAGCTTTGTAAAACATGCTATTTTTGTAGATGAAAATGCACCTGAGCTTGAAAATTTTGACGAGTTTTCATCGCTTGTGCTAAACCGCTTTGGTGAGCGTTCGCTGCTTATAAGCGAGGGTGTTTGCGATCAACTAGATCATGCCTCGCCAAACTCGTGCTACGGCGGAAAACTAGGCATTGACGCGACGGCTGATTACTCGCAAGATGAAGCGATACTAAAGCTTAGCGATGATGAGTTACTTAAGAAATTTAAAGGCGTAGCGAGTGAAATTTATGAGCTAAAGCAGTATAAATTAGACACTAAAAGCCCAATTTGCGTGGTGAAATTTAACAAAAACCGCTTAGTTGGCGAGATATTTAAAGACTTGCTTGCTTTAAAAGAACATTTTAAAATTCTCATCTTTGTTGATAGCACAGCACGGTTAAATAATGCTTATATGCTTATTTGGCGTGTGACAAATAATATCGATGCTTTGCGTGATGTGTATATTAAAAGCGAGAGATTTTGCGTGGATGCAAGCATAAAAGACGAGCGTGACGGATACACAAGAGAGTGGCCAATGGCAACTGACTGCACTCGCGAGGTTGTAGATGAGCTTATCAAAAAAGGCATAGTAAAGGACGATCCTGAGCTATTTGAGAGATATGAGATTTTTGGCTAGATGGCAAAATAAAATTATTTTATTATGAAATTAATCCAAATGCAAATATTGCTTTTATTAGTTATTTGCTACGTAAAATAATAAATTTATACAACAAAAATGTCACGCAATATGCCTTAAATTTTGTCACATTAAAGCCAATATCAAATGATATAAACAAGCATATTATTTTTTAAAATTTAAATAATGATTTTTCCATCTTGCTTTAAAACTAGCATAGACCAGCAAAGAAATGCTAGGTCTTGCTTGTATTTTGGTGATTATTTTATCTGCTAAATAAGGAGTAAATTTTAAAATATTTTTTAAAATTTTGCCAATCCTTAGTCCTAATACGTATAAAATAGAGTTAAATGCTAAAATAACATCAAAGTAGCCTCTAAGCACGAAGCTATACAAACTTGATAGGATGAAGCAAAATTTAGAATATTGCTATTAAATTAATGATAATTTAAACAAGAAAAACTCATCTCTTTAAGTTTCGTAAAACCTACAAGCAGCGATAATTGCAAGATGTAATATTTAAGCCATTTGCTATAAAGCGTTATATATTTATAATAATGACAAATAGGTCTAAATTTAGATATCTGCTAAAACATTGTGTCTAAATAAAGTTTGCCAATAATTTATTGCAAACATCAACATAATCAAATTTAAGTTATCCAAGTATTAATAAGCAAACTCAAAATAAACCCAAAGACTAATCACACAAACAAATATTTTATTTACTTAAACCAATAAAGCCAAATAGCTATCAAGTTTTACCAAAAGACGTCTAAACATATCAGCCCTAGAAGCGATAGTTTTAGTCATGATTTGCATATTTTATAGTTTGCTAGATATCACTTTTGCCCCTGCTAAATTTGATTTGGCTTAATTAAGTTTTCGTTAGCTTTTAATCAGAAACAATGCCAATAGTAAGCGGTGCTGCTACAAGTGCTTCAATCATCACTATAACACCAGCCACATCACCGCCACTAACGCCTTGTATAAGCAAACTAGCCAGGATAGAAATTTCTTTAATCTCTTTAAAATTTTGCCTGTCGTTGATAAAATTATTTAACTCATTAAGCCCAGTAAAGTCTTTAAAATTTACGTTTTTTAATTTTTCAAACTCAGACATAAAATCAGTCAAGCTGTATCTAAAACATAAGCTTTTTCCAAGAAACTCAAGTGCATTTAAACACTCTTTTTGCTGTCTTAAGCTCTTTTGTCTGATTTTTGAGTGCTTTGCTTTCTTTATTTAATAGCTTAGCAACATCATCGCAGCAACCTTGAAATTTTTACTTCTATATTTTTTATGGTATTTACTAAATTTTTAGAAAATTTGTCTAAACATTTAACTAATACTCGTGTTTATTTGTTTTAACTATATTAATGTAGCTATATGCACTGTGGTGTCGACACGGACTTTGCTTTTGTTTATGGTATTGATGTTTGCCACTTCTTTTGCTTGAGCCACAAATCCTGCTTGTTGCTTTAAATTTGCATATTCATGTTGCGGATTTGTTTTATACTTAGATACATTTTAAGGCTTCGTTTTAAATTTTACCAGTGGCATTATCTACGTTGTAATTTACTTTTATCTAATTTAAATTTATACTACTTATATCTTTTTTATCTCCTTAATGAAATAAAATGCTTGTATGCTAGATACGGCAAAAGTATGGCTAGTTTTTTGAATTTTAAACTAAGTGTTGCCATTATAATTATCACAATAATTCTAAGGCGAACTATTGGGTGCTGTGAGTAAAAGAACAAAGCACTTACACCAGTCCCAGCTAAAACCATTTTATCAACGAAGCTTAATCTCTTTTTTTGTTTATTTTTGATAAACATTTTTACTCCCTTACATAATGTGTTTGTGTAATTATAAAATTTATATGCGACAGGTTGCGTCAAGATTTAATCTTTCATATATGTTTTTAGTACATCAAATAATTTATTTTTTAAGATTTAGGGCTTATGTTTTCAATTTTAGGCAAAAGCAAGGTTTTAAATGCCTATTTATACAAAATAGCTGTTTAGAGCTTATCTTACTTTTGTTTTTATCCATTTTTTAAACACCGCTTTATCTCCACCTTGCCAAGTGTTAAGCGTTTGCGTTTATTATCATTAGGGTTTTAAACTCGTATATGAAAATTTTGTTCCATTAGGCATTATTTTTACAAGCAAATTATCACCATTACTTATAAAATACACCTTATCTTTTGGCTTTAAATTTTTAAGCTGCGTGGTTGTTAGTTGTTTTGAGAGTTTTGGTATCTTAACCCTTTTTGGTTTTAGTTTTTGCTGACTATTTTTTTGTTTTTTTGCTATTTTTATGAGTTAGTCAGCTAAATGCTTAGCATAAACTTCTTTGCTAGACCTTTCTTTAACTTTCTTTTTGTTGCTGTAACTTTATCTGAAAATGTTTTAAAATATCGTTAAAATCGTAGTTTTGTTGCTGTAACTTGCGATTAATTTCTTTGTTTTTCTTGAAGCAATGGCGGATAGAGAGAGATTCGAACTCTCGGTGAGTTGCCCCACACACGCGTTCCAGGCGTGCTCCTTAAACCACTCGGACATCTACCCAAAGAGTGCGATTATATCTAAGTGTGGCTTATTTTTTATTTATACGCTTATATGCCATCAAAAAGCCAGTTACAATAAACAAACTAAGCCCAAAACACGCAATGGCAAAAACCGCCTTGCCTATCTCGCCAAAAATCGTGCCTTTATGAATATCTAGCATCACGCTTTTTAGCCAAGCAGCACTATTTTTATTTACAGTTGTTTTGATTTCGCTAACAATTAGATTGTTGTTTTGTATGTGTATGGCATGACGAGTTTTGTTTAAATCATAAGATACTATATAGTGTTGTGCGGATGCAAATATCGTAGCATTTTTAATATCTAGGTTTTTTACTATCATATCAATGTGAGTAGCGTTTATATCGGATCTTGAGTGTTTTTTGTGCGAAGTAGTCTGTATATTAAACATATCAAGCATTGTATTTCTTACAAAATCATAACTCCAAAAAAGTCCGCTAAGCCCCATAATAAGCAAAAACAACGCACACCAAAGCCCAAAAGCACTATGTAGCTGATATAAAAATCCATACCCTTTACGCTTAAAATCAACCTTAAGCGATTTGATAAAATTTCGCTTTATAAGTGGAAAATAAAGCCAAATACCAGTAATGATAATGATTGCCAAAAAAATACTAGCAAGAGCAATAATGTGCTTACCAGTAGCTCTTGCTACATCATTTGCACTAAAAGATAGTCCTAAATTTCGATGAAGCATAAGCATAGAGTGGGCAAAAACACTATAAAAATCCCTAGACACATTAGCATCATATATATCGACGTTGTAGGCTTTTCTAAATGGCTGAGAAACGCCCAAAATATAGTGCTTGTGTCTGTCTTGTATCTTTATACTCATTGGTCTAAACTGTTCGTCTATGTTTTTAATATTTGCTAAAATTTCACTAAAACTAGCTTTTGGCTTGACTTGCGGCGTTTGTTTTACGCTTAAAATTTGCTTTATTTCGTTTTCGTATTGTATAAAAACACCAGTTATACTAAGCACAAATAATGGCACACAAAACACAAACGATAAAATAAGGTGAATATTAAATAAAATTTTATTTCGTTTTAATAGCATAATAATCCTCGTGTGAGTATATTAGCAAAAAATAAATGAATCAAAAATGAATATTAATATAAAATATAATTTTCACTACCTTTGGCTATATTAAATTGCCTACAATAAATCAACTGATTTTGGCTTACCTAGCAAAAATCCTTGTGCGTATGGGACATTAAATTTCTTTAACTCTTCTAAAATTTCAGGTGAGCTAACAAACTCAGCTATTACAGTATAACCCTGTTTTGAAGCAAAATTTATAATGGTTTCAAGCAAGTAGCGTGAGTTTTGATCAAAAGGAAGTTTTTTAATGATTGAGCCATCTATTTTAATGTTGTCTATATCAAGCTCAAGTATGCGGTAATAGTTTGAATAGCCTGAGCCAAAATCATCAATAGAAATTGACGAGCCGTAGCTTTTAATATGCTTAATAAATGAATTTACTATCGAGTAATCAGACACCTCTTCGCTCTCTAAAAGCTCGAAGCAAACATGCTCTGGGCGAGTACATTTTGTTAATTTTTCTTCCAAAAACTCACGCACAGAACTATCTATTATGTCTATACCAGATAAATTTATAGAAAAAGTGTAATCAGGATAGCGTTCAACTAAAGCAAATGCATGTTCTATGACTTTTTTAGTTATTTGCGTATATAGCTGTGCTTGCATGGCTACTTCTAAGAATTCTCCAGGATAGCGGATTTTACCAGACTGATCTATTAAGCGAACCAGAACTTCGTAGTATGTAGCTTGTTTGTCTGGATTTTTTACATCATATATGCCTTGGCATTCTACTATTACGGTGTCATTTTCCAATGCATATTCTATAAGTTGTGTTGTTATTTGGTTTTTATAATATCTAAGCTCAATCGCATCGTTTTCGCGGTAAAAATAGATATCGTTGCCTAATTTTTTAGCTTGTTGGTTAGCCAAAATGGCTTGCATTAATCTATTTGTCTGCGTAGTGTCCATGCTTAGACTTACGCCAATTATCGCTTTTAATCCAGGAAGCCTTTCTATTTTGTTTTCAATTGTGATATCAAGGTTACTAAAGCTAAAATAACTTTGTAATAAAGCTACATCTGCATTTAAGTCATCACCCTTATACCATATATAAAACTCATCATCTTGAAAGCGAAATAGTTCGGCTTTTATATCAGATGTTTCTACGCATAATTTTAAAGTGTTAGCAAACGCAACAAGCATAGCTTCTACAGTTTTTGTCTGATAAAAGAAACGCAAATTATCAAAATTTTTAATAGTAATGTTTATGATGATACCATCACGTCCTTCATCCAGCCGCTCAGTAATAGCAAAATAGTTGCCAAAGCCAGTCATTTTGTCTATGATTGATTGTGCTTGAGCTTGTTTTGTTTTTTGCTCCAGCTCTTTTATTATTTTTGTTTCGTATGTTTTATCTTGTTTAAGTCCAATAAATCCAGCCAACTTGCCACTATACTCAAATGGTATAAATTGCACTTTCTCATATATATATTCATCATCTTTTGTTTTGCTTATTAGCTCTTCATTGCTCCATACATTATTATTATATATTGCGTCTTTTAATTTGTCGTAAAATTCTTCACTATGATAAAATGATTTTAATATATTTGGGCTTTTGCCCTTGATCTCTTCAAGAGTGTATTTATTTGTTAGCTCAAATGCCTTATTTACATATGTTATTTTGTTTTGTGTATCAGTAAATATAATAGAACCAAAACTATTTGATATAGCTGCTTTTAGCATAGCCATCTCTTTTTGGTCTTTGTATATGCCTATGCCTTGTAGTATCAATACAACAATCAATACATAAAACATCAAAAATGCAATAAACATAAAAACCTGCAACAAATCACTAATGCGACTATGCTGATGATCATAGGCTATTAAGATATTATCAAGATAGTTTGAGAGATTTAAAACCTCGTTATCTGAATGCATTTCATGCATTGCCATCAAAGATGATAATGCAAAATTTGCTTTTTGCAGTGTGAGCAATTGAGATTTGTTGCTTGTATTTTCAAAATCTTTTATAATATTTACAGATAAAAACTCTATCTCGGCTTCTAATTGATTTAAAAGCTCTTTTTTAGTGTAGTCTATATTTTTTAATTTAACCAATAATGCCTCAATAAGACTCATTTTACTTCGTTGTTGCGACAAAGCATAATCACTATCTATCAAAAATGCTACTGCACCAGCAGCTACATAATTAAATCTATCGAGCAAATTACGCTTTTTTTCGTATATTGTTTGTATTATGTTTAAATCATTTTCATTGCCATAAATTTCAGACAATACGCTAAAGCTATCTAAACTACTTAAGATTTGTAAATTTTCATAAAATTCGCTAAATATAGCGTTAATGTCGTCGTATTTTATATTTGATAAATTTGTTTTAAAATATGCATCAATCTGTTTATTTAAAATTCTTAAATTCATTATCGAATTACGCCATTGGATATTGTCTTTAACCGTATCATTTAGTTTATATACAAAAAGCACACAAGCCGTAAATATCACCACAAATACTAGAATAATTAAGCCAAGTCGTTGCGATTTCATTTAAGTATCCTAGGATATTCGCCGTTTAATGTGAGTAAAAATTTATATATCAATTCAATCTCATCATCGCTTAATTTATGCATGAGTTGCGTATCAGCGACATGCTTGATTGCATCTTTTAGTTGGGTAATTGAGCCGTCTAGCATATACGGTGCTGTCCTGGAGATGTTTCTTAGTGTTGGCACTCTATATACCTCAAACATATTGTCATTTAAGTCTTCACCATTAAACACACGCTGATAAAATGATAGTTGTTGCATTAAGTTTGTGCCTAAATTTATACCATTATGACATGCCACACAACCTATATCTTTAAATAAATTTAGCCCTTTTTTTTCTTCGTTTGTCATTGCATTTTCATCACCCATTAAATATTTATCAAATCGTGAAGAAGTGGTTGTAAGAGCCTTTTCAAACTCTACTATACTATCTACGATATTATCAAATGTTATTCCATTTTGATAAATTTTGCTAAATAAATTTTTATATTCACTTATACTTGCTACTCTTGATGTCATTGTCTTTTCGTCTATGCCAAGTTGCATATTAGACGTTATAGACTGAGTGACTTGATGGTGCAAATTTTTAGCTGAACCATTTTTAAAATAGATGTGATTTAAAGCAACGCTTAAAATAGTTGGTGGATTTATAGTGTCATTGTATAAGCTTGAACGTATCGTGCCACTGAAATCCCAGTATAGATTGTGACAAGTCTCACATGATTTGTCTTGATTGTCGCTTAAGCGTCTATCAAAAAAGATTTTTTTGCCAAGTTCAGCCTTTTTTTCATCATAAAGCACTCCAAGCGAAGGTGTGAAATCGTTGGCAATAGCATACAAAAATGCAAATAAAAGCAATAAAACTTTTTTCATAAACACTCCGAAATTTTAATAATTATACCTTTAAAATACAAAAAGAGTTATTAAACTATCAATTTTTTCTTCGATAACGTCATTTTTGTATAAGCTATTAAAGACTTGCTCTACTTCTTTTTTGCTATATTTAGTGCCACAAATTTCAAGATGCCAAAAGATATTTTGTAGTGCTTCATTTTTGCTACGTTTTGTCATCCTACTCTCTCCAAAAAACAATTGATTGTAGGATATATTATTGCTTTGTAGCCATGATTTTAGCTCAGACACAGAGCCCCCGTCTCTATTATTTATACCATAGTGCTTAAAAAATACTTCAAGCAAATCAGAGTGCCTTGGCCTATTAAAATTTATAAAAATTTTAACCTTTGCACACTTGTTAAATTTCTCAAAATGTTTAGTTGTTTTTATAGCTGGTGACATAGAGCAAAGAGCGATATCGTAGTGTTTATCATCATTGTATTCATCCCACGTTAGACATTTGCTAAATATATTTTTCACGCCAAATTTTGTTGCATCTTTGGTTAAAATCTCAAGCATCTTTTCTGAGCTATCAATGCCTAAAATTTCGCTACATTTATCTGAAAAAAATAGCGACCATATGCCAGTTCCACATCCGATATCTATCAAACTCTTATTTTTAAACTCTATCCCCATTTCAATTAAATTTAAATACAAGCCTTCATGAAATATGCCTAAATTTCCGCTATACCTTTGGTATTTGCTTGATTTTTCATCCCATAAACTTTTTTTCATTCACACTCCTTACATATTCCTTTTATCACTGCCGATTTTATGCTTTTTGCAATATTTGGCAAGGGCAAATCAATATTTATCATGGCATGACACACGTCACATACAAAATAGGCTTTTGCGGCACTACCAAGCTCATAAAAGGCTTTTCTGCCAACTTCATTTTTTATAATAATATTGTTTTTTTCAAAAATTTCAAATGCCCGGTAAATGCTTGTCTTATTTGCTCTAACTTGCTCTAAAATCTCATCATAACTAAGCGGTTTATCACTTTGGCTTAAAATTTTAAGCAGCTCTAAACGAAGCAAAGTAACTTTGATATTATGCCTAGCTAAAATTTCATCAAATTGCATCTCTTATCTCTTTTGCTATAATAAAAGCCAAATTTATCGGTACTGCATTGCCTATCATCTTATATCCATCATTTACATTTTCATAGATAAATTCAAACTCATCACTAAAACCCTGCACTCTAGCACACTCTCTAACGCTAAGTCTTCTGTAAAGATGTTCGCTGCCTTTTACAAACTCTCGCTTGTTTTTCTCCACAAACTCCATTTTTGGGGCTTGTGGATGAAGCTGACACTGTCTGCCACTAGCTTGAACGGTAAAAGCCGGCTCGCTCCAGTCTCTAACACGATTTCTACTCATAAAAATAGTAGAAAATGACCCAGTAAAATACTCGTGATTTGCGACTTTTAAATTTTTATTTACCCTGTTTTTATCAAGTGCAGGTATTGCACTATCTTTTAAGTCCCAAATAACATCTTTTAAGGTAAGTTTGGCACCACCTATTGGCTTTGGAAAGCTAAAATTTATCTTTAATCCTTTCTAAAACCTATATAAAACACCCTTTTTCTATCTTGTGCCACGCCATAATCGCTCGCATTTACTAAATTTACACTTACATTATACCCTGCACTATCAAATAAGCTAAGTATGTTTTTTACAGCGTTAGAATGCCTACTAAATAGCATTCCAGCCACATTTTCAGCTAGGAAAAATTTAGGCTGTTTATCTTTTAAAATTCTAATATACTCAAAAAATAGCCTACCTCTGTCATCATCTATACCCTTTAAAGCCCCGGCCTCACTCTAGCTCTGACAAGGCGGTCCGCCGATAATGCCTACAAAATCTCCTTTAAATTCATCCAAAGCAACCTTTTTTATATCCTTTTTTATTAAAATCGCTTTATGATTTTTCTCATATGTCGCCCAAATGCTCTTATCAAATTTATTTGCATAAGCCACATTAAATCCGACTTTTTCAAATCCCAAATCAAGCCCACCTGCACCGCTAAAAAGACTGATTAGTCTCATCTTAAAACTCGTATGTAATTAATTTTGCCGGTTTGAGTATGGCGGGATTGTTTGGATTTTTGATTAAAACATCTGAAATTTTAGCCCCATGCATTTGATTAATCAAATTCAAAAGCTTATCACAATTTGTAAATGAGTGAAATTTCTCATCATTTATAATACACATAAAAGAAAATTCCTTGCTCTCATCTCTTTTATAGATATATTCAAAGGTTTTTAATGGATTTTGCATATGCCACATTTGGCAAATTCTAAGATATGTGATACCTAACGGATCTACTTTATTAACTCTGCCAAGCTCGTTTGTAGCGGCAAATTCCACTCCGCCAATACTCTCTACGCCGCTTTTTATCGTGCTTTTAATATGCTCATAAATTTCACTACTAGCCGCATAATCTTCGCCGTAAACAAAAACTAGAGATTTTATATGATTTTTACTTGTTACGCCGACTGCGTAAATCATATCTTTTTGCTCCCACTCTTCACACTCTTTGCAAAATGACGTTATCATAGGGCTATTTGCATATAGTTTTGCCTTTGGATAGCTTGAGTTTAAAGCGAGTGCGGAGTTAAAATTTTCTATCTTTTTTACTTCTATCGCATCGCCGTTTTTTAGCATAAAATCAGGCGGATTGCTATTGTTTCCAAGATAAGAAAAAACTTCGCTTTTACGTTTTAACCTTACTTGTTCATCTACTTCTTTCAAAGTATCACAAAACAAATCAGCAATAAAATTTTCCAAGCTATCGCCGACACTATTTATGCGATTATGAGTATTTTGATACTCTTTTATTTGTGTCTGTTTGTTAGTTAAAAGAGTGCAAATTGCGTCTATTATATTTGGCATTTTACTCCTTAATTTACTATATTTTTTTGATTTATCTCAAATATAGGGTAAGAGTATTCGCATTCTAGCCCGTTTTCTTTGATGTTTTTGCATTTTAAATCATGTGCGTTAAAAATATCATCATTGCATTTGATTTTGTCGTTAAATTTCTCGCACTCAAAAGGCTGTTTATTTAACTTTAAAAAATATTTTTCATCTGATTTAACAACCACTTTTACATTTTTTAGCATGGTTAAGTTCTCATCAAATTTTATAATGCAAGTCTCATTGTCTTTATCGCATTTGCTTAAATTGCTGTCTAATATGTGCTTTGGTATAAATTTAGTAGGCACAATATAGTTAGCATCGTAATTTGCTATACCAGCAAGCCTAACAAAGTCTTTATGCAAAAACAGCAATATGACAAATAGAATAAGAATAGCAAAAAATCCTTGAAGCGAGTATTCAAATATTTTTAGCATTGAAAGCAACCTAGCAAAAAACCATATAATAACAAACATTATCAAAGCAAGAACATCAATCTCATCACTTCTAAATTTTACAATTGCAAAAAATAAAAAATCACTTATAAAAATGAGAAGTAAAAAGAGTATTGTATTTGATATAGTTTTGCTTTTAAATGAAGAATATATCGCAAAAAATAAAGATAATACCGCCATTAAAGAAAATAATAAAATAAGCAAATTATCTTTTAATGAATTACAAACAATAAGTAATAAACTCGTTAGAAAAAGTAAATGATAGATATAGATATAGGCGTGATTAATAGCGGTTTTATTATATTTTGAAATATCAAATAATAAATAATTTTGATACAAAAAAATGACTCCTATATAAAATAACGTCAAAAAACCAAATGCAAAAACCACAATCAAGGCAAAATATAGCTCGTCAAATGAAATCGATGGGACTTTATTTTCTATAATAAAATAAGGGACGCACAATATTGAGCCTAAAAACAATATGGACGAGATGGATAATAGTTTCTTATTGCATATGAAATGCCACATTTTTATTGCGTCATATTTTATTGAGTTAAAAAAATGTTTCAAATCGTAATTTAATAGATCAAATTTACTATTGTTTTTATAAATTTCAAAAATTTGCTTCTCTTTTTCTAAAAATTCTTTTTTTAAGATATCTTTTTCCTTTAAATTTGTAGAAGAGTTTTGTTTTTTTAAAATATCTTTTTCCTCATTTAGTAAAATAATCGCCTTTTGTATAGATTCTTTAAAATATTTTGAGTATAAATTTAAACTATCAATATAGCCAGAAAATTTACATGCAAAGCTGAGTAGGTTATCTAAATTTCTCTTGGCTTTATAGGTGGTTTTGTAAAAACTTTCTACCGAGCTTAAGGCTGGATTAAACCTGCCATTAAGCCTTTCTATATCATCACAATGTTTTAAAAATTTTGTCGTTTTTCCTTCCTTACAATCATCTATAATAAGTTCTGCTTTAATAAGAAATTCTTTTTGTAAATTCTCAAAAGTATCTAGGCAATGTTTTAGATATTTAATCTCTTCATCTATATTTTTTAGTTCTTTTTCACTCATCAAGCTTCCAATATCGCTCCATTACTTGCGTTAGTTACTAGCTTTTGATACTGTCTTAACCATCGTGAGTTTAGTGGCTTTTCAATCGGCTTAAACTCGGATTTGCGACGTGAAATTTCAGCTTCGTCTAATCTAACATTTATAGCGTATGTATCAACATCTATATCTATGATATCGCCATCTTTAAGCAATCCTATCATACCACCCTCAGCTGCTTCTGGGCTTACGTGTCCGATACTAAGCCCTCGCGTCGCACCGCTAAAACGTCCATCAGTAATAAGTGCCACACTTGCACCAAGTCCTCGACCCATTATCAGGCTTGTAGGACTTAGCATCTCTTGCATACCAGGACCTCCCTTTGGACCCTCGTAGCGTATTACGACTACATCGCCGTGCGTGACCTTACCTGCCGTTATGCCTTTTATTGCTTCGTCTTGAGAGTTAAAACACACCGCTTTACCTGTGAATTTTCTCTCGCCAACTATACCAGCCGTCTTTATAACACAACCTTGCTCGGCTAAATTTCCAAACAGTATTGCAAGTCCGCCAACTTGAGAATAGGCATTTTCTACTTTTCTTATCACATTTTCATCATTTATCACACTAGCCCCCACGCGTTCTCCCAAACTTTCGCCAGATACAGTTAGATTATCTAGCTTTAGCATACCATTGTCACGACGTGAAATTTCGTTTATGACAGCATTCATGCCACCAGCTTTAGCGATATCTTGCATATGCACAGACGGCAAAGATGGGCTGATTTTGGCAATGTGCGCTATGTTTTTGCTTATCTGATTTAAGTCGCCAACATCAAGCTTCACTCCAGCCTCTCTTGCGATAGCTAGCATATGAAGCACGGTATTTGAGCTACCACCCATTGCCATATCAACAACAAGTGCATTGCGGACGGCTTTTTCGTTTAAAATATTGCGTATTTTATAGCGCTCATCAAGTGCTATCTCACATATCCTACGACCAGCTTGTCTAACTAGCTCCTCTCTTTCAGGCGTTAGTGCTAGTATCGTGCCGTTGCCACTTAGTGCTATACCCATGGCTTCACATAGTGTATTCATCGAGTTTGCTGTAAACATGCCAGAGCAAGAGCCACCACTTGGACAGGCGTTACACTCTATATCTTTTAGCTCGGCTTCAGTTATCTCATTTGTTTCAAACTTACCAACCGCTTCAAATGCAGTAGCCAGATCTATAGGTCGCCCATCTTTTGTGTAGCCCTTTTTCATCGGTCCGCCACTTACAAATATTGTCGGCACATTTACCCTAAGTGCTCCCATTACCATGCCTGGCACGATTTTATCGCAGTTCGGCATACACACAAGTGCATCAAGTGCGTGTGCGTTCATCACGGTTTCAACAGAGTTTGCTATGATCTCGCGACTTGGCAAACTATAAAGCATACCGCCATGCCCCATAGCAATGCCATCATCGACCCCTATACAATTAAACTCAAACGGCACACAGCCATTTTTGCGAATTTCATCTTTTAAAATTTCAGTATATTTATTTAAGAAAAAATGTCCTGGAATAATCTCAATAAAACTATTTGCTATGCCAATAAATGGCTTATTAAAATCATCATCTTTTAAACCAGTCGCACGCAATAGTGAGCGGTGTGGTGCCCTTGTGTAGCCTTGCTTGATTATGTCGCTTTTCATATTTGCATCCTTTTGAATTTAGTGTGATATTTTATCCTAGTTTAGATTAAAATTTAATCTAAATAAAGCCATACTCTGCTTTTTGATAGTCTTAAATAAACTATTTTGATTGTGTAAAACACAATGATATCAGCTGTATTTTTAAGTAGGATTTGACTGCGACCATAATTAACCAGTGTAATTTTAAGCATTCTACGCTTACAATAATAAATTTTAATTTATTTTATGTGATTTTATCTTTGTTTGCTATGCAAGGGGCTTGGCGGATGCTTGTGTTGCTTTGTTTATTTTATAAATATTACTCAATATTGCCATCTTTAGATCAATACAAAATTTTAAAATTTCGTAAAAATTATTTTGAAATTTAAATATCGCAAATACTGTCTAATCAATACTAATTTCAAGGGCTAATACCCCCTTGAAATTAGTGTTTTGATAGATAATTAGTGTCGTAGTTGTTTGATATGAAGTCTTTGTTTTTCATCATTTGTATGTGAAAATCGCGTGTGGTTTTGATGCCACCGATGATTAGTTGCTCTAGAGTAACGCGCATTTTATGTATGGCTTTTTCGCGAGTTTCGTCCCATACGATTAATTTTCCTATCATGCTATCGTAAAACGGTGGCACAGTATAGCCTTGATAGACATGAGAGTCCATGCGAACATTTCTGCCACTTGGTGCAACGTATTTTGTAATCTCACCTGGATTTGGTGTAAAGCTGTTTGGATCCTCTGCTGTTATCCTGCACTCTATGGCGTGACCGTGTAGTTTTATACTATCTTGTGATGGTAGTTTCTCGCCCTGTGCTACGCGAATCATCCACTCAATTATATCAATTCCACTTACCATTTCACTCACACAATGCTCTACTTGAAGCCTTGTATTCATCTCAATAAAGTAAAAATTTAAATGCTTATCTACTAAAAACTCAAATGTTCCAGCACCCTCATAACCTATGGCCTTTGCTGCGGTTACGGCTGTTTCGTGTAAGCGTTTTCTTGTGTTTTCATCAAGCAAAATTGCTGGACTTTCTTCGATTAGTTTTTGATGGCGTCTTTGCATTGAGCAATCTCTTTCGCCTACGTGAATGACGTTTCCATGGCTATCACCAATGATTTGCACCTCGATATGGCGTGGATTTAAGATATATTTTTCCATATACATTGTGCCATCGCCAAATGCCGTTACCGCTTCACTCTCGGCCGACCAAAATGCTTTTTCTAAATCTTCTGGTCTTTCAACAACTCTCATGCCACGTCCGCCACCACCAGCTGCGGCTTTAATGATAACTGGATAGCCGATTTTATTGGCTAACTCAGCTGCCGCTTTGACATCTTTTATAGCTCCATCTGAGCCTGGTATAACTGGCACTCCAGCCCTTTGCATGACTTGCTTAGCCTTGCTTTTATCGCTCATTACTTGCATTGCTGCTACGCTTGGACCTATAAATTTTAACTTATGGTGAGAGCAAATTTCTACAAAATTTTGATTTTCACTTAAAAAACCATATCCAGGAAATATCGCATCAGCCTCGCTTATTTCAGCAGCTGAGATGATAGCTGGTATATTTAGATAGCTATCGCTTGAGCGAGGATTTCCTATGCAAATAGCAGCATCGGCGTATTTTACATATAGTGCATCTCTATCGGCTGTAGAATACACCACAATGGCTTCTTTGCCCATCTCTTTTATCGTGCGTAATGCTCTAAGTGCTATCTCACCGCGGTTTGCGATTAGAATTTTTTTGATTTCCATTAGATTTTCTCCACAGCAAACAGTGCCATGCCAAACTCAACTGGTTGCCCATCGGCTACTAAAATTTCGCTTATTTGACAATCGTATTCTGCTTCAATGTCGTTCATGATTTTCATAGCTTCTATTATGCCTATTACTTCGCCTTTTCTCACTTTTTGTCCAACTTTTACAAATGGTGCAGAGCCTGGCGATGCTGATGTATAAAATGTCCCAACCATTGGTGAATTAAGCGTATTTTTTGGTGCTGGTGCTTGCTTTTCGCTTACTACTTGCACATTTATTGGTTGTGGTGCTGGTGCTTGTATTGGTGCTGGTGCAACGGCTGGTGATTCTAGTGTGTCATTAAATTTTTCTAGTTCTAGTTCAAACTCGCCTTCTTTGATGCGAATTTTATTTATATCCTTTTTTTCAAATAGCTCGATTAAATGCTCGATGTCTTCTTTTTTCATATTTTCTCCTGATTTAGATAAAAATGCCTGATTATATCCAAAATTTATTAAAGTATGGCTGTTTTGGTTTTATTTATTTTGTCTTAGTTTGGATTTTATTAAGCCCATAATGCTTTGCCTTTCTTTTTGATTAAACAACAAAAAAAGACAAAAAACATATCCAAAAATCGCAAAAAGTATCGAATGCAAAACAAAATCTACCCATGAAATTATTTGTATATTTATATAAAATTTTAACCCAAAAACCATTAGTAATATAGTCATAAAAACACAAACTAAACGAAGAAATGTTGGATAAAATGTGCTTATTGATTGATTTAAATTTAAACTAGCATTAATTAAATCAAAAAAACAAATACGAAGAGAGTAAAAAATAGCAGCAGTGACAACAATGCCATAAATGCCGTAGTTTGTAAATTTTAAAATAGCAATTTGAGCAAGTATGGTGCCAAATCCAAGTATGGTATTTGCGATGGCTGGGCGACGAAGTTGGTTTGTTGCACTATCAAGGTTAAAAAGCGAAAACACAAAACTAATAAGCAGTATTGGCAACAAAACTATAAGCGATAGCTCATAAATAAGTAAGATTTCACTTTTATTTTTAAACGGCAACCAAAGCGTGTAAAATTCTTGCCCAAATACTACAAAAACTGCAACTGGAGCGATTAATATAAAGGCTGTAATTCTCATAGATAGTTTAGACTGCATGATTAGGTTTGCTATTTCGTTTTTTGAATAAAGCTCAACAAATTTTGGTGAAAATATAAAACTTATTTGAGCCACAAAGCTTTCTAAAATAATTGGTGCTGCCTTGCTAACAGCCAAAATTCCAGTCATGTTTGCGTTTAAGAAAATATTGCATATAAATAGATCCATGCCGGTTATCAGAATGCGATTTAGGGCATTAAAACTATTATAAATGCCTGAACTAAAAAGCTCTTTTATGCTTTTAAAATCAAATGCAAAAAGGCTAAATTTAAGCTCTGGCGTAATGCGTGATGAGATAAAAATCGTGCTAAAAAATACAAAGAGCGAGGCAATAAGTGCGGATATGGCGATGTAAAATATCATCGGTTTAAAAAAATAAAAAAGCAAGACAATGCAAATTGCCAAAATTGCACTTGAGATAGCATTGCGAATGCTAATTAAATAAAGTTTATTTTTAACAAATGCACAAACAGTGATAACACCATTAAAAAGCCCAACACAAAAGTTGATAAAATAAAATACAAATGTCAAAAAAACATCATTTTCAAGATGTGGCGGAACGTCTAAAATTTTATTTATATTTAGCAAAAACAGCCCAGAACATACCACCACAACAATGCAAAAAAAGACATTTACAACCAAGACTGATGAATAGTATATATTTGATTTTGGTATATTGTTTTTATGCCATTCATAAGCCACGAATCGCCCACTAACCGAGTTTATCGCCACAGTAATTATAGATGCATAGCTTACTATTGCATTACTAAGCCCCACAAAGCCATATGCCTCGTTGCCAAGCGATTTTAAGATAAATGGCGTTAAGAGAAAATTTATCCCCATTGACACGATAAAAACGATGATAGAGCTTATTAAATTTATCGCCATTTTTAGTTTTTACAGCCTTGCATTTGCATTTTTATAGATATTTTTTATATCATAAACAAGCTTATCGCCAAAGCTTAATTCCTTAAACTCATCGTGAGCTACAGCGATGACGACGCAGTCATACTGGCTTATATCATACTCATTATGCAGAGTAAATCCATACTCGTGCTTTACTTCTTCGCTGTTTGCCCACGGATCACTCACATCGACCTTGCAACCAAAATCCTTAAGCTCATCTATCACGTCTATAACGCGTGAGTTGCGAATATCTGGGCAGTTTTCCTTAAACGTCATACCAAGGACTAAAACCTTTGAGTTGTTTATCAAAACGCCGTTTTTTATCATTAGTTTTATGATTTGATTGGCTACGTATTTGCCCATATTGTCGTTTATGCGACGACCTGCAAGGATCATTTCAGGATGGTATCCTAGCTCTTGTGCTTTGTGCGTTAGATAGTAAGGATCCACACCTATACAATGCCCTCCAACTAATCCTGGCTTGAAATTTAAAAAATTCCACTTCGTTGCTGCAGCTGCTAAAACCTCGTGCGTGTCGATGTTTAGGCGTTCAAATATCATCGCAAGTTCGTTGATAAAGGCTATATTTATGTCACGCTGTGTGTTTTCGATGACCTTAGCGGCTTCTGCGACCTTGATAGAGCTTGCTTTGTAAGTTCCAGCGGTGATGATGGAGGCGTAAATTTCATCTACTTTATCGGCGATGGCTGGAGTTGAGCCGCTTGTGATTTTTTTGATTTTGGTTACGGTATGCTCTTTATCGCCTGGATTTATACGCTCTGGCGAGTATCCGCAAAAAAACTCATCGTTAAACTTAAGCCCACTGATACGCTCTAAAATCGGCACACAAACCTCATCCGTAACACCCGGATAAACCGTGCTTTCATACACTACTATATCGCCTTTTTTAAGCACTTTTGCCACGCTCTCACTCGCCTTTATGACAGGGGTTAGATCTGGGCGGTTGTTTTTATCTATAGGTGTTGGTACAGTGACTATGAAAAAATTGCACTGCCTTAAATCCTCTAAATTTAGGCTAAATTTTATGCCATTTTCAAGGGCTTTTTGCATTTGTGATTTATCAAGCTCAAGCGTTCTATCAAAGCCATTTTTAAGCTCATCAATGCGTGAGCTATTTATGTCAAAGCCTACAACTTCATACCTTTGACTAAACGCAGCCGCCAGTGGCAGTCCCACGTATCCAAGTCCAATGATCGCTATTTTCATCTCTTTCCTTTTGTAAATTTAAAGCTTTTTAGCTGGTTATAATCTTTTTTCCCACTCAAGTGCAGTTTTTATAATGAGTTTTAAATCATCAAATTTTGGCGTCCAATCAGTGAGTGTTTTTATCTTACTCGCATTTGAGATAAGCACGGATGGATCGCCATCGCGTCTATTTGCGATATCTACCTTAAAATCAACTCCGCTTACTTCTTTTGCCATTTTTACCACCTCTTTGACACTAAATCCACGCCCATATCCGACGTTAAAAATTTCGCTTTGGTTTTCGTTTATGTGATTAAGTGCTGAAACGTGAGCTGTCGCAAGGTCGCTTACGTGGATGTAATCACGCACACAAGTGCCATCATCTGTAGCGTAATCATCGCCATAAATCGCCATTTTTTCACGTTTGCCTAGTATCGTTTGCACCGCTACTTTAATAAGGTGTGTGGCGTTTGGATAGTTTTGTCCGATTAGTCCATCAGGATCGGCACCTGCGACGTTAAAATAACGCAGTATGGCGTATCTAAACTCTTTGTTTGAAGTGGCGTAGTCTTTGATGACTTGCTCACTCATTAGCTTTGAGTATCCATATGGATTTATCGGTATTGTCTGGCTTTCTTCACTTACTTCTGGCGTATCTGGCTCACCATAAACCGCAGCGGTTGAGCTAAAAATGAAGCGATTTACGCCGTAAATTTTGCAATATGTTAAAATTTTTGCTACGTTTGCTGTGTTGTTTAGGTAGTATTTTAGTGGATCTTGTGTGCTTTCAAAGACTTCGATAAATGCGGCAAAATGAATTATTGCATCAAATTTATGTTTTGCAAAAATTTCATTTAGATCATCTTCTAAACTAACGTTAAAAAACTCAAAATTTCTTATCTTTTTTAGCTCATTTATGGCATTTATGTTGCCTTTGCTTAGATTATCAATTACGCAAATTTCATGAGAACTTTGTTCTAAAAGCACCTTTAAAACGTGTGAGCCGATGTATCCAGCTGCACCTGTGATTAATATATTCATGTTAGTCCTTTTTAAAATCTGTATTTTATCAAAAATAGTCTTTGTTTTGCATTTATTAAAAATACAGTCGTAAAATATAGCAAAAAGGATTTTATGGTGAAAATTTCAGTTTTAAATCTAGCTCCGCTTAGACAAAACGATAGCGCAAAAGATGCCATAGACGCGATGGTTAGACTAGCAAAATATGCTGAGAGCATTGGCATACAAAGATACTGGATAGCAGAACATCACAACATGAAAAACCTAGCTAGTTCAGCCACATCGCTACTTATACAGCATGTTTTATCGCAAACAACCAAACTGCATGTAGGCTCTGGTGGTGTAATGCTACCAAATCACGCCCCATACGTTGTAGCTGAGCAATACGGAACTCTAGCTACGATATATCCAAATCGCGTTGAGCTCGGCATAGGAAGAGCACCTGGCACTGACATGCAAACGGCACGTGCCTTAAGGCGAACAACTGGTGCAAATGCAAATTTCAAAGCTGAGCTTGATGAGCTTAGAAGCTATTTTGACGGCACAAACGAAATAAATGCATATCCAGCCAAAGGCATTGATGTGCCGTTTTACATACTTGGCTCTAGCACGGATAGTGCGTATTTAGCAGCAGAACTTGGCTTGGCGTATGCGTTTGCGTCGCATTTTGCACCGCGTTTGCTTGAGATGGCAGTTGCAATCTATAGACAAAATTTTAAACCTTCAAAATATCTTAAAAAGCCATATGTGATAGTTGGTGCAAATGTCGTTGTTGCCGATACCAACGAAGAAGCTGTGAGCTTAGCAACAACCCAAACTCAGTTTTTCTTAAATGTCGTGACAAACACACAGCAAAATTTGCAGCCGCCACTTAAAGACAATAATGAAGTTTTTGATACTTACTTATATAAAGCGACAAAAGCTCCGCATTTTGGACCTGTAAATTTTGCAGATACAGCTTTAATGGATCAGGAAAAAATGGCAGTTATGAGCATGATGGCATGTAGTTTTATAGGTTCTAAACAGGATGTGCAAGAGCAATTGCAAGAGTTTAGATCAAAGATTGAGTTTGATGAGTTGATGGTGCAAAGCTTTATTTATGATGAACAAAAGCAACTAAAATCATACAAATACATCAAACAAATAGTTGATGAGATGAAATAACGATGTTGGTTTAAGCCCAAATCTTGCACTGTGATTTTGTCTTGCTACAATGCAAGACCTCTCATTGATTTTGGTAAATTTATGCTTGTTGTGACTTTTAACCACTTTGATATGCTCGTAGCTTTGCGATAAATACTAGTAATAAGCTCTTTTATAGTTATGCGATGATATAAATTTTATTTTATACAATATCTAAATTTACGCTCTTTCGGATGCAAAGCATTTTTTAGTGCTTCTGAATTTTGTTATTTTATCTTTATGCTAAACAGCTACCAGCGAAGAGAAGTTTTTCATAGGGATAGCGATTTAAGCTATCATCTTGTAACGAGCGAAGCGAAGTTAAAAACCAAACTATCAAAAACACACCCATCATGTTAAATTTCAAAAAATTTTCATGAAATTTTGCTTTTACCAAAATATAGTAAAGGTAGTCAAACTTTACACTAATCCCAGCAAAACAAATTCGCATTAGACGCAGATTAGTTAATTTAAAAGATGAAAAATACATAAATACACTTTTAATTATAAAATATTTTACTATGATAAGAAATTTTAAACACTTTAAAAGATGAAAATTTAACGCATACATATGTCTTTAAGACTGGTTAATAAGGTGAGTATTTTCTTAATCTCTTTTTATAATGATTTTTGCTTATGGATTTAGCGTTAGCAGGTGATTTTGTAAATATAATTTCATTTGTCTTGTGTTAATTTGAGCATATTTTTATAATATTTATTTAAATATTAATTAATATTATTTTAATAATAAATTTCATATCATTACGCTTTATTTTTGTAATTGGAACTATATTAATGAATCAGATTAAAGCTTGTTTGGCGCTGTGTATTTTGTTGTTTATTGCCGGTTGCAGTCACGATGTTGCGATACAAAATTTATCAAAAGTGCAACTTTACAGCAATATTGTGCGTCTTGATACGAATAAATCCCTTAGTTTTACTGAATTGTTAAATGAGCTAGATAGTGTCGATGTGTTGTTGGTTGGGGAACTACATTATGATAAAAATCATCGATTAGCTCAAATCTCGTTAATTAATGAGTTGTCAAAAAGAAAAAAACTTGATGTTGCAATGGAGATGATAAGTAGTGAAAAACAAAATTTAATCGATAAAGCATATCAGGATAATGTTCATATTAATGAAATTTTAGGTGCTATAAATTGGGATAAAAACTGGAGAATTTCACACTATGGCGAGATAGTAAAAACAGCTTATGAAAAAGCAAATTTAAGCAAGAGCGAGATAGACACTATTTTTAGTGGTGCAGAGCCGATTAAAGGCGTAGTTTCAACAACACAATCTGTAAAAGAAATGATCGCAACTGCTATTGGCTTAGCACATGTTGCAGATGAAAAAATGCACAATAAGCTAGTTCAAGCACAACTTTACAAAGATCGCAGAATGGCTGATGTGTTAAATAAAACGCAAAATTTTAGCCTATTAATAGCCGGTGTTTTTCACACACATAAGGATGTTGGGGTGCCACTTCATTTGATTGATTTTAACACTCAAAAGAGAGTAAAAGTGCTGATTTTAGGCAGTAGTGATTATCAGCTTGACGATGTTAATATCTATAAGGCTGATTATTTTTGGCAGTTTAGGTAGGCATGAAAATTATATATTTTAACGCATTTAGTAGTAATTTGAAAAATGCCAAAAGATAAAGAATGTAAAACATTTTTAAGCATGAATGTTTAAATTTTGCACGTTAGATGCATTAATTTGTTGATGCTAGTAGAATGAGAGTAATTTAAGATGATTGATATATTATGTTTTGCACGGCTAGCAATAAAATGCTTAGAATTGCACTGTGGTGCTAAAGTGAAAATTTAATCGTGTAGTATCTAAAGAAGTACTTTTTTAATTAATTTATTTTAAGGGCTTAGACATTAAATAAACTATATAAAAATGATATTAATTTGCAAAAATAAGCTGAAATTTTAAAAGTTTCAAGAACTCTTAAAATTTGAGTTTAAAATATAAATAGTCATTAAAATATTTTTAACGAAATTTAATTGTGGATTTTGTTAAAACTATATTTATGATAATTTTATACGCAAAACAAATAAAGGCTTAAGCGTTATTTATAATAAATCTTAACGTCTAAGCAAAGGGTGTAAATTTAAGTATTTATTTACAGCAATGGCTTAATTAAATATAAAATTTTAAGCCTAAACTAGAGTGTAGTTTTAAATATTTACTGATAATGAAACTTAAAAGTATAATTATTAAAAAGGAGTAAAATGCATAAAACCGTCAAATACGCAGGTATAGCACTAGCTGTGGCAACAGCTATCATTAACGCAAATGAGCTTGATTTTGATAAAGTTGAAGTAAGTGCGAATGAAATTTCAAACACGCAAAAACCATTTGCTCTACAGGAGCGGTATCACACCGTGAAATTTCAAGTTCTGACACACAAAGTATCGATAGTATAGTGCGTGGAGTGCCAGGAGCATACACACAAATAGATCAAAGTCAAGGCACAGTAAGTGTTAATATCCGTGGCATGAGCGGACTTGGACGAGTAAATACGATGATAGATGGCGTTACACAGACGTTTTTTGGCACCTCAGCAGACCACGGCGGATATCATCAAGGTGGCACAACAAATGCGTTTGGTGCAATGATAGATCAAAATTTTTTAGTGGGCGTAGATATTAATAGGGGTATAGCTGATGCAAATGCTTTGATGGGAAGTGCAAATTTTCGCACTATCGGCGTTGATGATGTGATACGCGAAGGCAATATTTTTGGCTTTTTAGGCAAATACAGCTACGGCACAAACGGCATCGGACCAAACTACATGGCAACAATCGGTGCAAAAACCAAAATCAATAACGACGAAGGCAGTATAGGGGCAATATTTGGATACAGCGGCAAGAAAACGACGCAAGATTACAAAAGTGGCGATGGCTCAAAAACAACCGACACACGCATATCAGAGTATGATTCAGACGAGACTATTGCTCCAGCATATGGTGATATATCTAGGTTAAAGCAAAAACCGCATTCGATTTTGTTTAAAATTCAAGCCAATCCAAATGAATATCATGCCTTGGATCTACAATATCGCAAATACTCAAACTATCTTGCCGGTCGCGATATGGACAATCAAACGTATCAAGTAGATTATAAATTTAACCCACATGAGCTATTAAATCTAAAATTTCTAGCCGCACATACACTCTCTCGTCAGACCTACGATAGTTCAAAAAGTGTAAGCGTTCAAAACATATCAGATATGACAGGCGGAGTAAATCTAAATCAGAAAAATACCTACGATACAATCAGCCTAGAAAATGCCTTTAACTATGACATCACGCAAAATTTAAAAATCAAACAAACTATTGGTGCAAGTTATGGACTAAACAAATACACTAGCAACGTAAGCCGTCAATCACTATCTCAAAAAGGCATGGGAAGCACTGTATTTTCACCATCTGGAAAGCAGATTTTAACAAATTTATTCTTCAATAATGTCATAAATGCATACGAACTAGTAAAACTAGAAGCAAATCTAAACAAAACATACTACACCATCAAAGGGCATAAGCCAGAATGTGGCGATAGCAATCCAAGCTGTATTCCAAAACAAGCCATGGACATCAGCAAAAATGGCAACTTTTACAACGGCAAGGCTGTGTTTAGTCTGCTTTTGCACGACCTTTTTACGCCTTATATCAGCTACGCCGTCACGCACCGTGCACCAAACGTTCAAGAGGTGTTTTTTGGCTCTGATGCAGGAGATAGCGTAAATCCTTACTTGCGTCCTGAAAAAGCAACGACAAAAGAGATAGGCTTTAACTCAATGTCACAAAATTTATTTACCGATAATGACTTTTTTGGTTTTAAATTTAACTATTATAAAACTCGCTTTAAAGACTTTATTTATGATAGGCGGTTTGATCTAGGAAGCACCTATTTTTATACGTAAATCATGATGTGCCAATAAATTTTAGAGGCTATGAAATCGAGCTAAATTACGATATGGGCATATTTTACACCAAAATAAGCTACACAAGGCAAAAAACGGATCAAATCCAAAGCGAAACATCAAGCTCATATTATGGCAACTTTAACTACACTCAGGTGCAAGACTTGCCAAAATACTACGGTCAAGCCGAAGTTGGAGCTAGATTTTTTGATGAGAAATTACAGCTTGGTGTGATAGCAAAATATACAGGAAAAGCCAAACGTGCCTATCCAAGTGATGGTAGCGAAAATCGCGATGGCGATAATGATGACATAAACTCACCTATAATTTTGCAAGATTTGCCAAAAATCCCAACTATTTATGATTTAAATTTAGTCTATAAACTTAGCAAAAATTTTACCATAAAAGGCGAAGTGCAAAATCTATTTAACAAAAATTACATCGATGCTTTAAATGCAAACAACTCAACAAATCAGCTTGATTATAACTCTAATGGTGATAACATCTATCTATTTAGCAACTCCGCACGTGGCAGGACGTATTATGTCAATTTTGAATACAGATATTAAGGATTAAGATGAAAAAATTTCTAGCGATTATTTTATTTTTTACGTTTTGTTTTGCAGATAGCAATTTGACGCAAAATTTAGATGTTAGTATAAATTTAAAAAGCGATGCATTGTTAAAATCTTTGCCAAATAATGCAAACAAAGAGCAAAATACAATAAATAACGATAGTATTTCTAAGACCCTAAACACATCTAAAACACTAGAGCAAAACACAACCAAACCACTGCAAAATCTAAATCTATCCGAGCAAAACACAACGCAAAATTTAGCCACAACCGCTAAAGACGAAAAGTCACACATCGATATGAGCTTTGGCTCACTTTTTGATAATGCTCACATTGTAGTTAAGGCGGTTATTGGGATTTTGATACTGTTTTCAGTCATCACTTGGACGGTATTTTTAGCTAAATTTACTCAATTTGCTCTTGCGTTTTCAAGATTAAAAAAAGATGAAAATACCATAAAAAATGGCGATTTGTCAGCACTTAAAAATAGCCAAAAAAGCTTTGGCAAAATTTTATTCATCCAAATAAACGATGAAATTTCAAAAACTGCTATAAAAAACGAAGCTTTTAAGCTACGTGTAAAAGAGCGTCTTGCTCTAAAATGTAGCGAGTTTGTCCATCAATCTAAAAGCTACACTGGCATACTAGCAAGCATTGGCTCATCTGCACCATTTATTGGACTTTTTGGCACAGTTTGGGGGATAATGAGTAGCTTTATTGGCATCGCAAACGAGGGTAATGCAAGTCTAAGTGTAGTAGCACCCGGCATCGCAGAGGCACTATTTGCGACGGCTTTGGGCTTAGTGGCTGCTATACCAGCGGTTTTGATGTATAACTGCCTTATAAAAACTGGACTAAATTTCAACGCTAGGCTAAATTTACTAGCTTCGCAGATTTATCTTTGCTTTGATAGGGAGTGTGAAAATGATACTAAATGATGGCGAAAACGAACTTAGTGAGATAAATGTAACGCCATTTATCGACGTTATGCTGGTGCTTTTAATCATATTTATGGTGGTTACTCCAATTGTTACAAGCTCCGTAAAGGTCGAGCTTCCAAAAGCAGTAAGTGAGCAAAAAGCCGATGTAAATAAGCCGCTTATCATAAGCATAAATGAAAAAAATGAAATTTATTTTGGCACTGAGCTTGTAAATGCCGATAACATCGGTGCCGCAATGCAAGAAAAAACAGGCGACAATAAAGATAACGTAGTGTTTTTTCACGTTGATAAGGTGGTGCCGTATGAGATTTTAATCGCCACTGTCGAGCATGTAAAAAAGGCAGGATACTCTAAAATCGCCTTTTCAAGCAAGGCAAATTAATGCATATGCCAAAATCTATCTGGTTTGTTTCATTTAGTTTTGTTTTAATGCTTCATATTGTGGCGTTTGAATTACTTTTAGCAAGTAAAAAAAGTGTGAGCTTAGAGCAAAATTTTGGCGGTTTTGACTATCCGATTAAAGATGATGTTTTTGAAAGCGTGATGATAGTCTCAGATTTGCCAATTGGCGAATTTAAACAAGTAGCGATAAATTTGACTAAATCCGCCCAGCCACAGCCAAATTTGCAGTCACAAGATGAGCCTGAAATTTCGCCAGTTAAGGATATAAAATCAGATATTAGTGCAGTGCAAAAGCCAAAACAAAAAAAACAAAAGCCAAAAGAAAAGCTCAAAAAAGAACCACCAAAACAAGAGATTAAGCCAGATACAAAACCAACCAAAGAGATTGAAAATGTCGAAAAATCAGAGCCAACACAAAGTGTCTCATCTATAAATTCCAGTGCAAAAGACAGCTTTGCTTCCGCTCCAATAAGTGGCACCAGCACCAAAATCGCCACAAACACAACAGGCGTAAGCCGCACAAACAAGCAAAGCTGGAAAGGGCTAGTCGTCTCGCATCTAAACAAGCACAAAAGATATCCAAGTAGTGCTCTTTCAAACAGCGAAGAGGGCATAGTAAGCGTAAGGGTAGTGGTTGCAAAAGATGGGGAAATTTTGCATGCAGAGATTAAAAAACCAACAAAATTTCAAAGCCTAAATGCCGAAGCGGTTGAAATTTTTCACCGAGCATCGCCACTACCAACGCCACCAAGTGAGTATTTTAAGGATAAAAACGAGCTAGTAATAAATTTTCCAATCGAGTTTAATATCAAAAAATACAAACAAAGCCTAAGGTAGGAGAAAAAATGTCTAGAATTTTACTACTTAGTCTAATTGCAACAAGTGCGATTTTGGCTGAGATGGATTTTGATAGCATTGAAGTTTTTGCAAATGAGCTAAAAAATGGCGAAAAAAGCTTTTTAAAACCTGGTGCCATAACCTCAAAAAGTGAGCTAAACTCACAAAATCAAAGCATAGATAGCATCGTGCGCTCACTTGCTGGTAGCTACACACAAATAGATCAAGCACAAGGCAGTGTATCTGTAAATATCCGCGGTTTAACGGGACTTGGACGAGTAAATACGATGATAGATGGTGTCACACAGACATATTACGGCACTAGTTCAGATTCTAAAGGTTTTCATGATTTTACTGGTAATCTTGGCACTTCGGCTTTTGGAGCGATTTTAGATCAAAATTTTCTAGCTAGTGTTGATATAGAGCGTGGCTCATTTAGTGGTGCAAATAACGCTATAATGGGAAGCGCAAATTTTCGCACAATCGGAGTAGATGACGTAATAAGAAATGGCGATAACCTTGGCTTTTTAGGGCGGTATTCGTATGGCACAAATGGCATAGGCCCTAGCTACATGGGAGCGATTGCCACCAAAATAAAGCTTGAAAATGGCTCAAATATAGGCGTTTTATACGGATATAGCGGCAAGAAAATCACTCAAGATTACAAAGACGGAAGTGGTAAAAGAGCAAAAGATGCGACATTTGACATCAACGGCGATGGGCAAGGAGATCTTGGTAGGGCGATTGATGTTGAAAATCTGACCCAAAAACCAAAAAATCATCTACTAAAATTTGAATACTCAAATGAAGACCATGCTGCTATTTTGTCATATAAAAACCACTCAAACTATCTAGCAAAACGCAAAATTGACAGCAACAGCTATCAGCTTGATTATCATTTTGACCCTGATAGTGATTTTTTAAATTTGGCACTTTTAGCCTCGCATACAAACACTAAGCAAAAATACGACAAAATCGCCACACTTAGTTGGGTTAGTCTAAAACAAGGTATGCAATTTCAAAACAAAGCAACAAATTTTGATTTAAGCAATACTTTTAAATTTAACTTAGACAACGCAAAAATTTCATCAAAATTTGGTTTAAATTTACTAAACAACGATTACATCCGCAAAACTAGTGATAAAGATTTTGCCACACTAACAACAAACTATGCAGTCCCGCAAGGCAAACAAAAAATAAGAACAATATATCTTGATAATAGCCTTGAATACAGCATTTTAAAGCTTGATGCAAATGTAAATTTTATGCACTGGCAAATTAGTGGCACAAAGGGCAAATGCGAGATGGCAAATACGCTTTGTGAGCCAAAAGAGCCTGGTAAGATAAAGAAAAATAGCGATGCAATAAACTACTCGCTTATGCTTGGTGTAAATTTGCATGAGTATTTTTCGCCGTTTGTTAGCTACGCTAAAAGCACAAGGGCTTTAAATGTGCAGGAATTTTTCCACTCTGGCACGGTTTATGAAGACATCAATACTTTTTTAAAACCAGAAACTGCCAAAACTGCACAAATCGGCTTTAACTTACATAAAAATGGCATTTTTGCAAACAGCGATGTAATTGGCTTTAAAGCGACTTACTATCACACAAAAATTAAAAATTTTATCTACGATAGACTTATAACAAAAGAAGCTTTATTTCTATCTAGATTAAACGGTAATGCGAAATTTAGGGGTCTTGAGATAGAGTTGATGTATGATGCTGACTATTTTTATACTAGTGCTAACTATGCCCGTCAAAAGGCTAACTACCCGCTATCTGATAGCATGGCACTTGATTGGACAAATGGTCCAAGTAGTGGTGTATCTCAGTTTAGCCAACTACCAAAATACTACGCCACAATCGATACTGGCGTAAGATTGTTTGGCAACAAACTTACATTTGGTAGCATTACAAAGATTACTGGCAAGGCGAAGCGATTTAATCCATTGTTTGAATATGCTAGCAATGAAACGGAGTTTAAGCGTGTAAAAACACAAGATTTGCCTAAAATCCCTACCGTTTTTGATTTTTAGGTCACCTACACACCGACTAAACAGCTTACTTTTAAACTCGAAGTACAAAATGCCTTTAACAAAAACTACATGGATGCACTTTACACCTACAACTCATCTTACTCAAATCAAGTATTTAACGATACTTTGACAGTGTTTAACAACTCAACAAGAGGTCGTACGGCTTTGTTTAGTGCTGAGTATAGATACTAAAATTTGCAATTTTACATCGATACTGCCATTAGTATATCTTGGACATGAAAGTATGTTATGATAAATTACAATAAAAATAAATTTATATTTACAAATAAAGGATTTTTGCAAACATAAACTCCATATTAAAGCATCAATAAAATTTAAGTTTCATTTTTCTTGATGAAGTGATGGGCGAAACTATTTATAAAAATAATGTTAAGTTATTACCTTGCAACAAGCAAATAAACTGAGTTAAATTAAGCTTAAATTCTCTATTTTATTTACTTACTGCTTTTTAAAACATCACAAAATAACAGCTTCTCGTGACTAAGAGCCGTGCAAAACAATGATAAATTCTCTTAATTTAGTATTAGCCACAAAAGCACTAAAAAGTCAAAACTAATCATCGTATCTTTTTTCATGACCAGATTTAGACTAGATTTAGCTTAATTTGGTTTTTGGCTTGGCTAATTTAGCTAAACACTTTTGCAAAACAAAAGGCTTCTTAAGAAATTCTTTAAATTTGTTTTGAGAATTCTTAAATGATGGATGTGTTTTGGGGAGGTTGGTTTTTAACTTCGCTTTGCTCGTTACAAGATGATAACTCAAAACGTTATCCCTATGAAGAACTTCGCTTCGCAACAATATCGATACGATCTAGCTTCGCACTCTATTTAAAAACCTTATTTTATTTTCTTATATTAACTCTAGCTTAATCACAATCTCATTGCAAACAACACATTAAAAGCCACTAGTATTGGCAACCTCATCAAATCAAAAAACAAGTAAAATCATGAAACATTAAATCAAAAAGCCTAATAAACACTCTAGGCTCAAAAGAGCCTAGAATTAATTTTTAAGCTGAAGTAGTGTATTTAGCATTTCATCACTTGTTGTGATGGCTTTGGAGTTTGCCTGAAAGCCTCTTTGCACGACGATTAACTGCGTTAGTGAACGGCTTAGATCGACGTTGCTTTGCTCTAGTTTTGCCGCTGCGATTGTGCCTTTGTTGCCACTTCCGGCAGTGCCAACCACCGGATCGCCTGAGTTTGCAGTGCGCGAAAAGATATTGCCACCCTCAGCATGCAAGCCCTCGTTATTTGTAAAAGTTGCCACAGCGATTTGAGCCAAACCAAAGCTTTGTCCGTTTGTAAATGCCCCTATTATTGTGCCTGTTTCATCTATCCTTAGATCTTTTAGCGAACCGCCCTCGTATCCGTCTTGGCGTATATAATCCGTACTTGAGTCTCTATCAAAGCTAGTTAGTCCGTTAAAGTCCGTATTTAGTCCGAAATTTAACTGCACACTTTGCCCTGCTTGTGAGCCGTTATTTGCTGTGAAAGTAAATGAAGCAGGGTTAAACGACGACAAAGCCCCATCTGGACCAAACCTAAGCATACCTGTTATGACATTGGCTGGGCCGTTGCCTGAGAAATTTATCTCAGCTGGTTCTGGCACTTGGATTACCATATTCCACTCTGTTCCGCCGTCATTTGTAGTGCCTGTTTTTGCCCAGCGGATATTTACAGTGTGCTTTGAGCCAAGCGAGTCGTAAATTTCAGTTGTTGAACCATGGCTAGACATCATAAACGCCGAGCTTGTTCGCACGGCTTGTCCTGGGGTTAGTGAGCCTTCAAGTGATTTCATCATGGTTGTTAGACGCACGTTTTCGTTTATGGCTGGAGTGTTTGGCGACGCTGGTGTAGTTCGCCCTGTCACGCTTAGATATATCGCCCTATCCATAAGGCTATTGGCTGGGTTTTTTAGCTCAAACTGCCCCTTTGTATTTACACTAAATGTCACGCCGTCGTTGTAATCATCAAAAGCAAATAAATTTGCCACGTAATCCTTAGCGGTGTTAAGTGCAGTCGCGTGATCTTCACCTGAGTTTGTCGCTCTATAATACGCCGCTAAAAACTCATTACCAAGTGGTTTTAGCTCAGGTATCTCAGCCGCCTTTGCTACAGCCGCTGCGTCTGTGCCACCGTTTATAGCGGTATCTATTTTTGTTTTTATATTAGTCATAACAGTTTGTGCGTCTTTTTTGATGTTTGATCCGCTTCCGTCATAATCAACATACTTTCTAGCGTCTTCTTGCATAGCACGGCGAAGGTCTTCTGTGGTATTTACCTGTCTTGAGTTGGTGTTGTATCCATGCACGGCTGTTGTAGATGTAGTGGTGTATTCATACTGGTGAGCCGTGATGATGTCTATGCGGTTTTTAGTCGGATCGTTTGCATCATAGTCTGGTATAAGATTTTTAATATCCGTTCCATCACCAGCATTTACAACTAGATGTATATTTTTACTCTGATCAGTTGTGCCTGAGTTGTTGCGGTTTATAAGCGTTAGCTTGTTGCCTTCTGAGATTTCAGCTCTAACGCCTGTGATATTATACTGAGCGTTGATTAGTGCGGCTACATCGCTAATGCTAGCAACCGCATTTGTGCTTTGTATAGATACGCCGTTTATTACGATATCTAAAGTTTTAGCTTGCGGTGTAAAAACGCCTGTTACAGGATCTATAGTGCCAAATTTACCTATAAATGCAGGATTATCCTGTCCGATTTTTACCTTTTTAGACTCGGCATTTGCATAGCTTATCCATAGTCCTTGACCCCTGCGAAGTGCTACGCCATCGCCTACTTCGTTAAATAGCACTCCTAGATCCACGCCACGCTCAGTTAAAATCTGCTCGTTTCTAGAGTTAGTGTAAAACTCATCACTATTTACGTCGTTTTCTGCGTGGATTTCGTTTGGGAAAAGCACTCCGTCATTATCAAAATCACGTCCATTTGCCACTGAATCAAGTGCATAAATAGGCGTTGATCTAGTGCCGATTGAGTTGCCTGAGTCTAAATTTGCTTTTACGCTTACGACGGTGGTAGCACGTGCTGGAGTCGTCAAACCCTCTGGGATTACGATATTTTTAACTGGTCCAGTTGAGTCTATCGTAGCCGTCTCATCATCTCTTAGCCAACCTTGTGCGACATAACCTGCATTATTTACGAAATTTCCAGCCCTATCGCGGACGAAATCGCCATTTCTAGTATAGTAGTGAGTGCTTCCGCCATCATTTGACACTATGAAAAACCCATCGCCTTGAAGTGCTAAGTCTGTGTTTTTATCTGTGGTTTGAAGTGTGCCTTGAGAGAAAATTCTAGTAGTTGATTGAGCCGTCACACCTAAGCCTATTTGCATGGCATTTTGACCGCCAAGATTGCCTGTAGGGGCTGTGGCTACGCGGTTTGTTTGACTAAGCATATCGGCAAAATTTGCACGTGAGTATTTAAATCCGACCGTATTTACGTTTGCGATGTTGTTACTTTCGACATCCATTGCTATTTGATGAGCTTGAAGTCCTGTTACGCCTGACCAAAGTGATCTTAACATCTTTTTATCCTTTTAAAATTTATCTTTTGCAAAACACAAGCAAAATGTGTTCCATATTTGTCAATTTTTACCCTAAGAAAAATAATTAAATTTTAAGTTTTGTTTAAAATACTTTATTCTACAATCAGCAAAATCAAAATTTTAACCATAAGGAAAACAGGATGTTTAAGAACCTTAAATTATCGACCAAACTAACGCTTGTTAGTTGTAGCATAGCTACATTAGCACTCATCATAGTTGTGAGTATGGTTGCGTTTAAAACGCTTAAAATTACTAGCGAGGATACTAGCCGATATATACGAAGCGAAGTGCAAAAGAATGCAAACGAAGTTTCGATATTTTTACTAAATGCATTTCAGAGTGCTAGAATGCTTGGAGAGAGTATTCAAGGAGCATTAGAAGCTGGGAATAAAATAGCCCCTGATAATCTTGGTGCGATTTTTATGCAGGTGCAAAAGGAAAATCCAGACTTTATGAGTATATGGTTTATGAGTGAAAGCGATGAGTTTTACAACCGCTATACAGACGGCGGCGCGGATGAGCTATACGCATCAAACGGCTTGTTTGCACCATGGAGTGTAAATTCTAGCGGAAGCCCAAAACTAACAAAACGAACGAACGAATACAAAAATGGTGAATACTACACCACATCAAAAAATAGCGGACTACCTACGATACTTGATCCATATTTTTATAATTTTAACGGACAAAATATACTAGTTACGTCATTTACTATGCCAGTTTATGCAAAGGGTAAATTTGTAGGAACAATGGGAATAGCAATGAAAGTAGAAAGAATACAAGAGCTAATTAGATCAATCAGGCTATATGAAACAGATAGCAGTCTGCTACTATCTCATACTGGCAAGATCATAGCACATACAAATTCTGATTTAATCGGCAAGAGTATCGTTGAGGCAAATCAAGACTAAGACCGCTATTAACAGCACTACAAAGCAAAGATCCATTTGAGATGCGAGCGATTTCAGCTGTAAGCAAAAATCCATCGCAGATTGTGTATTCTGGTGTGAGTGTGCCAAATTTTGATAAAATTTGGGGCGTGGTGCTAGTTGTGGATATCGAAGAGACGATGAAAGAGACAAATGAGCTTAGAAATTTTATGATAAGCATGGCTTTTGTGTCTATCTTGGTCTTAATGCTAGTGATGTGGCTATACTCTAGGACATTTTCAAAACGCATAGGCAACATGAAAGCGGCACTTGAAAGCTTCTTTGACTTTTTAAATTTCAAAACAGACAAAGCAGATGTGCTTGTAGTAAAAGCAAATGATGAACTAGGACAAGTTGGCAGACTAATCAACGAAAACATTAAAAATGTAGAGCAAAATTTAGCCGAACAAAACAACTTCATAGCACAAGCAAACAATCTAGTAAGCAATATTAAAGACGGCAACTTCACAGCTACACTTGATGCAAATACTCAAAATCCAGCCCTAACTAAACTAAAAGCTGCGTTTGTTGAGCTACAAATCGCACTAAAAGACGCTATCGCAGCAGATGGCAAAGACGTATTAAAGCTACTTGATACATACAAAAAGCAAGACTTCTCGGCTAGACTTAACGATAGCGGAAAAATGGCAAGTGGCATAAATGGACTTGGCGAAGAGATCTCAAACATGCTTCGCACAAACCTAAACCAAGCTGAAGTCCTTCAGCAAAAGGCTGAAATTTTAGCAAACTCAATGAGAGAGCTAACAGATGGAGCAAATTCTCAAGCAAATAGCTTGCAAGAAAGTGCAGCTGCAGTTGAAGAGATGTCAAGCTCAATGAGTGCTATTAATCAAAAAACACAAGATGTCATAAGACAGTCTGAAGAGATTAAAAACATCATTGTTATTATTAGAGATATAGCAGATCAAACAAACCTACTAGCACTAAATGCTGCTATTGAAGCGGCACGTGCTGGAGAGCATGGTAGAGGATTTGCTGTTGTTGCTGATGAGGTTAGAAAACTAGCTGAAAGAACTCAAAAATCTCTAGGTGAGATAGAAGCAAATACTAATGTTTTAGCTCAGTCAATCAATGAGATGAGTGAGAGCATAAGAGAGCAAAGTGAAGCGATTAATATGATAAATCAAGGTGTATCTCAAATAGATAGCCTAACAAGGGCAAATGTCGAAGTCGCCAATAAAACTAATCAAGTAACATCTGAAGTAGATAGCATGGCTAAAGAGATAGTTGCAGAAGTTAGAACTAAACGCTTTTAATCTTGCTGGTATCTAAGCCCTAAAAATGGGGCTTAGATTTATTTTATCTGATTACACTACAATATAGCTTTTATAATTTAAGCATAAATTTGCAAGTCTTAATCTAATATCAAATTTCGTAAGATTTATAAATAAAACTTATCTATAAATTTTTAAAGAAGTAAAATTAAAATTCTATTTTTCTTAAATAAACTTTGAAATTAAGGCAAGAGCAGTTTCATTTAATCTACTTAGTTTGTATTGCAAATATGTTTTAGCTACTTTGATTTTATGGATATTTTACATTGTTTGCGTTTGTTTTAAAATTTCAATTCTACATTTTTGTATTATTTAAATAAAGTTTTAATCAAATTTTAATTATAATATAGACTTTAAATTTAAAAGGCTATTATGATTTGTGGTATAGACGAAGCTGGACGTGGGGCTTTGGCTGGTCCTATGGTTGTGGCAGGATGTGTTTTGTTTGACAAAATAGATGGACTGATGGACTCAAAAAAATTAAGCGAGAAAAAACGTGAGATTTTATACTCCAAAATCACACAAAACTCAAGATATCTAATAACATATTTTTCAAACAAAGAGATTGACACGATGGGGCTTAGTGCGTGTTTGCGTCTAGCACTTTTATGCTTTAAGAGATATTTTAACGATTGTGAGATAATATTTGACGGAAACACAGATTATCAAACAAAAATCAAAACATTAATAAAAGCAGACAGCAAGATAGATGAAGTAAGTGCAGCTAGCATATTAGCAAAAGTAAGCCGAGATAGGTTAATGAATGCATACGATACAATCTATCCAAAATACGGCTACAAAACCCATAAAGGCTACGGCACAAAAGCTCATATAAATGCCATAAGGCTTTATGGTTTAAACCAATTAAGCAGAAACAGCTTTAAATTAAAACAAGATGAAAAGTCGCTTTTTATATGATTTAAGGAATGTATATGTCAAATAGCAAAAGAGAATTTGCAAATTTTATTTTTGTTTCTATTGTGGCTATATTTGTTGTGTTTGTCGTTATGCTTGAAAGCTTTTATATATCGCATCAATACTACGTTTTTAATCAAACTTTTCAAGTCCAAAAAGATATGTTTCTCGCAAATCGTCAGCAGTTTTTAAAAGATGATGTTAAAAATTTTGAATTAAGTGCCAAAGACTTTATTTTGCCACTTAAATATCATAAAGACGAAGATTTAAGACAAAAATTAGCCAAGGCAGTAGCTAAAAATATCTCAAACATAAAGACAAAAGATGAGCTAAAAAGCGTAAATTCTTATCAAAAAGGATATAGGCTATACATTTATGATGCAGACAAAACACCGATAATTGGCAGTCGTAACTCTAGTAAGCATATAAACGAAATTTTACCATAATACATAATGACTGGCAACGATATATACGAACACGACAATTATGTATTTTACATCGTAACATATCTAAACAATTTAGGCGTATATGTAATATATCAAGAAACAGATACTCACATAGCAAACAAGACAAAAGAACGACTTGCTTTAATAATGCGAGAGCAAAAGCATACAAATTTATTTTTGATAGATAAAAAAGAGGATATTTTAATAAATTCTAACTTCTTAAAGCTACAAAATCAGAAAATTTCCGCACTAAGTAGTGGGATTCAAGATGTGTATCGTAGCATGTTAGCAAATATAAATCATGTCTCAAAAGATGGGTTTTATACCCAAAACATAACATCAGACACTGACAATACATTTATATACGCTAAGGATATAGGCAACTCATTAGTCATCGGGGTTAGCACAAGTCAAAATGAGATCACACAAACAATAAATATCATAAAAGATAGATTAAAAGAAGATATGAGTAAAAACATATCTGTATCTGTGTTTATAACTGTTTTGCTGATTGCTTTGTTTGTGGTGGCTGGGCTTGGCTTAAAATACAAAATCAAGCAAATAATACGATTTTTTCTAAAGCGTATAGATGATGCAAAAAACAAAAGCACCTACATCGGCACATCAAATACTAGCTTTAAAGAATTTCACGAGCTAAGTGACATTATAAATGAGCTTATAGAATCAAAAATATATCATCAAACAAACTCAGCCAAGGCAAACAATGAATTAAACTTGCTAATATCACTACTAGATACTATAACTATGATATTTAGACTAGACAATGATGGCAAAATCATAACTGCAAACAACAATGCTTGTAAAATTTTAAAATATACACGAACCGAAATAATTGGCATGAATTTTAAAGATATTTTTACAATATCAGATATTAATTCTTGTCTATGGCAAGGACTTTTAAAAGCGACCAAAAAAGATGGCAAGGCATGCTACACAAAAACATCCATCCAGTCTAAACCACAAGCAGATGAAAGCATCGAAACGCTTGTAATAAGCTATGACATCACATCATATGTAACTCAAAAAGAGAGACTTGATGATTTAATGAGCGATGCCTTAACTAAACTACCAAACCAACAAGCACTGATAATTAAAACTAAAGAATCGCAACAATACTCCTTTATGGCAAATTTTGATATTTTAAAATTTAAATATATTAATGAATGTTATGGAATTAACATCAGCAACAAAGTATTAATCGCTATTGCCGACAGACTCAAGTCAATCATAAACGGCAAAAATTTAGAACTATTTAAACTAAGCAACGATGGATTTGCACTAATTGGTCTTAAGAAGTTTTGGAGCTTATATGGATTTGTTGATTTTGCTAAAATCATAATTGACAATTTTAATAATATGCCAATAATGATAGACGATAATGAATTTTACATAGAGCTTGTCTTTGGAATTAGTTCTGATACAAGTCACTTCATGACGGCTCAACTAGCAAAAGACTATGCCAAAGCAAATAACCAAAATATAGCAATCTTTGACGAGCAAAAACAAAACCTTCAAAATGCCATCAAACTCACTCACGAAATCAAAAAAGCCATACAAGACAATAGGACTATCGTGCATAAACAAGCCGTTATAGACAGACAAAACAACAAAGTATATGAGTGTTTAATTAGGATACTAGACGAAAATGGCACCACTATGCTACCAGCTGAGTTTTTACAAATAGCAAAACACTCAAACCTATATACAGATCTGTCTAAAATAGTCATACAAAAAGCGTTTGAATACTTTGGTAAAAACAATGATGAGTTTAGCATCAATCTTGATATTGACGACATTTCATCACCAGAAGTAACTCAGTATCTAAAGCAAAATTTGCAAAACAACGAAAATCTAGGTAGCAGATTAACAGTTGAAATTTCAGAAGCACAACTTGTCCAAAACTATGAAAAAGTATATGATTTTATACAAGAGCTACGCCCGTTTGGCTGCAAGATTGCGATTGATAATTTTGGTGAAAAATATAGCAACTTTAAATATTTAACTCGCATTAAAGCAGACTTTATAAAGATAGATAGCTCACTTATAGCAAACATACACAAAAATAAAGTTGTTGTTGAAGCAATAATTGATTTTGCAAAACGAATAGGGGTAAAAACCATAGCAAAATACGTGCATTCAGACGAAATCGCACAGATACTTAAAGCAACCAAGATAGATGCTATGCAGGGCTATTTATACGATACTCCAAAACCACTTAGTGAGTAATTAAAATTTCACGGCTGTCACTGTATAGCTCGTTTTTTGCATATATTTCGTAGCGTCCAGACACAATCTCATCAAGCACGATTATGGGATTTTGACTCATTGCTCCACTTAAGCTCTCACGGACATTAAGCTCAGTTTTTAAGTCAAAATTAGCACGATTTAGCTCAGCAACATTTGCAAATTTACAACCCGTAAGCTTGTTATAAAAACTAATATCTATAAAAATCACGCCATCTCTTAAATTTACATTTTGATGATAGTTTTCATCTATGCTTATTTTTATACCGCTTCGCTTGAAATTTGAATAGCTTAAAATATAACTACAAATCGCCTTTTTATCGCGTTTTACCACTGCAAAAAATAAACGATAATTTAAAAAATAGCTTCTTTTTAGATCAAATTTTTGCCCATTTTTTTCGCATTGCAAGACTTTATCGTATAGGTTAATTCTCTCTTTTATACTACCAGGCAAGACCCTAGCATACGCATCGCTCATTAGCTCACTTAATGGCAACTTTTGTGCTTGTCTTTGTTTGCTTAGCCCAAATATACATCCGCAATAATTTTGATGATAGAGTTTGTCGCGTTTAGCTAGTTCAAACTGCTCATTTGTGCCACCTCCTGATCTAAAATCGACGGCATAAATTTCAATATCTGTGCCACAAACGGCTTTTTTAAGTGCGTTTGTTAGCTGCACAAAGTCCTTTTTAGGGCTCATTAGCAGCGTTGTTGTGATGATTTTTTCGCCTAGCTCTTTTGCTTTTAGTGCTGTATTTCCTACACGAAAATCAAAGCAATACTCACACCTTTTGCCCTTTTCAGGCTCATTTTCTAGCCCCTTTGTGCCACTTAGCCAACTCTCATAGTCATACTCGCCCATTATCAAATCAATCCCAAGCTTGTCACATGAACGCTTAACATCGTTATATCTTAGTATATACTCACTATATGGATGGATATTTGGATCATAAAAATAGCCTATAAGTGGCTCATTTGGCAATGTTTGGCGTAACTTTTGCAAAAAATAGTGACTATCGACAGAACAACAAATATGTATTAGCATCTTATTTTTCAAACACTAGATCAAATTTACAAACTATATTTTATTTACTTCACTGCTTCGTGCATTATAAACAAACCAACTAAGAAGCATAAGCAAACAAAGCCCAGCCAAAACAAGACAGATGTAAAAATAGATGCCAAAGATGTTACTTTGTGTAACACTGTTTAATTTATTTAAATTGTGAAGCAACACCAAAAAACAAGCTAAAGCAGATAGTAGTCCAAGAAGTTTTAATATAAATTTTTTAGGATTTACGGTTATAAAAATAGGTGCTAATGTAATCATAAAAAATGATGCCATAACTAGTATAAAACTATTGCTATCGCAATAAAAGAAAGTATTTAAAACAAGTGCTAAAACAGCCACTGCAAAGGCAAACGCAACATATACTATGCGGTTATTGCTAAGCCTATACATAAAACAGACAAAACCTTTATCTTCTTTGTTATAATCCATTAAATATCCTTTAAATTTTCACTATTTTAAAATTTAAAAGTTAAAGCAAAGCTAAAAATCACTAAAATAGATAAATTTTATATCAAAATAAGGAGAAAACATGCCTTTTATCAATGTCAAAATGGCAGGACCAGAACCAACTACTGAGCAAAAACAAGAGCTAATTACGCAAATAACTGACACATTTGTAAATGTGCTTGGAAAAAATAAAGATAGAGTTATGATAATGCTAGAAATTTTGCCTGATGAAAACATAGGCGTTGGCGCAAAAACAATTAAGCAGATAAAAGAGGGCAAATGAGCGAGTTTACTCAAGAAGATATACAAAGAAAAGTAACACTTACAAAAGGCGATGTTGCACCTGAATTTACGCTACTTAACGCCGATGGGGTGAGTGTGAGCTTAAAAGATTTTAGGGGCAAAAATGTCGTATTGTATTTTTATCCAAAGGACAATACCCCTGGATGTACCACTGAAGCTTGTGAGTTTAGCCAACTTTATGATGATTTTATCGCTAATGATAGTGTGATTATTGGCGTTAGCCCAGATAGTGTAAAAACTCACGTTGGTTTTATCGCAAAACAGAGCCTAAAACACATACTTTTAAGCGATGAGCAAAAAGAGGTCGCAAAAGCTTATGGAGTATGGCAAGTGCGCAAAAACTACGGCAAAGAGTATCTAGGAATAGTAAGAACGACATTTGTCATAGACAAAGATGGCAAAATAGCCAAAGTTTATAAAAGCGTAAAAGCAAAAGATCACGCTGCAAAAGTCCTAAGCGAACTAGTGTAATCAGTCAAAGTCTTTATGGCTTTGACTAGCATTTTGCTTTTTACAAACTAAGCTACTGTTAATTTAACAAACTCAAAAATTAAACAAAATTTAGTTAAAATTACAATTTTAATAAGGACACAAATGCTAAAAGAATTGCAAACTATCGGTTTTATAAAAGAGATACTCGGCATAAAAACTGCAAAAAATTTAGACGAAATTTATAAAGTTTTGCAAAATTTAAGCAAAAAATCTGATTTTAACTCACTTTATATTTTAAATTATTTATATCATTTTATTTGTAGCGATGAAGTAGCAAAACGAAAAAGCGGTGCAAGAGAATTTGAAGATTTTTTAGCAGTTTTGTTTGGTGCGGTCGTTGCTGATAATAAAAAACGCAAAAATATTAGCATTAGCGTTCCAAATTTTTTGAAAATGTAAAAGATAAAGTCACTAGTAACAAACGAGAAAAAGCGGATTTGATTTTTGATAATTTTTCTGTAAGTTTAAAAACACTAATCCCGTCAAACAAAGAGATAAATATGGGAAGTTTTGAAAAGACAATTTTGTTTGACGGACTTGGACTTCAAAGCTTTTTAACCGAGCGAAAAAATGAAGCAAATATCGGGCTTGGCTCGGTTACGCAATTAAACAACTTAATAGACGTCATCAAAAAGGGCAAAAATTACGATAAATTTGTAAATAAATTTGATGAAATGGTTAAATTTATTTATGCTGAGAATTTAATCTTAGCCATAAAATCAAACAAACAATTTGAATTTTATTTTTATTCAAACGGCGAATTTTACGAGATTTTCAAAGAATTTGCATTAAATGATAAAATTACAAATATCGTAAATCGCTGGAAAGGCAATTCTATTAGGATTGATACAGAAATTTTACTTTCAAATTGCAAGAAAAAAGTTGTGATGAAATTTGATAAATTAAACGATGAAATTATCAGTTTAATCAATAAATTTGATCTGAATTTACACAAAAATTACGCAAGTTATTTTAATAAAGATTTATCAGCAAAACAGCGAATTTTTGATGAGTTAAATACAAATTTTGAAATATTTAAGGACAAGCTTTGATAAAAACAATTAGTTTATTTAGCAGCCACTAATGAATTCCTAATCGGCGGTTTTCCATGCTTGGGATTTACTGTGGCAAACGGCAAAAATAGGGATTTAAATTCAAAATACAATAGTTTATATTTAGAATATGCAAGAATTTTAAAAGCCAAGCAGCCAAAATGTTTTTTAGTGGAAAATGTTGTCGGCATAACAGCAGGAGCGAAATTTAAAGAAAATTTTGAAAATGAAATTTTGCGTTCGTTTAGTGAGTGTGGATATAAGGTAAAATATCAAATTTTAAATGCAAACGATTTTTTAGTGGCACAAAACCGCAAAAGAGTGATAATCTTAGGTGTTCGCAATGATATTAAAAAAGAGTTAAATTTTCCAAATTTGCAAGAGCAAAAATTCACGCTAAAAGACGCTATTTCGGACTTACCTAGCGAATTTGATGAAAAAATTCCAAACCACATAGGCAATACGCATAAAGTTAAAATTAACGGCTATGTGGGAAATAGAATTTTAGATTGGGATAAACCAAGCCAGACAATCACAGGTCGCGGAAGCAGAAGTGGCACAGCGGTAATCCACCCACACCCAAATTTAAAACGCAGACTTAGCATAAGAGAGTGTGCTAGACTTCAAAGTTTTCCAGATGATTTTATATTTTTAGGCTCAAATTCAGCTTGTTATGCACATATAGGAAATGCAGTAGCTCCTTTGTTTGCGTGGTTTTTGGCAAATGAAATTCGTCCGTTTTTTGGCTTAGAAAAACTTGATTTTAAAGATATTAAGTGGAATTTGCCATATTTAAACATAACTTTAATACATCTTTGTAAATTTTCAAAGCAAAACAACTATTTGCCTTAATTTTGAAATTTTATTGTGTTTTATAATAACTCTTAGCAAAATAAATTTTCAAGCACCATAAAACCTATAAGACAAGTAGCATTAATAAGTTTGAGATTAGCACAAATACAAATTACACAAATTTAAAGGTGTTTTACAAATAAGTAAAGCAATATAATTTACCAAAACTAATTAATAAATCTTGCAAATAACAATCCAAAGCCATAGTTAAAATTAGGCAAATTTGTTAGTTATCGCAAGTGACCAAATCTATTTAAATTCTGGCGTGGTATCAAATACATTTCATAAATGCATTTACGCATCTTGTTTGTCAAGCATCTTTGGCATTTGCACGTCTATTTCGACATTCTTGACATCTGGCAAGATATTTTTATCAGATGATAATTGTTTAAAGCGATCAACCTTGCCATACAACCCCTGTCGTCCAGATAGTGAGATGACGGCTTGATTATATTGTTTGCAAGTGCTTTGTAGTGACGAGCCAAGTTTGGCTATCTCACGTCCAACAACACACAGCTTATCATATATGTCTGTAGCACTTTGCGCTATTTGCCTAGCCTCTTGATTGCCGCGTTCTATACGCCATAAATTTGATATGGTTCTAACAATTGGCATAAGCGTCGTGTGTGAGACCAAAATCACAGCCTTATCATATGCATACGAAAAAATCTCTCTATCATATCTCATCGCTTCTATATATGATGCCTCAATTGGCATAAACATCAAAACAAAATCAGGACTTTTTAGGTCTTTAAGCTTAGAGTATTCTTTAGTACTTAAACTATCTACGTGCGATTTTATTGATTTGACATGTTCGCTCATCGCTTTAGCATACTCTGCATCACTATCTGCACTAATAGCTTTTTCATATGCCACAAGCGAAACCTTGCTATCAATCACCATATGCTTTTGATCTGGCAAAATCAAAACAAAATCAGGTATAAATTTTGCACCATTTTCATCTTTGAAATTTGCTTGAGTTATATAATGTATATCTTTTACAAGCCCTGCTGATTGAAGCGTTCTTTCAAGTTGAGCCTCTCCCCAATTTCCAGCTATTTTATTGTTGCTTTTTAGTGCATTTGTGAGATTTGTCGCCTCTTTTGACATATTTAGCCCCATCTCAAAAATGCGTTTTAGCTCATTTTGCAAATTTATGCTATTTTCTTGACTTTTATCATGTATTTCGTTTGTGCGTTTTTCAAAATTTGCAATTTGATCTTTTAGTGGCTTTAGCATCAACTCAAGAGAGTTTGTGCTTTGTGTTTTGAAATTTTGTGCTTTTTCATTAAGAATACGCGTCGCAAGTATTTCAAACTCACTATTTAGTCTAGTTTCAAGCTCATCAAAGCTTTTTTGTCTCTCGTCCAAACTCGTTTTTAACGCACTTAACTCTGTTTTTAATCTATCTTTTTCGTCTCTTAAATATTCGTTTTGGTGTGAGTTGTAATCATTTTGATTTTTATACATCTGCTCTGCTTTTTTCGTGCTTGCAAGCTCTGTTTTAAGCTCAGAATTTAGTTGCTCTAGATCGTTTTGTATGTATTCTTGTCTTTGTATTTTTTCCTCGAGCGATCTTATAAACTCATCTTTATCGCTGATATTTAGTGCTAAATTTTCAAGTCTTATGCTCAGCTCACTTATGCTTAGTTCTTTTTGTAAATTTTGTATCTTTAAGTTGTTTGCTTTTAATGCTTTAAGTATAAAAAGAGTCACAAACAAAACCAACAAAAAACTCAAAGCCCCTATTATAGCATACAAAATAAGCTCTATTTGCATATATATCCTTTTTGCTTGAGTGTATCACAACCAGACTTAGATAGGATTTTTTGCTTGGCACTACTTGCATCATAGGGCTTACTTTGAGTATTTTGATGACGCTTTAAAATAGCATCACAAAGACACATATTATAAATCAAGCAGATACTAATTAAAATTTTAATCATGGCTTTGCAGTTTTGTTATTAGCTTTGCTAAATCATCAAGTGATCTAATGTTTTGTGTGTTTATCAAATACCTTCCATCTACCACCAACGCAGGAACTCCTTGAAGCTGTGCCACAGCGTAGCCATTATCCCAATCAGACAGCATTGTTATAACACTAAAATCTTTCAAGCGTTTTTCAAACTCATCTGTGCTAACTCCAACAACAGATAAAATTTGATTTAAAAAATCGTCTTTATTTTTGCCATTATTCCATCTCTCGCCATTATCATGATAGGCTTTATATATGGCAAATTTCGCTTTTTTAAATTTACTCTCATCACTTAGTAAGTCAATGCCATTTTCATTGTCGATAGCTATAAGCACAGCAAAAATCTCGCTTACACTATTTCCTAATTCACCTTTTGTTTTTAAATGATATGGTATAAATTTGACACCATCAAGCTTTGACATAACCTTTGGTATTACGCTTTTATCGTATTTGTAACAATAAGGGCACGCATAACTAAAAACCTTAGTCAATGTCCCACGCTCAACAGGTAGCGATCTTTGAAGTCGTATATAATCAACACCCTCTTCATAAGCCACAAGAGGCACTGCAATGATGGCTAAAATAGCAGTAAATTTTACAATGAGCTTTTTCATCAATTGTCCTTTTTAAAATTTTGACAATGATATCAAAAAATTATTAATAATAAATTTAGGGCGGATTTGCCGCCCTTTTAATTTAGTTTAGTAGATTAAATTTATATGATGCTTGCAGCCAGAACTCTTGTGTTCTTGGACTATTTTGCAATACGCCAGATTTAAAGTTTTCTCTTTCGACTTCTGTATAAACAGCATTAAATGCCAATCCCTTAACCAAGCTATCCGCTTTGTATCCTAAACCTACGCTATATCCTTTGACGTCCATATGCTCATTTGCCTTGGTTGCTCCAGCGGCTTTGTTAGGGGCATCTTGCTCAGCTTTAACTAAATGCAAGTTTGCACTAAGCCCCTTTACGCCAATCGCACCAAAATCATAACCAAACATTAGCTTGTGAGTATCCATGCCTGCACGTCCAGTCCATTGAAATGGTCCAAAAATAGGTATTATAGTGTATGAAGCTGGTCCATTACCTGCACCAAAAATCAATGCGTTATTATCACTCATAGTTGTATATGCATACGATGCACTAAATCCGTAAAAATCGGACATTCTAACGCGAAAACCAAACATATTTCCATCCCAGTTTTCACTCTTTAAAGCACCATCTGCCCTTGAGCCTTTGTAGTTAAAATCAAAACCAAACTTTAACGCATCAAATGGCTGAGTATAGCTAGCCTCTGCAAAATACAAATCAACATCGCTGTCTTTGACCGCTCCATCTCGTTGCACTCCATCTACTCTACCGTATGCCGCGGTTAGTTTTAGATTATCAATTGATTTATTTGTTACAGATGCCGTGTAGATGTTATCAAATTGCAATGTTAGATTGCCCATGCCCCCTAAGATAACTCTATCTTTAAATGTCGGAGCACGCCCTTGCTCTTTTGAACCCATGGCGTTGTTTGTTCTGCCTTGAAATTTATAAAACCAACCAGCAAAAAGCTCAGTATCTGCAATGTCTGTATTTTTGATACTTACACCCTCAAATGCCTCTTTAAATGCACGAGTGTAGTTACCGGCAACTACTGGTGATACCACATACTGACGTCCTACTTTAATGTCAGTGCCACCTATTGTATAGCCCAAATACGCTTCAGATAAGCTAAAGCCATTTGCATACCACTCTCTGCTTGAGACCACTCTGGCATTATCTTCTGGGCTTATAGAACCCCACGCTTGAGCCGTAAGACCCAATCTAAATCCATAAAATGGATCAGTAACATAGCCTATTTCTAGACCCATGCCAAATATATTTTCGTTATAGCTTTTTGCTCTTTCATCTGTATAATCAGTATAGGTAGCCTTTAGCGTCGTGCTTAGCTTACCATTTGTAAAAGCTTCAGCCAATGTATCAGCACCAAATGAACTAGTAGTCAAGGCTACAGCAGCAATCAAACTAAGTTTTGTTAGTTTCATTATAACTCCTTTAGAAAAATTTATTAATTTTTTTGTTAAGGATTATAACACAAATTAAACCAATAAAACTAATTTTATGCTTAAATTTTAATAATAAAAGCAATTTTTTGCAAGTAATCTTAATAAATTTTTACAATGTTTAAAATATATCATTTTGTTTTTATTAAAGCGAAATGATATATAATGATTAAAAGGAAATTTATGAAAGTTATAAACACAGAGCTAATAAAACAAGCCGTATCAAAACTATGCAAACAAATTTGTTATATCATGCCAGATGATGTAAATATGGCATTAAGTAACGCCAAAGAAAGCGAACGCTCAAAACTAGGCAAAGAGATTTTAGCTCAAATTTTACTAAACGCAAATCTTGCTAAAAACGGCGTAGCACCAATATGTCAAGATACAGGCATGGTTGTTGTGTTTATTGAGATAGGGCAAGACGTAAGGCTAGTGGGCGAATATCTAGAAGATGCTATCAATAGCGGCGTTGCCCAGGCATATACACAAGGATATTTACGCAAATCAATAGTATCTGAGCCGCTCTTTGAGCGTAAAAATACACTTAATAACACACCATGCATAATCCATCAACGCATAGTAAGGGGCGATAAAATAAGGCTTGAGATTGGCACAAAAGGGTTTGGAAGTGAGAATAAATCTGTGTTAAAAATGCTAACTCCAGCTGATGGCATAGATGGTGTAAAAAACGTATTTAAACAAGCGGTATTAGACGCTGGACCAAACGCATGTCCGCCACTAATCATAGGCGTAGGCATAGGTGGGACGATGGAAAAAGCAGCTATAATGGCGAAAAAAGCCGCCTTTAGAAGCATTGATAGCCAAAACCAAAACCCAAAATACGCAAATCTAGAAAACGAACTACTAGACATCGCACGCTCAACTGGCATAGGGCCACAAGGACTAGGTGGCGACACAACGGCTCTTAAGGTCAATGTAGAGTATTTTGCCACTCATATAGCAGGACTTGCAGTGGCAATAAATATAAACTGTCATGCTACACGTCACGCACAAATGTATATATAAGGCACAAAATGACGCTAAATACACCATTTAACAAAGCTGAACTATCAAGACTAAAGGCTGGAGATATAGTGGAGATCTCTGGTCAAATTATCGTAGCAAGAGATGCTGCCCATAAAAGAATATATCAAAATAAAAATTTAAACTTCTCATTAAAGGGCGAGTGCATATACTACATGGGGCCAAGCCCAGCAAAACCTGATCAAATCATCGGCGCGGCAGGTCCAACAACAAGCTCGAGAATGGACATCTACACACCATACATGCTAAAAACACTCGGAGTAATAGCAATGATAGGCAAAGGCTATCGCTGTGTAGATGTCGTAAAAGCAATAAAGGATGTAGGTGCTGTGTATTTTGTAGCGATAGGTGGTGCTGGAGCGTTAATTAGTAAATGTATCAAAAGCTATGAAATTTTAGCATTTGCCGATCTTGGTGCCGAGGCATTAGCTAAAATAGTTGTTGAAAATATGCCATTAATTGTCGCAATAGACAGCAAAGGAAATGACTTTTATAAAATAGGGCAAGAAAGATTTAAGAAGGAATTTTTAAGCTAGATTTTTTAAAATTTTGTAACTATAGCATTATTTAGATTATTTAATTAGTTCCAAATTGGTTCTTAAATCAAAAATAACATGTAACATCAACCACATAAATCGCCTTGATTATATTTAGCAAATCATAAATTCAACGCCAAAATTATAAATATAGCCCCTAATAAAGCTAATATCTACTTAAAATTTTGCTAAATGCGACAAATCAAGAGTAGGTTTATCTTTGCTGTTTGCAATGCATAAAGATAATATTAAAAATTTATCTTAATAAATATTTATTAATTGCAACATAAATAATCGTGATGTCATCATACTGTTTAAATTTTACTTATACTATCAAGCTTAATGGCTTAGCACCATAAAACATCTAAACAAAAACAAAATCTTTTTTCTTTGTAACCCACTTGTCTATTATCTAATTGCAAGCATTTAGCCAGCATTCATTTATTTAAAGTTGCTACACTGATAAATATATGGTGAATTTACTCTATTTTGTCACTTTTTTGCTCGATATTTGTTCTGTTATGGCTATAAAATTATCCAAATACTTTTTGTCTTATGCCTTTGTGTTAAAATAATGCATGTGTGTGTTTAGGATCAAATTTCATCTTTGTCATTGAAAATATCTACCACCGCACTACGACTTATTTTAATATTTCACTTTTGCAATCACAATAGCCTATAACTAAATTTTAATTAAATGACTAAAATATTTGATTATTTAAGCATTGTGTGTTTATTTAACACAATCTACTTAATTATAAAACAATGTTACAGTATCGATTAATCTTTTAACTAGCTCTTTCAAGAAAAATATTATAATTCATTAAATTTAATAGTAC
>NZ_CAJHOF010000011.1 GCF_905120465.1 Campylobacter majalis
TTGGTTTTACCTTATTTCCCTTTATACGACTAGCTTTAAAATAGCTTTTATTAAGCTTTATGCTACTGATGATAATCTTATCAAATTTAGCTTTCTGGTATTTATAAATTTTAGTTTTAAAATCATAAATAGCAATTGATTGTATTATGATTTATATTTAATAATTTGCTTATTAAAGTAGTATTTGTATTATAACAGAAGTGAAAAATAGTTTTTTAATTTTATAAGTGTTTAAAGTATTATTGTTTGGTGTTTTTGTGGGGGGGGGGGGGGGGGTGGAAAAATGGGCGAGTACAACCCCGCCCATGAAATTAGTTAAAATCAGTCTTTACATCATCGCTGATTTGGATATATATAGTCTGACCTTTTTCAGTAGTGCCTTCGTATGCTTTATAGCCACCATCAGCCTTGACATCGCTAGTCTCTTTCCAGCTACCTTTTATAGTGTCACTGCTATCTCCATCTATCTTTAAGATAGTATTTTTGTTATCAGTGATATCTAGCACGTCTTCAGCTCTGATAGTTAGCTCTATCGCATCACTTGAGCCATTTTTGCCTAGATCTATCTTTTCAAAATTACTTATTTTTTCATCTAGATTAGCCACCTTGCTTAGATCTATACTCTCAGATCTGCCAGCACTAGGCTTGATGACAAGCGTATCATAGCCCTCTCCACCATCTAAAATTTTAGCATCTTTGCCGTAGTAGATAGTGTCGTTACCCTCACCGCCTAGCAACGCATCTGCACCACCCTTACCATCTATAGTATCATTGCCCTTGCCACCAGCTATGACGTCATTGCCAGTTGTGCCTTCTAGCTTATCATCATCACTAGCCGTGCCATAAACTATCTTTTGATAATCAACCGCACTTCCAGCCTTAAGTGTAGTAGTAGCTTCTACCTTGTCGCCATCAGCATCCGTGATAGAGTATTTGATATCTATCGTCTCAGAGCCGTTGCTTTTAGCTATAGACGCATCTGGCTTATACTCATACGATCCCTTAGACATATCTAGCGTAAGCTCGCTGCCTGTTTTCATCTTGGCAGTAAATACCGAGCCGTTATGCGAAGTAGCTCTATTGCCATTATCTACTTCATAGACGGTATATTGGTTATTTGTCGGACTATACACATATGTCATAGTGCCTTGGTTTGTATTTAGCGTGACACTAATATGCAACGAACCATCACCATCAGCACCATATTCTATAGCGGTCTTTCCACTAGCTGTGCTATCGCTAGGCTTTAGCGTATCTATGAAGTTGCCCTTTGTAGGTCTAGTAGCTAGTGCTAACTCGCTAAAGTCTTTAGCATTAGCGTCGCTTTTAGTAGAGCCGTTATATGCTATAGGATTAAGTAGTGGCACACTAGCATCTTCTGATAGCTTAAATGCTTCAGCATCTATTTGATTTGCCTCAAGCCAATCTCTCCATGTTTTTTCTTCACTAGCAGATATACCCAAGTCTGATTTTACATCACTTGTAATATCGCGACCATATTCATCCGTCCATTTACCATCTTTATCAAAATATATATATCTTATACCAGAAGAATATGTTCCACCAGCGTAAGCAAACTTAAATCTCCCACTCTCATCTTCGCCGTTTGGATAATATGCAGAAGAATTATGCCATACAACCTTCTCTGCTGTAGTAATAGCTTTATAATTATATAATCCTTCATATCCATCCGAAACAGATGGCATACCATCAGAGACGAAATATAGTTTATTGTCCACATCTATACCAGACAGCTTACCATCTTCCTTATATGAATCCATAGTTACTTTCAATGCCGCATCGTAGTTAGTGCCAGTCTTGATATTTATACCGCTAGAGTTAGGGTAACCCTTGTCACCATTTTGATATGCCGATGTAAGCTCAGCATGTGTATAGGTCTTATTAATAAGCTCTTTAGCCTCTTCTACACTTAGCCAAGTCTTGCCGTCTTTACTAGTGATACTTTGTGCCGTTCCTGCAAACATCACTAAATTTACCTTGACATTATCAGCACCTTTGATGCTATATCCATCCAATAGCTTTAACACACCCTCTTTAGCTGCCGCCAATCTTGTATCAGTCTCTGAATCCTTAATCTTAGTATCATTCATACCATAAAGCATACTATATGAGTAGTCAAGCACAAGCGTAACGTTTGTCTTAGGATGTTCAAATCCCACAACAACCGCCTGAGTACTATCGCTAGTGACGTATGGTGTGTCGTCTATAACGGAGACTTTTACATTCACGTCAGCCGTGCTACCAACTGCATTTTTAGCCACAACTTTAACGTCAATATCTTTAGAATCTTGACCTTGAATATCATGTTTGATTGGCTGGAGTAATGTAGTCTTAACAACAGGTTTATCGCTACTTGTTGCATCTATACTGATTTCAACAGCAGTCTTAGTAACGCCATTGTCACTATATGTGCCTATGATTTTTGTTTTATCGTTGTTATCAAACGACCAAGTAATAGGCTTATTGCTAGACGTCTGTAGTGTATCTGTAGGCAAATCTTTAAACGAATAGGCTATATCCGCTAAGTTACCCTTAGCCGAAAGCTCAGTAGAGTCACTAGTCAATGACGAAGCATCTTTAAGTCTGCCTGTGCCATCACTTAATCCTTTTTCATAGACAACAACGGCTGGATCTTGAGTATCAAATTCTATACCTTGATCAACAGTTGCGATATCTGTATCAGTAGCAACATTGCCTACTTTATCTGTAACAGTAGCCGTAACAGTGACATCTCCAGCTTTTAGCGATGAAGCATCCACGTTAGAAACAGACCACTTGCCACCATCTGTAACATTAGCTTTTGCTGTCACTGTGGTGCCATCAGCATCTTTTAGTATTATAGTAATCTCTTGTCCGGCTTCAACCCCATCAGTTGTACCACTAATAGTAAAGCCTGACTTCTCAACCGTATTGATAGTAGCATATTTATCAGTATCGCCCGTATCTGCTCCTATTTGATTCTCTCCTGCGATGTGAGTGATGTCGATAGTAGCGTGGGTGTCTATGCTATAACCATCTTTAGCTGTTATATTGTTATCATTACCAGCTGTATCTTTTGCTTGATATGTAGCTACAACTTCTGGCTTGGACGTCTCGTCTAGTGTTTTTCCAGTGCTGTCTTTGATGAAGTTTTCAGTAGGAACTTCTACTGTATATGCAAAGCCGCTTTCTTTGCTTCCTTGCAAGGTTGCTTCTACTGGGGCATTTCCATTTACAGAGATCATTACTTTATCACCAGCATTAACAACTATATCACTACCAACATCTAGCGTTCCAGTTACAGTTTGTTTGTCTGCTTTAGCTTCTTCAGCTGTTAATACATCATCTCCATTAATTGTGTCGTATTTAACTGTTAGCTTCACATCGTTAGCTTGTTCTGGATCGTTTGGATCTGGTTTAGTATTTGGAGTTGGGTCTTCTCTAGGTCCTTCAATATCCACACCATATGCCCTAGTAACATCTACATCACCTTTGTTACCAGCTTTATCAGTAATGTCGGCTAATGCATTAACGCCTTTGTCTTTACCAGCTATTAGCTCTTGTACAGGTACATCTACTGAGTATGTAAATTTACCATTGCCATTATCTGTTACTTTAGCCTCATAAGGCTTATCATTTACAGTTACAATTACCTTATCTAATGTTCCACCATTTCTAACATCTTGACTATCTACTTCACCAGTTATAGTTATATCTTTCCCTGACTCTTTTTCTTTAACATCAATTAAGTCATCACCTGCAATTGCATTAATAGAAATTTCATTTCCTGAGTTGTCTTTATCTTTAACTGGATCTTCAGGTTTTTCTGGAGTTTGTGGCTCATCTGGTGTATTTACTGGGTTATCAGGACTATGTGGATCTTCGCCATCATCATCACCTGGCTTAGTAACATCAGCAGTATAGTCTGTTTTAGCATCTATATCTGTAGTATTACCTACTTTATCTTTAGCATTATATACAGCTTTAATCTCTTTAGGATCGACTATATCTGTTTTTCCATCAGTAAATTCTTTAGTAGGAACTTTTAGTTCATATGTATAGCCACCATTATTATCAGGTGTTATATTAGCATCCCCCACTTTTTTGCCATCTACATATATAGCTACTGTATCACCTGGATTAATAACTATCTCACCACCAGCTTTTAGTGTGCCAGTGATTGTTTGAGTCTCTTCTTGTGCTTCGCTTACGTTGATAATTCTATCTCCGCTTGTAGTTTTATAATCTATAGTTAATAAAACCTCTTTGCCTATTGGATCAGTGTTTGGAGTGTTATCTGGAATAGGTCCATCTAAAACAACACTGTATGTATTTTTAGCAGGAATTGTAGCTTCATTACCTGACTTATCTACTGCATTATACTCAGCCTTTATCTCTCCAGTTTTTCCATTGTCATTACCATTACTAAATTTATCAGTAGGAATGTTTTCAAGAGTGTATGTATAGCCACCATTATTATCAGATTGAACTGTAGCTTTACCTACCTCTGCTCCATCTACATATATAGTTACTGTATCAACACCTGGCTTAACAACTATGTCAGCACCAACATGAAGTGTTCCTGTGATAGTCTCAGCATCTTTGCCATCATTGATTTCTGATTTAGATATGATATTGTCTTTTCCGTCTGCTGATTCTAGTTTAACTGTTAAATTTACATCATTGTCATCATCTGGGTTATTTGGATCTGGTTTGGTATCTGGAGTTGGATCTTCTTTAGGTCCTTCAAAATCTGTTTTGATTGGTTTAGTATTTGGAGTTCCTGGATTATTTGGCGTGTCTATTCTGACTGTGACTGGCGTCTCTCCATTTGGTTTAATAGGCACATTTGGCACATCTACTTCTTTTGGAGGATTACCAGGATTTTTTGGATCTTCTGGAACCACTTGGGTCACTGGGTCACCCTCTGGTGTTGTTATCACTATAGTATCACCAGGTCTTACGTCATTTGGTATCAGAACCCTTACTGTTGTTTTGTCTTGAGTATTATCACCACCATTTTCTGTTTTATTTTCATTGATACTTATCGTACCATCTTTATTTTTATCTTCTGGAAAATAAAAATCTGGGGCACTTGGTATTCTGTTATCTACTATATCAACACTTATTCCACCCAAGCTACCATCTGATTCTAGCGATCTAAATACATCTGTAAGTCCAGCACCAACAGAGCCTAAACCTCTGCCATCAGCATATACGTTTGAGTAGTGACCGCCTTGTGCAAATACACTATCATTTAGCATACCAACACCATCGCCACCTGCACCAGTATCACCACCTGCTGCCGTTTCTTCTAATTGACTTAAGTCTTCACCTGCCAAAATCGCTCTTTGTAAATCGCTTAAATCAGCAACAGCATCAGTTCCAAAGCTTGTGTTGTCTGAAGTGCTTTGATCTACGCTTATAGTGTCGTTTTCAAGGATACTTAAATCATTGCCATTATCCATAGACAATACAGCATTTGAGCCTAACCCTTGAGTTTTAACAACCTCTCCTAAATATATAGCGTCTCCTGCTTGGAGCACTCTTTCATTGCCGTTTGCATCAACTGCTACGACAACGCCTGAAGTTTGTTTAACTATGCCAACTTGAGTAGCCATAATCTATCCTTTCATAAATTTGAAAATTTTATACGATTATATCCAAAGACAAAGTCACATGTCTATTGTACTTGGATACAATATTGTGTCATTAAGCACAAGTTAATTCTAACACCATCTTACTTGTAATAATTTTAATTATCAAAAATAAAATTATTACATTAATAAATTTTAAATAAGTTTTATTTGCTAAAATTTGAAGCATGACAAAAAACAGCAAAATTTCAAATATGCATATTTTCATCACGCTTTGTTGCCTAATGGCATTTACGTCTGTTTCGGTCGATATCTATCTGCCAGCCATTCCGATGATGTCTGATAAACTTAATGGCGAAGCAGAGCTTAGCGTAGGAGCATTTTTAATAGGATTTAGTTTAGCTGGACTTATATGGGGGCCAATAAGCGATATGATTGGCCGCAAAAAGCCGTTAATTATCGGAGTGCTAATATTTATAATTGGCTCTGCTGGATGTGCTATATCTACAAGTATTAATGAGCTAATAGCATGGCGAATAATCCAAGCCATAGGTGCTAGCACTGGTCCTATGTTGGCACGTGCAATGGTGCGAGATATGTATAATAAGACCAAAGGTGCATCTGTGATGTCTATGATTTTTTTCGTGATGGCAATCGCACCGATTTTAGGTCCAGTAATTGGTGGCTGGGTAATTAAATTTTATACGTGGAATATGCTATTTTGGTTGCTTTTTGTTTTTGGTGTTGTGATATTTTTCTTAGTATTATTCATACCAGAAACGTTAAATCCAGAAAAAAAACAAAACAATCTAAAAACAGCCTTTTTAAACTACACTTGGCTACTAAAAAACAAGCCATTTATGCGTTATTGTATATGCGTTATGTTTTTTTATACTGGGCTTTACGTATTCGTGATAGGCTCAGCACATATTTATATTAACACTTACGGCATAAGTGAGCAAGAATACGGCTACTATTTTGCAATTAACATAATAGGTATCATGCTATCTAGCTTAGCAAATCGCTTGTTAGTTAAGAAATTTTGCCTTGACAGCATCCTTAAAGTAGCATTAAGTATTTCATTAATGGGTGCAATTGCCCTAGTTTTTAGTGCTTTTTTAGACCTTGGGTTATTGGCGATCGTAATTAGCGTGTTTTTTATATTTTCACTAAATGGCATAATTGTGCCGTGCATCATCGCTCAAGCATTAGACAAAGCCACTCATATTGCTGGTTTGGCATCTGCATTAATTGGCTCATTACAATACGCAAGTGGTATATTTTCATCAATACTTTTTGTATTAATCAAGCATAATAATGTAACTCAATTTTGCATAATGATTTTTACATTTATAGTCTTAGCATGTTTAAGTATTTTTACAAAAGTAAAATTTAAGCTATAATACAAAAACTCCAAAGGATAAAGATGCCAAAATATGATTTTGATACTATAATTAATCGCCGCGACACAAATTGCCTAAAATGGGACGTAAGCAAAAACGAACTGCCTATGTGGGTGGCCGATATGGACTTTAAAGTAGCTCCAGCCATCATTAAAACCATGCAAAACACGCTAAATTTAGGCGTATTTGGATATACAAAAACGCCAGACAAATGGTATAGAGCATATCAAAACTGGTGGAAAAAACACCATAATTTTCACATCAAAAAAGAGTGGTTAAGCTTTATAAACGGTATAGTTCCTGCTATAAATTTTGCCATACAATTACTATGCGATAAAAATGATAACGTGCTTGTTCAAAGCCCTGTTTATCATGTGTTTTATAGGATTATAGAACAAAATGGCGTAAATATAGTGCAAAATGAGTTAGAAATCGGCAAAAATGGCTATGAGATAGACTGGCAAGATTTCGAAAAAAAGCTAAGCGATGAAAAAACAAAAATTTTCATACTTTGCAACCCACACAATCCAATAGGAAAAATTTGGGATGAGACTACGCTTGAGAAAATGGGCAAACTTTGCCATAAATATGGCGTAACAGTTCTGTCCGATGAGATACACTGCGATCTAATTACTCCTGGTTTAAAATACACGCCATTTGCTAAAGTAAATGACACAAACGCACAAATTTCTGTCACGTATATCTCACCAACTAAAGCATTTAACATAGCAGGTATTCAAAGTGCTGCCGTTTGCACTCCAAATAAAAACTTACGCAAAATTTTACACACAAAATATGCTCAAAATTCTCTATGTGAAAACAATATCTTTGCCGCTGATGTCGCTATAGCCGCATTTAATCACAGCAAAGAGTGGCTAGATGAATTAAATGCATATTTAGAGCAAAACAAACAGATAGTAAAAGAATTTATCAAAACAGAGTTAAAGGGCGTTAAAGTCTATCCGTGTGATGCTACCTACCTAATGTGGCTTGAGTTTGAAAATTTCAAAGCAGATGATGAAATTGCAAAAAAAATACGTGAAATTTCAGGGCTTTATCTATCAAGCGGAGAGCAGTTTAAAGCTGGAGATAAAAGCTTTGCTAGGCTAAATATAGCAACACCAAAAGAGATTTTAAAAGATGGATTAAACAGACTAAAAATCGCTATACAAAAGCTAAGCTAATCATTTATCTTAGCAAGTAGCGATTTAATATCATCAAAGCTAAAATTTTCATCAGAATCTTGACGTAAAAAATCGTAAAAAAACTCTTTTTTAGCAATTGCCATATCAAGGTCTTTGTCGTTACCGCGTTGATATGCACCGATACGAAGCAAGACTTCATTTTCTTTTAATAACGCATACAAACGCTTAAACATCATTGCATTTTGGCGATGCGTTTGATCAATAACATCGCTCATAACACGAGAAGCTGAGTTTTGAATATTTATAGGCGGATACACGCCATAGTCTGTTAAATCACGACTTAACACAATATGCCCATCTAGTATAGAGCGACTTTGATCGGCTATTGGATCGCTCATATCATCGCCTTCAACAAGCACTGTAAAAAACGCCGTTATACTACCCTTGCCCTCTTCTTTGCCTGCTCTTTCCATGAGTTGTGGCAACAACATAAGCGAACTTGGCGGATAACCCTTAGATGTCGGTGGTTCGCCTAAACTTAGCCCTATTTCACGCTGTGCCATGGCAAATCTCGTAACACTATCCATGATAAACAAAACATCTTTGCCCTGTTCTTTAAAATACTCAGCCACACTCATCGCACAAAAAGCACCGTATTTTCGCATCAAAGCACTATCATCAGAAGTCGCTACGATAATTATCGTGCCTGTTAGATCGCCTTTTAAATTTTTCTCGATAAACTCAGGCACTTCGCGACCTCTCTCGCCGATAAGTGCGACAACTTTTATCGAAGCATTTGTATTTTTTACTATCATTCCCATAAGTGTTGATTTACCGACACCAGAACCAGCAAAAATCCCTAGTTTTTGCCCCCTGCCACAAGTTAAAAGCCCATCAATTGCCTTTATGCCAACATTAAAAGGCTCATTTATAAGCCCCCTTTTCATGGCATCTATCGGTGCTTTCATGATTGGCATACTATCGCTTAAGTGCATCTCGCCTTTGCCATCAATTGGTCGCATAAATGGATCTACAACACGTCCTAAAAGCCCATCTCCAACAGGTATGCTCATGCCCTGATCGCTCTCATAAACAAAATCGCCTATCTTAAACCCTTCAACAAATCCAAATGGGCTAATATAGGCATTTTGGCTTGTGATTTGAGTAACCATTGCAAGTCCAGTTTTACTTTTATCTTTGCTTGAAATTTTAACCACATCGCCAATACTTGCCCTTAAACCACTTACTTCAATGGTAGTTGGGGTTATTTTGGTTATTACGCCAAATATATTGCTTAAATTTACATTTTCGTCATTTAATCTTGATTTTAGGCGTAAAAGACTCAAAAATGAACCTCTTTTGGAGAATTTATAAGAGAGAAAAACTCTCGTCTTGTGTCAGCATTTTTGATAAATGCTCCACGCAATGCCGATGTAGTCGTAGTTGAGTTAATTTTTTGAACACCACGCATCTCAACACACATATGACGTGCTTCTACCACGACCGCTACACCTTTTGGTTTTATTACATCTTGCAATGCTTGTGCAATTTGCTCAGTCATTTGCTCTTGTATTTGAAGACGTCTTGCAAAAATATCTACCATGCGAGGAATTTTACTAAGTCCAACAACTTTTCCATTTGGAATATAACCTACATGAACACGCCCTATTATAGGAAGCATATGATGCTCACATAAGCTATAAAATTCAATATCACGCACTAAAACCATTTCGTTATTGCTACTTTCAAACAATGCATCACCAAGCACCTCTAGCGGATCTTGTTTGTATCCTGATGTAAGAAACTGATATGCCTTAAATACACGCTCAGGCGTTTTAATAAGTCCTTCGCGGTTTATATCTTCACCAATTATGCTTAATATATTTTTTACAGAATTTTCAAAACTTTCTTGCATGAGTTTATCCTTATTAAAAAGCTGATTTTATATTAAGTATGCTTAAAATTCTCACATTTTTTATATGATATTTTAAACTTTATTTTGATAAACTCGCAAGAATTTTAATTTTGAAAGGTTTTTAATGAATGCTGCAGAATGCATCTGGATGGATGGCAAGCTAGTAAAATGGAACGAAGCAAATGTGCATATTTTGACACACTCATTGCACTACGGAAATGCTGTATTTGAAGGCACAAGAGCTTACATGACCGATAAGGGCTTGGCTATTTTTAAATTAAAAGAGCATACCGCTAGGCTTTTAAAATCAGCTAAAATGACTGTTTTGGATGTAAAATTTAGCCAAAAAGAGCTAGAAGATGCACAAATACAGCTACTTCGTGCAAATAAATTTAAAGGCAATGTCTATATCCGCCCACTAGTTTATCTAGGATATGGTATCATGGGACTTGCTCACACAAAAGCTCCTGTAAATACAGCAATTGCTGCGTGGGAATGGGGAGCGTATCTTGGCGAAGAGGGGCTTAAAAAGGGTATTAGAGTAAAAATTTCAAGCTTTACAAAGCTAAATGTAGGCGGTCAAATGAGCCGTGCAAAGGCTAGTTCAAACTATCTAAGCTCGCAAATGGCAAACTACGAGGCAAAAGACGCTGGATATGACGAGGCGTTATTGCTTGACAGCGAAGGATATATCTCAGAAGGTCCTGGTGAGTGCTTTTTCATCGTGGAAAATGGCGTTGTTATAACTCCGCCAAATGATAGCAGTCTTTTAAGTATCACGCAAGATACTGTGATACAAATCGCAAAAGATCTTGGCATTGAAGTTCGCAGAGAACGCATCACAAGAGATAGGGCTTATACGGCTGATGAAGCATTTTTCACAGGCACAGCAGCCGAAGTCACACCAATAAGCAACATCGATAACCGCGTGATTGGTTGCGGTGAGCGTGGCGAGGTAACAAAACGCTTACAAGATGCGTATTTTGACGTAGTTTATGGACGTAACGAAAAATACAGCTCATTTTTAACATACATATGAAAGGATTAAAATGCCAGCAGATTTAAATGATTATTTTAACAAAAAACGCAATACAAACAACTCATCAAATAACGAAAGTAGCAACGAAGAAAAAGGCTTTAAAAAGCCAAATTTTAAAGGTCCAAATATACCAAACAACTTTAATTTTGGTAAATTTGGAGCATTAGTTTATGTAGTGATTGCCATCGTAGCAGTCATCGCACTTACTCAGCCATTTGTTGTGATAAACTCAGGCGAAGTTGGCATCAAATCAACTGCAGGTAAATACGAGCCAAGCCCACTTCAGCCGGGCTTTCACTTTTTCGTACCATTTATCCAAAAGGTAGCCATCGTAGATACTCGTGTAAGACTTATAAACTACACATCAGGCGAAGATATGGGCGAGGCACAAAAATACTCCACACAAGCCCAAGCAGGTATCATTCGCAAAAACTCTATCTCAGTTTTGGACGCTAGAAACTTACCAGTTAGCATCGACATTACGGTTCAGTATCGTCTAAATCCAGAAAATGCACCGCAAACCATCGCTGCGTGGGGCTTTAGCTGGGAGAGCAAGATAGTAGATCCTGTCGTCCGCGACGTGGTGCGTAGCATTGCCGGTAAATACACAGCAGAAGAGCTTCCAACAAAACGTAACGAGATAGCAACTGCCATAGATGATGGCATCCGCAAAGACATCGACGCTCAGCCAAATAAACCAGTCGAGCTACTCACAGTTCAACTTCGTGAGATAATATTGCCTGAAAAGGTAAAAGAACAAATCGAGCGTGTTCAAATAGCCAAACAAGAAGCCGAGCGAACAAAATATGAAGTCGAAAGAGCAAATCAAGAAGCACTTAAAAAAGCAGCCCTTGCTGAAGGCACGGCAAAAGCTGCTATCATCGAGGCTCAAGGTCGTGCAGATGCTGCTAAGATCGAAGCAGACGCACAAGCATACGCTAACCGCGAGGTCGCAAAAAGCCTTGATACTAACTTATTAAATTTAAAGCAGATTGAAACTCAAGGCAAATTTAATGAAGCACTTCGCGAAAATAAAGATGCGAAAATTTTCCTAACTCCAGGTGGCGCAGTGCCAAATATCTGGGTTGATACAAAAGACAAAGCAAAACAAAGTGCGATAGGTCAGTAAATTTTAAAAATTAGATTTTAGGGTGAGCAAACCACCCTAAAAGTGAAATTTTATAAGTGATTTTAGATGATTTATAAAATTTTACCGTAAAATCAAGGCGTAAAAATGATAAATATAGACTGGCAAAAGGTTGGCACATTAGTCCCTGCAATCGTTCAAGAAAAAGATACAAATGAAGTATTAATGCTTGCATATATGAACGAAGAAGCACTAAGTTTAAGCTTAAAAACTGGCTTTGCACACTACTTTTCACGCACTAAAAATCGTATTTGGAAAAAGGGCGAAGAGAGCGGCAATACACAAAAAATACACTCAATAAAACTAGACTGCGATAGCGATACTTTGCTATTAAACGTAACACAAAATGGCGGCATAGCGTGTCACACTGGTGCTAAGTCTTGCTTTTTTACTGAAATTTTAGACGATGATTTTAAAACTTCAAACACAAATCAAGAAAATTATAGACCAAAATACAATATTTTAGACGAACTTTATCATGTCATACTAGATAGAAAATTAAACGCAGATGCACAAAATTCATATGTCGCAAGTCTATTTAAAAAAGGCGAAAATGCGATATTAAAAAAAATAGGCGAAGAAGCGACTGAATTAGCTCTAGCCATTAAAGATGCGACAAAAAACAATCAAGACGAGCAAACAAAAAGCGATGTAGTATATGAATGTGCTGATTTATTGTTTCATTCATTAGTCGCATTAAGTTTGCACAATATTCACCCTGAACGCGTTTTAAATGAGCTTTCAAGAAGATTTGGTCTAAGTGGAATTGAAGAAAAAAACCAACGTAATGTTAAGTAGTATCAAACAAAATTTTATTTTTATCTTGCAAAACGCTGGAGTTATAGATTATCTTGCTTATTCTTGGATTGTTATAGCGTTCATTTTTTTGCTACTTCTTGGGGTGTATTTAGCAATTAAATGGTGGTGGACAATAGGATTTTTGGTTATATTTTTTGGATTTTTTGGCATGGTTTTTGGGTTTTATTATGTGAGTGACGAGCTCAATAATAGATTAAGAAAAATTGAAATTTCTAAAATCAACACAAAACAACTAGAGTATTCAAATGCCCTAATGCTTGATTTTAGTGCTAAAAATTTAAGCCCCAAAAAGCTAAAAATATGCAAAATTGATCTAAATTTTTACACTCTAAATAAAAATAAATATAAAGAAAAACTAAATGCACTAAATCCATTCGTAAAACACACGATATTTGTCAATGAAATTTCAGCATTCGAAGAAAAAGACATAAAATCAACAATAAACAATTTTGCTTTTGTTGATTATAATATCACAATAAAACCCCTATGCTTTTAAAACCAAAATTTAACAATTTATACATAAAACTATCATTTAGATAAAATTTTAAGTTTAATTTGTTATTAAAAGTGTATAATAATTAAAAACAAAACACACAAAATAAAAGGGACAAAATGACAAGTAGCTACTTTACTATAGTGCATATTTTGGTTCTTATTGTCATATTTGTATTGTCTATGTTATTTTTATTTTTGTCTTTTAAGGCGGATAGGAAGTTATTTATATCGTTGCTATTTACAAATGTTTTAGTAAGCACATTTTTAGCAGTATTTTTAATGCCAGTACTTGATAAATATACAAAAAAAGCGGTTCTTGAAAATGTAAAACATCAACGAGTTTTACGTAACGAAAGTATAGTTTTTAACGGAACAGTAAAAAATATAGGTAAATTTAAAATAAGCGTTTGCAACTTCAATGTAAAACTTATCAATCAGGCATTAAGCAAAAACAATATGGGTGGAGAGTCGTTTTTTAAATCAAGTGGAGCCTCTTTATTTTCATGGCTTTTTACAGAAAACAATACAAACAATAAACCAAACACAGTTGAATATAGCTTTGCTGTGGTTAAGGATTTAGACGCTAAAAAAAGCGAGACTTTTAGTGTTTCTATGCCATATCCAACATACTTTTCTCATACCACAATTATAAATAAAATAAGTTGTTATTAAGGAATTTTATGAAAAAAGCGTTTACCATGATAGAGCTTATTTTCGTAATAGTAATCCTTGGGATATTAGCCTCTGTTGCCCTGCCAAAATTAGCTGCAACACGCGATGACGCTGAGATAGTAAAAGCAGCAACAAACATAAATATACTATTAAGCGATTTAAAAACATATTACTTGACAAGACACAAAATGCAAGATATAAGTCAAGTAAATAATATGACAAATGTTTTGCCTCCAGTTATAATAAAAGGAAATGCTTGTTTGCGTATTTTGCACATTACTGCAGATGGGGTTTTAACAATGGATATAAAAGACGATGGACTTTGTGCTGAAGTTTGGAAATTTTCAAAATTTAAAGATTTAAAAGATAAGGTTTTATCAAATGGTGGTAAACTAGATCTAGCACCAATGAGCGTAAAATTTAATAGCTAATTAAACAAACTAAATAATAATCAAAGCAATTTTTAGATAAAATCTAGCAAAATTTATCTAAAAGGCTTAAACGTGATAGACGTAGTTGAAATACAAAAAATTCTTCCGCATAGATTTCCATTTTTACTTATAGATCGTGTTACCAAGATGCAACAAGCACAAAGTATCGTAGCATACAAAAATGTCACGATAGGTGAGCCGATATTTCAAGGGCATTTTCCAGACCACCCAATATATCCAGGCGTAATGATAATAGAAGGCATGGCACAAGCTGGTGGTGTTTTAGCATTTAAAAGCATGAGTGATGAACACCAAATCGGCATCGAAAACAAAGTTGTTTATTTCATGAGTATAGATGGGGCAAAATTTCGCCATCCAGTTCGCCCAGGGGATCGCTTAGAATATAGGCTAAACGTGCTAAAACACAAAGGCAGCATTTGGGTATTAGAGGGCAAAGCATATGTGGATGATATCCTTTGTGCCGAGGCTGAACTAAAAGCCATGATAGTGGATAAATAAAATGAAAAATATACATCAAACAGCAGTAGTAGAAGATGGTGCAATTATCGGCGAAGATTGCGTTATTGAGGCCTATGCTTATGTTAGCAAAGATACTGTTTTAGGCGATAACGTAACAGTAAAGCAAGGTGCAAGAGTTCTTGGCAAAACTAAAATTGGAGACAACTCGCGTATTTTTAGCTATGCAATAGTCGGTGATATACCGCAAGATATCAGCTATCAAGCACAAAGTGACACTGGCGTAATCATAGGCAAAAATGCCACAATTAGAGAATTTTGCACAATAAACTCAGGCACACACAAAGGCGATGGATTAACAAAAATAGGCGATAATGCTTTTATAATGGCATATTGCCATATAGCACATGATTGCATATTAGGAAACGACATCATTCTTGCAAACAATGCCACGCTAGCTGGTCACGTCGAAATTGGTGATTTTGCAGTAGTTGGCGGACTTACTCCAATACATCAGTTTGTCAAAATTGGAGAAAGCTGCATGATAGCTGGTGCTTCAGCACTATCTCAAGACGTTGTGCCATTTTGTCTAGCCGAGGGCAATAGAGCCTACATAAGAAGTCTAAATTTAGTAGGAATTCGCCGAAGATTTGATAAAGAGCAGGTTGAGAGTTTAGTAAGTGCATATAGATTTTTATTTAATCAAGGCATAAGCATAAAAGAGCAATCAGAAATTTTACTAAGCAAAACAAAAGATAAAAATGTAAAAAAAATGTGCGAGTTTATTCTAAATACAAAGCGTGGAATACCACTTGCTAAAGGAAGAGATTAAATGGATAAAAATAAAAAGATATGCAGTTTTTGTGGCGAGGCAGAAGCCAATGATAGACGAATATTAGTCAATGAAACTGATAGTGCTTATATCTGCGAATACTGCGTAAATGCCGCATATAATATGCTATATGGCGACGAAGGGGCACAAAGCATAAGCGAAAAAGCCGTAAGCGAACACGGTAGCCTGACGCCAAAAGAGCTAAAAGCCGTTTTAGATAGCTATGTAATCGGGCAAGAAAAAGCCAAAAAAGTGTTTAGTGTTGGTGTTTATAATCATTATAAGAGAATTTTTAAACAATCAAACATTAAAGACGATACTGAAATTTCAAAATCAAACATTTTGCTTGTAGGTCCAACAGGTAGCGGCAAAACCCTTATGGCTCAGACGTTAGCTAGATTTTTAGACGTGCCAATAGCCATATGTGACGCCACTAGTCTTACTGAGGCTGGTTATGTTGGCGAAGATGTAGAAAATATACTAACACGCCTACTTCAAGCAGCCAATGGCGATGTAAAAAAAGCCGAACGAGGTATCGTTTTTGTCGATGAGATAGATAAAATTGCAAGGCGAAGCGAAAATAGAAGCATTACACGCGACGTATCTGGAGAGGGTGTGCAACAAGCTCTTTTAAAAATCATCGAAGGAAGCGTGGTAAATATACCACCAAAAGGCGGCAGAAAACACCCAAATCAAGACTTCATACAAATTGATACGACAAATATTTTATTTGTTTGTGGTGGAGCATTTGACGGACTTATAGACATCATAGAAAATAGACTTGGCAAAAATGTTCTTGGGTTTAATCAAGAAAAACGCAATAAAAGCGAAAGAGAAAATTTACTAAATTTATTAGAGCCTGATGATTTGGTGCATTATGGCTTAATACCTGAGCTTATTGGTCGTTTGCACGTCGTTGCTACTTTAAATGAAATAACAAAAGATGATATGGTTAAAATTTTAACCGAGCCAAAAAACGCTATCTTAAAACAGTATCAAAAACTATTTGCTATAGATGGAGCTAAGCTAAATTTCAATGACGAAGCACTACTTGCAGTAGCCGAACTAGCAATAGAGCGTAAAACAGGAGCTAGAGGATTAAGATCTATAATGGAAGAAACAATGATAGATTTAATGTATGATTTACCTGAATTAAATGACTATGAAGTCATTATAACAAAAGAAGTTGTCAAAGATGCACAAAAGCCTATACTTATAAAACAAAACAAAAGCGCATAAAGGAAGTATATGATTTTAGATCAACTAATTGGATTTTTTTCAAGTGACATGGGAATAGACTTAGGTACAGCAAATACCTTAGTATTAGTAAAAGACAAAGGTATAATTATAAACGAGCCATCAGTTGTAGCTGTGCAACGCGAAAGATATGGCAAACAAAAAATTCTAGCAGTCGGACAAGCAGCAAAAGATATGGTCGGTAAAACTCCAGGCGATATTGAAGCAATTCGTCCAATGAGAGATGGTGTAATAGCTGATTTTGACATGACTGAGAAAATGATAAGATACTTCATAGAAAAAACTCACCGCAGAAAGAGCTTCTTAAGACCACGCATTATAATCTCAGTCCCATACGGCCTAACACAGGTTGAGCGTAAAGCTGTTAAAGAGAGTGCATTAAGTGCTGGTGCAAGAGAGGTGTTTTTGATAGAAGAGCCGATGGCAGCAGCTATTGGGGCGGATTTGCCTATTCGTGAGCCACAAGGAAGCTTGGTTGTAGATATTGGTGGTGGCACAACTGAAATAGGCGTAGTGTCGCTTGGTGGCTTAGTTATATCTAAATCAATACGCACAGCCGGCGATAAGATGGATACTAGCATAGTAAATTACATCAAAGAAAAATATAACTTATTAATAGGCGAAAGAACTGGCGAAGAGATAAAAATCAACATCGGCTCAGCCGTTCAATTAGAGCGAGAATTAAGCATTATAGTAAAGGGTCGCGATCAAATGACTGGTCTATTAAGTCGCATAGAATTAACAAGCGAAGACGTTAGAGAAGCTATGCGTGAGCCACTGAAAGAGATAGCAGACGCTCTAAGAACAGTGCTTGAGATGATGCCACCTGATTTAGCCGGAGACATAGTAGAAAACGGCATAGTATTAACTGGAGGTGGTGCATTGATACGTGGGCTAGACAAATATCTAAGCGATATAGTTAAACTTCCAGTAAGTATAGCTGATGAGCCACTATTAGCAGTTGCTAGAGGCACAGGTAAGGCACTAAGTGAAATAGGACTGCTTCAACAACTAGCAAATGAAGACTAAAATTTTACTATTTTTATTGCTGATTTTGCTTACAAGTTTTTCTTTATATAAAAACTCAAGTGTTAGCAAAATAGCAATAAGCATAAACAATAATGTCCTAGGCGTGTACACCGATGTTGCAAATAGTATTAGTAATTTTATAAATGAACATTTCAAACAAGCTAGCGAGATACGCAACTTAAGAATACAAAATGCCGAACTTGAACATGCAGCAACGCTTTTATCAACATTTGCAAACGAGTTAAATCAGATTTTAATCGATAAAAGCTCAGCAATTTATGAGCCAAAAATCAAGCTTGTCAAAAGTCTAGGATATGCAAATATAAGCGATTATAATAAAATTTTTATAACAGGCTTTGATGATTATAATGCTAGTAAAATTTACGGATTAATCTATCAAGGCAAAAGCGCAGGAATTGTAATCTCAAAAAACCAAAAGCCAATGGCAATACTTCAAACCGATCCAAAAAGTATATTTTCGGTGCATATAGGAAATGATAAAATTCCAGGTGTTGCACATGGAAACAAACAGGCGATAATAGTAAAATACATCCCACAATGGCTTAGCCCAAAAATCGGTGACGAAGTCTTTACAAGTGGTCTTGATGGGATATTTTTTAGTGGCGTTTTGGTAGGAAAAGTAACAAACGTATATGATGAAAACGGATACCAAAGTGCCATTGTTGAACCATTTGTTAGAGTTAATAGCCCAAGTTATTTGTATGTAGTTATAAAGGAAAAATAATGCCAAAAAGACAAGATATAAACACCATTTTACTAATAGGCTCTGGACCTATTGTGATAGGACAAGCATGTGAGTTTGACTACTCTGGCACACAAGCAGCAAAGACGCTAAAAGAACTAGGCTATAGGGTTGTATTAATTAATTCAAACCCAGCAACAATTATGACAGATCCTGATTTTGCCGATGCTACATACATAGAACCAATCACAAAAGAAGCCATATCAAGGATTATACAAAAAGAAAACATCGATGCAATACTACCAACAATGGGCGGACAAGTTGCATTAAATGTCGCCATGGAGCTTTATGAGAACAATATGCTTGGTGATGTTAAATTTCTAGGTGCAAATCCAAAAGCTATAAAAAAGGGCGAAGATAGGCAAATTTTTAAAGAAGTAATGGCAAGCATTGGCATGGATTTACCAAAATCCGCATACGCATACAATTACGACGAAGCCATGAAGGCGGCAAATGAAATAGGTTTTCCTCTCATGATACGAGCATCATTTACGCTAGGTGGTGCTGGTTCTGGTGTAGCATACAATATAGATGAATTTAAAGAACTAGCACAACTTGGACTTGAAGCATCTCCGATACATGAAATTTTAATCGAAGAGAGTTTGCTTGGATGGAAAGAGTATGAAATGGAGGTCATTCGCGACAAAAATGATAATTGTATAATTGTTTGTTCTATAGAAAATCTCGATCCAATGGGTGTGCATACAGGAGATAGCATCACAGTGGCACCAGCCCTAACTCTAACTGATAAAGAGTATCAAGCTATGCGCGATGCAAGCTTTGCTATACTTAAAGAGATAGGTGTAGATACTGGTGGCTCAAACGTCCAATTTGCCATACATCCAAAAACCGGTAGAATGATAGTCATCGAGATGAATCCACGCGTTTCACGCTCATCAGCACTTGCTAGCAAAGCAACAGGCTATCCAATAGCAAAAGTTGCCACGCTTCTTGCGGTTGGCTTTAGTCTAGATGAGATTAAAAACGACATCACAGGCACAGCTGCTAGTTTTGAGCCAGTAATTGATTATATAGTTACAAAAATTCCGCGTTTTGCATTCGAGAAATTTCCAGGCTCAAACATATATTTAGGCACCGCCATGAAATCAGTTGGCGAAGTAATGGCAATAGGCAGAACCTTTAAAGAGAGTATTCAAAAGGCACTTTGTAGTCTAGAACGAGATCTTGGAGGCTTTGATGAGCTAAAACTAAGTCGCGAAGAGATTGTTTTTGGTCTTAGAAATGCAAACGAAAAACGCATTTTAATGATCGCACAAGCCTTTAGAGATGGCTTTAGCATAGACGAAGTGCATGAAATTTCAAAAATAGATAGATATTTCTTAAACCAAATCAAACAAATTGTCGAATTTGAAAACTCAATTGATATGGATATATTAAATGATGAAAATTTATTAAGACAAGCCAAAACAATGGGTTTTTCTGATAAAAAAATAGCACAACTAATAAACGAAAAAGACAATCTAGAACTAAGTCAAAACGACATATTTTTTGCTAGAACCAAACTTAATATCGAGTTAGAATATAACGAAGTAGATACCTGTGGTGGCGAATTTAAAGCTTTAACACCATACCTTTACTCAAGCACAAATGTAACAAATTTACCAAAAATAAATAAAAAACACAATGACAAAAAAGTAATGATAATAGGTGGCGGACCAAACCGCATAGGACAAGGTATAGAGTTTGATTATTGCTGTGTTCATGCAAGTTTTGCACTACGCGATCTTGGCATAAAAACGATAATGTATAACTGCAATCCAGAAACCGTTAGCACCGATTATGACACATCAGATGTGCTTTATTTTGAGCCGATTGATTTTGAGCATTTACGCTCTGTTATAGATGTAGAAAAACCAGATGGCGTGATAGTGCATTTTGGCGGACAAACTCCGCTTAAATTTTCAAAACGCCTTAGCATTGCTGGTGCAAAAATAATCGGCACAAGTGCTAGGGTTATAGATATCGCCGAAGACAGAAAGAAATTTAGCGAGTTTATCGATAAAGTTGGCATAAAACAACCAAAAAACGACACCGCCACAAGTGAAAGCGAAGCGATACAAAAAGCAAATCAAATCGGCTATCCTGTGCTTGTTCGTCCTAGCTACGTGCTTGGCGGACGCGCAATGAGAAGAGTGCATAGTGATGGTGAGTTAAGAGAATACATGAGCGAGGCAGTAAATGTCAGCAATAACTCACCTGTGCTTTTGGATAAATTTTTACAAGATGCAACTGAGCTAGACGTCGATGCAGTCAGCGATGGCGTAGATGTATATATAGCCGGTATAATGGAGCATATCGAAGAGGCCGGCATTCACTCAGGCGATAGTGCATGTATATTACCAGCTCAAAGCCTTAGTGATGAGATGATAAAACAGATACAAACTCAAACCAAAACAATCGCCTTAAATCTCGGTGTCATAGGACTTTTAAACATACAATTTGCGATTTTTGAAGGCAACTTATACATGATAGAAGTAAATCCTCGTGCAAGTCGCACCGTCCCATTTGTCAGCAAAGCAACTGGTATGCCAATCGCCAAAGTAGCAACTCGCGTAATGTGGCAGGGAAATTTACGCGAAGCACTGAAATTTTACGATAAGTTTAATATGCTAACCGAAGAAAATGGCGTATTAACACATAAAAAATTAAGCCACGTGTGCGTAAAAGAGGTGGTATTGCCATTTAATAAACTAAGTGGTGCAGATTTGATACTTGGACCAGAAATGAAAAGCACAGGTGAAGTCATGGGTATAAGCGGTGATTTTGCAACGAGCTTTGCAAAATCACAAATCGCCGCTTCAAACACGCTTCCAACTAGCGGAAATGTCTTTTTGACATTGGCTGACGCCGATAAAAATATAGGCATTGAACTTGCCAAAGAATTAGTAAATTTAGGTTTTAATATAGTCGCAACAAGCGGAACGCATAAAATTTTAGAGCAAAATGGCATATGGGCTGAGTTTGTCTATAAAATCAGCGAAGGACGCCCAAATATCGAAGATAGATTAAAAAATGGCGATATTGCACTTGTAATAAACACAAGCGATAGCAAATCAAATGCAAATGATGGCAAAAAAATACGCCAAAATGTGCTTAGATTTAAATTGCCATACTTCACAACAATGCGTGCAGCTTTAGCTGGTGCGAAGTCTATCAAGTCCGCACAAGATGGACTTGCGTTAAATGTGAAATCTTTACAAGAGTATTTAAAATAAAATTTAGCATGAGCTTTTGGCTTGTGCTAAATGCTTAAATTAATAAGGCATTTTTGCTTCTTTCTTTATTTAATTTTGCATAAATCTTATCAGAATAGTGTTAAAAAAATGGGTTAAATTCTATTAACACATTGCTTGTGTTTTAAAATTTTTAGATAATCAAACTAGCCAAGGTCGTTATTTTGACTTTGGCAAAATTAATTTTTCACTATTAAATTTACAAAATATTTTAAATTTAAGCAAAAAATTATCTTTACTATTATATAATCACACTTCTTTTTAAGTGGTTGGATAGCTCAGTCGGTAGAGCAGCAGACTGAAAATCTGCGTGTCGGCAGTTCGATTCTGCCTCTAACCACCATTCTTTTTAAAATCCCCATTTTATCGATATTTTGAAGCTTTAAGGTTTGGCTAGGTACCATCTTTTAGTAATTTTTCTATTTTTAAAACCATAGCCATACGGTCAAAGCAGATGATATAGTCTAGAATATATATAAAACATTTTTATAAAAATCGAACAACCTAAAAATCTTAATATTTTTTTAACAACAGCCACTTAATCCAAATTAGACAAATGGATAATTCTTATATAAATCTTAAGTTTTTATTCCAGGGATATAGCTAGTAAAATGGTAGCAATCAAAAATTTTCTTATCTGGGCGAGGATACTTTTTGTCCGACAAGTCAGACAAAAGACCTCGTTAGGGATTATCCCTAAAACCCTTTTAAAGCCCATTGCAGAATGTGAAAATCTTATAAATACAGTCGCTAAACGATATCCAAATTTAAAATATGGCTTAGTCGCCTAAAACAGATCATCAAATCTAGTTTAGCATTTCTATCGAATTTATTATCGCTTAACATATTTATCGATACTAATCTTTTGCATACGTCGTGCGCCGCGGCAGCCTCTTGAAGGTCGCGTTCGTTAAAATATTTAACGTATATGCGTAAAATTTTATTGACGTCTTTGATTACGCCCGTAAAGTCTTCTATCCATTGGACATAATAAACCTTTCTCCAATCCTCCACTTGCTTATCTAACAAAAGACAAACATCTTGCATGTATTGTTTGGTGTTTGCATCCAGAGATACTACCAAAACGTCGGCTTCGTTCAATTTACGTCCCAAGGAATAAACTAGATTAAAAAGATCGCTTCTAGCCATTTCGTATTTAGTGATAGGCAGATTTAAATTTAGATCTTCGCCGACACTTTTGAGTTCGCTAGCGTTTTTCGAATTTTTACTCGTCATATTTTCTTTCATAGTTTATCTCCTAAATTAAAACTATTTTAGGAGATTTTATAAAATATCTGTGACAGGTTATGTCATTTTAGATAACCCCTGAGCAAATTTTCAAATTTCTTCTTTAAATTTAAAGGTTCGACTATCTTTATAAACGGTAGCCAGTATTTTACGACCCACAGTATCTCGTCGTCATAAGCTACTTCTGTGCTTATGATAATTTTATCTTCTTCTTGCACTACTTCGTAGTTTGGCAAAAACTCTTTTCTCTTAAAATACTCCATAGCTTCGTTTTTGATTTCAAGCGTAACCTTAAATTTAGCATCCGAAAACCAGTTTGTGTCGTTTTTTTCGATACGTTTTAAAAACTCGGCGTTTGCAGTAAACATATCGCCCTTTATCTTTATATGTTTTATTTTAGAGAGAGTGAAATTTTTAAGTTTACCCTCGTCATCTGCTAGCAGATACCATATGCCGCTATTATTTATTAGTTTATACGGGTTTAGTTTGCGCTCTTTACCGTTATATTCACACTCCAAGATACGGTTTTTGATGACTGCGGCACTTACAGCTTCAAAGTCGTCTCTTGAAATTTGTATACTTTCAAACCCTTGGTTTTTGATTAGATAGGCTTTGTTTAGCTTCTCGTTTAAAACGTCGCTGATAAATCTACTGTCTAGCTCTGGAAATAGCGATCTTGCGCCAATTAGCGCGGCAAAGGCTTTTATGTCCTTAAAGCCTAGTTTGCCAAGAGCGTACTCCTCTAGAAAATACTTGCCGTTTTCTTTTTGGATAGGTAGGATACTAAGCCGCTCAAAGTCTCTTAAAATAGTCCTTTTATTTACGCTAAACTCTTCTACGAGCTCGTCTATACTTAGTCTTTCACCGCTGTTTAGCTTTACTATGATTTGAGTAAGCCTGACGGCGATTTTATCGTGAGAGCGCATTTTAACCTTCCTATTTAAATTTGACGTATTTTAGCTAATTTTTTCCTTGCAACACAACCTGTCGCTATGCAATGCTAAATTTACGTTGTAATTTAAATCAAAGGAGATCAAATGAGTTTAAACGTATATTTTATCCAAAAGGCTAACGAGACGGTAGCTAAAGCAAAGAGCTTTAAGATGAGCGAACTAGCAGGTCAAATGCTAAATTTAACCCAAAGCATAAAGCTAACTAAAAAACCGATCGACGAAGATGAGCAAGAAATAGACGATATGTACTATAAAGATGCCTTTGGTCCCTTTGGAGGCGTAGCAAAAACTATCGGATACGCTGCTAAAACGGCTATGGGACTAGATGAGTATAATGAAATAGACGAGAATATCCTAAAAAAGCTATCTAGGATGGAGAGTAAATTTCACGAAAACTATTTACCTGAGCTGCTTTTAGAAATCGGCAAAGACTACGGCGAGCAGGAAAATGATGCTATAAATTTAGCCATAAACCCACTAGCCCAGATAGGTCTAGATAAGGCTTTGATCAAATTTTATTGGACGCTAACTCAGCTCCAAATAGCCATAAGCGTTCAAAACCTACAAGCCGGCATGAACGGAAGCAGTAAGGCAAGTGCGATGAAAGAAGCCCTAAGGCAACTGCAGGCTATGGCGCAAAACCTGGCGACTATTGCCGGGGAGTATGATTGGGAGGTATGCGGAGTGGAATTTTGCGATAAAGTCAAGGAGGAAAAATGAACACGAGTAAGTCTTTTGCAAAAATAAGCGATATTTTAAAACAAATCGCCGATAATACAACTTCATACAAGGACGCCGATGAAGTGTTGAGGTATTACAAAGATAGGTTTGAGAGTTTTGAAAACATTATCAATAATCCCGAGCTAGGCGCAGATGACGATCTTAAATTTAACGAATACTACAAAATAAACGAATGGCTAGCAAAAAGGCAAAAAAGAATAGAAGGGCTAAAATCCAAAAACTCATTTGAGCTTAGCCCTTTGCGCCGAATTTTAAAAATACTCGATCGAGCGCTAAGTAAGATAGTTTGCGAGCTAATAGCGGTGTCGCTCAAGGGAAATAACCAAAGCAAAAATTTAGCGTGCGAGGTCGAGCAACTCATTACCCGCCGGGGCACCGTAGCTGTAGTACAGGCACAAGCAAAAGGTAAAAAAGCCGCGCTAAATGCTACTAGAATCTTTTTTGGCTTCATTTTTATACTCTCTCTTGCTCCATCCACTACGAATTTCAAGCGTAAGCACTTTTGTAAAGTACTTGCTTCCTATAACCTTTCTTAGCAAAAAGACGTTTGGTTTTTCTTTATGCATGAATAAGCAAGTTTCAACCTTTTTATAATTGAGTTTATTAATCGCCATTTTAATGCCTAATACAACAATCCAAATAGCCAAAGCGGTATCTTATTGCCACTTCCTGCCTCTATTTCATCAGCAGCTATATATGAGTTTGAGATATCCTTTATCTGTTCAAAGCCCTTATTTTTACCGCCCACTTCAAATATAAATTTATCATCTACTATAAAGTCACCTTGTTTTGGGATATTTAGCCTATGTTTTACCTTTAGTTGATTAGCAAAAAAAGTCTCTCTTATGGTGCCCGCCTTACAATCATCGCCGTAAGCGTAAATTAAATTTGTATTATTCATATATATTTTTGCCGGTTTTACTAGCTTGCTAAGCCCACTGCTTTGCTCATCTATCATATTTACTAGCCTTGCATCGTTTAGATAGACAATATAATCATATAGCTTAGCTCTGCTTATCTCGGCAAGAGCTGCGATTTTAGTGTAATTCACCTCAAACGGCTCGCTTTGGCAAACCACTTCAAGCAGTTTTTTGAGCTTATATGTGTATTTTTGCTCAACTAGGCCTAAAGACGTTAGATCTACGTCTATACTTAGATTAATCGTATTTAGTAAGCTTTCGTAGTATGAGCTTTGCTTATTGAAGTAAAATGGGTAGTAGCCAAATTTGAGATATTTTTTAAATTGATTTTGCTTTATTTTTAAGTCATTTGCTATTGCTTGATGGTCTTTTAGTATCGTCTCTAGGCCAAATTTATCTATCGTTATACCATTTTCAAGCTCTAAAAACTCCCTAAAACTAAGTCCTTCTAGACTAAATACACTAACTCTACGCGATAAATCGCTCTTTGCATTTAGTATGCTTACCGCTGATGAGCCTGTAAAAATTACATTTAAAGGACTCATGTCGTATATAGTTTTTAGGTGCGCGGCAAAATCTTCATACTTGTGCACTTCGTCCAGTAGCAGATATTCGCCGCCGCTATCTAGAAACTCGAAAGCAAGTTCGCTAAGACTAGCAGAACCTAAAAACGGATAATCAAGACTTATGTAAAGAGCCTTTTTGTTTTGAGCTTTTAATTCAATCAGCTTTTGAAAAAGCATTGTGGTCTTACCGGTACCACGAGCCCCTACTATACCGATAAGCTTTTCGTTAAAATTGATTTCATTGTATAAATAACGCTTGTATGTCGTATTAAAGTTTTTAAGAAATCTTTCTTGATACTGTTCTATTAAATTTAACATTTCTATTCCTTTATGTAATCGTCTATAATCGTAGACGATACTAAGACATGATAGCATGAAAATTTTAAATTGTCAACGTCTATGAACGTTTATAATGTCACATGGTATTTTATTTAAAATTCATCCTCTAAATTTCTGTTTATTAAAGTTATTTATAATATCCATCTTGTCTATGTTTAAGCAGTTCAAACTATTTGAGTTACCATAAATCATATGTACTTATTCTATAATAATAGACTTTTGAATGTTTTATAAAATTCTTTGAATCATTCTTAGCAAATTAACATACATTTACATCATCAAAAGTTATATAGTTTGGTATATGTTTATATTATTTAAAAACAAAAATCTAAGTTTTCTGATTTAGCAAATATGCTAAAAGCATTTTAAAAGATTATTCATTGGGGAAATTTATTCATTCATACATATCTCTATTTGCCTTTACTAATTGAAATGTTTTTCAAATTGCTTATTGATATACTTTTTTAATTTTCCATCAGTATCAAAAAATGCATATCCATTAAAATATAAACGACCTAAATCACTATTATCTGTTGTAAAAACCATCTTTTCACCAGATATAATCCAAACAATACACATATTACAAACATTTAAAAATTCATTTAATTTATCTTTTTTAATCAATAGTCGCTGCGCGGTTTGATTGTCTGAACTTGGATCAAAACAAACAGTATTACCATCTTTATCTAAAAAGTATATATCTCTTTTGGAATATTTAAGTCCAAGTCCGTCGTATAAAATTTTGGACGGCTTACATATTTGAAAAATATCGCTCTTAGATGTATCAAATTCCGCTTCCCAAAAATATTCAATTGTTGTATTTGCTACATCTATATCTTCTATTTTAAACCACTCAAATCGATAATCATCTTTTAGTGCATCATATGTTACATAGTCGTAATGCTCCATATTAAACATCTTGTAACAATCTGGCAAATCAATCAAATTATAAATTAGGTTAGGTTTATCATTTAATGTTTCAGCAAATCTAGTTATATCATGTTTTTTAACTATATAACTTCTAATAAATAACCTAACATCCTTGTGAGATATGCTTAAAATATCTTCAGTATCAAGGGGCTCGATAAATTTTTGGTACAAACTTAAAGTAATCCACTGTTCTTTATCATTTTTACGCTCTAAAATATCGCTTAAATTTGGTAAATCTTTTTCATACTCTAGCCATTTTTTATTTTCCATATCCCAGGCAAAATTATATTCAGCGTCCCACCAAAACTTTTTAGCAAAAGTGCTATTTCTTTCATAGTTTTTTAAAAGTATCGTAGGATCAATATCTCTTACATAAGGTTCAAAAGCTCCTATATATTTTACCTCTCTTGTATCATCACCATATCCGTTATACATTTTAAAATTATCGGTTATGCGTGCCATTGTCTCATAAAATGAAATCCATTGATATTTTTTACCGACTCTTTCTATCGTATGCTTATATCTATTTAAATCATATTTTGTTCTATCTTTTATATTATTTTCTGCTTCATTAAAATATTCTCCATCATAGCCATACTTTTCAAAGATATTTTTTATAGCATAATTACTTATAAGTCCTGCACTGTCTTTGCATTCAAAATCATACAAAGCACTTTCAAAAACATATCTTCCAAAATCGCCATACATATATCCGTTGATACCTTTTTCAGTTGCCATTGATGATATTATCCTACTTTGATGATAATTTTTATCCCTATCCTCATATTTTTTAATCTCTTCATTTGATGGCAGTTCTTTTAATGACGGAAAATAGCTTTTATATGGCGGATATACTTTATCAATACTAATATCCAAATTTATGCCCTTTTTTATTATAAAATCAATAGAATTTCTAGCATAATCTCTTAATAATATATGTGGATATACTTCATCTTTATTGAAAATTTGATTATAAATATACTCTCCAAGCTCTTTAAAACACCTAGTTTCAGTTGTTTTTACTAAAGCACCATAAGTCGCAGCAAACAATCTTTCACTTATATAAGGCTCATGGATCTCTTGAAATTTTTGTAGTAATTTTAAAGTCAAATTTGTTCTATCAATCAAAACACAAGTCAAGGCTTTTGTCGCACAGTCTCTTAGTCTTCTATTTGATGTGCAAAAGAGCCAAGCAATAGCTATAGCTGCTAAAAAAATGTACTCATCATCTATATAACTTTTATCTTTACTAGACCAACACCAATCTATCAGTCTAACTATAGGATTCATATCTGTATCAAGATAAATTTTATTTAGTATGGTTATAAAAAATGAATCTCTTTCTTTCATGCTAAATTTAGATAGATACGCAAACATAAACTCGGCATTAAAAAGATGATTTGGCAAGGTAGCACATGAGTAGAGCATATAAAAAATATCAGCATTAAAATTTTCATTAGAAATATTTTTTCGCACTCGTTCTACTGTGCTTTGCGGTATAGAAGCACCTCTGTATGGCAAACTTTTTAAAAAACAATCAATCACCACCATATTATCTGGTTCTAATAATTCATATATCTCAGTGCCATTAAATTTCTCCGGTATCTGTACACTAAGTGCTTCAATTAAGCCTGTATAGTACGAAAAACCATCAGTCTTTAGATAAGGCAATACATATTGTGTAAAGGTTTGCTTTAAATTATTTTTATCTAATTTTTCTATAAGATATTTAGCTATGAAATAATCACTTAATTTTTCATATGTAAAATAAACATACTCTTTATTGTCAATAATATTTTTAGAAAGAAGCCCTTCGCTTACCAGTTCGTTTAAAAAATTACCATCAATGCCAAATTTTTGTAGCGTTCCATTAATAGCAATGAATCCACTCTCATAATCAATCAAGCTACTTCTTGTATCAATTACTAGAACAACCATAGCATCGATAGCTTTTTGTATAAACCCTAAACTTTTGCAATTTGGATATTTTAGTATAAGAGCGTTTTGTATATGATCTATATATGACTGGACTATCTGTGAAAAATTTATATGCGACATAAAATTATATTTTTGTGAAAATCCTTCGCAAAATAGTTTTAAAAATAGCGGATTTGAAAATTCAGGATTAAGCAAAGGCGTTCTTGGTGCCGGTATATTATAATAGTCAAAAAATACATCCACAGCATTATCATTTGCACCGCTAAAACCGTTATGAAATATTTTAGAAATAGATAACTCGCGAGGCAATATATGTTCAATATATGAGCTTCTTATACTAAAGGCTACACCAAGCCACTCATGTCTTTTAATATCCTCAACAAAACTTATAATAAAATTTCTCCAAAAATCTTTGCCGGCACCCTCATTTATTGCATCTATAAAAATAATAATTTTGTGAGAATTTGCCTGTGCCTTTGAGTTAAGCGCTCCAAGAAATTCATCTTTATTAAATTTTGCAAAACCAAGCAAATTTAAAATTTGCGCCCATGGATCTTTAATCTCTATAAGATGCTGACCTAAAATAAGTATGGATTGTTGGTTATTTTTGGCTCTGTGTTTAATTATATCCGCAAACAGATGCGATTTGCCAACTCCTGAATCACCGCATAATATCAAGCAACGATCTTTAGTGATTTGTAATATTTTTTTATTTTCTCCAATAAAATTGAAAAAATCATATATGTTATCTTGAAATTTATCTTCATTAGATTCTTCGCCAGATGAAATTATTGAAACCAAATCATTTTTAAATATAATTTTTTGAATACCATCAAGAAGTCTTTCAAATTTATCATAGTCAAAATTGGCAAAATTCAAATTTGATACAAATTGTTTAATCAAATTAACTTCATTTTTTAATTCACTTGGAACGCTTGTAAGTAAAACGAAATCTTTACAAAATTTATTATAAATTTCAAAGAATTTGCTTCTTATTTTTGCTAAATACTGTGAGTTCTCATCAAAAATTTTAAAATATTTATAAATTTCAAGTTCAATACTAATTTGCGGTGAATACCTAGCCCCCAAGCTCTTTATGGTATTATCATTTTGTATATTAAACCAATTATTAGATAAGTCAATCTCTCCAAAAAAACACTTAACTAATCCCGTGTTTTTTTCATCTTTAAGCATTTTAATTAATTCATGGCTTCCCCAATAAACAATATCTATCTCTTTAGAATAATCGCTCTTAGCCTTATCTTGCCATTTTTTGACCCATTTTTCCCATTTATCTTTAAATGATTCCTTATTATCCACTCTAGGATCAGCTCTATCAATAGGAATAGCCACATAATATGATTTTAAATTTGGGTGCTTTTCGAGTGCCGTTTTTATAGAGCTATCAAGTTGATTCCATTGAGTTTGTTGTGGCGTTGATAAAAAATACTTCGCCTGAAATCCAATCTCATCACCATTTTCTTTTATTATATAACACTCGACTCCAGCGTCAGGATTACCTACTTTGATAAATTTACCATCTTTAGAAAATTCTAAACTTGCTAGCTGACAAACAAGCTCTTCAAAGGCATTATTTTGCGAGCCATTTAAACTTATAATATTATTCCAATTCATAATATAACACTTGTATTTATTTTAGAAATTTTTATCATTTTTACAAAAAACAATCCAACTTTTTCTTTTGCCTCCTCTATTGCACGGCAAGTTACTATCTTGATAAGCAACATTTCCAGCTTATCAATTAAGACTTTTTGCGTAGTGCACTAACACTACGCTATCTTTTTCGCCTTTTATTATGACTTTAAAAAAATAGCCTTTGATTTTTGTAGTTAGTGGCACACAAATAAGCAAGATTGTTCTTTCATTATATAATATGCTTTGACACTAACAATAGAACGTCTTCTAGCCTATTCGTACTCTGTTTAAAAGGCTAAAGTCTATCCATATTATATCGCCTATATCTGACAAATAGCTTATATCTATTCTTTGTAATCTATGCTACTTACATTATTTTTGCTATACAAATTTCTGCAGTAATGTCTTCTATTAACTTAATTAGTTTTTTATCTTTTATCCATTGCAGGCTCTTCGATTTTTCGTTTTTCTGCTTTTATATTTGATTAACGTAACTTATCCTAAGCTCGCGAAAAATATTATTTAGTATTCTGAGCTCTACACTATTGTATCGCTTGCTTAATATTACCTGTATACAATATCCTTAAATTTTATTAACTATAAAATATATAACTTAAAATATATAAATCTAAAAGCATAAACATACAAATTTAAAATCTGCGTGCCGAAACAAAACACGCAGATCTTTAACTTTTAAATGGGTACCATATTGGGTACCATATATTTTATCATTTTTTGTAAATTATTATAAATTAATATAAACTTAGAATATCGTATTCTAAGGAATAATATACTTACATAAACCTTAAGAAATACTAGATTGTTAGATTCTGCCTCTAACCACCATTTAAGTTTCTTGCAATTCTAAATAATTCTCTTAATTTACTTTAATTTCCCTTGTTTGCGATGCAAAAACAAGTTTTGTCCATCTTTATCAGTATAATTACAAAAGAAGTAAAAATAAGGCGTATAAAACTAGCAAAAAAGTATTTTAAATCAAATCCCGAGGCTGCAAAAGATATGCTTATATATACACTTGAGTGTAGCCCAAAGATAGCTGGGATTTGTTTTAGTTTGGGGAATTTTTATCATGATTTAAGCAGGTATGACATCAAAAGCTGTGAGGCGATAGCGTGGCTGATATTTGAAAAGCTAAAAATAAAAAAGCCGTCTTTAAAAAGGTTTGAGAGATTTGACATTTATATGTATTTGGCATATGAAAGATGGGTATGCGGACTTTATAAAGAGGTTGTAAAAATGCCAAATATAGACTATAAAATTTTTTGTTTTTTGGCAAGCGAGATTACAAAATGGTTAAAAAATGAATTCATACCATCGGCTATGCTACGTGAAATTTTAAAGGATTTTGCATATGATGATATGGTGTGGCAACTTGTCATGTGTGATGTATCGTGGGCTAGGCTTGATGATGATTTTGAGATGTATGATGAGTGTTTTGACTGTGGCCCAACATGGTTTGCTGTTAATTTTTGTGATGACTTGTATAATACTTTAAGCGATATAGCTAACCAAATTTATTACAATAAATAAGAGAAGGTTATAGGCAAAAGTGATGCGGGAACAACCTGGAAGTATTTGAGTTGGCTATGATGAGTAAAAGCCTAACATAAGTGCGATTATTATAGTGCATTCTCTTTAAAAATTTTATATTTGCCAAAAATACCAAACTCGCACCGATAGTGCTTAGAAGGGCTGATTTTAGCAAATATGAAGCGGCAGGGCTAATTGAGAAGTATCAGTCCTACTGATAGCTAATCACAGCCCAAAAATTTATAACCCTCACATCAGTCCAATCACCGATAAATTCGTCCCTAAACGAGAACTCTCCGCCGTTTCTTGCTATCTCTCTTTGTATGGGGTCGATGCAGACATCGGCTATTCTCATGAGTTTTAGTCGCTCACTCGCTTCAAAATACACAAAAACGCGTTTTGATTTTCTCACGCACTCCCAAAACTCATCGCCTAGCTTATGAAGTAGATCGTAGATGTCGCACCTACAGTTAAACAGACTTTTTGCTTTCATTTTATCCTTTAATGTCTCGAAATTTTAGCAAGTTTTTAAGACATTGGGTGTCTGGTTTTAATTATTTTTCGGAGTTTTGTTCTAATCCTAGTAATTTTTTCATTTCTTTGCCGTGTTTTTGTGATTTATCGGCAGTCCAGTCCGAATTTTGAGTTACGTCATTTAGCGCGAGTATCATTTTTAGGCTTTGCGGATTGTATTTGCCTTGTAGCCAGTTGTCTATCCTAGCTTTTTTCTCATTGACATCTAAATTTCCCAAAGATGAATTTCTCGAGCTTGAAAGAAGGGCTAAATTTCCAAAAATGTCTATGCTATTTTGATTATCTCTGTTTTCTGAAAAGCCATTTTCATTGCTTTTGCTTTGTGGCTGTATATGCTCGACTGAGTTTAGCTGCGAAAGGGTGTAGTTGTTGTATAGTTTTTGACGTTCTTGTTTGTCTTTTAGATTATCCCAAATCATACTATTTTCATCACCAAGCTCTTTCCAAAGCAGATACTCAAGCCTATAAAACCAATAGTGTGGTGTCGCTGTGCCACTATCTAAATTTTTATTTTCTCGACTTTTGGCTTTTTCTTTGTCTAAATTTTCTAAAAATTCAATATGCTTTGCCTGCTCTTGCACTTCATTATTATTCTCGCAAAATTTCAGATACTCCACCAGCCATTCATTTGAACCTTGCACTTCAAAAAGCAACTGAGCCATTAAGAGTTTTTTATCCCCAAACTGCTGTATATGTTCATCTTGTGTTCTTTTAAAAACATATTTATCAAATAAATTTCTGTATTTAAAAAGTGCTTTTATAAAATCTTCGCTATTATTTTTCAATATGAAGTCATCAAAATTTTTAACTAAATGTTTTGTAGAAAGTGGTATATCTGGTTTTACAATTCTTCCTACAACTGCAAGAAATTCTTCAAAATTTACTATGCTTTTTACTTCATAGTTCTTTTTATTTTTACCTTGTTCTTTATTGATCTCTTTATCAAGCAAACCATTTATACTTAAGTCTTCTGTATCGTTATTTTCTTCTGCAACCCCATTTGTTTCTTTTGTAAAATCTTTTTGTATTTCAAATTTTTTTATTTTATCTTTTGTTTCATAAAGCTCATCTTGCATAAAATAACTATCCATATCCGCACAATGATCCCAAATTTTAGCTACATTTATACCCGTTTCCTTCAGGGCATCTACAAATTTTGCTTTTAAAATCTCATGCTGTTTTAGTTGCTGTTTGTTTGTATTCATCGCTTCAAAGTATCGTCCAGCATTTATATCGCTAGGAAGTTCGGTAATGGTAAAATACACATTTTTTAAGCATTTTTCAGCGTCTTCTTTTTTGATATTTCTTGCTATAAAGCGACACATATTATTTAAGCTAGACATTGCAAAATCAGTATTTGCAAAATTATCACATTCTAAATTACGCAGTTTGTCATTATCGCTATCATCTACGGCATATTCTATACTAAAGCTTTTTTGTTTTGTGAATTTTGCTAACAAAAACAAGCTCATAAGTCGCTGTTGTCCATCTATGATAAATTCATCTTGTGTAACGATATTGCCTATGTAGAGTTTTTCTTGTGCATCATCGACTAATGCCTTGATATCCTCTGCTTCCCACGCATACTCTCTTTGATAAAATGGGACTATAAATTTTTTATCTTTTAGATCATTAAGATTACAATGTTTTATCATTTTTGCTCTCCTTTAAAGTTATAATTCCGAATGAATTTTCTTTTATTTTTTCTTTATCTTTATAATTGTCTGTTAGTAAGTTTAAAGCCCTTTCATTTTCTTTTATCTGTCTTTTTTTATCTTCTTTTAAAAAAATGCTAAAACAATTTGCAAGTATATCATCTTGCATTTTTTCTATCAGATATCCACTAAAATCACTTGTTTTTACAAGCCCAAAAATATGCTTTAACCTATCTATGATAGCCCACGCATTGTAATGTATCGCACTATAGTAAGACATAACGGCAAACATATGTAAAAATGTAAGGTCAAAAAAACGTTCAAAATTTTTATCCATTGTGTATTTATCCACGTAAAATATCATCATTATTCGCATTGCTTGATTTATGTAGTATTTATGAGAAATTTCGCACTTTTTAAAAATGCTTTCATAAAGCTCTGTCTTGGTAAAAAGATAATCAAAATACTCATTGCCCTTGATGATGTTTGAACTAAACTTCATCGGCAATTCACGAGTATAGCCACTGTTTTTAATACCCTTAAATTCGCCGAACACTCGTCTATCCCACTCTATATAATACCCCATCGTAAAATTTTCACCATTAAAAATTTTTCTCGCGATATAAATATCGTTTAAAGCACTTTCAAGCATTGAAAAATTCGCATTCCACCAAAGCTCTAAAGTCTTTTTGTTTTGATACTCTTTGTGCTTTTGTGCGATTTGTTTTTGCATGGTTTCATCTACGCAAATATATGAAAAATGGTGATTTTTTAGAAGCTCCGCATCGGTTAGACCCTTGCCTCTCGTATTTTGCGTGTCAAATATATCAAAAGCTTCATCGATACTTTTAACCATACTGTAAGTTACACAAAGCTTATTTTTTATAAAATCCATAGCTTGTGTTTTATCTGTTATTTTTTGTTTTATAACATTATAATTTCTAATTAAAGCATTTTTTGAGTTTATATTAGGTTTTTGTTTTAAAAATTTGCACTCCGAACCACAATACTTAAGTATCAACGCCAAAGTCGTGAGCCTTTGCTGTCCGTCTATGATGTCAAGATTGCCATCATTTTCATGAAGTATAATGTTGCCGATGAGATATTGTTCTTTGCCTAGCTCTATCGCTTCTAAAATATCATCTATCAGCTCATTTACATTTTGCGTACTCCACGTGTATGGGCGTTGATAGTTTGGGATAGAAAGGGTTTTGCCCTTTAAAATTTCATTGCTATTTGAATTTTCTAGCTCCAAAATTTCCCCAATACTAGCCGTGCCGACACATAAACCATTATCGACATTTAAATCAGTTTCATTTGCCATTTTAGCCCCTTTGTAATTTTTATAAATTATACCAAAACCAAGGGGGCTTTAATCGCCGCTAAATATTTGTTTTTATCTGTAAAAATATCTCTTAATTTTCATGAGTTTTATAAAATATAAATTTAACTAAGCAGATGCTACTTTAAACGTGACAAAACAAAGAAAAATTCTCAATCAAGCCTCGTTATAAAGTAGCAACAACTTGCAAACACCATCGCATATAATTCAATCAAAAAATATTTGTCTTGATTGGCAATAAGTCTATTAAGCAAAAATATGTCTTTAACATATACCAAAACAAAGCATTTAAAATTTCACAGCTACGTTAAACATAAACTGCCTTGCATAGCCCATTTGCACAGGGATAACTTGTGCATTTGTGCCAATAGATGATGATTGATAGTATAATTTATCGGTTAAATTTTTAATATTAAATGAGAAATTTGTATCATGTCCTAGCACTTTTGTATCATAACTAGCAAACATATCATAAACTACTGCATATGGTAGCTTGTATTGATGTCCTGAAGTGATACCAGCATTTGCTAGAGTTTTATTTGTGCCTAGATAATACGTATACCACGAGCCAAAGTATCTAGCCCCACCACCTACTCTAAGACCTTTTGCACCAAGGTGAGTAAAGTCATAGTTTGCAAACACACTTCCTTGATGTTTTGGCGTAGCCTCAAGAGCCTTGCCAACAAGCACAGCATATGAGCCTTTATCTTTTATGTATTTAGCATCTGTATAAGCATAACTAGCTGACAAACTAAGCCCTTTACTCACGCGTCCATTAAAGTCAAACTCAAAGCCACGAGATCTAGCCTCTCCAACTGGCACATATGTGCTTTGTATGGTTCGTGCAATATTTTTCTTTGTTATGTTAAACATCGCTGCTGTTGCCGTAATGCTATCATTTTGAAATTTTGTCCCAAACTCAACGCTTTCGCCCTCTTCAGGTTCGATTGAGCCGATATTATCGCCACTAATTGCCATTTGCGGATTAAAACTTTGTGCATAGTTTGTATATATGCTCCACTCCGGTGCAATCAGATACAAAAGCCCCAATTGATAAGTCATTTTACCATCTTGTTGATCCGTTGTTGGCGCATTTTCATAGCTGTTTCTAGCCACTTGATCGTAATAATCATATCTTAATCCAAGTGATAAAATAAGCTCATCTGTTAAGTTGATATTATCTTGTGCATATATGCCAAAGGTTCTTAGTTTTTGATGTTGGATGGTTTTTTGTCTAGTTGTTGGTAGGCTTAAATTTCCATATACTGGATTATAGATATTTATCGTGCCACTTGGATTTTGCAAAGCACCTGGACGGTAGCGGTAGTAGTCTTTAGCATCCACGCCCAAAAGTAGTGCGTGAGATATAATGCCTGTGTCAAATACTCCATTTAACGTTAGACTACCAGCATGTGTGCGATGTATGAAGCCATCAAAGTACTCAGCTCTTCTATTTAGTGCTGCAGTGTTTGGATTGTATGTTTGCACCCTTGCATGACCGTATTCGTGTTTAGACTGAGAAAATCCATAACCACCACGTAGCAGCCAACTCTCTGCGATATTTTTCTCAAAATTTACATCAATCGTATCAACGTCTACTTTTAGTCTGTTGTATGGCTCATCTAGCCTGATTTTGGCACTTACAGGCAAAAACTCGCCGCTAACTGGATAGATATAGCATCCTCTATCAATCGGACTTAAAGACTTTGTGTGCGTATATGCGAAATTTATACCATAATCATCGCCCCTATACGATATGCTCGGTGCAAATAGATAATTTTCATAATCACCAAATTCACGCCAATAATCTTTTTTCATATAATCAAAAATAAAACGATAAGCAAATCCACTCTCGCCAATGGCTCCAGTTGTGTCAAAGCCTGAGTTTATATAGTTTTTGTTACCAAAACCGAGCCAAATTTCATTTTCAAACTCATATTTTGGTTTTTTGTTACCATATTTATGATGCCACCTGGCTCTTGTGCACCATATAATAAACTAGCTGGACCTTTTAGTACCTCAACACTTAAAACCGTTTTGTTATAGCTATGCATGACTGTTGCTGGTATGCCATTTCTCATAATAGAACCATCTCTACCACCGCCAAATCCACGCTTGATAATTGAATCAAATATCCCACCAGTCGTGTTTCCATAGCTTATGCCACTCACATTTTGTAAGCTCTCAGCTAAGCTCTGTGGCTTTTTGTCCTTTAGTTGCTGATTGGTTACGACATTTACGGTTTGTGGTATTTCAAGTATAGGCGTGGTAGTTTTGCCTATCTCACTCATCTTTGCCCTATATCCGTCATCAGCACTCTCTATGACGTTTATCTCATCTAGCATTACGCTATCATTTGAATATAGTAAAGTAGCACACAAAACAGCTATCAAACTAAGATTTTTACCCATAAAACTCCTGTAATTTTGAAAATTTATATCATTATACAGCATGTTTTTTAATAAAATAAAAACATAATTCAAATTTCACTTTTCTTAATTTTAAGCAAATTAAAATATAATATTGGGCATGAAATACGCCCATTTAAGACAAATTGCAAACTATCTTAACTCATACAAAAAAGTTACAAGCATAAAGCGTGTAGCAGATATGATAATACTTATATATTTTGATAAGCAAGAATACTTTTTTGACTTATCAAAATCAGACTCATCAATATATACAAACGACGATTTTAAGGCAGCAAAAGAGTATAATGCACCATTTGACATTGCAATTAAAAAAAGGCTAAATAATGCCAAAATTTTAAACATAACTTGTCTAGAAAACAATAGAATTTTACTGCTTGAGCTTATTCAATCAGGCTCATACAAAAGCGTAAAATCAAAGCTTTATTTAGAATTTACAGGACGTTTTACAAATGCTGTGCTAACCGATGAAAATGACATTATTGTCGATGCTTTGCGTCATACTCAAAACGATCACAGAAGCATAAAGCCAGGCAAAGAGTTAAAACACCTGCCACCAATACAAATAAAAGAAAAATCAGTTCAGATAATACTGGATTTTAAAGAGTATTTTAAAGATGAATTTCAAAGAATAAATAATAAAAATTTAAATGAGATAAAAAGTATAAAAGTTTCACAAATAAACAAAAAAATAGAGAATTTAAACGCAAATTTAAATAATCTTGAAAATGAAAATGACTTGCTAAAAGAAGCCGAAATTTTACGCTCATCAGCCACACTTTTACTTGCAAATTTAGCAAAATTAAATGATTATGATAGAAATTTTGAACTTCTTGGTTTTGATGGCAAAATAATAAAATACAACCTAATCCAAAGCCCAAAAGAGGCTACTAACGAATACTTTACCAAAGCAAAACGCTTAATACAAAAGGCAAATGGATTAAATTTAGAACGAAACAATTTAGAAGAAAAGCTAAAATTTTATCACAGCATGAAATCATTGCTTCAAGACGCAAAAACAATAAATGAACTACAAATCATCTATCCAAAACGCAAAAACCAAAGCAAAAATCAAAAAAACGAGAGTGAAAACACACAAAGTTTTTATATTGGAGAGTGCAAAATTTCGGTCGGCAAAAACCAAAAAGGAAACGCTGAATTACTTAAAAATGCTAAAAAAGATGACATATGGATGCATGTTAAAGACATCCCATCAGCACACGTTATCATAAAAACAAATAAAGCAAAGCCAAGTGATGAAATTTTAGAATTTGGTGCAAAAATATGCTTAAATATGAGTATTAGCAGTGCTGGCAGATACGAGATAGACTACACAAGACGTCAAAATGTTAAAATTTTAAATGGCTCAAATGTAAATTATATTCATTATTCGACGATTATAGTTTTTAAAGAGTGAGATTAGTCATAAAATAATTTTAAGTTGCGAAAGGAAAAATATGTCAGTAACACCAATTGCAAATATCCACTTCATCAACCAAAATGCCCCAGTTGCCTCAGCAACACAAGCTAATCAACAAGCAAGATTTGATCTAGCAAATGCAATGGCAAACGAACTAGCAAGTGATTTAAATGAAGAAATTACTGAAATTCGTCCGACCGAAGAAACGTATAAAATCGATCCGCAACACCAGCACGAAAAAAACAAAAGCGATCAAGAGCAATCGCTTAATGAAGAAAACCAAAACGAGCAAGAACAAGAACAAATTTCAGAAGATGAAATCACAAGCAAACAAAAGCATATATTGGATATAAAAATCTAAAAGTTAAGCAAAATTTTGCTAAAATGATAAGTTTAAGGAGTGAAAATGAAAGAGCGAGTGACGACTGGGCTCATGTTGCTGGTTGGTATTTTGTTTATTTTTTATATAAATAGTTATGTATTAAATTTCATTATTATAGGCGTGGTTTTATATTTTGCCATGAATGAATCTCTAAAAATTTATAAACTAAATCAACATAAAAATTTAGTTTTAATTTCGTTAGTTTTTTATACGCTTACTTATGTGACAAATCCCGTCTTTATCGCTATATTGGCAATACTTGTTGTAGCGTCAATTCAAGCATATTTAAAGGCTGAAAGTATGCGCCTAGTTTTACCACTGATATATCCGATGATGCCGATATTTTTATTATGGATGTTGTATTCTCAATACTCAATAGAATATCTAGCATGGCTTATTTTAGCCATAGTGGCTAGTGACAGTGGAGCATATTTTGTTGGCAAAAAATATGGCAAAACACCATTTAGCCCAAGCTCTCCAAACAAAACAATACAAGGCGTTTTAGGTGGGCTATTTTTAGGCACAGTTGTTGGTACAATGATAGGAAATTACATCCTAGAAGCACCAATCCATGCCGCTTTTACAAGTTTTTTAATATGTGCATTTGGAGTATTTGGCGATCTTTTTGAAAGCTACTTAAAACGCCGTGCAAATATCAAAGATAGTGGCTCGACATTAGGCTCACATGGTGGAGTACTTGATAGAATTGATGGATATTTATTTGCAGCCCCAGTGTTGTTATGGGCGTTGTCGTGGTAGTACTTGGCTCTACTGGCAGCATCGGCACAAATACGCTAGATATCTGCAAAAAACATGAAATCAACATTGAAGCTCTAAGTTGCAACTCAAAGGTTGAAATTTTAAATAGGCAAATTAAAGAGTTTAATCCAAAATATGTTTGCATAAATGATGAAAAACAAGCCAAAAATGTAAAACATACTAATGTATTTGTCGGTGAAAACGGCATGATGCAGATGCTATCTGTGTGCAAATCAGACACGGTAGTAAATGCATTGGTCGGATTTGCTGGTTTAAAGCCAAGCCTAAAAACACAAGAGCTTGGTAAAAAACTAGCGTTAGCAAACAAAGAAAGCCTAGTTGTGGGTGGGAAATTTATAAAAAAGCAAAACTTAGATGCTATTGATAGCGAACATTTTGGTTTGAAATTTTTACTTCAAAATAAGACAAAAGTAAAAAAACTAATCATCACGGCAAGTGGCGGAGCGTTTTATAAAACACCAATAAAAGCCTTAAAAAACGTGACACCAAACGACGCATTAAAACATCCAAACTGGAATATGGGTGCCAAAATCACAATAGATAGTGCGAGTATGGCAAATAAACTATTTGAGATAATGGAGGCGTATTGGCTTTATGGGATCAGTGATATAGATGCCATTATAGAGCCAACATCTGTTATACACGCTCTAGTTGAGTTTATAGATGGCTCAACCACCGCTCACATCTCACGTCCTGATATGCGTTTAGCCATAGCTCATGCAATACTTAAAAACGTTAATAACAAAATAACGCCACACGAAAATCTTATAGGATTAAAAGCGTTAAAATTTCATACAATAAGTCACAAAAAATATCCAATTTTTACCATAAAAGATATGCTTTTATCAAATCCCGATCTTGGCGTAGTAATAAATGCGGCAAATGAGATTGCTGTATATGCGTTTTTGGAGCAAAAATGCAAGTTTTTGGATATCCAAAAAGCAGTTTTAAAAGCTACAAAGGAGCATAAAAATATCAAAATTTTAACTCAAGATGAACTATTTGTCATAGATAATCAAATCAGAAAAGAAACAAAAAAATTTTTAGGATTAATTTAATGAAACAAACAAAATATCAAGGCTATGATTTTAGATTTAGCCCAAAACAAGCACTAATGGGAGCACAATTTTTATTTGTTGCATTTGGAGCATTGGTTATAGTGCCTATTTTAACTGGATTAAATCCAAGTGTAGCGTTATTTACTGCAGGTGTTGGCACAATCGCTTTTCAAGTCACTACCAGTAAAAATATACCGCCTATTTTTTTAGCAAGCTCATTTGCATTTATCGCTCCACTTCAGTTTTGCATAAACCAGTGGGGAGTATCTGCGGCAATGGGGGCAGTTATGGCTACTGGATTATTTTATGTATTTTTAAGTTTTTTAATCAGAATATATGGCGAAAATTTCTTACACAAAATTTTACCACCCGTTGTTGTTGGTCCAGTTGTAGCAACTATAGGTCTAATCTTAGCACCAGCTGCTGTTAAAATGATAATGAGTGTAAGCGAAAAAAGTATATACACACAATCACAAGCACTACTAGTTGCCTTTGTTACACTATTTTTTACAATCATGGTAATGATGCTTGCTAAAGGACTGTTTAGACTAATACCTATTTTAATCGGCATAGCTGCTGGCTATTTATTGTCATATTTGATTGGTATTATTGACTTTAGCCCTATCGACAAAGCAACATGGCTGAATGTGCCAAATTTCGTAGCACCAAGCTTTGAACTAGCAGCGATTTTGTTTATGTTGCCTATTGCCATAGCACCAGCCATAGAGCATATTGGAGATATGGCGACGATATCAAACGTAGCTAAAGAGGATTTCTTAAAAAATCCTGGGCTTAAAACCACGCTTTTAGGCGATGGCATAGCCACTAGCTTGGCTGGAATGTTTGGTGGTCCGCCAAACACAACCTACTCTGAAGTAACTGGAGCTGTTAGTATTACTAAAGCATACAATCCTGCCATTATGACATGGACAGCAATTGTTGCAATTATTTTGGCGTTTGTTGGCAAGCTTGGAGCAGTTCTTAGCACGATACCTGCACCAGTTATAGGTGGCATAATGTTACTTTTGTTTGGCATAATCGCAAGTGTTGGGATACAAATTTTAATAAAAAATCAAGTCGATTTAGCCGATCCAAGAAACGTTATAATAGTATCATTAATCTTTATCTTTGCAATAGGCGGCATGATTATAGATCTTGAATTTACAAGCTTTTCTGGTGTTGGACTTGGTGCAATTGTGGGAATAATTTTAAATTTATTGTTACCTAAAACAAGGCATATTGAGGGGTATTGATTGAAAATTTTAATAAAATTTTGCATATTTTTTTCTATTTTTATTAATGCAAATACGCTTGAGTATGCTCTCATAAAAAAGGGCATTGAAGATAACAACACACTTCTTTTAATAGGTGGCATTCAAGGCGATGAGCCAGGCGGATTTTTGGCTGCTTCTATTGTGGCTACTGATTACAACATCACAAAAGGTAGTGTTTGGGTCGTGCCAAATTTAAATTTTCCAAGCATAATTGAAAGAAGTCGTGGAACAAAAGGCGATATGAATAGGAAATTTGCACATATTGACAAAAATGATCCAGATTACAAGGCTGTTACAAGCATTAAAAAACTAATCTCCGATCCAAAAGTGGCACTCATTTTAAATTTACACGATGGAAGCGGATTTTATAACGATACATATATAAATAAAGACATAAATCCTCAAAAATGGGGAAGCACGTGCATAATAGATCAAGAAATTTTATCAGGCTCTACATATCCTGATTTGATGTCGATGGCAACCAGGGTAAAAGATCATATTAATAAAAATTTACTAAATCAAAGCCATTTTTATCACGTTAAAAATACCCACACAGCAAAAGGCGACATAGAGATGTTAAAATCTCTTACATACTATGCCGTTACACAAAACAAATCAGCTTTTGCAAACGAGGCAAGTAAAAATTTAAACGCCGAGCAGCGCACCTACTATCACTTGTTGGCAATTGAAGAGTATATGAGAGCAATGGGAATTGAGTTTAATAAGCCATTTGAGCTTAACGTGCAAAATGTGAAAAAAGCTATAGAAAAGGAGATACAACTTAGCCTATTTGATGGCATGTTTAATCTAAATCTTCTTGATACAAGAGCAAACTTAACATACATACCGCTTAAAAAAGGCGAAATTTCATACACTTCATCAAACCCACTCGTAGCCGTCATCAAAGAAAACAATACCTACAAGATTCAATACGGCAACAGATACGTAACTCGCCTAAATCCGCAATATTTTGAATACGGCAAGAAGCTAGATGCCATAAATGTAATAGCGGATGGAGTTAAGATTGTAGCCAAAAGCGGAGATAAAATAAGCGTGAAAAATAGCTTTAATATCGAAAAAATCAATAAAATTAGAGCCAATATCATCGGATACAACTCAAAAAATATAGATGAAAGTGGCGAGAATGTAAGCTTAAAAAATATGATAAATAGATTTTCAATAGACAAAAATGGCAAAAATTTTAGAGTAGAATTTTACGAAATTTCTACCAACAAATACGTTGGTATGATATTGGTGGAGTTTGAATGATACTTGGCATTGAAAGTAGTTGCGATGATAGCTCAGTTGCACTTTTAAGTATTGATGGACTTAAACTAATACATCATAAAAAGATATCGCAAGACGCTGAGCATTCAGCATGGGGAGGCGTTGTACCAGAACTTGCAGCAAGGCTTCATACAAAAGCTTTACCAGCACTTCTTGATGAAATTAGACCATTTTTTACAAAAATCAAAGCCATCGCTGTGACAAATGAGCCGGGTTTAAGTGTGAGCTTAATAGGCGGAGTGAGCATGGCAAAAACACTTAGTATGAGCTTAAAAGTGCCGATAATTGGTGTAAATCATCTAATAGGGCACATTTACTCTCTCTTTTTACAAAGTGAGATCTCTTTGCCGCTTGGTGTGCTTTTGGTTTCTGGCGGACACACGATGATACTAAGCATAGATGAAAGCAAAAATGTCGAAATTTTAGCAAGTACAGGCGATGATAGCTTTGGCGAAAGCTTTGATAAAGTCGCTAAAATGCTAGGGCTTGGATATCCTGGCGGTAGCGTAGTAGCACAGATGGCTTTGGACTGCAAAAGCAAAGATAGGTTTAAATTCCCCGTGCCATTAAAGGGCGATGAAAGGCTTGAGTATAGTTTTTCTGGATTAAAAAATGCGGTTCGGGTTACTATACAGAGACTAAAAGATAGTGGTAAATTAAATCAAAACGATATAAGCGATATATGCTATGGCTTTGAAAATGCGGCATGTGAGCATATCATGGATAAGCTATCACGTGTATTTAAAGAGAGAAATTTTAAAAAATTTGGCGTAGTTGGCGGTGCAAGTGCAAATTTAAACTTAAGAGCTAGACTTGATGAAATTTGCAAAAAATATGAGTGCGAACTACTTTTGGCACCGCTTGAGTTTTGTGCGGATAACGCTGCTATGATTGCACGTGCTGGACGAGAAAGATACATAAACAACGATCTAAGTAATTATAAAGACATAAAAATGTCACCTAGGACAACATCTCTCTTGTTATAAGCGTTTTAAGCTAATAATATAATACTGCATGTGCTTTTAAGCTTTAAAGTTACTGTTGTTTATTATGCATAAAATTTAAACAAAAGTAAATTCTTATATTTTGGACTATTGATTTTAAATTACTTACCCAACACATTAAATTTTATATATTTTTAAATCTTTTGTAAGCCTCTTCTATTATAATTTAAACTTTAAAGGAGACAAAATGAAAAAATTAATCTTAGTGTTGTTAGTGACTCTTAATGTGGTGTTTGCTGATGATATAGCACTATTACAAAGCGAGTGTAGTAATAAAAACGCTTTATCTTGCTATGATCTTGCAGTTAAATATTATGAAAAGCAAGATTATCAAAAAGCTGCAGAATTTTTTAAAAAAGCTTGTGATGATGGGGGAGGTACAAGGTTGTTATAATCTTGGAGTTTTGTATAGTCAAGGTCAAGGTGTGAGACAAGATTTTAAAAAGGCAGCAGAGCTTCATAGTAAAGCTTGTGATGGTGAGTTTGTGCAAGGTTGCCATAATCTTGGGGTTTCGTATGCCCAAGGTCAAGGTGTAAGACAAGATCTAAAAAAAGCAAAAGAGTATTTTGGCAAAGCTTGTGATATGGGGTTGCAGATAGGTTGTGATTATTATAAGATATTAAATAAATAATCTATTTTCTAGTCCACTCTTATGTCTATGAGAGTAATTTGAGGGCTTAATACTTACAAAAGCCCTAAAAATCATATCTAAAAGCTAAGCAGTAGCGATGACATTTAGATAATTTACCAAAATACTGTATAAAAGCAGTGTAAAATTTAAATATTAGACCTTTGTATTACTACATTATAGCTTTATTGTAGTGCGGATTTAATTTGCAGTTATTTTTAGCAAGATAGTTGGACTAATCTTTGTTTTTAAACATATCCGCATATACTCAAACCATCAAATTAAGCTAAATCAAATTTTATTAAATGAAAACTTTAACAAAGTATAAAATTGCGTATTTTAGAAGCTAAATAAAGTATTTAAAACTAAATAAATGCTTAAATGGTGGAGACGAGGGGGATCGAACCCCTGTCCAAAAACAAAACAACCGCAGCCTCTACATGCTTAGCAAAAGTGAAAATTTCATCTAGCAACGCTCACTTTCCAAAACGAAAAGCTAGACTAAGACTAGGCTTCGCCTTAAGGCTCGTCAAACCCCAAAACTACACTATCTAGATAACCTTTGCAACCTCTTAGATAGTATCAAAGGGCAAAGGGCTCAACTGAACTTACGCAGCTTTAGCGTAAGCAGGAGCGAATTTAACGTTGTTTGCGTTTAAATTTAATTTAGACTTTTTACGCTTTGTCCAAAGCGACATGCCACCACGACCACTCTGCTCCTGTCGAAGCCAAGTCGTCCCCATAAATTAAGAAAGCGTATTTTACAGCGTTTTTAAATTTTAGTCAAGTTTTGTTGGGATATTTATGATATGAGGCTCAAGCACACTAAAAAAATCAGCGTCATTTTCTAGGTCATCTTTATACTTATTTAATTGATCACAAACCAAAAGCAACCAGTCAATAAATGCATCATTTGCAGGACCTACAAGATCTCTAGCCTCACTGCAAACCTCTTCAGCAAAAGTCGCAAGTTTAACAATCGGCTCAAGATGCATATAGCTCGCAGCTGATTTGATGTTATGATAAATTCTAAAAAGTTCTCTGATATTTTCACCATATTTATCGGTTCTGCCTAGATTAATAACCAATGGTTCAAGTATATCGCACATTAGTGAATAATGCGACAAAAACTCCTCAACTATATCATATGAATAATCAACTTCTAAACTTTTTAGCATTCCCATAATATATCCTTGCAACGGTTCAAAGGATATTGTAGCAAAAATTTGCTAAAATATCATAAAATTTTTATTAAAAGGTTTTCAAAATGGATAAAAAGCTAACAACTAGCAAGATTATGCAAATGAAAAACAATAAAAAAATTGTTATGATTACGGCCTACGATGCATTATTTGCTAAAATTTTTAATGACATTGTTGATATTTTATTAGTAGGCGATAGTTTAAATATGAGCTTTAATGCTGAGCCAGACACGCTTAGTCTTGACATAAATGCTATGCTTTATCACACAAAAGCCGTCAGTAAAGTTGCAAATAAAGCACTAGTAATAGCCGATATGCCATTTGGCACATGCTACGATGAAAAAAGCACACTTAAAAACGCTATTAAACTAATCAAACAAGGTGGAGCCGATAGTGTAAAGATAGAGGGTGGCTTAAGAGTGGCGCCACTAGTAAAGCGTTTGTGCGACGAGGGAATAAGTGTTTGCGGACACATTGGACTAATGCCACAACAAGTTCGGTTTGAAGGTGGTTACAAAATCAAAGGCAAAAGCATTGATGACGAAAAGCGCTTACTTGACGAAGCACTCGCCTTGCAAGAAGCAGGAGCGTTTGCCGTGGTATTAGAAGGCGTTGTAAGCCAAGTTGCTAAAAAAATCAGCCAAAGCATTAGTATTCCAACAATAGGCATTGGTTCTGGTTGCGATACCGACGGACAGGTGCTTGTATGGTCTGATATGCTTGGATTTTTTGATGAGTTTAAGCCAAAATTTGTAAAACGCTACTTAGATGGTGCTAAAATAGTTAAAGATGCTGTGCAAAAATACACAAACGAGGTGCGTGAAATAAAATTTCCTAGCGAAGAGTTTGAATATAGGGCATAATAATGGATAGAATAGTCGAGATAGAAAAGGTAAGCTTTGAGAGCGATTATGAAACATCGTTGCGTCCAGTAAATTTTGACGATTACATCGGTCAAGAAAAGATAAAGCAAAACTTAAATGTATTTATAAAAGCTGCCAAAAAGCGTGGCGAGTGCTTAGATCATGTGCTATTTTACGGGCCTCCAGGGCTTGGCAAAACGACACTTGCTCACATCATCTCAAACGAAATGGGCGTGGCTATAAAGATGACAGCCGCTCCGATGATCGAAAAAAGTGGCGATTTAGCAGCGATACTTACAAATTTACAAGAGGGCGATGTGCTTTTTATCGACGAAATTCACAGGCTTAGCCCAGCCATCGAAGAGGTGCTGTATCCTGCAATGGAGGACTTTCGCCTTGATATTATCATAGGCTCAGGACCTGCTGCACAAACTATCAAAATCGACCTGCCAAAATTTACTCTCATCGGTGCAACAACTCGTGCTGGCATGATCTCAGCACCGCTTCGTGATCGCTTTGGCATGGACTTTAGGCTTCAGTTTTATACGCCATCAGAGCTTTCAAAGATAGTCACCATCGCTTCGGCAAAACTTGGCAAAGAGTGCGATAAAAACGCCGCTCTTGAAGTGGCTAAACGCTCTCGTGGCACACCGCGTATTGCTTTGAGACTACTTAAGCGAATTCGAGATTTTGCCGAGATAAATGATGAAAATTTCATCTCGCATGAGCGTAGCAAAGAAGCCCTTGACGCACTTGGTGTAAATTCGCTAGGTTTTGACGAGATGGATATAAAATACCTTGAAATTTTACTCGAAGCCAAACGCCGCCCACTAGGGCTTGGCACGATAGCAGCGGCGATGAGCGAGGATGAAGGCACGATTGAGGATGTGCTTGAGCCGTATTTACTGGCAAATGGCTATATCGAGCGAACGGCTCGTGGCAGGATCGCTTCAGCAAAGGCGTATGAGGTGTTTAAAATTTCGCCACCACAAGATTTAAAAACAAACCAAAAAAGTCTATTTGATGAGTAGTGCATTATTAATTTATGCACTACTCGTTTTGCTGATTGGTTTTAGCTATCCAATCTGCATCAAAAGGCAACAATAGTGAGTCTATGTCAAACTCGCCATAGTTTGTATAAATTTTGATTTTTTCGCACCTTTTTTCATCCCAATTAATTGTATAATCTTTTGATAAATTAATACTCGAATTTAAATCATATGTTTTTAAAAATTCGTCTTCAGTATATTGTTTAATATGCTTTCTGCCTTTATCTTTATGATGCATAACTTTTATATTTTTTGCTCCTTAATAAGTCCAAAACACAAACCAATCTTCTCCTTGGAATTTAATCCACTGCACTTCACACCCTGCATTTTCCTTACCATAAGGCATGAGAATTTATCTATTCTTAAATCATTGACATCAGGCATTATTCTAAGAGAAAAAGTTTTATCAAATTTTGACCATCAAGTTGTAATATTAGTTTTGCACTAAAAGGCATCTGTGCATTTAAAAATGTCATATACGATAAAATCATATACTTTTAAATCATCCACTCTTGAAGTTAATGTAAATGAATATTCATCTGTGCCGTATCTTAAACTATAAGAAACATCTGCAAAAACATTTACGCAAAGAGATAAAAATATAAAAAAGAGACTACAAGCTTCATTTTTATCCCTTTAGCTAATTATCGTTTTTATAGCATTTTTGATATTTTCATCATTCTTGCCACCTAATAAACTAACAATAAAACTCAAATCAAGCTCTTCGCTTAGCAAAAAATAGGCTATATCGCCACTTCTTGCTGTAGGATAGTTACTCTTACTCCATCTCATGCCTACACGAGATTTGCCACCTAGCATTTCTCCAAAAACTACCACAAACCCATCTTCTCCTTCAAATAAAACCTTTGGCTCACAAACAAAAGGTGTAAAACTACTCATACCATATCCTTTAAATGAAATGTTAATGCTATTCTATCTCCCCCCATAAAAATTTTCTTAAAAGCATAAAATATGTGCAAAATTTAACAAAGTCAAGATGAAAATTGCTAAATAAAACGCAATTTTACAAACTAATCTGTATTTATGTGCTATTGTTAAATTATGCGTATTTTGTAATTTACGACAACGTCCTTTGCGATTTTATTGCCACGTTATAGTTTGACAAAAACAACAAAATTGTTTAATGCTATTACAAGCTAGTTATCACGAGAAATTTCTAATTAAATTTTTGCAAATCAAGCATCAAGATTGCTATGCTTTATTTGATTATTAAATTTGGTTTAAAATTTTAAATCTTTTATGGTGGCTTATGAAAATTTTATTTTAAAGGTTGGCTTTATTAATATCAAAATCTCTTTCACAAAAAACTCACAAATGTGACATTAAGTATCTAAGATAAATGCCGCGTTTTGTTTTAAATTTTACAAGACAAACTTAAAAGATAAATTTAAAATCCATGTTTAAAAACGAATTATTCGCTTAGCCAATAGTAAAAGTAAAGGTTTGTTATTGTGCTAAAGTGTTGCAAAGATAAGATGCTTAAATTTAATAGCATAAAGCATAAATCTAGACATAAAAATGCATATCGTCTAAATTGCAATAAAAACAAGTAAATAAATGAGATTTTTGAAAAATCGTAAAAGTATAAAGGAACTTAAAGCCGCAAATAAACAGAGTTAAAATTTACAAACAACAATACTAAATCATAGTCAAAATATGATTTAGTTTAGAGATAAAATTCACATTGTAACAAAGCACATTTTGCCAAATTTATAAAATTTACACAACAAAAACCAAAAGCAAAGTCCAACAAAAGCACAATCTATAGTTTTAAAGCAAATATCTAACCTCTTTGTTTTTTATTTGAACATCCCTTTTTGCCACACCCACAACCGGAGCTTTTAAACTCTCTAACATATATGTAATACCCAGCACCAAGCGCAAGTGCCACTAATACAACAGCTTCTATACCACTCATTTTTCATCCTTAAAAAGGCGAGAAATCCTCGCCCATGTTTTATTTCATATCTTTTGCTTGAACCCAAATAACCGCGTCTTGGCTTAGTTCTTTGCCTTTATACTCTTTATCAGGTCCTACGCCAAGTGCCGCAAAGCCCCACCAACCAGCTTTAGGTATGCCAAATGTAAATTCTCCAGCCGCATTTGCTTTGATTGTTAAAGTTACAAAGCTGTCTTGTGGAGCCTCAACTTTAGCTTTTTTGCCAGTCGCATTTGCTTTGATATCTACATCGTAGTTTAGATACTCTACTTCTATTTCGGCAAATGGAACAGGCTTACCATCAGCCTTAACAATGCCTGTAAATGTGCTACCAGTCCATATTGAATATGGCTTAGTTAGTGGCACGATCTCAGCTTTTAAGCCAAGCTCAGCATCCCAATCAGTAGGCAAACCAGCGACATTCACAACTGCTTTTGTGATTTGCTGAATATATGCTTCTTCGTTTGCTTCATAATACGGTGCAGGAGTAAGAACAAAAACGTGATCACCCATACCTCTAGCTTGATATGATGTCTCATATCCTATGCCAGTATTATGGTTGCCTTTAAATTTTATCTCTTTTAGCTTGTCTTTTAGATCAGTTTTTTGCTCTTTATGAACTACATAAAAATCCAATACGCCAAGTCTGCTTTTATCTTCTTGCAAACCCATATCCATAGTATGCTCATCAGCAAATGGGTGAGTAAAAACAGCTTTTAAAGGTATGGTAGTGCCTTTTTCTAGTGCTGATTCTGGAGTATAAAGCATCTGAAAATGCCCAAACGCCGATGTAGCAAACGCAGCTGCCACAACTGATGTGATTAAAGCTTTTTTAATCATGAAAATCCTTTCAGTAAAATTTGATTTATTCTTGAATATCTTTTGACTTAATTATAACCTCGTGTCCCTCGCCAGCATACATTCTTACTTGATATTCACCATCTGGCTTTTTAAATGTATAGTTGCTGTCTTTATCAAATTTGCCTTGTTCTACAACCTTGCCATCTTTAATAACGCTAAATTCAACACCACTCGCACTTGAACCGTCGCTAAAACCAGCCTCGCAAGTTACACTTCCATCACCATTATCAAAACAACTCATTAAAGCCGTGTGTGCCAAAGCTGATTGGCTCATAAGAGCAACTAAAAATGATGAAAACAAAAACTTTTTCATACAATCTCCTTTAAAAATTTAATTTAATAATCTGCTTAATCACAAAAATTAAAGTTAAATAGTTTCTTGAATTTATCATATTTTTTGAACTCCTCCGCTCCAGTTTATCTGTTTTTCAGGCATCATCCAAAGCACTATCACAATAAATACAAGCAAGAAATAATAAATACTCATAGCCATTAATCCGCTTAATCCAAAAATCGATGAGATAGTAAAAAACAGCGATGAAACAAGTAGTGCCAAGCCAAATGGGAAAAATATCCCAAATGCCATCCATTTGTAGCTATTTGTTTGCATTTTTACAACTATCATTGTGGCAATACAAGGTGGAGTAAGTAACATAAAAATAATAATAGACGCTGCATGAAGTGGTGTATAACCGCTGTTTTTAGCCATTTGCTCTTCTGGTCTTAGTGTTTGCTCCACAAATTCACCAGCTTCAGCAACACTAGCATTAGCATCTACTTGCCTGATGCTTGAATCATCTTTGTTACTTTCATAGATATTTCCAAGCGTTGCCACAGCAGATTCACGTGCGGCAAATGAGCTTAAAAATGCGACATTTATCTTCCAATCAAATCCAGCAAACCTAGAAATCGGCTCTAAAGCACGACCTGCCATTCCAAGCACAGAATGCTCGATCTTAGCCTCTTTTTGCTCTCTTAAAATCTTGTTTCTAGCGGTTGAAAGTTTGCGAAGGGCTGTATTGATAGTCCTTGCATCTTTATCATCTTTATCAACTTTGATAAATTTATAAAATTCTGGATTTTTCTTAGCATACTCATCATCCACGCTCTTGCTTCCACCCATTTTTTTGGCTCTGTATCCATCGTAGAAATTTAAAACATCAGCCACGGATTCACGAGTGTCAAGCAAATCTTTATAGCCTGTTTTTTCAGCAGATTTGATAAAATTTTCAATCGCTTTTTCTTCATCGGCGTTTAATCTATCATTTATATCATTAGGTACACCTGGAAACTGAAGCAGAGCAAACAACACGATAGCAACAGCAATGACGATAGTGCAAACCTTCTTAATATACACCCAAACTCTCTCAAACGAACGCAAAATAACGCCTTTGAAAGTTGGCAAATGATAAGGCGGAAGCTCCATAACAAAAGGTGCGGTATGACGTGTTTTAAGTATAGTGGAAGTAAGAAACTTAGCAATAATTAACGCCGCCAAAACTGTCACAGTTGATATATAAAACATCATAATGCTCATATTTTGTGGGAAAAATGCACCCAAAAGCAAAGTATAAAATGGCACTTTTGCCAAGCAATTCATAAGCGGAACGGTTAAAATAGTAGCCATTCTAGCCCTATCATCAGATATGCCCTTTGTTGTCATTACACCAGGCACCGCACACCCTCCAACAAATGCACCGCCAAGCACTAGTGGTAAAGTGCTTTGTCCATGAAGTCCAAATTTTCTAAATAGTTTATCTAGTATAAATGCCATTCTAGGCATATATCCAACATCTTCTAAAATCGCAATCAAGGCAAAAAGTATAAAAAATATCGGCAAATAATTAAGCAAAGCAATGGCTGAATTAACAAGCCATATGCCAAGATCGGTTATCATAGGTATTTTTGCTACATCGGCGGCTGGCAACAAATCTGAAACAAAATTCTTAATCCATGCAAAAATAGGCCATGTATATTCTGTTAGCTTATATCCAAATACAATACTGCTTTCATACGTTATAAATATGATAAGCAGTAAAAATGGAAAGCTAAGCCACCGATTTAACACATACCTATCCACTATATCAGTGATGGTTTCTTTGCCTTTTTTTGTCTCAGTAACACATTTGTGAAATATAATATCCGCACTCTCATATCTAAACGATGCCAAAAAACTCTCAACATCTTTGTCATAATGATCATGAAATTCTTGTCTTTGTTTTTCTATGACATCATTTATGTTTGAATTATTTTTTGTTAAAATTTCAATTATACTAGTATCTTTTTCAAGTGTTTTTATGCATAGCCAACGCCTACTGATGCCACTATCTTCAAAATTTAAACTCGTTTGAAGTGACACAATGTGTTTTTCAAGCTCGTCATAGTTGATTTTAAATTCGCTATAGTTTTTCTTAATCTCATCAACATTTTTTAAAATTTCATATATCTCATCTTTGCCCTCGCCTTTTCTTGCGCTAGCTTTTACAACAGGACATTTTAAAATTTCAGACATTTTTTTATCGTCTATCTTTATGCCACGAGCTTGAGCAACATCGCACATATTTAGCACAATAGCAACAGGCACACCAATCTCTAAAAGCTGGAATGTCAAATATAAATTTCGCTTTAAATTTGATGCATCAACGATATTTAAAATCAAGTCTGGCTTTTCGTTTATAATAAATTCTTTTGCAACTTTTTCTTCAAGCGAATATGAACTAAACGAGTAAGTCCCCGGCAAATCCACCATCTCTACTTCTATATCGCCTAGATCAAAATAGCCAGATTTTTTATCTACCGTTACACCAGGATAGTTTGCAATATGCTGGTGAATGCCACTAAGCATATTAAATATAGTTGATTTACCGCAATTTGGTTGTCCAGCTAGTGCGACTTTTAACTCTTGCATGGCTCAACCTTAACTAAAACTGCTTCACTTTTTCTTAAAGTTATTAAATAATTATGTATTTTTAGCTCCATTGGATCATAAAGTGGTGCTTCTCTTACTACTTCTAGCTCGGCACCAATGACAAATCCCATATCTAAAAGCTTTTGCAAAAGCTTATCTTTTGCCAAGATGGCTGTGATTTTACAGCGTTGTTTTTCTCCAATTTCACTCAGTTTCATACACACCCTTTTTACTCTAATAAGCATCAAAGTGTAATTTTAATACTTTTAACCTTTGCATAATATAAATTCAATAATTCTTATCAAAAAATATTTAAAATGTAGCATTTTAACACAGTTGTTAAAGTAAAATTTCATATTTTTTAGATAAAATCAGCGGAAATTTTATCTAAGGTTAATCATGGAAGAAAAAAGCAAAAAAAAAGACAAAGACACGCTAGAGCAACCAAAAACAGAAGCCGATAAAAAAAAGGCTCTTGAAGCTGCTTTAAAAAGCATAGATAAAGCATTTGGCAAAGGCACAATGGTGCGTCTTGGTGATAAACAAGTAGAGCCTATAGAATTTATACCGACAGGCTCAATTGGACTAGATTTAGCACTTGGAATAGGCGGAGTTCCAAAAGGCAGGATTATTGAAATTTACGGCCCTGAAAGCTCTGGTAAAACAACTCTAACACTTCACATCATCGCAGAGTCTCAAAAAGCAGGTGGTATATGTGCTTTTGTTGATGCAGAACATGCATTAGACGTGGTTTATGCCAAAAATTTAGGCGTAGATACAGATAACTTATATGTATCTCAGCCAGATTACGGCGAACAAGCACTAGATATCGTTGAGTCGTTAGCTAGAAGCGGAGCTGTTGATTTAATCGTAGTTGATAGCGTTGCCGCACTAACTCCTAAGACCGAGATAGATGGCGACATGGGCGATCAGCACGTGGGATTACAAGCAAGACTTATGAGCCAAGCTCTAAGAAAACTAACAGGTATTGTTCATAAAATGGGAACTACTGTAATTTTCATAAACCAAATAAGAATGAAAATAGGCATGACTGGATATGGCACACCTGAGACAACAACAGGCGGCAATGCACTTAAATTTTACTCATCAGTTCGCCTTGATGTAAGGCGCGTAGCAACGCTAAAACAAAACGAACAGCCTATCGGAAACCGCACAAAAGTTAAAGTTGTAAAAAACAAAGTTGCACCTCCATTTAAAACAGCTGAGTTTGACATAATGTACGGCGAGGGCGTAAGTAAAGAGGGCGAGATTATTGACTACGGTGTAAAACTTGACGTAATTGATAAATCTGGTGCTTGGTTTAGTTACAAAGCATCAAAACTTGGACAAGGCAGAGAGAACTCAAAAGCATATCTAAAAGAAAATCCAAATATCGCAAACGAAATAATAGAAACGATTAAAAACTCAATGGGAGTTGCTGGATTGTTAAATGACAATGGCGACGAGGACACAAAAGGAGACGAAGAATGACATATATAGAAGATGTAAGTGCAATAGAAGTCCTAGACAGCAGGGGAAATCCAACAATAAAAGCATTTGTTACTCTAAGCGATGGCACAACTGCTCACGCAATAGTTCCAAGTGGTGCAAGCACTGGCAAAAAAGAAGCACTAGAGCTTCGCGATAAAGATGAGAGATATTGTGGCAAAGGCGTTTTAAAGGCTGTATCTAATGTAAATGAAAAAATAGCTGAAGCCATTATAGGACTAGATGCTTATAATCAAAAAGCAGTAGATGATGAAATGAGAGAACTTGATGGGACACAAAACTACTCAAATTTAGGTGCAAACGCTGTGCTTGGCGTATCTATGGCGGTAGCTAGAGCAGCAGCAAAAAGCCTAAATATGCCACTATATAGATATTTGGGTGGGGCTAATGCTAGTATTTTACCAGTGCCGATGTTTAATATCATAAACGGCGGTGCTCACGCAAACAATAGCGTGGATTTTCAAGAATTTATGATAATGCCGTTTGGTTTTGAAAAATTTAGCGACGCTCTTCGTGCAGCAACTGAGATATATCACACACTAAAATCCATTCTAAACGAGCAAGGACATAGCACAGCAGTAGGCGATGAAGGCGGCTTTGCACCTAATCTAGCTGATAACGAAGAACCAATAAAGCTAATCATGCAAGCAATAGCCAAAGCTGGATACAAGGCTGGAGAACAGATCAAACTGGCACTAGATGTCGCAGCATCTGAGCTATATAAGGACGGCAAATATATAGTGCAGGGCAAGGTACTAAGTAGCGATGAACTAATAAAGTATTATCAAATGCTATGTGAAAAATATCCGATTTTTTCTATAGAAGACGGATTAGACGAAGATGATTGGAGTGGCTGGGAGAGCTTAACTAAAACACTTGGTGATAAAATTCAATTAGTCGGCGATGATTTATTTGTAACAAATGAGAAAATTTTAAGACAAGGCATAGAAAAGGGCGTAGCAAATGCTGTGCTAATCAAACCAAATCAAATAGGCTCAGTAACGCAAACTATGCAAACTGTTCGTCTAGCACAACGCAATGGTTATCGTTGCGTGATGAGTCATAGAAGCGGCGAGAGCGAAGATAGCTTTATAGCTGATTTTGCCGTGGCACTAAATACTGGCGAGATAAAAACTGGAGCAACATCAAGAAGTGAGCGAAATGCAAAATACAATCGCTTACTCGAGATAGAAAACGAAACAGATGAATTTCTAGGAAACGGAATTTGAGTGAAATTTTAAAAGAGTATGACGATAGCCAAAAAAAATCTAAAAAAGCATACTCTTTTTTGGTATTTTTAAAATACCTAGGTGTTAGTTTTTGTGTTGTAATGCTTGGCATGTATGTTGGAAACATAATGTTTGGCAAACGTTCTCTTGATGTTATGCTAGGGCTTCAACACCAAAAAGAACGCCTTAAAAACGATGTTGAATATCTGAAAAAACAAAATGCAAGGCTTTTAAAGGAGTATTTTGAACTAAAAGAACTAGAGCCTGAGTCTACCAAAAAGTGAGAATATGAGAAAATTTTACCTGCTTTCATGTATATTTTTATCAATTGTGGCTAGAGAAAATCCATTCATTGCCACAGGGGACTTAAATACTAGCGTAAAAACAACAAATATAAAAGAAGAGTATGAAAATTTTGAACGACAAAATGTTAAATTTCCAAGCGATACTAGTTTGTTACTAAACATAAAAGTCCAATATAGGGCAACTGATGGCTCAATGAAAGAAAAAACGATTGATATAAATAAGACAATAAATCCACGTAACGAGTATGCATTAATTAAACTAAACGATCCAAAACCACAAGTTACACCAAAACTAGACGTATCAGTAACAATGCCTGAAAATAGCGTCATAAAAGAGGTTATTGTCGATACAAATACAACAAATGCTAAAATAATGCCATCGTCCGCTCCGGTAATAGGCGTAGTAAAAGAAGAAATTGGCGAGAAGATACCAGACAAAAAGCAAGTTATAACTGACGCAAATACATCAAACAACATAGAGATTAATATTCCTATAAAAAGTGTAAAATTTAAAGATTTTATTAGGTTTGATGTGGGTGATGAAAAAACACTTAGAATTTTAACTAGCGACAAGCTTGTAAAGCACTTTATATACGAAAAAAAACAGATAGTTATCGACTTAAAAGAACAAAAAAGCTTTAAAACAGACACACTAAGTATCGATACGAAATTTTTTAAAAATATTCGTCTTGGTTGGCACAAAGGCAGATACAGAGCCGTCATCACACTAGACAAAGCTCACAAATATGAACTAGTAAAACTAAGCGATAATCAAGGATATGAAATAAAACTAAATAATTAAAATTTTATTTAAATTTACAAGCTAGAATTTAGTATTTTAATTTCAAAAATAAGGGAAATAAATGAAAGATTATTTAGGGATAATAAACTTTCGTCACGCTTGTAAAATTTTTGACGAAAATAAAAAAGTAAGTCGCGAAGATATCGATTATATACTAGAGGCTGGACGTGTTAGCCCTAGCTCAACAGGACTTGAGCAGTGGGATTTTGTTGTCATAACAAATCAAGAGCTCAAGCAAAAAATCCGTGAAGTAAGCTGGAATCAAGTGCAAATGACATCTTGTTCGCACTTAATAGTGGTGTTAGCTAAAATTAGCGATTTAAAAAGTGATAGCCAATATGTTGCTAATATGATAAAACGTCGTCCAGATAAGACGCCACAAGAGCTTCAAAACAGAATTAATTTCTACAAAAATTTCATAACTGAGAATTTTAAAGATGATGACGAGCTTTTATATACTTGGGCACACGCCCAGTGTATGTTTGCAGCAACCAACATAATGAATGCTGCTGCCTTTAAAGGCATAGACACATGTGCAATAGAGGGCATGGATAGACACGCTGTTGGTAAAATTTTAAACATAGACACCAAAAAGCACAGAGTCGCTATAATGATACCAGTTGGCTACAGACTAAACGAGCAACCGCCAAAATATCGTCGTAAAACCGATGATGTAATAACATGGATTGAGTAAATGGGAAGTGGAAATTTCCCATCCCTAAAACTCTGCAAAATCCAAAAATAACACCATATGGGTATTAGTTTTATCTTTTTTAACTTATCAATTTTATAGCCTTATTGATTGTTTGCAATAGCCATATGGTTTTGTAAAATTTATGCTTTACCGTGGTTGTAAGCGAACAATAAAATTTACTTTTTACTATGTTTTGATTTGATTATTTAAAGCTACTTTACAATAAAGCATAAATTTCAAGACAAATCAATTATTTATAATTTTGCAAACTATCTTACAAATAAAACTATTTAAATTATCATCTTATAAAAGCTTGGCTCAATTAACTTAACCCTATTTTCTCTTATCAATTTTAATAAAATTTAATAGAGATTGTCATGGTTATTAAATCTAAATTCACACTCTTTTAAGTGTAACAAAAAGTTATCTCTTT